>NZ_JBNPXO010000003.1:0-535652 GCF_050433265.1 Allobosea sp. OAE752
CGCGGCTGCGCCAGCTCGCCGAGGCCGCCTTCGTCCAGTCCCGGACCGCCCCAGCCCCCCGCAAGGTCGCCAATGGCCGCGCCATCGACACCGGAAGGGAAGAGTTCTGAGGACCTCAGACGCGGCCTAGCCGCATTACATCCACGATAACGACACGGCGCCCGAAAGGGCGCCGTTTTGCGTTGCGGCCTCTCCCTGTCACCCCGGCAGCCGGTAATCCTTGAACATCTCGCGCAGCACCGTCTTCTGGATCTTGCCGGTTGCGGTATGCGGAATGGCCTCGACCAGCACGACATCGTCCGGCAGCCACCATTTCGCGATCTTGCCGGTCATGAAAGCGAGCATCTCGTCCTTGCTCGGCGTGCGGCCCGCCTTCGGCACGATCACCAGCAGCGGCCGCTCGTCCCATTTCGGATGGGCGACGCCGATCACCGCCGCCTCCGCCACGTCGGGATGGCCGACGGCGAGGTTTTCCAGATCGATCGAGGAGATCCACTCGCCGCCGGATTTGATCACGTCCTTCGAGCGGTCGGTGATCTGCATGTAGCCGGCAGGATCGACGGTGGCGACATCGCCGGTGTCGAAAAAGCCGAGATCGTCGAGGATCTCCTCATCGCGCTTGAAATAGGCGCCGGCCACGGCTGGGCCACGCACCTTCAGCCGGCCGAAGGTCTTGCCGTCCCAGGGCAGGTCCCGCCCGGCATCGTCGGTGAGGCGGAACTCCACCGTGAAGGGCGGATGGCCCTGCTTGACCTTGAGATCGTAGAGCTTCTCGCCCTCGAGCTCCTGATAGACCGGTTTGACCGAGCAGAAGGAGCCGAGCGGGCTCATCTCGGTCATGCCCCAGGCATGGGCGACGGTGACGCCGTATTTGCGCTCGAAGGCTTCCGTCATCGCGCGCGGGCAGGCCGAACCGCCGATGACGACGCGCTTCAGCGTTGAAAGCTTGCCGTTCGTCGCCTCCAGATGCTGCAAAAGCCCGAGCCAGACCGTCGGCACCGCCGCGGTCATGGTCACGCCCTCATCCTCCAGCAATTGGTGCAGCGAGGGACCGTCGAGCTTGGCGCCCGGCATCACCAGCTTCGCCCCGGTCATCGGCGCCGAATAGGCCAGCGACCAGCTATTGGCATGGAAGAGCGGCACCACCGGCATCACCGTGTCGCGCGACGACAGCCCCATATAATCCGGCGCGGCGCAGGCCAGCGCGTGCAGTACGTTCGAGCGGTGCGAATAGAGCACGCCCTTCGGCCCGCCTGTCGTGCCCGAGGTGTAGCAGAGCCCGGCCGCCGTGTTCTCGTCGAAATCCGCCCAGGCGAAATCATCGTCGGCCTCGGCCAGCCACTCCTCATAGGGGACCGCACCCCTGAGCGTGCATGGCTGCATGTGAGCCGCATCGGTGAGGATGATGAAGCGCGCAATGCTGGGCAGCTTCTCCTGAATCGCCTCGATCATCGGCACGAAGGTCAGGTCGAGGAACATCAGCCGGTCCTCGGCATGGTTCACGATCCAGGCGATCTGCTCCGGGAACAGCCGCGGATTGACCGTATGGGTGATCGCGCCGATGCCGCTGATGCCGTACCAGAGCTCGAGATGGCGGTCGCTGTTCCAGGCCAGCGTCGCCACGCGGTCGCCGATCCCGATGCCTTCGCGCTGCAGGCGCTTGGCCACTCGCAGCGCGCGGCTCCTGATCTCGGCATAGGGACGGCGCCGGAGCGTTCCGTCCTCGATCGCGCGGGTGACGACCTCGCGCGTGCCGTGCTGGATGGCGGCGTGGTCGATGATGCGATGGAGCAGAAGGGGCCAGTTCTGCATCAGGCCGAGCATGGTCGTTTCTCCCGGGCGTCATCTGTTTTGCCGGCAGGATAGCGACGGCTTCCGCGGAAAGTGAAGTGAGCCCTTCGGACGCCCGGTCCGGTGCAGCACCCAGGAGCGTGACCTCCACTTTGCGTAAGGTAAGACGCATGGCGATCTCGCCTGACCGGTCGAGATGGTTTAGGTCTGATCCGTCATTCGTCGGGGTATGCTTTTTTGTCAGCGACCAAGCCCGTGCCGCAAGCCTCGTCCGAGGCCGACCGCGTCTGGTTCCGCGTCATGCGGCTGCACCAGCGCATGCTGACGCAGATCACGGCGCGCATCCGCACCATCGGCCTTTCGATTCCGCAATTCGACCTGCTCTCGACGCTGACCGAACAGGAAGGCATCAGCCAGAGCGAGCTGGCCGAACGGCTCTACGTCACCAAGGGCAACGTCTCCGGATTGGTCGACCGGCTGGTGCAGGCCGGACTGGTCGAGCGCCGCGCCATCGCCGGCGATCGGCGCTCCTACGCCATGCACCTGACGCCGGAAGGCCGCCGCCTCGCCGAGAGGGGGATCGCCATCCAGCGCGATTTCGTCGCGAGCACGCTGGGCAAGCTCGCGCCGCAGGAACTCTCCGAGCTCGACCGCCTCATCGTGCTCTGGCGCGATCTCGCCCGCGCCGCGGATGCTCCCTGACGATACGCCCCGAGGATGCCGCGTGAGGTTGCTGCCGTGCCTGCCACCATCGACCTGACCGCATCCGCGACCGCGTTGCGCAAGGCGCTTCTGGCCCGGCGCTTCAGCGCCGCCGATTTGCTGGAGGCGAGCCTCGCCCGCATCGACGCGCTGAACCCGCGCCTCAATGCCGTGGTGGCTGAGGATCGCGAGGCGGCCCGCGCCATGGCCAAGGCTTCCGATGCCCGCATCGCCGCCGGCTCCGCGCGCCCGCTCGAAGGCCTGCCGATCACGATCAAGGACGCCTTCGACGTCGCCGGCCTGCCCTCCTCCGGCGGTCTGCCGGCCTATCGCGAGCGCGTCCCGACCGAGGATGCCGCGGCAGTCGCAAGGCTGCGCGCCGCCGGCGCCGTCATCATGGCCAAGACCAATGTCCCGGTCTTCTCCGGCGATTTCCAGAGCTACAATCCCGCCCATGGCGTGACGAACAACCCCTGGGACGAGGCCCGCTCTCCCGGCGGCTCCTCCGGCGGCGCGGCGGTCGCGGTCGCGACCGGCATGAGCGCCTTCGAGCTCGGTTCCGACCTCGGCAGTTCGATCCGCTGGCCGGCCCATGCTTGCGGCGTCTTCGGCTTGAAGACGAGCTGGGGGCTGGTCTCGACCTGGGGTGCGATCCCGCCACCGCCCGAACGGCGCACCGCGCGCAATGTCGATCTGATGGTCGCTGGGCCGATCACGCGCGCGGCCGAGGACCTCGACCTCATCCTGCCGGTGATCGCCGGTCCGCGTAACGTCGTGCTTGCCTGCCCGCCCCTGCCGGAACCGCGAGCCCGAAGCGCCAAGGGCCTGCGTGTCGCGCTCTGGGCCGAGGATTCCTTCGCGCCGGTCGACCGGGAGGTTTCCGAGGCCGTGCGCGAGGCCGCTCGCCGATTGGCCGAAGGCGGCGCCATCATCGACGAGACGGCCCGGCCCTCGGTCAGCCTTGCCGATGCCTTCGAGGTCTACGCGCTGCTGAACCACGCCGTCGTCGCCTATGGCCTGCCGCCGAAGGTGCGCGCCCGCATCCAGGCGCAGGCCTCGCGCTTCAGCCCGGGCGACCTCTCGCATCAGGCGCTGCAGGCGCGCGGCGCCCGGATGACGCCCGGCCTCTACCACCAGCTCGCCCAGCGCCGTCTGGCCCAGAAGCGGCAATGGGCCCGCTTCTTCACGCGCTACGATGTCGTGCTCTGCCCGCCTGCCCCCGTCGCCGCGATCCCGCATGATCACGGCCCGGACATCCATGCCCGCCGCCTGATCGTGAACGGAGAGCCGCGCCCCTATCTCGATTTTCTGCTCTGGGCCGCACCCGCCACCGGCGCCGACCTGCCGGCGCTCTGCGCGCCGGTCATGCAATCGCGTGAGGGCCTGCCCCTCGGCGTCCAGATCATCGCGCCCTTCGGGGAAGACCGCACCGCGATCGCCGTCGGCGCCATGCTGGAAGAGGCCGGAAGTCGCTTCACCCCGCCGCCGCTCGCGCGCTGAGGCGCCGTTCACGCGCCGGGCCGCAGGCCTTTACGCCGCCGGGCGCATTGCAGCAGAGTCTGCGGTCCCCTGCGCCGAAATCGCTCAACATTTGCGGACATTCAGGCGTATGGTGGCAAGTATTCTCAACAGGGACCGGGAGCCCCATCATGTTGTCGAACGTCGCCGTCAGGGACATCGAGACCCTCGTCCATCCCTACACCAATCTCGCGACCCACCGCGAGAACGGCCCGCTGGTGCTGGAAAGCGGCAAGGGCATCTACGTCTACGATTCGACCGGCAAGGAATATATCGAGGGCATGGCGGGGCTCTGGTGCACCTCGCTCGGCTACTCCAACCAGGAGCTGATCGAGACCGCCTACGAGCAGATGAAGAAGCTGCCCTTCACGCACATCTTCGGCGGCCGCAGCCATGACCCGGCAATCGAGCTGGCCGAGAAGCTGAAGGAGATCGCCCCGGTCCCGATCTCCAAGGTGTTCTACGGCGCCTCCGGCTCGGATGCGAACGACACCCAGGTCAAGATCGTCTGGTATCTCAACAACGCGCTCGGCCGCCCGCAGAAGAAGAAGATCATCTCGCGGCTGAAGGGCTATCACGGCGTCACCGTCGCCTCGGCCTCGCTGACCGGCCTGCCGAACAACCATATCGATTTCGACCTGCCGCTGCCGGGCATCCTGCACACCTCCTGCCCGCACCATTACCGCTTCGCCGAGCCCGGCGAGAGCGAGCAGGACTTCTCCTCGCGCCTTGCCGCCGAGCTGGAAGAGATGATCCTGCGCGAGGGGCCGGATACGGTCGCCGCCTTCATCGCCGAGCCGGTGATGGGCGCCGGCGGCGCGATCATCCCACCGGAGGGCTATTTCGAGAAGGTCAACGCCGTCCTCACCAAATATGACATCCTCTTCATCTCGGACGAGGTCATCACCGGCTTCGGCCGCACCGGCAAGATGTTCGGCACCGAGACCTACGGCATGGCGGCCGACTCGATCTCGCTCGCCAAGCAGATCACCTCGGCCTATTTCCCGCTCAGCGCCGTGATGATGAACGACAAGATCTACGACGTTCTCGTCGATCAGAGCCGCAAGATCGGCACCTTCGGCCACGGCAACACCTATGCCGGCCACCCGGTCGGCTGCGCCGTCGCGGTGAAGACGCTGGAAATCTACCAGCGCGAAAAGATCGTCGACCATGTCGCCAAGGTCGCTCCGACCTTCCTGCGCCGCCTCGACAAGCTCGCCGAGCACCCCCTCGTCGGCGAGGCGCGCGGCGTCGGCCTGATCGGTGGCGCCGAGCTGGTCAAGGACAAGCAGACCAAGGCCTCCTTCGAGGTCAAGAAGGGCGTCGGCGCCAAGGCCGTCTCCTTCGCGCTGCAGGAAGGCCTGATCACCCGCGCCATGGGTGACCGTCTCGCCTTCTGCCCGCCGCTCGTCATCTCCGAGGCGGAGATCAACGAGATGTTCGACCGCTGCGAGCGCGCCCTCGACAAGACCCTGGCCTGGGCCAAGGGCGAAGGGCTGCTGGCGGCCTGACGACTCGGGCTCCGCGACAAATAGCAAAGGGCCGGGCGCCAGGCGCCCGGCCCTTTCCGATTCGTTCAGCAATATGGCCGAATGTGATGAGCCGGCACAAATTGCCTTGAATGGATCACGATCGCGCCCTGCCGCCGTCCCGATCCCGCATCAGGCTCCCTTGGGTCGGCAGGCGAAAGCCTTTCGACATCGGACCATCAGTGAAGTCAGGAGCCATGATTCACCTCGACGCGCGTTCCCAGACCCAATCTCGCAAGGGCTTTCACGACGCCTCCGCCCGTGAGACCTATGCATCGCGTTTCCGCCCGATCGCGATTCAGGCCGTTGCGGCCGGAACCCGGCAGAGCTCACCTGCGTTGAGGAAGTTGGACGATGAGCGCAGGGCAGAGTTGCCCGGCGTCCTTCGCCACGGTTTCGACGACTGAGACCTCCTATTTCGAGACTCTCTTTTGACCCAATAAACTGACCGGCGCGGAGCCTCTCCCGCCGGTCTTTTTCTGTTCGGCAGGAGCTGAAAACAAAAATGGCGGGCGCCACAGGCACCCGCCATCGAAAATGCGATCGCGCAGAGCGTCAGATCACGACCACCTTGGCGCCGACCGGAACGCGGTTGAACAGGTCGATCACATCGATATTGCGCATCCGGATGCAGCCGGAGGAGGCCGAACGGCCGATCGTCTCCGGCTCGTTGGTGCCGTGGATGCGATAGAGCGTGTCGTGGCCGTTCTGGTAGAGGTAGAGCGCGCGCGCGCCGAGCGGATTTTCCGGCCCGCCATTCATACCGCCCGCCACCGGCTTCAGATGCGGCCAGCGCTTGACCATCTCGGCCGGCGGCGTCCAGCGCGGCCACTCGGCCTTGCGCTGCACCACGGCCTCGCCGGTCCAGCCATAAGCCTCGTCGCCGGTGGCGACGCCGTAGCGGATCGCCTTCTTGTTCGGCAGCACGAGATAAAGGAACTTTTCCTTGGTATCGATGTAGATCGTGCCGGGCGGCTGGCCGGTCGGATCGCTGATCTCGTAGGGGAGATAGGGGAGATAGGTGTCGAACTTCGGAACCAGCGCGATATATTCGGCGTCGCGGGCGGAGAGCTCCGGAGCGGCGACGCTCTTGTACTGGCAGGCACCCAGAAGGGCCGACAGCGCCAAGGCAACGAAAACGGTCTTCTTCATAGTCCCCACCCGAGCGACCCGCAGGCAGCCTTTATGATGAATCAAACGTTAACGCTTCGTATCGCCGATGCTTGGCCTGCAAGGCGCAGGGAGCGATGGTCGCGCGCAGAACTAGGCTCCAAACGGGCATGGCGCAATCTTGTTCCGGACATGGCGGCCGCAACAGCGATGAACGTGGCAAAGTGGTCACGGTTTTGCGCTTGAATGGCGCCGCCACCGGATAGAGACCTTTGACGACCCTCCTCATCACCCACCCCGCCAGCCTGCTCCATGCCATGCCCCCGGGCCACCCCGAACGGCCCGACCGGCTGCGGGCGATCGAGCGCGCCCTCGAAGCCGAGCGATTCGCGCCGCTGATTCGCCTCGAGGCGCCACTCGGCACGATCGATCAAGTGGCGCTCTGCCACCCGCCGGCCTATGTGCAGGCGATCCTCGACGCCTCCCCGCAGGAGGGCTTCGTCCAGCTCGACGCCGACACGACCATGTCGCCCGGCACGGCCGAGGCTGCCTTGCGCGGCGTCGGCGGCGCCATCATGGCGGTAGACGAGGTGATGTCGGGCAAGGCGCGCAACGCCTTCAGCGCCATGCGCCCGCCCGGCCACCATGCCGAGCGCGAGCGCGCCATGGGCTTCTGCTTCTTCAACAGTGCGGCGATCGCGGCCCGGCACGCGCAGAAGGTCCATGGCGCCGAACGCGTCGCCATCGTCGACTGGGACGTTCACCACGGCAACGGCACGCAGGACATCTTCTGGGACGATGCCAGCGTGCTCTATGCCTCCTCGCACGAGATGCCGCTCTATCCCGGCACCGGTGCCCCATCCGAGCGCGGCAGCCACGGCACCATCGTCAATGCCGCGCTCGCGCCCGGCGACGGTTCGGATCAATTCCGCGAGGCCTTCGAGGTCGCGATCCTGCCGCGGATCGAGGCCTTCCGACCCGATCTCGTCATCGTCTCCGCCGGCTTCGACGCACATTGGCGCGACCCGCTCGCCAACATCAACCTGCGCGAGGGCGATTTCGCTTGGGCGACGCAGAAGCTGTTGGATCTCGCCGACAAGCACGCCAGCGGCCGCCTCGTCTCGGTCCTGGAGGGCGGCTACGATCTCGAAGGCCTCGCGACATCGACGGCCGCGCATGTTGGCGCGCTGATGGGCAGCTGACGAAGCTCCCCGTCCGGCAGCCTCCGGTACGGGGCCCATCTCGTCTCGAGATGCCGGGGTCAAGCCCGGGCATGACCGCCAAAATGGCTGCGCGCTTTCACTCCAACGGCTGCGTATCCGCGATCTCGATACCGAAACCGCTCAGGCCCACGAAGGAGCGCGGCGAGGAGGCGAGGTTGACGATCGAGGCGACGCCGAGATCGCGCAGGATCTGCGCGCCGAGGCCCACCTCGCGCCATTGCTGGCTGCGCAGCGCGTCCGAGCCCTCCTCTTCGACGCTCTTGATCGGCACGCCGGCGGTGCCGTCGCGCAGATAGATCAGCACGCCCCGCCCGTCCTGCTGGAAGCGCCGCAATGCGCACTGGATCGAGCTCGCGCCCCCCAGCACATCGGCGACGACATCGGCGCGATGCAGCCGCGCCGGCACCTTCTCGCCATCGCCGAGCTTGCCCATCACGAAGGCGAAATGCTGCGTGTCGTCGAAGGGCGTGATGTAGACATGGCCGGTCATCTCGCCGAACGCGGTCTTGACCGGGAAGGAATGCACCCGCTCGACGAGCTTCTCGCGCAACTGCCGGTAGGCGATCAGATCGGCCACCGTGATCTGCTTGAGGCCATGCTTCTGCGCGAAGGCGGCGATCTGCGCGCCCTTCATCACCGTGCCGTCGTCATTGGCGAGCTCGCAGATCACGCCGACTTGCGGCAGGTCGGCGAGCTTGCACAGATCGACGGCGGCTTCGGTATGGCCGGAGCGCATCAGCACGCCGCCATCCTTGGCGATCAGCGGGAAGACATGGCCGGGCCGAACGAAATCGGCGGCGCCCATATTGCCGTTGGCGAGCGCGCGAACCGTGTTGGTGCGCTGCTCGGCCGAGATGCCGGTGGTCAGCCCATGCTTGACGTCGACCGTGATGGTGAAGGCGGTGCCGAGCGGCGCGTCGTTCGAGGAGACCATCGGGTCGAGCCGCAGGCGCCGCGCCTCGCTCGCCGTCAGCGGCGCGCAGACAATGCCGCAGGTGTTGCGGATGATGAAGGCCATCTTCTCCGGCGTGCAGAGCGAGGCTGCGACGATGAGGTCGCCCTCATTCTCGCGATCGTCGTCATCCGTGACGATGACGATCTCGCCGCGGGCGAAGGCTTCGATGGTCTCGGTGACATTGTTGAACATGGCAGCCTCGCGCGGCCCGGACAGGCCGAGGAAATCATTGGGGGTAACGGAGCCGCCCGTGACGGCGGCGATACGCTCGGCGCTTTCCCGCGAGATCCAGGCAGCCGGATCGTTGCACAGCGCCGTCACGCTGGCCGGCGACAGGCCGACCTGCTTGGCAAAGGCGCTGCGCGCGATCTTGTTCTGCCGGAGCCAGGCGTCGAGCTTCATGCCGGCAAGCTAATACGGCACGACTTCATCCGCAATGAAGGAACGATGCATTTTCAGTATTGCTGAAATGCAAGTTCTCTGGCGGTCATGCTCGGGCTTGCCCCGAGCATCTCATGACGAGGAAGGCTCTCGTACCAGAGCCCCTTTCGGCCAGAGATTCTCGGGTCTGCGCTTCGCTTCGCCCGAGAATGACGGCGATGTCACTCCTGGAACGGCCAGCGCGGCTCGACCACGCCGACCTGCGCGCGGTGGCGCAGATAGTGGTCCGCCAGCACGCAGGCGACCATCGCCTCGCCCACCGGCACGGCGCGGATGCCGACGCAGGGGTCGTGGCGCCCCTTGGTGAACATCTCGGCCTCGCCGCCGGTCCGCGTCACGGTCGCGCGCGTCGCCAGGATCGAGGAAGTCGGCTTCACGGCAAAACGCGCCACGATCGGCTGGCCGGTCGAGATGCCCCCGAGGATGCCGCCGGCATGGTTGGAGAGAAAGAGCGGGCGCCCGTCATTGCCGGCGCGCATCTCGTCGGCATTCTCCTCGCCGGAGAGTTCGGCGGCGCCGAAGCCTTCGCCGATCTCGACGCCCTTCACCGCGTTGATGCTCATCAGCGCGGCCGCGATCTCGGAATCGAGCTTGGCGTAGATCGGCGCGCCCAGCCCTGCCGGCACGCCTTCCGCCACGATCTCCAGCACGGCGCCGATCGAGGAGCCGGATTTGCGGATGCCGTCGAGATAGCTCTCGAAGAAGGCGGCGGCCTTTGCGTCCGGGCAGAAGAACGGGTTGCGGCCGACCTCCTCCCAATCCCAATTGGCGCGGTCGATCTTGTGCGGCCCCATCTGTACGAGGGCGCCGCGCACCACCATGCCCGGCACGACCTTGCGGGCGATGGCGCCGGCCGCGACGCGCATCGCCGTCTCGCGCGCCGAGGAGCGACCGCCGCCGCGATAGTCGCGGATGCCGTATTTGACGTCATAGGTGTAGTCGGCGTGACCGGGCCGGTACTTGTCCTTGATGTCGGAATAATCCTTCGAGCGCTGGTCGACATTGTCGATCATCAGCCCGATCGAGGTGCCCGTCGTCACCTGCGCGCCGTCGCTCTCACGCGCGAAGACGCCCGAGACAATGCGGACCTGGTCCGGCTCCTGGCGCTGCGTCGTGAAGCGCGACTGGCCGGGCCGGCGCCGGTCGAGATCACCCTGGATATCGGCTTCCGTCAGCGGAATCAGCGGCGGGCAGCCATCGACGACGCAGCCGATGGCAGGCCCATGGCTCTCGCCGAAGGTGGTGACACGGAAGAGATGGCCGAAGCTGTTATGCGACATGGGAGCCTGCGCGAAATCTGCGCAGGGTCTTAGTCCGTGCCGGGACCCATGGTCAAACGAAGCGAGCGGCTCAATGCCCCGCAGCCGCCTTCGCCGGCACCGCAGGCGCTCCCTCCCAGCGCGTATGCGCCGGCAGGTTCTCGCCCTTCATGATCACGGTGAGCAGGCCGATCTGGGCGTAGTCGCCAACATGGGTGTCGTAGAGCACGGTCGCGCCGGCGCCGACGCAGACGCCCTTGCCGAGCCTGACCCGGCCGACCTTCATCACCCGGTCCTCGTAGAGATGTGTCTGCAGCGCCGAATGAGCATTGACCGTGCAGAAGTCGCCGACCTTGATGCAGTCGAACTCGGTGATGTCGGTGGAGTCGAGCCAGACGCCCTTGCCGTATTTCGCGCCGAACAGCATCAGGAACCAGGGCAGGAACGGCGTGCCGCGCAGATAGTCGAACAGCACCTTGCCGCCGAGGCCCCAATACATCACCGCGACCGCCTCGGTGCGCATCGCCCACCAGGACCACATCGGCTTCATCACCGGCTTGTAGACGCCCATCATCAGCCATTTGACGCCTGCGCAGATCACTGCCTGCACCAGCGCGATGACGACGGCGACGCCCATGAAAGAGGTGACGAGGCCGAGCCAATCGCCCTCGTTGATCTTCTGCTGCAGTACCATGTCGACCGCGATGGTGCCGAAGGTGATGAACAGCATCGAGGGGAAGGAGGTGTGCAGCGCCTCGAAGACGCCGCGCCCGAACTGCTTGGCGAAGGAGGGCTTGTAGGTCCAGTCGGCCCCGAGATCGACCTTCTGGCGCGTCGGCAGCTTGATCGGCGGCGAACCGAACCAGGTATCGCCGGGCTGCATCCTGTCGTTCGCCGGCGGCTTCGACTTGATGCCGATCAGCACGCGGTCCGGAATGACGGCGCCCGGCGGCACGACGGCATCGTTGCCGACGAAAACCTGCTCGCCGGTGCGCGTCTCGTCGAGGCGCATATAGCCGCGCCGCATCTCCTCGTCGCCGAACACGACCTCGTCGGCGATGAAATTGCCGGCGCCGATGCCGGTCACGTCGTAGCGGCCGGAGAGGTTGGTCGAGATTTCCGCCCCGCTCCCGATCCGCGCGCCCATCAGCCGGTACCAGGCCCGCATATAGATGGTGGCGAAGAGCGACGACAGCGTCTCCAAGGTCACCTCGGTGGCCAGCGCCACCGTCCATTTGCGGGCGTAGAAGCCGGAATGGATCGAATAGGAGCCGCTCGTCACCCGCGGCAGGATCGCCCAGCGCAGCGCCGCGATCATCAGCACGGTGAAGGCGATGAGGCCGATCGCGGTCGGCCAGGTCAGGATCGGCAGGAACCAGAGATAGCTGATGTCGGTCCAGCCCGCGATCCAGTAGTCGATCTTGTCGAACAGCCAGAAGGCCGGGAAGATCGGCAGCAGGCTGACCGGCGGCAGCACGATCAGCATGAAAATGTAGAAGGCCGTCATCAGCGCCCGCCGCCCCCGCGAGGCCTGCGCCTGCGGCGGCAATGCGGCGACATCGACCATGCCGGTCTTGCGGCCGGGCGAACCGTCCCAGATCTCGGCCGCGCCGACATGGGTGCCGGGCGCGATGGCGGTGAGATCGGCGATCTCGGCATGGTCGCCGATCACCGCGCCATGGCCGAACACGACGGAGGCGCCGGCCGAGACGTCCTTGCCGATGGTGATGCGGCCGATCACCAGCTTGTCGCCGATCGCCTCGCCATTGGCGAAGGTGGTCTTGGTGCCGAAGGTCGAGCCCTCGCCGATCTCGATCAGGTCGATGGCGCCGGCCTCGTAATCGGAGAGGATGACGTCGCGCCCGACCTTGGCGCCGAGCAGGCGCCAGTAGAAGCGCATCACCGGCGAGCCCTGCAGCCATTTGATATGGACAAGCCCGGCGACGCGCGCCGCGAACCACCAGCGGAAATAATAGACACCCCATAGCGGATAGACGCCGGGCTTGGTGCGCCCGAGCACGATCCATTTCAGCGCGATGGCGATGAGCCCGGTCACGACGATGATCGCGACATAGATGCCGAGCAGCGCGCCGATCTGACCGAGCAGCGACAGATCCTCGCCCGACACGATCATGTAGGTGACGAAGACGCCGAGCCATTGCGCGGTGGAGAGCCCGATGATGACCGGCAGCACCGCCGCCTGCGCCAGCCCGCAGAGGAAGCGGCGCAGGAAGGGCGGCGGCGTGAAGGAGAGGTCTTCGCTCACCGCCGCGCCGCGCTCGTCGAGGAGCCCGGCCATCGCACGCAGCGTGCGGGCACCGTAGACATCCTGCAGCGTGATGCCGGCATAGGCCGGCGTCTCGCGCACGATCGAGATGAAGCGGGCGGCGAGCAGCGAATGCCCGCCGAGATCGACGAAGAAATCCGCCTCCAGCGGCAGGCTCGCTGCGCCGAGCACGCGCTTGGCCGCGTCCAGCAGCGCGGCTTCAGTGGCGTTGCGCGGCGGCTCCTGCTCGCCATCGGCGCTGGGCGCCGTGAGCGGCGCCGCCTTCAGCATCTTGCGGTCGACCTTGCCGGAAACCATGCGCGGCAGCGAGCCGACGGCCTCGAAATGCGCCGGCACCATATAGGGCGGCAGCTTCTCGCGCAGCGCGGCCCTGAGCGCCGGCCCATCGACCGCGATGCCCGGCTCCGGCACGACGAAGGCGACCAGCCGCTCGATGCCGTCATCCGTGCGCAGCACGACAGCCGCCTGCGCCACGCCGGGCTCGTCGGCGAGCTTGGATTCGATCTCGCCGAGTTCGACGCGGAAACCGCGGATCTTGATCTGATCGTCGATGCGGCCGTGGAAGACGATGTTGCCGTCGGCATCGAGGCTGACCGCGTCGCCCGAGCGATAGAGGATCGGATCGTCGGAGCCGGCGACTCCGGAGAACGGATTCGCGATGAACTTCTCGGCGGTGAGCTCCGGACGGCCGTGATAGCCCTTGGCCACGCCGGGGCCGCCGATCAGCAATTCGCCCTGCTCACCCGGCTGGACGAGGTGCAGGCCCTCGCTGACGACATAGGCCGTGTAGTTCGGGATCGGCCGGCCGATGGTGACCGTCTCGCCCGGCACGACCTCGGCGGCGGTGGCGACGACCGTGGCCTCAGTGGGGCCGTAGGTGTTGAGGATGCGCCGGCCTGGCCGCGACCATTTCTGCACGATCGCCGGCGGCAGCGCCTCGCCGCCGAGCAGGATGAGGCGCAGCGACGGCACGTCGGAGGGCAGGATGCCGAGCAGCGTCGGCACCGTGTCGATGACGGTGACGCCGGCCTGCTCCAGCAGCCCCGGCAGCTTCTCGGCATCGCCCATCATCTCCGGCGAGGCCACGAACAGCGTCGCGCCGACGAGATAGGGCGTCCAGATCTCCTCCATCGACAGGTCGAAGGCGACGGAGGCGCCCTGGAAGACCACATCGTCGGGGCCGATGCCGTAGAACGCGTTCCCCGAGCGCAGAAAATGGCAGATGTTGCGGTGACTGATGACGATCGCCTTCGGCGTGCCCGTCGAGCCCGAGGTGTAGATCAGATAGGCGGGGTGGTCCTTGGTCAGCCCGGCGGCGCGTGCCGGCGGCTCGACCCCGTCGGCGCCCGCGGCAAGCGCATCGGGCGTCCAGATCGTGCGGCCGGTGTCCTCGGCGCGGACGGCCCAGCCGCCGCAGGTGACGATGCCCTTGGCCTGCGCGTCGTTCAGGCAGGTCGCGATGCGTTCGACCGGCGCCTCGGCGTCGAACGGCACCCAGGCCGCGCCCGCGCGCGTGATCGCGATCTGCGCGATCAGCAGGTCGATGCCGCGCGGCATCCACAGGCCGACCATGTCGCCCGGCCCGACCCCTGCGAGGTGGAGCCCGCGCGCCTGCCGGCCGGCAGCCGCCCAGACCTCGGCATAGCTCAGCCGGCGAGCACCATCGACCAGGGCGGGATGCTCGGCGCGCGACGCGACCGTCGCCGCGAAGATCTCGGCGAGCACTTCATCGCGCAGCAGCTCCGGACGCTTCTCGCCGGCCAGCATCGCGAGTGGATTCGCCGCGGCATCCGTCGCCACCGACAGCTTGCTCAAATCGTTCATGGCGCCCCGCTGCGCTCAAAGCCCGGATGGAGGGCGGGAAGCGCGGCTCCCGCATCCTTCATTCGCACCTTGCCACGCACCTTTAAACAAACCCGGAATCGACGCTCTGATGACCGCGCTATCCGGTCGAGCCCCCCGGCCGGGCAAGCCGCCGCTCCGCGCGCCCTGCTAGCACATTCCTCGTGCCAGATCATCCGTGAACCGGTGATGAATGCCGGCGCGGTAAAGCCGGGGCTCAGAGCCACTCGGCCTTGCTGCCCTCGACGACGAGCAGCTTGCCCTGCCAGATCTCGACCATGGACGCCTTCAGCGGCGAGACCGCGCCGACGAGAGCCAGCACCGCACGCGCCACCCCGCCATGGCTGACGATCACCGTCTCGCGCTGCAACTCCTCCAACACAGGCCGCACCCGCTCCGCCAGCATCCGGTAGCTCTCCCCGCCCGGCGGCACGAAGCTCCATTTGTCGCGCTCGCGCAGATGCGCCTGCTCGCGCTCGGCCTTGCGGATATCGCGCCAGGTGAAACCTTCCCACGCCCCGAAGGTGAGTTCCTTCAATCGCGGATCGACGCGGTATTCTCCCGCCGGCAGGCCGAGATCGCGACGCAGGATGTCCATCGTCTCCCGTGCCCGCTCCATCGGCGAGCAGATATAGTCGAGCGTCGCGAAGCCCGGCTCCAGCGCCTTGAGCCGCCCGGCCGCCTCCGCCGCCTGCTCGCGCCCGAGCGCGTTGAGCGGGATGTCCTGCCCGCCCTGCAGCCGCCCCTCGCGATTCCAGTCGGTCTCGCCATGGCGGACGAGAATGAGCCGGTGCGGAAGCGAGAGCGGGATCATGCCCGGCTTCTGCACGCCTCGCCGGGGGAGGTCAAAAGCCTAATGCGCCCATCGGCCATGCGCAGGGCCGATCGCGACGATCCGTCGCTTTGGGTGGCCGATCGGCAACAGGCTGTGTATAGGCGGCAGGTGAGCCTCATGGCTCCGAATTCGCGGACCGCCATGCCTCCTGCCCTCACTCTCCCCGATGGCCGCCGCCTCGCGCTCGACGCGGGGCCCTTGCTGATGGGCATCGTCAACGTCACGCCGGATTCCTTCTCGGATGGCGGCTTGCTCGGCAGCGCCGAGGCGGGGGTGGCGCACGGTCTGCGGCTGGCCGAGGAAGGCGCGGCGATCGTCGATATCGGCGGCGAATCGACCAGACCCGGCCACGAAACCGTCGATGCCGCGACGGAGCTTGCCCGCGTGCTCCCCGTCATCGCCGGGCTGAAGGCCCGCAGCGCCGTGCCGCTCTCGATCGACAGCTACAAGGCGGAGGTCGCCGAGGCCGCGCTCGCCGCCGGCGCCTCCATCGTCAACGATGTCTGGGGCTGCCGGCGCGATCCGCGCATCGCCGAGGTCGCGGCACGGGCCGGAGCCCCGATGGTGCTGATGCACAACCGCGACACGGTCGATGGTTCCCTCGATATCTTCGACGAGGTGATCGGCTTCCTCGAAGGCTCCATCGCCATCGCCACCGCCGCCGGCGTGCCGCGCAGCCAGATCGTCGTCGATCCCGGCATCGGCTTCGGCAAGACGCCGCGCCAGAACCTCGACCTGATCCGCGAGCTCGACCGGCTCAACGTGCTCGGCTGCCCGATTCTGCTCGGCGCCTCGCGCAAATCGACGCTGGGCCTCGTCACCGGCCGCAAGGTCCCGGCCGAGCGTCTGGCCGCCACGCTCTCCGCCCATCTCTACGGCGCCAGCCGCGGCGCCGCCATCCTGCGCGTCCATGACGTCGCGCCGCATGTCGACGCGCTCAAGGTCTGGGCCGCCATCGCGGACGAAACGAAGGTGATCCCGTGAGCGAGACCGGCCGCATCCTGATCGAGCAGCTCGATATCTACGCCTATCACGGCTTCTTCTCGGAAGAGGAGCGGCTCGGCCAGCGCTTCGTCCTCGACCTCGTGCTCGATGTCGACCTGCGCGCCGCCGCGCTGAGCGACCGCCTTGCCGATACGGTCGATTACGGCCGCGCCGTCGCCATCGTCAGCGAGGCCTTCACGGCCCGGCGCTATCATCTGCTGGAGGGCGCCGCGCGCGCCGTCGCGCTCGCCCTGTTCGAGGCCTTCGCCCCCGTCGCGGGCGTCGAGGTCACCCTGCGCAAGCCCGCCCCACCCATCCCGGCGACGCTGGGCGCGGTCGGCGTCAAGCTGAGCTTCCGGCGTGGCGACTGAAGCCGCACTCGCCTTTGGCGGCAATCTCGGCGATCCCGTCGCGGCCTTCGCCGCGGCGCTGATCGCCTTGCGCCGGCATCCGGCCGTCAGGCTCGGGCAGCTCTCTGCCGTCTATCGCACCCCGCCCTGGGGCAAGACCGACCAGCCGGAATTCCTCAACATGGCGGCGCGGATCGAGACGACGCTGACCGCCGACGACCTGCTCGCGCTGTGCCTCGAGCTGGAACGCGCTGGCGGCCGCGAGCGCCGCGAGCGCTGGGGGCCCCGCACGCTCGACATCGACATCCTGACCTATGGCGAGACGGCAATCGACCGGCCCGGCCTCCAGATCCCCCATCCGCGCATCGCCGAGCGCGCCTTCGTGCTGGCGCCGCTGGCGCAGATCCTGCCGGCCAAGCTGATCGGCGCGCGAACGGTCGCGGCTTTGCTGGAGGCGATCGCAGACGAAACGATCCGCCGCGACGATGCCGCGACGGATCGGTTGAAGAGATTGCTGGCGCAATAGAGGCCGGCGGCCTTCCGGTTCACTCGCCCTTGTCGAGCGAGATGTCCGGCGCGGTCGGCACCTTCATGCCGACGACATGATAGCCGGCGTCGACATGCATGATCTCACCGGTGATGCCGCGCGACATGTCCGAGACGAGGAACACCGCGGTCTCGCCGACCTCCTCGATGGTCACCGTGCGGCGCAGCGGGGAGTTGTATTCGTTCCAGCGCAGGATGTAGCGGAAATCGCCGATGCCCGAGGCGGCCAGCGTCTTGATCGGCCCGGCCGAGATCGCGTTGACGCGGATCTTCGAGGGGCCGAGATCGGCGGCGAGATACTGCACGCTCGATTCCAGCGCCGCCTTCGCGATGCCCATGACGTTGTAATGCGGCATCCACTTCTCGGCGCCGTAATAGGTCAGCGTCAGCAGCGAGCCGCCATCCGGCATCAGCTTCTCGGCGCGCTGGGTGATCGCCGTGAAGGAATAGCAGGAGATCAGCAGCGACTTGGAGAAATTCGCCTCGGTGGTCTCGACATAGCGGCCGGTGAGCTCGTCCTTGTCCGAGAAGGCGATGCAGTGGACGACGAAGTCGAGCTTGCCCCAGAGCTTCTCGACCTCGGCGAAGACCGCGTCGATCGTGGCGCCGTCGGTGACGTCGCAATGGCCGACGACATGGCCGCCGAGCTCCTTGGCGAGCGGCTCGACCCGCTTCTTCAGCGCATCGCCCTGATAGGTGAAGGCGAGTTCCGCGCCCGCATCCGCCGCTGCCTTGGCGATGCCCCAGGCGATGGACCGGTTGTTCGCGACGCCCATCACGAGGCCGCGCTTGCCCTTGAGGAGATTGGCGGTCGGCGAAACGGCGTTGGAATCAGGCATGGGGGACCCGCAGATAAACGAGGAGCAGGTCTCTTAGAACAGTCGCGGGGAAGTGGAAACCGCTTTTGAACGCTGTCCCCACGCCTGGATTGCAGCCCCGCGAGGCCGAACCGGGCCTCGCCCAGGCCCGTTTCTTCGGCTGGCGGCTCGTTACTCGGCGCGCGCCTTCATCAATGCGGAGAGCTCCGCATCGCTCGCCGGCATCTCGATGTCGATGGCGACGAAGAGGTCGCCGGCGGCACCTTTCTCGCCCTTCAGGCCCTTGCCGCGCAGCCGGAACTGCTTGGTCGTGCCGGTCATCGGCGGAATGGTCATTTCCACGGCGCCGGTCAGGGTCGGCACATGCAGCGGCCCGCCCAGAACCGCCTTGGCCAGCGGCACGGCGACGCGCGTGCGCAGATCCTGGCCGTCGATGGTGAAGCGCGGATCGGGCTTGACCTTGATGGTCATCAGTACGTCGCCGGTCTCGCCGGAATAGGGATCGGTCTGGCCGAGCCCGCGCAGGCGCATGACCTTGCCGTCGCTCACCCCTTCGGGAATGGTGATCTCGACCTCGCGCCCGCCCGGCAGCTTGACACGCCGCGTGGCGCCGCTGACCGCCTGAGCCAGCGTCACCTCGAGCGTGAAGCTTTGCTCCGGCGGCTTCTGCGGCTCGGCCTTGCCGCGCGCGCGCCGGCCGGCCTCGCCGAAGAGCGAGGAGAAGATGTCGGAGGCATCGAATCCGGCGTCGCCACCACGGCCGAAAGGCGCGCCCTGGCCGAAATTGAACTCGAAGCCGCCGGCCCGGCCGCCGCGGCCGGCGCCCATCCCCTCGAAGCCCTGGAATTTCGGCTTGCCCTCGCCGTCGATCTCGCCGCGGTCGAACTGCTTGCGCTTGGTCTCGTCGCCCAGCACCTCATAGGCCGTGTTCAGCTCGGCGAACCTGTCCTGCGCCTTCGGATCGTCCCGGTTCGCGTCAGGGTGCAGCTCCTTGGCGCGGCGACGGAAAGCCTTCTTGATCTCCGCATCGCTCGCGCCGCGGGCGACGCCCAGAACCTGATACGGATCGCGCATCCAAAAACCTCGTTTCCACGCAAGACTAGGACGGCCCCGTCTGCCGGCAAGCCGTCCGCTACGCCTTATCTGGGGATGGTGTGGCCCGTACGCAACATCGTGCGGGATACGCTTCCGCTCCCGCCTTACCGGCCGAGGCGAATGGCCCGGGCGGATGCTCTAGCCCAGCCCCTTCCAGGGCTCCATGTCCTTGACCGCCCAGTCTCCGCCCGAGGGGCGGCAGGCGGTGCCTTGCAGCTTGAGCGGCCGGGTCTGCGTCTGGACGCTGGCGATGAAGGCCCGGCAGATTTCGTCGGCGCGCAGGAACGGGCCGCCGACGGGCACGAAGGAGCCCT
The DNA here is from genome assembly GCF_050433265.1 of Allobosea sp. OAE752. Taxonomy (NCBI): domain Bacteria; kingdom Pseudomonadati; phylum Pseudomonadota; class Alphaproteobacteria; order Hyphomicrobiales; family Alloboseaceae; genus Allobosea; species Allobosea sp. OAE752. Next base: position 19,600 of record NZ_JBNPXO010000003.1, read on the forward strand.
TGATGCCGGTTTGCGGATTGTCCCAGGAGACGGCGGCGCCATTGCCCTGCGGGTCGAGCGCGACCGACATGGCGCCATCCGCCCGGCGCAGATCCTCGGGGCCGAGCTCGCTGGCGAGGGTGCCCAGCCCGGCGGCCTTGTCCGGCCCCCGGCTCGGCAGGATGGCGGAGGTCGTCGCGACCTCGTCCTCGCTCTTGCTCGACAGGCCCAGGATCGGGAAGGACACCGAGCAGCCGGCGGCCAGCAGCCCCAACGCGACGGCGGCGACGCATGAGCGCATGGGCGCCACGCAGCGAGGAAGGCTTTGGAACGCCTCCGACCCTGCCCTATATAAATCAGCCGCCCGAAACCGGATCACTTTGCGCTCGCCCAACGCCCACTTCCAATTGCTGAGGATTAGACTGTGCAACCGTTAACGAGCGGTGACTTCACCGAGGAAAACGAGCCTTTCGCGCTGTTTCAGAGCTGGTTGGACGAGGCGGTGAAGTCCGAGCCCAATGATCCGACCGGCATGGCGCTCTCCACCGTGGACGGCGATGGAATGCCCAACAGCCGCATGGTTCTGCTCAAGGGGCATGGGCCGGACGGCTTCGTGTTCTACACCAATACCGAGAGCCAGAAGGGCGAGGAACTGCTCGGCCAGCCCAAGGCCGCGGCTCTATTCCATTGGAAGAGCCTGCGCCGGCAGATCCGCATCCGCGGCACGGTCGCGCTCGTCACCGATGCCGAATCGGACGCCTATTTCCGGTCTCGCCCGCGCGACAGCCGAATCGGAGCCTGGGCCTCGCAGCAGTCGCGCCCGCTGGAGAGCCGCTTCGCACTGGAGAAGGCCGTCGCGAGCTATGCGCTCAAATTCGGCGTCGGCGAGATTCCGCGCCCGCCTTATTGGCGTGGCTTTCGCATCACCCCGGTCTATATCGAGTTCTGGCGCGACGGGGCCTTCCGCTTGCACGACCGCATCATCTTCCGCCGGGGCTCGCCATCCGAGCCCTGGACCAAGACGCGCTTCTACCCTTGATGCCGCGCTTCTACCCCTGAAGACACGCCTCTGCACTTGAGGACTCAAGACCCATGGCGATGCCGAAATTCGACTTTCCCAAGACTGAAGCCGGCAAGCGCCCGGTCATGCTGCTGACCGGCGCGAGCCGGGGCATCGGCCATGCCACCGTGATGCAGTTCGCCATGGCGGGCTGGCGCATCCTGTCCTGCTCGCGCCAGGCCTTTTCCGAGAAATGCCCCTGGCCGTCGGGGGCCGACGACCACATCCAGATCGATCTCGGCGATCCCGAGGACACGATGCGCGGCATCGCCGAGATCAAGAAGCGTCTCGCCGCCGAGGGCGGCAAGCTCAACGCGCTCGTCAACAATGCCGGCATCTCGCCGAAGGGGGCGAAGGGCGAGCGGCTGGGCGCCGCCACCACCTCCTTCAACGACTGGCACCAGGTCTTCCAGGTCAATTTCTTCGCGCCGATCATGCTGGCGCGCGGGCTCCTCGACGAACTGACCGCCGCGAAGGGGGCGATCGTGAACGTCACCTCGATCGCCGGATCGCGCGTCCACCCCTTCGCCGGCGCGGCCTACGCCACCTCCAAGGCCGCGCTCGCCAGCCTGACCCGCGAGATGGCCGCCGATTTCGGGCCGTTCGGCATCCGGGTGAACTCGATCTCGCCGGGCGAGATCGACACCGCCATCCTCTCGCCGGGCACGGAAAAGATCGTCGCGACCTTGCCGATGAAACGGCTCGGCAAGACAGAGGAGGTTGCCAAGGCGATCTACTTCCTCTGCACGGATGCATCGAGCTACGTCACCGGCTCGGAGTTGCACATCAATGGCGGGCAGCACGTTTGAGCCGGAGCCGCGCCCGATGACGGCGGGGGACGGCCAGGTCATCCGCTTCCCGGCGGTCGGCAAGGCGCCGGCGCGACCGGTTCTGGCCGCCTCCGTCGCGGTCTTCCGCGACGGCAAGGTGCTGCTGGCGACGCGCACCAAGCCTCCGGCCGACCGGCTCTGGTCCCTGCCCGGCGGCAAGGTCGAAGCTGGGGAGACGCTCGAGGAAGCTGCCTTGCGGGAGCTCGAGGAAGAGGTCGGCGTCACCGCCCGCATCCTCGGCTTCAACCGCCATGTCGAGATCTTCGGCCGCGATGCCAAGGGCGACGTGACACATCATTTCGTCGTCGCCTCCTTCATCGGCGAATGGCTCTCCGGCGAGCCGCGTCCGGGGCCGGAGGCCGGCGCGGTGATGTGGGCCGATCCGCTGAGCCTCGGCGGTCTCGCCACCACGCGCGAGCTTGGCGAGGTGCTGCGCCGCGCCCACAAGCTGTTCACCGGGGGAGCCTCGGTGTGAGGGCGCTCGCCGCCGCGCTCGCCATGGTGCTCGCCGTCGCGCCCGTGGCGGCTCTCGCCCAGCAGCGCCCCGCCGCTCCGGCAGCGAAACCCGCACAGGGCGCGAAACCGGCCGAGCCCGTGCCGCCGGAGCCGGATGGTCCGCCCTACGAGCCGCAGCTCCTCCAGCTTGCCGAGATCATGGGCTCGCTCGCCTATCTGCGCACGCTCTGCGGCGGCAAGGAGGCTCAGGACTGGCGCGATCGCATGGCGGCCCTGATCGACGCCGAAGGCCGCACGCCGCTGCGGCGGGACCGCTTGACGGCCGCCTTCAACCGCGGCTTCAAGGCCTATTCGCTAACGCACCGGACCTGCACCGACGCCAGCCAGGAGGCCTCTTCCCGCCTCGCCGACCAGGGCCAGCAGCTCTCGCGGATGCTCGCGGGGCGCTATGGCGGATAGGCAACAGATGTTGCACGAATGCGATGTTCGGTGGAATTCTTGCGGTCGCGTTAACCTTTCCTAAACACCACGCTGGCGTGCCGCTCTGGCACGGCCTATGACGGGAACGTCATCAAACGTCGCGATCCGGGGCAGAACCGCCGCGATTCGCTCCAGCCAGAGGCAGCAGAGTCCCGTCTCGATGTCGATCCTTTCAGACGACCCGATGCTCGACCCGAACCTCCCCGAGGACCATGGCGACGCTCGCCGTGTTGCCTACGGTTATGTCGAGGACGCCTTTGCCGAGGGCCAGCAGGATGGGCTGGATTCCGACGCCATGGCCCACGCCGCGCTCTTCGCGGCCCTGCGCACCCTGGTCGAGACCTATGGCGAGGAGGCAACCGCCGTCTTCACCGAGGCTCTGCCCGAGAAGGTCCGCTGCGGTGCCTTCACCAGCGGCACGCGGCACTAGCCGGCAGCCGCCCGCGCCTTCACGGCCCGCTCGGCCATCAGCGCCTGCTCCTTGACGTTACCAGTCAGCGCGACCGCCTGCTCGAAGGCCTCCGCCGCCTCCCGATGCCGGCCGAGCTTGGACAGAAGATCGCCGCGCACGCTCGGCAGCAGGTGATAGCGCTTGAGCGCGGGCTCCGCCGCCAGCGCCTCGACCAACTCCAGCCCCGCCGCCGGCCCCTCCGCCATGGCGACCGCGACAGCCCGGTTCAATTCCACGATCGGCGACGGCGCCACACGGGAGAGCACCGCATAGAGCGCCGCGATTCGCGCCCAGTCGGTCTCGTCGCCCGTCCGGGCGCGGGCATGGCAGGCGGCGAGCGCGGCCTGCAGCAGATAGGGGCCCGGCGAAGTCGCCGCGAGCCGCTGCGCCCGCTCCAGCGCGGCCAGGCCGCGCCCGATCAGCAGCCGGTCCCAGCGGGCGCGGTTCTGGTCGAGCAGCAGGATCGGCTCGCCGTTCGGGCCGGTCCGCGCCCGGAGCCGCGAGGCCTGCAGCTCCATCAGCGCCACCAGCCCGTGAACCTCCGGCTCCTGCGGCGCCCGCGCCGCGATGATGCGCCCGAGCCTGAGCGCTTCCTCGCACAATACCGGGCGCACCCAGTCGTCGCCGGACGTCGCGGCATAGCCCTCGTTGAAGATCAGGTAGACGACCTCCAGCACCGAGGCGAGGCGCTCGCCGAGCTCCGCCCCGGCCGGCACCTCATACGGCACTCTCGCATCGCTCAACGTCTTCTTGGCCCGCACGATGCGCTGCGCCATCGTCGGCTCCGGCACGAGGAAGGCGCGCGCGATCTCCTCGGTCGTCAGGCCGCCGATGAGCCGAAGCGTCAGCGCCACCCGCGACTCCTGCGACAGCACCGGATGGCAGGCGGTGAAAATCAGCCGGAGCAGATCGTCGCCGACCTCGTCATCCAGCGCCGCATCGAGATCGGGCATGGACGGGCCGCCGTCTTCGAGATCGCGGCCGAGCTCTTCCTGCTTGCGCCGCGCCATCGCCTCGCGACGGGCTGCATCGAGCGCGCGATGCTTGGCGACCTGCATCAGCCAGGCGGCGGGATTGCGGGGAACGCCCTCTTCCGGCCATTGCTTCAGCGCCGCGACCAGCGCGTCCTGCGCCAGCTCCTCGGCGCGGCCGATATCGCGCGTCAGCCGCACCAGGCCGGCAATCAGCTTCGGCGCCTCCATGCGCCAGACCGTCTCGACGGTGCGGTGTGTATCGCTTGCCGACATGGGAAGCGATACACACCATCAGCAGCCTGCGCTGGCAAGCGGCGCGCTTCGCGTGCCGTTCAGCCCTTGCCTTCCACTTCGCCCTTGAGGCGATCCCACTGCGCCGCGGTCTCCGGCGTGACGATCTCGCCGAAATCGGCCAGCTCGAACAAGGGCCGGATCTCGATCTCGGACGGGCCGGGCATCGGGTTGGGGCAGCGCTTGACCCAGGCGATCGCCTCGTCGAGCGAGGCGCATTCCCAGAGCCAGTAGCCGGCGACGAGCTCCTTGGTCTCGGCGAAGGGCCCGTCGACGACGGAGCGCTTGGCGCCGTCGAACTGGACGCGCGCGCCCTTCGAGCTGGGCTGCAGGCCGTCGCCGCCCTTCATGATGCCGGCTTTCACCAGCTCTTCATTGTAGGCCATCATCGCCTCGAGCAGCTCCTGGCTCGGCGGAGCGCCGGCTTCGCTGTCCTTCGTCGCCTTGACCATCACCATGAAACGCATCGGTTTTCTCCTTTGGAGGGACGGAGGCATCGCCTGCACCGCCCGTTGAGTTGGATGTGGGAAACCTAGCCGGGTCAGCCGGGGCGCTTCTCGAATTCGGCGCGCAGGTGTTCTTTCCGTTCGCGCCGTTCCGGCGTCACCAACTCGCCGAAATCCTCCATCTCGAAGACGGGCCTGAGCTCGATTTCGGTGCCACCGTCGAAGGGCGCGCGCTTCAGCCACTCGACGGCCTCGTCGAACGACTTCACCTGCCAGAGCCAGAAGCCGGCCAGCAGCTCCTTGGTCTCCGCGAAGGGGCCGTCGGTGATCGCCCGCTCGCTGCCCGAGAAGCGCATGCGCAGCCCCTTGGAGGTAGGCTGCAGGCCTTCCGCGGCGAGCAGGATGCCGGCCTTGATCAGTTCCTCGTTGTAGGCGCCCATCTTCGCGAAGACGTCCGGGTCCGGCATCACGCCGGCTTCGCTGTCCTTGCTGGCCTTGACCAGAACCATCACACGCATCGGTCTTCTCCTTGGGTTTGGGAGAACCGGGCGGCTTCGGCGAGAACCGCCGAAACCCGTTCTCTGACTGCACGTCGAACGGGCGCGGCTGGAATCGACAGCGCCGGGAATCTTTTTCCGTTTTTTTTGCGGAGCCGCCCGCGTGCTCGTGCAGAGCCGAACGCGGGCGACACCGATCCGTTTCAGGCTCCGCGCGGCAGCGCCTCCAGGAAGCGGGCCGGCTCGCCTTGCGACGGCGTCGTCAATTCGCCCTCCCACATCACTTTCAGGCCGCGCACATAGGTGCCGACGGGCCAGCCCGTGACGGTGACGCCGTCATAGGGCGTCCAACCGCATTTCGAGGCGATCCCGTCATTGGTGATGGTGTGCTTGCGCTTGAGGTCGACGATGGTGAAGTCGGCGTCGTAGCCGACCGCGATGCGGCCCTTGCCCTCCAGCCCGAAGATGCGCTGCGGCCCGGCGCTGCTGAGGTCGACGAAGCGCTCCAGCGAGAGCCTTCCGGCATTCACATGGTCGAGCATGATCGGCACCAGCGTCTGCACGCCCGGCATGCCGGAATGGCTCTCCGGATAGGGGTGGTGCTTTTCCTCATGCGTATGCGGCGCATGGTCCGAGCCGAGCACGTCGACGATGCCCTGCTCGACGCCCCACCAGATTCCCTGACGATGATAGTCGTCGCGGATCGGCGGGTTCATCTGGGCATAGTTGCCGAGCCGCTCGTAGCAGTCGGGCGCGACGAGGGTCAGGTGGTTCGGCAGCACCTCGACGGTCGCGACATCCTTGTGGTCCTTGAGGAAGACCATCTCCTCGGCCGTCGAGATGTGCAGGATATGGACCCGGGCGCCGGTCTCGCGCGCGATCCGCACCAATCGCGTCGTGCAGGTCAGCGCCACCTCGGGCGAGCGCCAGACCGGATGGCTCGACGGATCGCCTTGAACGCGCAGGCCCATGCGCTCGCGCAGCATCATCTCATCTTCGGAATGGAAGGCGGAACGACGGCGCGTGCGCTTCAGGATCTCGGCGACGCCCTGGTCGTCCTCGACCAGCAGGTCGCCGGTCGAGGAGCCCATGAACACCTTGATGCCGGCCGCGCCCGGCAGCCTTTCGAGATCGGGCACATCGGCCGCGTTCTCATGCGTGCCGCCAACCCAGAAGGCGAAGTCGCAATGCATGCGATGCCTGCCGCGCCTCACCTTGTCGGCCAGCGCCTCCGGCGTCGTCGTCTGGGGAATCGTGTTCGGCATCTCGAAGACACAGGTCACGCCGCCGAGCGCGGCCGCGCGCGAGCCGGCCTCGAGATCTTCCTTGTGCTCGAGCCCGGGCTCGCGGAAATGCACCTGGCTGTCGATCACGCCCGGCAGGATGTGCAGGCCGTAGCAGTTCACGACCTCGCCGGCCGAGGCCCGGCTGAGATCGCCCAGGGCCATGATCTTGCCGCCGGTGATGCCGATGTCGCGCGTCACGCGGCCATCCTGATTGACCACCGTGCCGCCCTTGAGGATGACGTCGTAGGTCTGGGGCATGGCGGGTCTCCGGGAGGTTGAGCAAAGACGGGATGCAGCCTACCTATCGGCCAACGCGCCGTCCCGGAAGCCCAAACAGTTTTCGGTGGCGACATCATCCCCATTCGGCTGACGAACCTCGACCCGACATCAGAACTGGACCGGCTGCCCATGTCCGCCACAAGATTGATCGATCGCGGCGTCATCCGCGTCAGCGGCGAGGATGCCCGCGACTTCCTCCAGAACATCGTGACCAACGAGATGGACGAGGTGACGCCGGAGCGGGCCGGCTATGGCGCGCTGCTGACACCGCAGGGCAAGATCCTCTGCGATTTCTTCGTCGTCGCGCTGCCGGCGGAAGATGGCGGCGGCTTCCTGCTCGATACGCCCCTGCTCCAGACTGCCGATCTGATGAAACGCCTGAAGCTCTACAAGCTGCGCGCCAAGGTGGCGCTCGACGACCTGACCGAGTCCAGCGCCGTCCTCGCCTCCGCCGATGGTGCGCCGCTGCCGGCCGATGCCGGCTTCGTCTATGACGACCCGCGCCTGCCGGCGCTCGGCCAGCGCGCCATCGCGGATGCGGCCGGGATTGACAGCCTCGTCGATGCCGAGCCGGAGGCTTATCACGCCCGCCGCATCGCGCTCGGCGTGCCCGCAGGCGGCCGCGACTTCGCCTATGGCGAGACCTTCCCGCATGAAGCCCTGCTCGACCAGCTCGGCGGCGTCTCCTTCAAGAAGGGCTGCTATATCGGCCAGGAGGTCGTCTCCCGCATGCAGCATCGCGGCACCGCTCGCACCCGCGTCGTGCCCATCGTCTTCGACGACGGCATCGCCACCGAAACCGGTGCCGAGGCGACAGCCGGCGGCAAGACGCTCGGCACCATCGGCTCGGGCGCGAACGGCAAGGCGCTCGCCCTGCTCCGGCTCGACCGGCTGGCCGATGCGCTCGCAGCCGGGCAGACGCCGCTCGGCGGCGGCCTCGCCTTCCATCTGGCGGAAAAGCCGGGCTTCATCCGCTTCCCCTTCCCCGGCGAGCCAAGCTTCGGCGTCGCCGCAGGAGCCGTCCTATGAGCGAGACAGCTCTCCTGAGCGAGGCAAGTGTCTCCAGCGAGGAACGCATCGCCATCGAGGGGCCGGACGGCAAGTTCCGCTGCCGCTGGCCGGGCACCGATCCGCTCTACCTCGCCTATCACGACACCGAATGGGGCGTGCCGGAATATGATTCCCGCGCGCTCTGGGAGAAGCTGATCCTCGACGGCTTCCAGGCCGGGCTGTCCTGGATCACGATCCTCAGGAAGCGCGACGCCTTCCGCGCCGGCTTCGCCGGCTTCGAGCCCGAAGCCGTCGCCCGCTTCACCGAAGCCGACGTCCAGCGCCTGCTCGCCGACCCCGGCATCATCCGCCATCGCGGCAAGATCGAGGGCACGATCAAGAGCGCCCAGGCCTATCTCAGGCTCAGCGAGCGCGAGCCCTTCGCCGACTTTCTCTGGAAGCATCTCGACGGCCGCGTGCTGCAGAACAGCTACCGGACGCAGGGCGAGGTGCCGACCCAGACCAAAGTGTCCGAGACAATCTCGAAGGAGCTGAAGAAAGCCGGCTTCGCCTTCTGCGGCCCGACCATCGTCTACGCCTTCATGGAGGCCTGCGGGCTGGTCAACGACCACCTGACGGGCTGCTTCCGCTGGAGCGAATGCGCAGCGCTCGCGCGCGACAGCCGCCCCGCCGCCTGATGCCCCGCGCCCCCGAACAGCCGCGCGCTTGGCAGCGCATGCTCTCGGGCCGGAGGCTCGACTTGCTCGACCCCTCGCCGCTCGATGTCGAGATCGAGGACATCGCCCATGGCCTCGCCCGCGTCGCCCGCTGGAACGGCCAGACGCGCGGCGCCCATTCCTTCTCAGTCGCGCAGCATTGCCTGCTGGTCGAGGCCATCGCCGGCCATCTCAATCCCGACTGGAGCGACGCATGGCGAATGATAGCGCTGCTGCACGATGCGCCGGAATACGTCATCGGCGATATGATCTCGCCCTTCAAGGTGGTGATGGGCGACGCCTATAAGAGCGTGGAACTGCGTCTTCTGACGGCGATCCATCTGCGCTTCGGATTGCCCGCCGCGACGCCCGCTTTGCAGAAGCGCAGGACCAAGGAGGCCGATACCATCGCGGCCTTCTTCGAGGCGACGCAGCTCGCCGGCTTCGGCCGGCAGGAGGCGCTCAAGTTCTTCGGCCGGCCGCAGGCGCTGCCGCCCGCGGTTCTCGCCTGGCTCGAGCCGCTCGACACCGAGACGGCGCAGGCGCGTTTCCTGGCGCGCTTCGGTGAGCTTACTGCGTCAGCCGAACCTGGCTGATCTCGTTCGCGATCGCCTTGAAGATAGGGCTGAGCTGGGAGGCGGACGTAACCTCGTAATATTTGCTCTGATCCGATGCGCAGTTCTGCAGCAGCGTCGCGTTCCCGTCCATCACGCGGATGGTATAGACGGTGATGCCCGCGTTCTTGATACCCGTGCAGGCAAGCGCCGTCCGCGAGTCGATCGCCGACTGGGAGGTGGTGAACCTGTTTTGAGTATTGTCGCCGTCCGTGAGCAAGATCATGTATTTTTTCAGCCGCGGCGTTTCCGCAGGCTTCGCCTCCGTGAAAGGCACGTCCGTCGAAAGCGTCGCCCATCCCCATACCGCGCCGATCGTGACGTTGGTGTTGCCCACCGGGGTCATCGTATTGATCTTGCTCGACAGCGACGTCCAATCGGACGTCAGGCCCATCGCCTCGACGAGCGAACTTTGGCCGCACCAGGTCGCCGGATAGGCTTGCGCGTTGGAGGCCGTGGCGCCGCCATCGGTCACGTCATAGTTCTGATCCCGGTCGGCAATGCAGCCTTCACTGTTCGCCCAGGTTGCCTTGGTCAGCGTCTGGAGCTGCGTGCAGGTCTGGTTCTTTTTCCCTTGCCCGGTCGGAACGCAGTTCGACACATCGCTGCCGATCTTGGTATTGGTGTTCGCAAACACGCAGTTCTGGCCCTTGGTGTCGCAAGTGACGCTCACGTTCACGTTACGGGTCATCCCGTAGCGGATCCACAGCTCGTCCTTGAGACTGCGGGAGATCCGGACCTGCGTATTGAAGGGGACGATCGAGATCCTGATCTGATCCGTCTCCTGGGTGGAGTCTTTCATGATCTGGATCAGATCTAGCGACGCCTGCTTCAGCGCTGTCATCTTGCCGCTCTGGGCCATCGAGCCGGTGTTGTCGAGCACGAGAGCAAGCTCGATGGTGTTCAACCCCCAGGTCGACTGGCTCGAGCTGGACACAGCGAGATTGTCGGAGCCGAGGACCCGCGCGATGGTCGTCGGCACCTGCGCGTTGGCCACGATTTTGACGGTGCGCGCCGTGCGGTCGATGCTGACCTGGGCACTGGTGAACTCGCTTTTCACGTCGGCCGGCAGGTTGTCCTTGAGCCAGGCATTGACCCGTGCGGTCAGCTGCACATCGGTGAGCTTCTGAGCATCGCGCGCCGCCATCAGGGCGGCGGAGTCGAGCGCGGCGTTCAGCGACTGCCGGGCGTTGCTGGCGCGCGAATAGTCGACGGCTACGCCGACAACCCCCATCAGCGGCACCAGGGAAAGCCCGAACAGCATCATGATGTTGCCGCTCTGGTCCTTGCGGAACCGGCCCATCATGTCACGCAGGGAACCGAACTTGCTCATTATCCACTCACCCCCGGCCGAATTGACACATTCGACGGGGCGAGCCTTGGGCGCCGGAACTTACAAATTACTAAAACCGATTTGAGGAAGTCGAACCTATCTGCGCATTTTGAGGGAAAAGCCGATGCCCTTACGTCATATCGCGCTAACTTAGCCGAGAAAACAACCTTGGCGCGCATAATTCCTCTCCCTCTCGGCATGAGAGATAATTTCCTTACAGGAAAAAGTGATCGTCATTTTTTCTGGATTTCGAAATGACCCGTTTCGAGCCAGCATCGGCCCAATGTTTCAGGAGGAATGCTGATGTCCGACATCCCCTCGCTCAATCTGCCGGCCGGCGTCGTCGTCAAGGGTGCGCTCGCGCACCGCTTCGATGAAATTCTGACCCGCGATGCCCTCACTTTCGTCGCGGAGCTGCATCGCCGCTTCAACGAGACACGCAAGCGCCTGCTCGCGCTCCGGGCCGAGCGCCAGAAGCGCTTCGACGCCGGCGAGACGCCGGACTTCCTGGCCGAAACCAAGCATATCCGCGAAGGCGACTGGACCGTCGCGCCGATCCCGGCCGACCTCCTCGATCGCCGCGTCGAGATCACCGGCCCGGTCGATCGCAAGATGATTGTCAACGCGCTGAATTCCGGCGCCAAGGTCTTCATGGCCGATTTCGAGGACGCCTCCTCGCCGGTCTGGGCCAATATGATCGAAGGCCAGATCAATCTGCGGGACCGCTGGGCGAACAAGATCGACTTTACCGATCCGACGAACGGCAAGGACTACAAGCTCAAGGACAAGCCGGCCGTCCTGATCATCCGCCCGCGCGGCTGGCACCTGCCGGAGCGCCATATCGAGATCGATGGCGAGGAAGCCTCGGGCTCCCTGGTCGATTTCGGGCTCTATGTCTTCCACAACGCCAAGGCGGCGCTGGCCGCCGGCTCCGGCCCCTATTTCTACCTGCCGAAGCTGGAGAGCCACCTCGAAGCCCGGCTCTGGAACGACGTCTTCGTCGCCGCCCAATCGGCGCTCGGCCTAAAGAACGGCACGATCAAGGCGACCGTCCTGATCGAGACCCTGCCCGCCGCCTTCGAGATGGACGAGATCCTCTACGAATTGCGCGAGCACATGGCCGGCCTCAATTGCGGCCGCTGGGACTACATCTTCTCCTTCATCAAGAAGCTCGCCCGCAACAAGGCCTATGTCCTGCCGGATCGTTCGCAGGTCGTGATGTCCAAGGCTTTCCTACGCGCCTATTCGCTGCTGCTGATCAAGACCTGCCACAGGCGCGGCGCCTTCGCGATGGGCGGCATGGCGGCGCAGATCCCGGTCAAGAACAACCCCGAGGCCAATGCCGCTGCCTTCGCCAAGGTCAAGGCCGACAAGGAGCGCGAGGCCGGCGACGGCCATGACGGCACCTGGGTCGCCCACCCCGATCTCGTCCCGGTCGCGATGGAGGTCTTCGACCGGCTGATGCCGCAGGCCAACCAGCTCGGCAAGAAGCGCGACGACGTCTCGATCGGCGCGAAGGACCTGCTCGAAGTCCACCAGGGCACGCGCACCGAGGAAGGCTTCCGCGAGAACATCCGCGTCGGCGTGCAATATATCGAGGCCTGGCTGCGCGGCCGCGGCGCGGTGCCGATCTACAACATGATGGAGGACGCTGCGACCGCCGAGATCAGCCGCGCCCAGATCTGGCAGTTCGTCCAGTACGGCGTCGCGCTCGAAGGCGGCATCAAGGCCGATGCGGCGCTGTTCAAGCGCTGCCTGCCGGAGGAGATGGAGCGCGTGAAGGGCGAACTCGGCCCTGAGAACTATGCCAAGGGCCGCTTCCCCGAGGCGATTGCGCTCTTCGAGACGCTGTCGCTGGCGCCGAACTTCGAGGACTTCCTCACCGTGCCGGCCTACGCCAAGCTCGCCTGACGGGCGGACTCGGATGATCGCAAAGAGGGCGCCGTCTTAGGACGGCGCCCTTGTCGTTTGAGGACCTCAGCCATGGTGCAGGGACCAGAGGACGCGGATGCCGATGACCGCCGCCATCAGGGCGATCGAAACGCAAAGATGCAGCACATCGGCTTTCCAGCCGCCGGCGGAAACGCGCCTTGTGCTTTGATAGACCGCCTCGCGGCGGCGACGGTAGCTGCCGATCACGGACATGAGAGCCTCCTTCGAGAGTGGGGAGCCGGTAGCGCGGTGTCAGCGCCGCCCGGCCACCCCTGCGGCGGCGCGGCCGAGAGACTGCGCCGTCATGGTTTCCGGGAGCGGGCGCGGCAGATCCTCGATCGCCTCGCGGACGAGTGGAACCAGCTCCGGCCGTGCGGGTGTCAACGGCGCCCGGCAAGCGGCTTCGATGCCCGGATGAAGCAGCGAGAGCGCGAGCTTGACGAGGATCGGATCGGGTTCTTTCGCCAGCAGGTCGAGCAGCGGGATGAGCCGCCGTTGCAGGATCTGCGCCTGGCCGTAGAACTCGGAGCGCGCCGCGCTCTCCAGCCGCGCCAGCCAATGCGGGGCGAGATTGCCGATGCTGGTGATGGCGCCGCAGCCTCCGGCGAGCAGATAGGCCGGAAGGGTCTCGGCCGCGCCGGTCAGGCGCATGAAACGGCGGTCGCGGATCCTGGCGATCCGGTCGCAGCGAATAAGATCGCCACGCCGCTCCAGGATGCCGACGATGTTCGCCGCCCCTTCGAGCCGCTCCAGCGTCTCGAGCGCGATCTCGACGCCGCAGCGGTCGGGATCGTTGTCGAGGATGATCTCGAGCCCGGTCGCCTGCGCGACGGCCAGCGCATGGGCGGCAAGCCCGGCCTGGGTCGGCCGGCTGTAATAGGGCATGCGCAGCAGCAGGGCTGAGGCGCCCGCCTTCTCCGCCGCCATGACGGCCGCGATCGTATCGGCCGTACCGTAAGTTCCGGCGGCCACGATGACGGGAAAGTGCCGGCCCGCGATGCTGCGCGCTGCGGTCAGCAGCGACTGTTGTTCGCCTTCGGTCAGCGCGGAGATTTCACCGGTCGCGGTACCGACCACGATGCCGTCTGCGCCCTGGGCGATCTGCCAGGCGATCAGACGCTCCAGCGCGCCGTAATCGATCGCCCCGCTGTCGAACGGCGTGACCAGCGCCGTGAACATGCCGTGAAGCCAGTGGTTCATGGCATGCCTCAAAGCAGGCGCAGCTGTCTCGCCGTCATCCGGACGGCGCGCGGCCGATGGGCCGTCTCGGCCGCGGCATAGCGCAAGGCAGCGCTCCGGTCGGCGAAGATGCCGCCGCCGCGGCCATGCGTCTCGATGGCGAGCCAATGCCCTTCGGCATCGCGGCCGATGAGGAAGGCGGGAGGATCGGCGAAACGCCTGTGATGGATCTGGTTCATAATCCTGGTTTCCGAACGGCCTTTGGGACCGCACGGAAAAGGATAGGGTCGCAGCCATAGCCGTTCGAGACGGACTCCGGTCCCGGAACATCAAGATCGCATAGGATTTCGCCGGAGCGCCTCACAGGGCGCTCCGGCGGCCGTTCAGCCCGCCTTCTTCGCCTGGAGCAGCAGCACCTCGATCTTGAAGCTGCCATCGGGCTCGGTGTCGAAATAGCCGGTGATCGCCGAGGAGACGGAGGTCTGCAGCGCCCGGATCGCCTCGACCTGCAGCTTCGGCGTGTTCATCCGCTCGACCCAGGACTTGAACTCCAGCCGCATCCGGAAGCGCGTGGCGACTTCGGCCTGGAAGCCGGCGCGGGCGACCGCCGCCTCCCATTCGGCGCGGGTGTAGTTGCGGCCATGCGAGCAGTCGCGCAGCATCTCGATCGCCTGGAAATAGCTGTCGGCAAGCGGGTTCGACGGCGCGACCGTGTCCGACATCACCAACTCGCCACCGCTCTTCAGGACGCGCGCCGCCTCGCGCAGGCCGGCATCGACATCGCGCCAGTGATGGGCGCTGAAACGGCTCACCACCATGTCGAAGGAGCCATCCGCGAAGGGCAGCTTTTCCGCCGGCCCCTGCTGCGTCACGACATTGCGCAAGCCCCGCTTGCCGGCGGCATCGGCCACCACCTGCAACATCTCGGACGACAGGTCATAGGCCACGACCTCGCCGACGAAGGGGGCGATGTTGAACGAGGCATGCCCCCCGCCGCAGCCGAGATCGAGCACGCGCGCGCCATCCCGCCCCTTCGCCAGCGCCGCCAGCGCATCGAGATCCGCGCTCTGCGCATGCACCGCGCTGTGCAGATAAGCCTCGGCGCGCGATCCGAACTGCGCGCCCACCAGGGCTTCGTGACTGCCTTCCGACATCGTGTGATCTCCGTTCGATCGATGATGGCGGCCGGCTTAGCACGTGCTTATAACTAGCTTCAGAGAGAAGTTTTAACTGGTATAAATTGCACCATGATAGCTGCGTCATGATATCCGGCCCCTCACCCGAGCAGCGCCGCGAGCTCGGCGATTTCGCGCGAACCCTGCGCGAGCGGCTGAAGCCGTCCGGCATCGGCCTGCCGGATGGCGGGCGGCGGCGCACCCCCGGCCTGCGCCGCGAGGAGGTGGCGCAGCTCTGCGGGCTGAGCGTGACCTGGTACACCTGGCTCGAACAGGGGCGGGAGATGGCGCTCTCGCCGCTGGCGTTGGCCCGTTTCGCCGGGGCGCTGCGTCTCGGCCGGGCCGAGCGGGCCTATCTCTTCGAGCTTGCCGGCCGGCGCGACCCCGAACAGGGCGACAGCGAAAGCCATGCCGTGCCGCCCGATGTCCTCGCCTGCGTCGGCCTGATCGCCGCCCCGGCCTATATCCTCGATCGCGGCTGGACGGCGCTTGCCTGGAACGAGCCGGCCAGCCGCCTCTTTCGTGGCTGGCTGGACGGCGACGCCGATCGGAATCTCCTCAACTTCATCTTCCTCACCCCGGCTGCGTCGGCCCTGATCTGCGACTTCGAGAATCGGGCGCGCCGCGTCGTCGCGGAGTTTCGCGCGGATGTCAGCGCCCATCTGAACGATCCGGCGATACGGAACCGTATCGACGC
Organism: Allobosea sp. OAE752; assembly: GCF_050433265.1. Lineage (NCBI taxonomy): Bacteria > Pseudomonadati > Pseudomonadota > Alphaproteobacteria > Hyphomicrobiales > Alloboseaceae > Allobosea > Allobosea sp. OAE752. Next base: position 35,265 of record NZ_JBNPXO010000003.1, read on the forward strand.
GTTGAGCGAGCGCAGCGAGGCCTTTGCGCGCTACTGGCGCGAACGCGTCGTGCTGGAACGCGAAGGCGGCGAACGCACCTTCAACCATCCGGCGCAGGGCCGGCTGGCCTATCATCAGGTCAGCTTCGCGGTCGCGAGCCAGCCGGAGCTGAAGCTGTCCATGCTCGTTCCGGCGGAAGGGACAACGGCCGACGCGCTTTGACATCGCCCCCCTCGGCGCGCTCAATCCCGCCCCCTGTTCGCCGGATTCGCCGCATGCGGTATCGCTTCTTGTCTCTCGCCACGGCTGCCTTGCTGGCTGCCTCATTCGCTCAGGCCGCGACGCTCGCACCAGAGCAGCGCTTCAAGGCCATCAGCGATTTTGCCGGGAAGAAGCCCGGAAAGGCCGCGCATGATGTCAGCGGCCTCGCCTGCATGCCTGTCGCCAACGGCGCCCAGCGCTGCCTGCTGATCAATGACGAAGGCGCCTTCGCCCAGTTCGCGGAGATCGCCGAGAACCGGATCACGCCGGGCGCCACCTTGCCGATTATCGGCGATGAAGCCTCGCCGGCCGTGCTGGGCACAGCCCCGCAGGGCATTTGCAAGAAGCCCGGCCGCTTCGGCGAGCTCGACGGCGAGGCCGTCGCCTATGCCGATGGCGCCTTCTACATCGCGGGCTCGCATGGCTGCTCGCGCAAGAGTGGCGAGTTCCGGCTCTCGGCCTTCCATCTCGCGCGTCTTCGCGTCGACGCAACCGGTGCGCCGGCCGGGCAGGTCGAGCTGACCTATCGCCTGAGCGATGTCCTGCGCCGCGCGGGCGAGGCCGGCGCCTTTTTCGGCAAGAGCCTGATGGACGATAACGGCCTCAATGTCGAAGGCATCGCGGCGCAGGGCGACACGCTCTGGGTCGGGCTTCGCGCACCCTCGCTCGGCGGGCGTGTCTTCCTGGTCGGAGCCTCGCTCAAGGAGCTGTTCGCGCCGGGCCATGCGCCGGCAACAGAGGCACCGCGCGTGGTTGCGCTGCCGGCCGGGCCGGATCGCGGCATCCGCGATCTCGCCCTCCTTGCCGGCGGGCGGCTGCTCGCGCTGATCGGGCCGGCGCAGGAGCAGCAACGGCCCTATGCCCTGCTGCTGGTCGACCCCGCCCGGCCCGATGCAGCCGCCGATCTCGGCGAGTTGCCGGAGCGGCGCAACGCGAAGGCCGAATCCCTGACGGTGCTCGCGCAGCAGGGCCGCAAGCTCGATGTCCTCATCGGCTATGACGGCCCGCGCAACGGCCATTTCGAATCCTACCACCTGCAACTGCCCTGAGAGATTGAAGCGAAGCCATGGATTTCATGCCCTGCCTGACCGAAGCCGTCGCACGCTATCGCAGCGAGGTCGCGGGCTCCCGCGAGCATCTCTCGCTGCTGCGCTGGCAGATCGAGCAAGGCCATGCCCTCGACCGGCGCGAGACCTTTCCCGGCCACGTCACCACCAGCGCCTTCGTGCTCTCTCCCGACCACGCCCGCATCCTGCTGATCGACCATGTCGTCATCGGCCGCTGGCTCCAGCCCGGCGGGCATTGGGAGGAGGCCGAGCACTTCCACCAATCGGCGGCGCGCGAGGCGGTCGAGGAGACCGGCGTGCAGGATTTGCAGCTCCACCCCTGGCATCGCGAGGCGGATGTCCCCTTCGCCATCGACAGCCATGACGTGCCGGGCAAGCCCGCTCGCGGCGAGCCGGACCATGTCCATCACGACCTGCAATATCTCTTCCTCGCCGACCCGGCCCGGCCGCTCGTCGCTCAGGTCGAGGAGGTGCATGCCGCCGCCTGGAAGCCGGTGGAGGAGCTGGCCGCGATCGCGCCGCGCGCGCTGGCCCGGATCGCGATGCTGGCCCTGCCTGGTTGATTGTTGCGGCGGCGCAACATGTAATATTATTACGAAAAGAGAGCCTCCCCTCTCTCGCTTCCCCGTCATCGGCGCGCCATAGTTTGGTCGGAAGCGATTATGCTATTGCAAATCAATCGCAATAGCATAAGGTCATTGCTCACCCCGCCGGAGCCGCCATGCCGACAGCCCTTCTTCTTCTGTTGCAACGCCGCAACAGCCGAACGGATTGCCGAAATACCTATGGCTCTTTTATCGCGGAAAGCGGGCCGCGAATGCATCATCACACCGATCCGAGTGACTGAGCACGCTTTGCACGCACGGTGCCCCGCCCCTCCTCAACTGGAATGTCCGCGATGAAGCTGGCCTCAGCCCTCCTCTCCTCCCGCCTCGCCTTCGCGCTCCTCGGGGCCTGCGTCGCCACCGCAGCCACTGCCGCCGACCTGCCCTCCCGCAAGGGCGCGCCCGCGGCACCTGCGCCGGTCGTCTCCCGCTGCACCGAGAGCGAGGGCATTCCGACCGACGCCTTCGGCTTCACCACCGGCTCCGACGTGGCCGATGTCGGCTCCTTCGGCCCCAGCCTGACCTATAATGGCGGCTTCGGCACCCGGGTCGGCACCTCCAACAGCCACGGCTTGACGCTGCAGGGCTCCTACGGCCTGTTCCCCTGCGCCGAGGTCGGCCCCTATGTCCTCGGCAATTTCACCGATGCCTCGGCTGGCGGTATCAGCGCCGATTCGCGCGGCTATGGCGCCGGCGTCGAGATGAAGTACCGCCTGCTCGGCCGCGACATGCACGGCATCGGCCTGACGCTGGTGATCGACCCGAGCGTCACCCGCACCGATCCGGACGGCATCGCCCGCAACTTCACCACCTACAACACCGGCATCCGCCTCTTCGCCGACAAGACGCTGATCCCGAACACGCTCTATGCGGCGGTGAACGTCTCGCAGGACCTGACCTGGACCGGCCCCTCGCCCTATGGCCGCTCCTCGACGCTGACGCTCGCCGGCTCGCTCGCCTGGCAGGTGCAGGACGGGCTTTATCTCAGCGGCGAGGTCCGCCACATGCGCAAGCATAACGAGCTCGGCTTCGACAAGGAGGCCGGTTACGCCACCTATGTCGGCCCCGGCGTGTTCTGGCAGGCGACGAAACAGCTCGCCCTTTCGGCAGCCTACAACATCCAGGTCGCCGGCAAGGCCAAGGGCCAGCCCGGCGATCTCGACCTGACCAACTTCAGCCAGCATCTCGTCAAGGTGAAGCTGGGCTACAGCTTCTGACGATCCAATCGAGGCCTCAGCCCTCATCCTGAGGAGCCGCGAATGCGGCGTCTCGAAGGATGAAGGCTGGGTCATGATTTTGCGCAAAGCGAAGAGCGGCAGCGGCAACGCTGCCGCTCTTTTCGTTTCGGCCCGCCTCGCGCGTTGACATACTCCCCCTCAGTACCATAGCGTCGCGGCAACCGGAGCCTCGGTGCCCATGCCTCACACGCCTGAAGAAAAGAAGCGCGCGGTCACGCGGCTGCGCCGGATCAGAGGGCAGACCGATGCCCTGATCGCGGCCGTCGAGCGCGGCGAGGAATGCGGTGCGCTGCTGCAGCAGCTCGCGGCGTTACGCGGCGCGGCAACCGGGCTGATGGCGGAGGTGCTCGAAAGCCATCTGCGCGAAACCATGCAAGCCGGCGCCGGCCCGGCCATCGGCTCCGCCGATGACGCGAACGAAGACGAGATCGCCGCCATCATGCGCGTGATCCGCCCCTATCTGAAATGAACAGCCTGAAAGAAGGAACCGCCCGATGAAGACCCGCGCCGCCGTTGCCTGGGAAGCCGGCAAGCCGCTCACCATCGAAACCATCGAGATCGGCGGCCCGAAGGCCGGCGAGGTGCTGATCGAGGTCATGGCGACCGGCATCTGCCACACCGACGCCTACACGCTTTCGGGCCTGGATTCGGAGGGCAAGTTCCCCGCGATTCTCGGCCATGAGGGCGCCGGCATCGTGCGCGAGGTCGGCGCGGGCGTCACCACGCTCAAGGTCGGCGATCACGTCATCCCGCTCTACACGCCGGAATGCCGCAACTGTAAATCCTGCCTGTCGCAGCGCACCAATCTCTGCACCTCGATCCGTTCCACCCAGGGGCAAGGCGTCATGCCGGACGGCACCTCGCGCTTCTCCTGCGATAGCGGCGAGATCTTCCACTATATGGGCTGCTCGACCTTCGCGAACTTCACGGTCCTGCCCGAGATCGCGCTCGCCAAGGTCCGGGAGGACGCCCCCTTCGACAAGATCTGCTATATCGGCTGCGGCGTGACGACCGGCATCGGTGCGGTAATCTACACGGCGAAGGTCTGGCCGGGCGCCAATGTCGTCGTCTTCGGGCTCGGCGGTATCGGCCTCAACGTCATCCAGGGCGCCCGCATGGTCGGCGCCGACAAGATCATCGGCGTCGACATCAATCCGGCCAAGCAGGAGATGGCGCGCAAGTTCGGCATGACCGACTTCATCAACCCGAAGGAGATCGGCAACGACAAGGTCGTGCAGGCGATCGTCGATCTCACCGGCGGCGGCGCCGATTTCTCCTTCGATGCCACCGGCAACACCAATGTGATGCGCCAGGCGCTGGAATGCTGCCATCGCGGCTGGGGCGAGTCGATCGTCATCGGCGTGGCCGAGGCCGGCAAGGAGATCGCGACGCGCCCCTTCCAGCTCGTCACCGGCCGCGTCTGGAAGGGCACGGCCTTCGGCGGCGCGCGCGGGCGCACCGATGTGCCGAAGATCGTCGACTGGTACATGGAGGGCAAGATCAACATCGACGACCTGATCACCCACAAGCTGAAGCTCGAGGAGATCAACCACGGCTTCGACCTGATGCATGAAGGCAAGTCGATCCGCAGCGTCGTGGTCTATTGAGGCGTCGTTTTGCCGCCTCATCTGTGAGGCAGTGAAGCATCCTAAGTCATTCCGGGGCAGCGCGAAGCGCTGAACCCGGAACCCGCGACGGGGCATGACGCTTGAACAAGCCGACTGGGCAAGGGCTCGCCCGGTCGTCGGTCCGGATTCGATCCTGACGGGTCGCCCCGGAACGACAAAAGCGCGCGCCGCAAGAAAGGACCCCGCATGGAACTCCTCTCCGCCTCCAAGGCCTTCGGCGGCTCGCAGCGCGTCTATCGGCATGAGAGCACGGCCTGCGCCTGCCCGATGACCTTCGCGATCTACCTGCCGCATCAGGCGGAGGAAGGGCCGGTGCCGGTGCTGTGGTATCTTTCCGGCCTGACCTGCACTCACCAGAACGTCATGGACAAGGGCGAATACCGCGCGGCGGCTGCCGCCAACGGCATCGCCATCATCTGCCCGGACACCAGCCCGCGCGGCGAGGACGTGCCGGACGAACCGGGCAACTGGCAGTTCGGCTCGGGCGCGGGCTTCTACCTCGACGCCACCCAGGCCCCCTATGCCGCGAACTACCGCATGGAGAGCTATATCCGCGACGAGCTGCCGGAGCTGGTCGCCCGGAACTTCCCGCTCGACATGTCCCGTCAGGGCATTTTCGGCCATTCCATGGGCGGCCATGGCGCGATCACGCTCGCCCTCAAGAACCCGGAGCGCTACCGTTCCGTCTCCGCCTTCGCGCCGATCTCGCAACCCTCGACCGCCGACTGGTCGCGCCCGGCCCTCGAGAAATATCTCGGCCCCGACGAGGCCGGCTGGCGCGCCTACGACTCGACCCTGCTGATCGCGGACGGGCATCGCCTCAAGGAACTGCTCGTCGATCAGGGCGGTGCCGACGGCTTCCTCGAGGAGGGCCTGCGCCCGCAATTGCTCGAGATCGCCTGCGCCACCGCCGGCATCCCGCTGCAGCTCACGCTGCGGGAGGGTTACGATCACTCCTACAACTTCGTCTCCACCTTCATGGCCCAGCACATCGCCTGGCACGCCGAGCGCCTCTTCGCCTGAACGGCCTGAGGGAACGGCCGTCCCGGCATCGCGTTGAAGCTGTCACAGCCTCAACACGGCTCGGGGGGCCATCATGGCAAAGAGATCCAAGCGCCGCCTGCCGCAGAGCGACCGCTCGTTCTTCACGCGCCTCTCTCAGCGCGTCGCCCACTGGTCCGGCAAGCCGCAGACGTTCTTCGGCGCGGCGATCGTCATCGTGATCTGGGCCCTGTCGGGGCCGTTCTTCGGCTACAACGACACCTGGCAGCTGGTCATCAACACCTCGACGACCATCGTCACCTTCCTGATGGTCTTCATCATCCAGAACAGCCAGAACCGCGACACCGCCGCCATGCAGATCAAGCTCGACGAGCTGATCCTGAAGCTGGAAGGCGCGCGCGAGGAGCTGCTCGATCTCGAAGAGCTCGACGAGGAGAAGATCGAACACTTCCGCTCGGAATTCGAGGCGATGGCGGCAAAGGCACGCCAGACCCTGCAAAAGGTCGCGACCGGGGAAGAAGCGCCCCCTTCAACCAAAAAGTAAGGTTAGCCGTTAGGGTTAAGTCTCGTTTAAGAAATCGCTGGCATGGTCCTGCGCAACGGTAACTGCGCGGGACTGCGTCCTTGTCCTTGCGCGCAACGCGAAGGATCCTGCCATGGGCAGCCTGAAATCCATTGCGCTTGGGGGCGCCCTGGCCCTCAGCGCCGCTGCGGCAGCCCATGCCGCCGACTTCCTGCCTCCCCCGCCCCCGATGGAGCCGCCGGTGCTCAAGGGCACGATCTCAAGCGGCATCTATCTGCGCGGCGATGTCGGCGTCGGCGTTCAGAGCGTCAGCAAGTACCATCAGGACGATGTCGCCGAGTTCGGCGGCAGCTTCTTCGGCAAGAGCGACAACTCCACCTTCTTCGCCGGCCTCGGCATCGGCTACCGCTTCAACAACTGGCTGCGCTTCGACGTCACCGGCGAGTATCGCGGCGCCGGCCAGATCGGGGTGAACGACATCGTCTTCAACCCCTTCAACAACGGCAACCAGACCAACACCTACAAGGGCAACCTGACCTCGCTGGTCACGCTGTTCAACGGCTACTTCGACCTCGGCACCTGGAATTGCCTGACACCCTATATCGGCGCCGGCATCGGCTTCACGCAGAACCGCATTGCGGGGCTGACCGATCAGGGCGCTCTGTTCGGCAACTTCGTCGGTCCGACGCTTGGCTATGCCAACACCGGCACCAAGACCAATGTCGCCTGGGCGCTCATGGCCGGCGTCGGCTACGAGGTGAACAAGAACCTCACCCTCGAACTGGGCTATCGCTACCTCAATCTCGGCGACGCCCAGTCGGGCCGCCTCATCAACGCCTTCACGGGCCAGATCCAGGGCCCGCTCAAGGCCAAGGACATCGACAGCCACGATTTCCGCATCGGCATGCGCTGGAACTTCGGCGACCCGAATTGCTGCGGCACACCCGAGCCCGCGCCGGTCGCCTACATGCCGCCGCCGACGGTGCGCAAATACTGAGGCTCACGGCCTTCCAACAAGCGAACGGCGCGGATTATCTCCGCGCCGTTTCGCTTTTTTCATCTCTTCGAAACATCTGCACGCAGGGTCGTCCTGCGCGACCGCATGGATCCCGGATCGGCGCCGCCCAAAGGCGGCTTGTCCGGGATGACGATTCCGCGCGGGCTGTACTGGAAAAACTCCCCGTCAGCGCAGCAGCGACTGCGCGGTCATCTCGGCCGGCTGGGCGAGCCCCATCAGCGCCAGCAGCGTCGGCGCGATATCGGCGAGCCGGCCCTCCGCCAATGCCCTGCCCTGCCCGCCGATCAGCATCAGCGGCACCGGATTGGTGGTGTGGGCGGTATGCGGCTTACCGGTGACCGGATCGACCATCAATTCGGCATTGCCGTGATCGGCGGTGACGAGCAGCGCCCCGCCCTGCCGCTGCACGGCCTCCGCGATGGCGCCGAGCCCCGCATCAACCGTCTCGGCCGCCCTGATCGCCGCGGCGAGCACGCCGGTATGGCCGACCATATCGGTATTGGCGAAGTTCAGGATGACGAGGTCGTAGCGGCCTGAATCGATCGCCTCGACCGCCTTGGCGGTCAGCTCCGGCGCCGACATTTCCGGCTGCAAATCATAGGTCGCGACCTTGGGCGACGGCACCATCACCCGATCCTCGCCGGGATAAGGCGTCTCTTCGCCGCCATTGAAGAAATAGGTGACGTGCGGATATTTCTCCGTCTCCGCCATGCGCACCTGCTTCAGCCCGGCCTTGGCGACCGTCTCGCCCAGCCCATTGGCGAGCGTCTGCGGCAGGAACAGCGCCGGCATCACCTTGTCGAGCTCGGCGCTGTAGGAGGTCATGCTGACCGCCTTGACCAGCTTCGGCACGCGCAGCCGGGCGAAGCCCGAGAAATCCGGCTCCAGCACCGCGTTCAGGATTTCGCGGATGCGATCGGAGCGGAAGTTGAAGCTGAGCAGCCCGTCGCCGTCCCGCATCCCCGCATAGCCGCCGATCACGGCCGGCACGATGAACTCGTCCGTGACCTTGCCGGCATAGGCGTCGGCGATGGCCGCCTGCGCATCGGGGAAGGCATTCCCCTGCCCCAGCACCATCGCGCTCCAGGCCTTCTCGACGCGCTCCCAGCGGTTGTCACGATCCATCGCGTAGTAGCGCCCGGATACGCTGGCGATGGTCGCGCCGGCCGGCAGCGCGGCCGCGAAGCTCTTCACATAATCGGCGGCCGATTGCGGCGGGGTATCGCGTCCATCGGTGAAGACATGCAGCTTCACCGGCACGCCCTGCGCCGCGACGATCTTCGCCAGCGCCACGGCGTGGTCCTGATGCGCATGGACGCCGCCCGGCGAGACGAGGCCAAGCAGGTGGCAGGCGCCGCCGCTCGCCTTCAGCGCAGCGACGAGCCCGCTCTCCCCCACGGCCTTCGCGATCGAGCCATCGGCGATCGCCTGGTTGATGCGCGGCAGATCCTGCATCACCACGCGCCCGGCACCGAGATTGAGATGGCCGACCTCGGAATTGCCCATCTGCCCGGGAGGGAGACCGACATCGAGCCCCGAGGTCCGCAGGAAGGTATGCGGACTGCTCGCCCAGAAGCGATCGAAATTCGGCGTCTTCGCCAGCTTGATCGCGTTGTTCTCGGCATCCTCGCGCCAGCCCCAGCCATCGAGGATCATCAACATCACGGGACGAGGCGGCATCGGCTTGACCTTCGGCATTCAGGAAAAGGTGCTGGTGCGGATACCATGTGCTGCGCCGCCGATGCGAGTGCTAAGAAGGCGAACGATCAGAGACCTAGCCCCGGACGGAGGATGTCCATGCCGATCAAGGCCCTGGTTTTCGACGCTTATGGAACGCTGTTCGACGTCCAGTCCGTCGCCGCCGTCACCGAGGCCGCTTTCCCCGGCCATGGCGCGACCATCACCCAGATCTGGCGATTGAAGCAGCTCGAATACACCTGGCTGCGCGCGCTGATGGGTCGCTACGAGGATTTCTGGACGGTCACGACCGAATCCCTCGACTTCACCTTGAAAACACTGGGCCTCACCGCGACGCCCGCATTCCTGGCGGAGATCGCCGGCGCCTATGACGGGCTTGCGCTCTATCCCGAGGCGCGTGCCGCGCTGCAAGGGCTCGCCTCCTACCGGCTCGCCATCTTCTCGAACGGCAGCCCGGCCATGCTGAAGCGGCTCGTCGCCCATGCCGGCATCGGCGAGTTCCTGGAGACCGTCATCAGCGTCGACGAGATCGGCGTCTACAAGCCCGATCCGCGCGGCTATGCCCATGTCGAGAAGCGGCTCGGCCTCTCGCGCGACGAGATCCTCTTCGTCTCCTCCAACGGCTTCGACATCGCCGGCGCCAAGGCCCATGGCTTCACGGTCGCGCGCATCGAACGCGTGCCGGCCGCGGCCTTGCGGGTCGAGATCGAGGCGACCGGCACGATCGACCCGAAGCTGATGTTCAAGGCGCTGCGCCTGCAGCCGGAACAGCTTGGCTTCCATGCGGATGTGACGATTGCCGCGCTGACCGATCTCGTCTCCTATGCCGCGATCCGTAACCTGCCCGGACCAAGCGGGAGCCTGCCATGATCAAGCTTTACTACCACCCCTCGCCGAACCCGGCGAAGATCGCGCTCTTCCTCGAGGAAGCCGGCCTGCCCTACGAGATGGTCCCGGTCGACACCCGCAAGGGCGACCAGTTCAAGCCGGACTTCCTCGCCATCAACCCCAACGCCAAGACGCCGGCGCTGACCGATGGCGACGTCACCGTCTTCGATTCCAACGCGATCCTGCTCTATCTCGCCGAGAAGACCGGAAAGTTCCTGCCGCAGGATACGCCGAAGGCGCGTGGCGAGATGCTGTCCTGGCTGATGTTCGTCGCCACCGGCATCGGGCCCTATTGCGGTCAGGCCGTGCATTTCAGCCGCTTCGCCCCCGAGAAGATCCCTTATGCGATCAACCGCTACGCCCGCGAGGCCGAGCGTCACTGGGGCATCATCGACGAGCGGCTGAAGACCCGGCGCTATATGCTCGGCGAGGACTACACGCTGATCGACATGTCGGTCTGGGGCTGGGCGACGCGGCTTTCCTTCGCCGTCGGGGAGGATTGGGCGACGATGTTCCCGAACGTGAAGCGCCACACCGACGAGATCTCGGCACGGCCGGCCGCCCAGCGCGCCATGGCGCTGAAGGACCAGTTCGCCTTCAAGACCGAGGTCGATGCGGACGCCCGCAAATTCCTCTTCCCGCAGAACGCGCGTCTGGCGGGGTGAGCTTGTTCGTCATGGTCGGGCTTGACCCGGCCCTCTCTAAAGCCAGCTAGCCAATCCCGAGTTTCTCGGGTCGGCGCACGGCGCCGCCCGAGAATGACGCAGGACACAGCGCCTCCGCTGTGCATCACCCTTTGAAAACGCTGGCAGCGCCCAGCATTTCCGGCCAGTGTCGCGACGCCCCGCCCCCGGGAGGCGCGCGGGCCAGCACAGTCTCCGAGAGGACGGATGCCCACCGATATCGAGATCGCGCGCGCCGCGACGCTTCAACCTGTTGGCGCCATTGCCGAGCAAGCCGGCATCCCCGCAGAAGCGCTCCACCCCTACGGCAAGTTCATCGCCAAGATCGACACCGGTGCGATTCCCGGCTTCCATGACAAGCCGGACGGCAAGCTGATCCTCGTCACCGCGATCAGCCCGACGCCGGCGGGAGAAGGCAAGACCACCACCACGGTCGGCCTCGGCGACGGGCTGACGCGCATCGGCAAGAAGACGATGATCGCGCTGCGCGAGCCCTCGCTGGGCCCGAGCTTCGGCATGAAGGGCGGCGCCGCCGGCGGCGGCTATGCCCAGGTCGTGCCGATGGAGCAGATCAACCTGCATTTCACCGGCGATTTCCACGCCATCACCAGCGCGCACAACCTGCTCGCCGCGATGGTCGACAACCATGTCTACTGGGGCAACGGGCTCGGCTTCGATACCCGCACGATCACCTGGCGCCGCGTGCTCGACATGAACGACCGCGCCCTGCGTTCGATCGTCTCTTCGCTCGGCGGCAATGGCAACGGCTTCCCGCGCGAGGACGGCTTCGACATCACCGTCGCCTCGGAGGTGATGGCGATCTTCTGTCTGGCCCGTGATTCCGCCGATCTGGAGGAGCGCCTCGGCCGCATCGTCGTGGGCCGCACCCGCGACAAGCGCCTGATCACCGCCGCCGATCTCAAGGCGACCGGCGCGATGAGCGTGCTGCTCAAGGACGCGCTGATGCCGAACCTCGTGCAGACGCTGGAAGGCACCCCGGCCTTCGTCCATGGCGGCCCCTTCGCCAACATCGCCCATGGCTGCAATTCGGTGATCGCGACCCGCGCGGCGTTGAAGCTGGGCGATTACGTCGTCACCGAGGCCGGCTTCGGCGCCGATCTCGGCGCGGAAAAATTCTTCGACATCAAATGCCGCGAGGCCGGGCTGAAACCGGCCGTGGCCGTCGTCGTCGCCACCGTCCGCGCCCTCAAGATGCATGGCGGCGTGGCGAAGGACGCGCTCGGGCAGGAGAACCTCAAGGCGCTCGAAGCCGGACTTTCCAATCTCACCCGCCATGTCGGCAACATCCGCAAGTTCGGCGTGCCGCCGATCGTCGCGATCAACCACTTCGCGACCGATACCGCCGCCGAGCACGAACTCATCCGCAATTACTGCCGCAACCATCTCGGCGTCGAGGCGGTGATCTGCCGCCACTGGGCGCAAGGCGGCGCCGGCGCGGAGGAACTCGCCCACAAGGTCGCCGCGCTCGCGGATGAGGGCGAGGCCGATTTCGCCCCGCTCTACCCGGACGCCATGCCGCTGCGCGAGAAGCTGGAGACGGTGGCGCGCGAGATCTACGGCGCGGCCGGCATCAGCCTCGATGCCAAGCTCGCGGCGCGCTTCGCCGATCTCGAAGCCGCCGGCTTCGGCGAGCTGCCGATCTGCGTCGCCAAGACCCAGTATTCCTTCTCGGCCGACCCAACGCTCCGCGGCGCGCCCTCCGGCCACATCGTCCCCTTGCGGGAACTCAGGCTCTCGGCCGGCGCCGGCTTCGTCGTCGCGATCTGCGGGGACATCATGACCATGCCCGGCCTGCCGCGCGAACCCGCCGCCGAACGCATCCACATCGACGCGCAGGGGCATATCGAGGGGTTGTTCTAGGAGCGCTTCCAGCCGTCATGCTCGGGCTTGCCCCGAGCATCTCTCGCCGAAGAAGGCTCTGGCATTATCTCGTCCGGAGATTCTCGGGTCCGCTGAGGCGGCCCGAGAATGACGAGCCAGCTACAACTCAAGCGAAGTCGAGCTGCACCTTGATCGCCTTCGCCTTGTCGGCGGCGAGGTCGAAGGCCTCGACGGCGCGGTCGACAGGGATCGTCGCGGTCAGAAGCGGCGAGAGGTCGATATTGCCCGAACCGATCATCGCCACCGCCCAGTCGAACTCCTCATGGAAGCGGAAGGAGCCGCGCAGGTCGAACTCCTTGGCGACGACCACGTTCATCGGCAGGGTGAACTGACCGCCGACGCCGATCTGCACGATGGTGCCACCCGAGCGCACCGCGTCGAAAGCCCCGGTCAGCGCATGCTGGTTTCCCGACGCTTCGAACATCACGTCGAAGGCGCCCTTTTCCGCCCCGTATTCCTCCTTCAGCCGGTCAGGCTCGGCCATGACGTTGATCGCCGCCGTCGCGCCCATCTTACGCGCCACCGGCAGCGGGCCATCGACCACGTCGGTCGCGACGATCTCGGAAGCGCCCGCAGCCTTCGCCGCGACGATGGTGAGCGCGCCGATCGGCCCCGCCCCCGTCACCAGCACGCGCTTGCCGAGCAGCGGTCCGGCGCGCTTGGCGGCGTGGAGGCAGACCGAAAGCGGCTCGGCGAAAGCGGCCTGCGCCGCGGTGACGCCCGGCGCCACCTTCACCGCCTGCCGCTCCTCGACCACGAGCACGTCGCGAAAACCGCCCTGCACATGCGGGAAGCGCATCGCCGAACCGTAGAACAGCATGTCGGTGCAGTGCTGCTGCAGCCCCATCTGGCAATAGCGGCAATGGCCGCACGCGCGGCTCGGATTGACCGCGACACGGTCGCCCGGCTTCACCCGCGAGACCTCGTCGCCGACGGCCTCGACCCGGCCGGCGATCTCGTGGCCAAGGATCAGAGGCTCGCGCACCCGGATCGTGCCGAAGCCGCCATGCAGATAGTAATGCAGGTCCGAGCCGCAGATGCCGCCGGCTTCCATCCGCACGCGCACGTCGCGCGGCCCCAGCTCCGGCGCGGTCGTCTGCTCGACGCGCAGATCCTTCTCGGCATGGATGACGACGGCACGCATGGCGGCTTCTCCTCAAATGGCGCGAGACAAGCTTAGCCGCGCCGTTGTCTAATCGTTTGAAAACTGCTTACCCAACGACGCGCCACCGGCGCAAACGAAACCGACGCCGGGCTCCGGCAATTTGCGAGGATACGCCATGTCGCTGTCGCTGTTCAGCCTGGAAGGCAAGGTCGCGCTGGTCACCGGCTCGGGCCAGGGCATCGGACTCGCCCTGGCAGAGGGCCTCTCGGAAGCCGGCGCCCATGTCGTGCTGAACGGCCGCGACAAGACGAAGCTCGAGCGGGCGCAGCAGACGCTGACCGCGGCCGGCCGCAAGGCTTCCATCGCGCCCTTCGATGTCACCGACCAGAAGGCCGTCGAGGCCGGAATCGCCATGATCGAGGCCGAGATCGGCCCGATCGATATCCTCATCAACAATGCCGGCATGCAGAAGCGGGCGCCGATCACCGAATTCCCGGTCGAGGGCTGGCATGAGGTGATGAACACCAATCTGCATTCGGTGTTCTACGTCACCCAGGCCGTGGCGAAGCGGATGCTGCCCCGTAAACGCGGCAAGATCATCAGCATCGGTTCGGTGATGAGCGAGCTCGGCCGCGCCACCATCATCCCCTACACCGCCTCGAAGGGCGCGGTGAAGATGATGACGCGGGGGCTCGCCGCCGAGCTCGGCAAGCACAACATCCAGGCCAATGCCATCGGCCCCGGCTATTTCACCACCGAGATCAACCAGGCGCTGCTCGCCGACGAAGCCTTCACCAGCTGGGTCTGCAGCCGCACGCCGGCCGGGCGCTGGGGCGAGACGAAGGAGCTGGTCGGCGCCGCGATCTTCCTGTCCTCGGCGGCTTCCGACTACGTCAACGGCCACCTGCTGATGGTCGATGGCGGACTGACCGCTGTAGTGTAAGGACACCGCCGCTGTCATTCTCGGGCGAAGCGAAGCGCAGACCCGAGAATCTCGTGCCGGAATAACCGTCGGAGCCTCCTTCGGCAGGAGATGCTCGGATCAAGCCCGAGCATGACGCGCGCTCTTCTCAGGCCGCGGCCTTCGTCACCGCATCGACGACATCGTCGACCGCGCGCTCGACCAGATCGCGGTCGTCGCCCTCGGCCATGACACGGATCACCGGCTCGGTGCCGGAGGGCCGGATCACCAGGCGGCCGCTTTCGCCAAGCAACTGCTTCGCCGCCTCGATGGCGCTCATCACCGCCTGCTGCTCCAGCGGCTTGCCGGTCTTGTAGCGCACGTTCTTGAGGATCTGCGGCAGCGGCTCGAAGCAGTGGCAGACCTCCGAGACCGGCTTGTCCATCCGCTTCACCACCGCGAGCAGTTGCAGCGCTGCGACCAGCCCGTCCCCGGTCGTGCCGAAATCCGAGAGGATGATATGGCCGGACTGCTCGCCGCCGAGGTTGAAGCCGTGATTGCGCATATGCTCCAGCACATAGCGGTCGCCGACCGCGGTACGCGCCAGCGACAGGCCCAAGCCCGCCAGATAGCGCTCCAGGCCGAGATTGGACATCACCGTCGCGACGATGCCCGGTGCCGAGAGCCGGCCATCCTCCAGCCAGGAGCGCGCGATCACCGCCATGAGCTGGTCGCCGTCGACGACCTGGCCATGCTCGTCCACCACCAGCACGCGGTCGGCGTCGCCGTCGAGCGCGATGCCGACATCGGCGCGCATCTCCTTGACCTTGCTGACCAGGGTGGACGGATGGGTCGAGCCGATCTCCCGGTTGATATTGAAG
The DNA here is from genome assembly GCF_050433265.1 of Allobosea sp. OAE752. Classification (NCBI taxonomy): domain Bacteria; kingdom Pseudomonadati; phylum Pseudomonadota; class Alphaproteobacteria; order Hyphomicrobiales; family Alloboseaceae; genus Allobosea; species Allobosea sp. OAE752. The sequence continues at coordinate 50,645 of NZ_JBNPXO010000003.1, forward strand.
CCGTCGGGTTCGACGCCGATGGTGATGACCTCCGCACCCAGCTCCCAGAGCGCCTGCGGCGCCACCTTGTAGGCGGCGCCATTGGCGCAATCGAGCACGATGCGCAGGCCTTCCAGGCTCAGATTGCGCGGCAGCGTCCGCTTGGCGAATTCGACATAGCGCGCATCGGCGCTGTCGATGCGCTTGGCCCGGCCGAGCATCGGCGAAGTCGCCAGGCGCGGGCCGAGATCGGCGTCGATCAGCGCCTCGATCTCGCGTTCGACATCGTCGTTGAGCTTGTAGCCGTCGGGCCCGAACAGCTTGATGCCGTTATCCTCATAGGCGTTGTGCGAGGCCGAGATCATCACGCCGAGATCGGCACGCATCGAGCGCGTCAGCATGGCGACGGCCGGCGTCGGCATCGGGCCGAGCAGCATGACGTCCATGCCGACCGCGGTGAAGCCGGCCACCATGGCATATTCGATCATATAGCCCGACAGGCGGGTATCCTTGCCGATCACCACCCGGTGGCGGTGCTCGCCGCGGCGGAAGGCGAGGCCGGTGGCCTGCCCGACCCTCAGGGCGAGGTCGGGCGTGATGACGCCGTTCGCCCGCCCACGAATGCCGTCCGTTCCGAAATATTTGCGCGTCATTGCCAATCGCTTCCGAGAGGGCGCCAGCGCCCTGAATTTGCGTTCTTCTATAGCCAAAAAACCTTTCCGCCTTCTCACAAAATATGACGGAGCGTGACAGGGACGCGGCCCCGCATAGCCCCGCTCTCATCATTCAGGCCCTGCCCTCCCGGGCGCAGCGAAGCGGAGACCCGGGATCCGTGCCGGCATGTTTCCGAAATGCGCTCTGGCATGGATCCCGGATCGGCGCCGCCATGGGCGGCTTGTCCGGGATGACGGCGCGGAAGCGGAATGGAGGCGATCTCCCACCACACATGAAAAAGGCGGCCCGAAGGCCGCCTTTTTCATTTCAGTCGAACCGCCTCACGCCTGCGGTTGCGGCTCCAGCCCGGCATCGGGTTCGCCGCGCTTGCGGCCCTTGCCGGCGCTCGGCACGGCCGAGCCGCGCGGGGCGTGCGGCGTGTCGTCGGCGTCGCGCACCGGGCGCTTACCGGCGATCAGGTCGCGAATTTCCTCGCCCGTCAGCGTCTCGAATTCGAGCAGCGCCTCGGCCACCGAGACGAACTCGTCATGGTGCTCGGTGAGGATGGCCTTGGCGTCCTGGTAGCCGTTGTCGACGAGGCGCTTGACCTCGGCGTCGATCTTCTGGGCGGTCGCCTCGGAGACCGCCTGGCTGCGGCCCATCGACATGCCGAGGAAGACCTCTTCCTGATTGTCGCCATAGGCGACCATGCCGAGCTCGTCCGAATAGCCCATCTGCGTGACCATGGCCTTGGCCATCTTGGTCGCCTGCTGGATGTCGCCGGTGGCGCCCGAGGTGACGTTCTCGCGGCCGAAGGTCATCTCCTCCGCCACGCGCCCGCCCATGGCGACCGCGAGCTGCGAGGTGAACTCCTTGAACTTCATCGAGTAGCGATCACCCTCCGGCAGGAACTTGACCATGCCGAGCGCACGTCCGCGCGGGATGATCGTCGCCTTGTGCACGGGGATGCCAGCCGGGACGTAGAGGCCGACGATGGCATGGCCGGCCTCGTGATAGGCGGTCAGCTTCTTCTCCTCCTCGGACATGGCCATGGATTTGCGCTCGGCGCCCATCATGACCTTGTCCTTGGCATCCTCGAACTCGGCATGGGTGACCATGCGCTTGCCGCGACGGGCCGCCAGCAGCGCCGCCTCGTTGACGAGGTTCATCAGATCCGCGCCGGAGAAGCCGGGGGTGCCGCGGGCGAGGATCTTGAGGTCGACATCCGGCGCCATCGGCACCTTGCGGACATGGACGCGCAGGATTTTCTCGCGGCCGGCGACATCGGGGTTCGGCACGACGATCTGGCGGTCGAAACGGCCCGGACGCAGCAGGGCGGGATCGAGCACGTCGGGACGGTTGGTCGCGGCGATGATGATGACGCCTTCGTTCGGCTCGAAGCCGTCCATCTCGACAAGGAGCTGGTTCAGCGTCTGCTCGCGCTCGTCATTGCCGCCGCCGAGGCCGGCACCGCGATGGCGGCCGACCGCGTCGATTTCGTCGATGAAGATGATGCAGGGGGCGTTCTTCTTGGCCTGCTCGAACATGTCGCGCACGCGGCTCGCGCCGACGCCGACGAACATCTCGACGAAGTCGGAGCCCGAGATCGTGAAGAACGGCACATTGGCCTCGCCCGCGACGGCACGCGCCGTGAGCGTCTTACCCGTACCGGGAGGGCCGACGAGCAGCACGCCGCGCGGAATGCGCCCGCCCAGCCGCTGGAATTTCTGCGGATCGCGCAGGAACTCGACGATCTCCTGCAGGTCTTCCTTGGCCTCGTCGATACCCGCAACGTCCTCGAAGGTGACGCGGCCATGGGCCTCGGTCAGGAGCTTGGCCTTCGACTTGCCGAAGCCCATCGCCCGGCCGGCGCCGTTCTGCATCTGGCGGGACATGAAGATCCACAGGCCGATGAAGATGACGAAGGGCAGCGAGTTCACCAGCAGCGCCATGAACCAGGGCGTGCCCTCGGAAGGAGCGCGGGCCGAAACCGTCACGCCCTTCTGGGCCAGCGTCTTCAGCAGGTTCGGGTCGCCATAGGGCGCATAGGTCACGAAGTTGCGACCATCCGAGAAGGTGCCGGAGATTTCCTGGCCCGCGACCACGACGCTCGAGATGCGCCCGGAATCGGACTCGTTGATCAGTTGGCTGTAGGGAATCTCGTTGGTGTTCGAGCGTTGGCTCGGACTCTGGAACAGCGTCACCAACGCCAGGACCAGCAGGAAGATCACCACCCAGAGGGCGAAATTGCGAAAATTCGGATTCATCACCAGTCCGATCGGGCCTGCCGGGACCAACCGGATAAGGCCTGGTTTCACTTAACAGGCAATCTAGGTGCGACATGCGTCCTTGCCAAGGGAAACGCACGCAAAACGCACGACGCCACGTTACTATGATGTCGCAGGGTGAACACCGCGTCTGCGCGGCCCCTCTCGCCGCAAGCTCAGCACGCCGTTCCGGTCGAGCGACAGGATGCATCCGGAGAACGTCCGCTTTGTGGCGGACCCAGCACGCGATGCGGCGAGCAGCGCCGCTGCGCAGGCCTCCAGCCGCTCCAGCCGCCCATAGCTCTCGACGCCTTGCGTCATTTCCGCCAGCGCAAGCGCCAGCACGCGCAGGACGATCTCCTCCGGCTCTTCGGCAAGCTGCCGGAAGCCGAGCCGCCGCTCCTCCCCCACGGTGACCGGGAGCCGCCGCTGCGCCAGCACATCCGCCGCCCGGCGTGCCAGGGCGCCCTCCTGCCGGGCCATGCGCTCCGCAAGCAATCCGAGCCGCGCCGCATCGAGGCCGTGTTCCGCGAGCGACGGCGCCAATTCGCGCCAGCGCACCCGCTCGAAACGCGAATCGGCATTGCTGGGATCGCGGACGAAGGGCAGGCCCCGTGCCTCGGCGGTAGCGATCAACCGCGATTTCGCGAGGCCCAGCAGCGGCCGGACGATCGCGACCGCGCCTCGCAAGCTGCGCGGGCGCATGCCGACGAGCCCCGCCGGCCCCGAACCATGGGCGATCCGCATCAGCAGCGTCTCGGCCTGGTCGTCGAGCGTATGCGCCGTGACGATGGCCGCGTTGCCGCGCCGCAGCGCTTCCTCCGCGAGGAGGTCGTAGCGAGCCTGCCGCGCGGCGGCCTGCAGGCCGTTGGCGGGCTTCGGCCCGGCCCAGCGCAGGATTCTGTGTGCGACGCCCAGCCGCCCGCAGAGCGAGGCGACCGCCTCGGCCTCGGCCGCAGCCTCCGGCCGCAAGCCGTGATCGACCGTCGCGGCGTGGATCGAGGGACGCCCCGGCAGCTTCGCCCAGTCCGACAGCAGCGCCAGCACAGCGACGGAATCGGGCCCGCCCGAAACGGCGACGAGCAGCCCCGGCTCATCTGCCAGAGGCTCGAACAAGGCACTGGCCTCGGCAGCCGAAACCGGCGTCGCCGAAGGATCGAGAGGGGGAACCGCGCTCAAGCGCAGCCGGAACGGCGGCGCTCGCGCTCGACCGCCTGCCGCACGGCACTGGAAGCCTGCGGATAATCCACGCCGACCTTGGCATAGGTGGCGCAGGCCTGCTCCTTGGCGCCGAGCCCGTTCAGCGCCATGCCGAGCCTGAGCAGGCTGTCAGGCGCCTTGCCGGCGCGCGGCGATTCCTTGGAAATCTTTAGGAACTGCTCCGCCGCCTCGCGATAGCGCTGGCGCTGCATGTAGCTCTCGCCGAGCCAGAAGGTCGCGTCGGTGGCGAGCCGGTCACGCGGATAGCTCTGCAGGAACTGGCGAAAGCCCATCTCGGCCTGCTCGTATTCGCGGCGCTGGAACGCCGCATAGGCGCCGTCATAGGCCTCCTTGGCCGTGGCCGGACCGCTCGCTGCGGCGACGCTCTGGCCGCGCGGGACGCCCGGAGCCGCCCCGCCCTGCTGGACCGGGCGCCCGACGCCTTGCAGATCGAGCGGCTGGCCCGTCGCCGGGCCTCCGGAATACTCGTCCTCGATGATGCCGGCGATGCCACCGCCAAGCTGTTGGGGGGCCCCGGCCGCGCCCTGCTGGGTCGTCGGGTCGAAGGCATCGCCGCGGCGCTGGCGCTGCGGCGTCCCGCCGGCGGGAGGCGTGGCGGAGGGACGCGCACCGCCCTTTTCGTTCAGGCGGAAATCGACATCCTGCTGAAAGCGGCTGAGCTGGTCGCTCAGGCGCTTGTTCTCGAACTGGAGCTGCTCGATCTGTCCGGCCATCTGGCGGAGCTGGTTTTCGAGCCGGGTGGTGCGCACCAGCAGATCGGCGGCATCCTGCGCCGAAGCCGGCAGGGCCGCTCCGAAAAGCCCCGCAGCGAGCGCGAGCGCCGGCAATGCCGGACGGGCGAGGAGGCGGGCAAGGGAAAAGCCAGGCATCTGAAAAACCGGTTCCTTAACTGAAACTGTCGCGCATCTCTTATATCACTCACGCACCACGGCCAAAATATGAACAACTTCATGAGCCGCCTGCGAAATTCGGCTGGCGCCGGCAAAACGCCTCTGGCGCTTTGCCGGCGCGTTGCCTACATTGGTTGGGCGGGGCTGCCTGGTGCGTGCGAGACAGCATTCCCCGGGCCCATACGACTCCCTAGGGAGCTGTCCCTGACCGGGTCCCTGGATCCGGACACACGGCGCCCACCTACTTCTGTAGGTGTCCCGGGATTCAAAACTCCACGGCCGAGGTGGCTCCGCAGCCTTTATGACCAGCATGGCGTCCGAGACCCTTCCCCAGCCTTCCGCCGTCAAGGCGGCGCTACGCGCGTCGGCGCTCGCCCGGCGTGATGCGCTCGAGATCGACGACCGCCTCGAATGGGACCCCGACATCGCGGAACGGACGCTGGCTTTGCCGCTCTGGAATGCGGACGGCCCGGTTTCTGCCTATTGGCCGATGCGCTCGGAGGCCGATCCACGCCCGGTCCTGGAAGAGCTGCACCGGCGCGGCCTGCCGCTCTGCCTGCCCGCGATCGTCGCCGAGCGCATGATCTTCCGCCGATGGGCGCCCTATGAGCCGATCGTTCCGGGTGGTTTCGGCACACTCGTTCCGTCCCCGCAGCAGCCCGAGATCGCGCCGCGCATCCTGATCGTGCCGCTGGCCGCCTTCGACCGGCGCGGCTACCGCATCGGCTACGGCCGGGGCTATTACGATCGCGCGCTGGCCGAGCTCGGCCCGACCGTCAGCATCGGCATCGCCTATGCGGCGCAGGAGATCGAAGCCGTGCCCGACCAGCCGCATGACCGGCGCCTCGACTGGATCGTGACCGAGCGCGAAACCATCCGCTGCGGTTGATTCTGCCGGGCTTTCGGGCCACGGAGGAAGCATAACAGCCTGCGGACCGGTTTCATGCGTCTTCTCTTCCTCGGTGACATCGTCGGCCGCCCGGGCCGGATTGCGGTGCAGGAGCGCCTGCCTGCCCTGCGCGAAGCCTGGAAGCTCGACTGCGTCGTCATCAACGGCGAGAATTCCGCCGGCGGCTTCGGCATCACCGAGGCGATCTGCGACGAGATCCTCGCCGCCGGCGCCGATGTGATCACGCTGGGCAACCATTCCTGGGACCAGCGCGAGGCCCTCGTCTTCATCAACAGGCAGGACAGGCTGATCCGCCCGGCCAATTATCCGCCCGGCACGCCCGGCCGTGGCGCCACGGTCGTCGAAGCCCGCAACGGCGCCCGGGTGCTCGTCGTCAACGTCATGGGCCGGCTCTTCATGGACCCGCTGGACGACCCCTTCGCCGCCGTCGAGCGCGAGCTTGCCGCTTGCCCGCTCGGCGAGGTCGCGGATGCCGTCATCGTCGATGTTCATGCCGAGGCGACGAGCGAGAAACAGGCCATGGCCTATTTCCTCGATGGCCGCGCCAGCCTCGTCGTCGGCACGCATACCCATGCGCCGACCTCGGACACGCGCATCCTGCCGGCCGGAACCGCCTATCAATCCGATGCCGGCATGTGCGGCGATTATGATTCCGTGCTCGGCATGCAGAAGGACGAACCGGTGCGCCGCTTCCTGCAGAAGGTGCCCGGCGCGCGACTGGAGCCGGCCACCGGCGAAGGCACGCTCTCGGGCATCGCCGTCGAGATCGACGACGCGACCGGGCTGGCCAAAGCCACTTGGGCGGTCCGCATCGGCCCGCATCTGAGCGAGGCCCTGCCCGGCTGGGCCGCCTGAGCCAAGGCCCGCTCGGTTAGATCGCCGCGCGTCCCAGCGGACCCATGAGCGGCGATCTATCTGCTTGTCATTGCAACCTATGATTCCGGAAAGCCGGCTCCGCTTTCCGGTCGGAAGCGACGGCGCGGGACTGCCGGATCAAGGTCTCGAAGGCCTCGCTCATGCCGGCCGCGTGCCGGGAGAGCGCGCCGGCGACACCCAGCACCTCGGAGACGGCATTGCCCGCCTCCTGCGCCCGCGTGCTCAGCTTGCCGATCGCATCGGCATTCGCCTCCGTGCCCACCGCGGCCTGATGCGCGCTGCGGGCGATCTCCTGCGTCGCAGCCCGCTGCTCGTCGATGCTGGCGGCGACGACCGAGGCGATCCCGCTGACCTGGCTGACGAAAGCGACGATGCGTTCGAGCGCCGCGACCGCCTCGCGCGTCGCCGCCTGCATCGCCGGCACCTGCGCGGCGATCTCGCCTGTCGCCTGCGCCGTCCGGGCCGACAACTGCTTCACCTCCGTCGCGACGACGGCGAAGCCGCGCCCGGCCTCGCCGGCGCGCGCCGCCTCGATCGTGGCGTTGAGGGCGAGCAGATTGGTCTGGCTCGCGATCATCTGGATCAGCTCGACGACCGAGCCGATCGTGTTGGCCGAGCGCGACAGGCTCTGGACGATCGCATCCGTCTGCTGCGCGGCCGCATCGGCCTCATGGGCCAGTTCCGAGGCGCGGACGACCTCCGCCGCGACATGGTCGAGCGAGATCGACAGCTCGTTCGTGGCCGCCGCGACATTGCTGACATTGCTCGACGCGTCGTCCGCGGTCCGCACGGCCATGAAAGCCTGCGCGCTGGTCTCGCCGACGACGGCCTCCATGGTAGCGGCCAGGCTCTCGACCTTCACCGCGCCCGAGCCGACGGCGCTCACGACGTCGCGGACCGTGCCCTCGAAGGCTTCGATCTGCCGGCGCGTGGCGTCACGGCGGTCCTGCTCGACCAGCGCATAGGTCTCGAGGAGGAGTTCGAGGTCGAACTGGGCGGCCTTGGACAGGGCCGCACGCGTGGCGATCCCGGTATCGAGGCGCGCGCGGCGCCAGCGCCCGCTCAGGCTCGTCAATCTGCGCTGGTCGAGCCCGAGTTCGGCGATCAGGGCGTTGACCACGATGCCGTGGCAGATGACGACCGCATAGATCGGGACACCATGCTCGTGGAAAGCCGTCGCCAGGCTACGGGCCGACTCCGTGAACCCTTCGCCGAAATCGCCCGAGGCCAACCGGATCCAGTGTGCCAGCCGTCGCTCGTGAACCTGCGGCTGGCTCAGCGCCTTGGCGATCTCAGGCCAGGGCGCGAACTGTTCGTGCAGTTGCGGCAATAGCGAGGGCAGGCGTGCGCGCGCGAAACCCGCCAGCGCCGCCAGCAGCGCCAGGTCGCGCTCCGAGATCTGGAAGGCGCGAAAACGGTGCTCCTGCCCGGCGATCGTTTTGGTGGTCAAGGTGTCACTCGGGATGGCGGGAGCGGTAGCGGGGCGCGGGTCGGTACTGCCCTGAATGCTGCGCTTGCACGGTAAAGATTCATCTAATGGGAGGCTCGGACAGGGCCGCATCCCGCTTGCCTGCGGGCAAATCCGCCGCCTATAAGGCCGCTTTGCTGGATCGCTGGGCTGGAACGCCGCCCGGACCAGGCGCGTTACGGATCAATCGCAGAAGGCAACGGAAGCCCATGGCCGGCCATTCACAGTTCAAGAACATCATGCACCGCAAGGGCAAGCAGGACGCGGTGCGTTCCAAGCTGTTCTCGAAACTGGCCCGCGAAATCACCGTCGCCGCCAAGATGGGCATGCCGGATCCCAACATGAACCCGCGCCTGCGCATGGCCGTGCTCGCCGCCCGGGCCGAGAACATGCCCAAGGACAACATCCAGCGCGCCATCAACAAGGCGGCCGGCGGCGAGGGCGATAACTATGACGAGGTCCGCTATGAGGGCTACGGCCCGGGCGGCGCCGCCGTCATCGTCGAGGCGCTGACCGACAACCGCAACCGCACGGCTTCCGCCGTGCGCTCCTACTTCACCAAGTCGGGCGGCGCGCTCGGCGAAAGCAACTCCGTCTCCTTCATGTTCAACCGCGTCGGCGAGATCAGCTATCCGCCGGAGGCCGGCGACGCCGACACCGTGATGGAAGCCGCGATCGAGGCCGGCGCCGACGACGTGATCTCGGACGAGAACGGCCACACCATCCTCTGCGCCTTCGACGCCCTGAACGAGGTCTCGAAGGCCCTCGAAGCCGCGCTCGGCGCGCCGGCTTCGGCGAAGCCCGTCTGGCGGCCGACGACTTCGGCCCCGCTCGACGAGGAGAAGGCCGCCTCGATGATGCGATTGATGGAAGCGCTCGACAATGACGACGACGTCCAGAACGTCTTCGCCAATTTCGAGATCGCCGACGACATCATGGCCAAGCTCAGCGCCTGAGGGGAGCCGGCTCGCTTCACGGCGTCATTCTCGGGCGAAGCGGAGCGCAGACCCGAGAATCCCGGGCCGAAGGAGGCTCTAGAGCCTCCCTTTCGATGAGATGCTCGGGGCGAGCCCGAGCATGACGTCCTTCAGCGTCCGATCATCGCATCCCAGAGCGGCAGGCTGATCAGGGCGCTGAGGAAGATCACCAGATAGGCGCCGCGCCGGAAGCTCGCCTCCGAGGCGAGGCGGAAGCCATGCACGCCGCCCCAGAAGCCGATCGCGTAGACGGCGAAAAGCGGCACCGCCGTCAGCAGCGCCTGCAGGGTGAGGATGCCCTTCCACCACAGCACCGCGCCGCTGATGAAGGTCGAGATCCCGAAAAAGGTCTGCAGGTTGGCACGCGTCTTGTGGCGGTCATTGCGCTGCGCGCCGAGCCAGAACACGGCGAGCGGCATCCCGCCGATCGAGGCCATGCCGTTGCACAAGCCGGAGAGCGCGCCGACGCCGAGCGAGAGCGAGACGGTCGGCCGCCCGTGATAGCGCCAGCCCGAGGCCATCAGCCCGACGGCCGCCAGCACCAGCAGCGCCAGCACCCAGCGCATCGTTTCGCGATCGAGCCAGGTGAGCAGCCAGACGCCGGCCGGCAAGGCGAGCGTCGCGGTCACGAGCAGCGGCACGATCTCCCGCCATTCGGCTTGTCTCGCGCTCCGGGCAGCGACCGGCAGGGCCACGGGCAGGTCGATGAACCAGATCAGCCCCAGCGCCGCGACCGGCCCCAACACCACCGAGGCGAGCGGCATGAACACCATCGCGAAGCCGAAGCCGGTGAAGCCGCGTACCAGCCCCCCGAGCAATGTAGCGGCGAGGAGAACGGCGACGCCGCCGCCGGCGAGAGCCGGAAAGAACAGGTTTTGCAGGCCGGACATCACGGGAGAAATGCGAGGAGGGAAACGAACTGCACCATGTCCTTGCCCGGCCGGAAAAGGAAATCGTCCTTTCTGATGCGTCCGATGAGGAGAATTCATCCATGCCGGCGCATCGCATGGGACAAATCCGAAACACCCGCTAGTTTGAGGCACCATGGCACCTCCGATTCGCATCCTCGGCATCGATCCCGGCCTCCGGAAGACCGGCTGGGGGATCGTCATATCGGAGGGCAGCAAGCTCTCCTTCGTCGCCTGCGGCTGTATCGAGAGCGATGGCGCGCTGCCGCTCGGCGACCGGCTGCGGCAGCTTCACGAAGGCATCGGCAAGGTGATCGCCGCCCACAAGCCGCATGAGGCGGCGGTGGAGGAGACCTTCGTCAACCGCGACCCGCAATCGGCGCTGAAGCTCGGACAGGCCCGCGGCATCGCGCTGGTGGTGCCATCGCTGGCAGGGCTGAGCGTGGCGGAATATGCCGCCAATCTCGTCAAGAAGACCGTGGTCGGCGTCGGCCATGCCGACAAGAAGCAAGTCCAGGCGATGATCCGCGTGCTGCTGCCCAAGGCCGAGACCAGCTCCGCCGACGCCGCGGATGCGCTGGCCGTCGCGATCTGCCATGCCCAGCATCGCGGCATGAGGGCCCTGGTCGCGCAGATGCGCGCGGCGGGCTGAATGACGGCCGGGGAATCCACACGATGATCGGCAAGCTCAAGGGCCTGATCGACTCCTATGGCGAGGATCACGTCATCATCGACGTGCAGGGCGTCGGCTATGTCGTGCAATGCTCCTCGCGCACGCTCCAGCGGCTGCCCAAGCCCGGCGAGGCGGCCGTGCTCTCGATCGAGACCCATGTCCGCGAAGATGCGATCCGCCTCTACGGCTTCATGTCCGATGTCGAGCGCGACTGGTTCCGGCTGATGCAGGTGGTGCAGGGGGTCGGCGCCAAGGTCGCGCTCGCCATCCTCTCGACGCTCGACCCCGGCGGCCTCGCCACCGCCATCGCCACCAATGACAAGGCGGCCATCGCCCGCGCACCGGGCGTCGGCCCCAAGCTGGCGCAGCGCCTCTGCGCCGAGCTGAAGGACAAGGCGCCGGCCTTCGGCCATGTCGATCCGAGTCTCGCCCAGCTCTCCGGCGCGCTCGAGGACAGGAAGCTGCCCCAGCCCGTGGCCGATGCCGTCTCGGCGCTGGCCAATCTCGGCTACCCGCAGGCCCAGGCCATCGCCGCAATCGCCGCGGCGGCGAAGGAGGCCGGGGACGGCGCCGGCACCGCCCAGCTCATCAAGCTCGGCCTGAAGGAGCTGGCGAAGTGAGCCCGGCCGGCGAGCCGGACGATCTCGAACTGCGCGTCGTCACCGACAAGGGCGAACTGCTCAAGATCATGATGGTGGCCTGGGGCTCGCACCGCATGATGATCGACCTCCACGTCTATGACGTGGCCGAGATCGACGCGCTCGGCCTCTACGAACCGAATGGGCGCACGGCGGCACTCGCGAGCTGGACGATCCGGGGCGAGACGGCCTATCTCTGCGCCCTGCATTCGCTGAGACCCGGCGAAGGCGTCGCCATCCAGATGCTCGATGCGGTGATCGCGGCCGCGAGAGCGGCGGGGGCGAAACGGCTCAAGGCCATGCTGACCAACGACAACATGCCGGGCCTCGTCTTCTATCAGCGGCGCGGCTTTCGGCTGTCCGGGCTTTATCTCGACGCGATCGACGCCTATCGCTCCGTCGTGCCGACCATCATCAAGACGGGATACAAGGACATTCCGATCCACGACGCCATCGAGCTGGAGATCGCACTGTGAGCGAACCCAAGCGCTCCGGGCTGATGACGGCCGAACGCCGCGAGGACGACAGCGAGACCTCGCTGCGCCCGCTTTCGCTGTCCGATTTCACCGGCCAGGCAGCGGCGCGCGCCAATCTCCAGGTCTTCATCAATGCAGCCAGGACCCGTGGCGACGCGCTCGACCATGTCCTCTTCGTCGGCCCGCCCGGTCTCGGCAAGACGACGCTGGCGCAGATCGTGGCGCGCGAGCTCGGCGTCAATTTCCGCTCGACCTCCGGCCCCGTCATCGCCAAGGCCGGCGATCTCGCGGCCCAGCTCACCAATCTCGAAGAGCGCGACGTGCTCTTCATCGACGAGATCCACCGCCTCAACCCGGCGGTCGAGGAAATCCTCTATCCGGCGATGGAGGACTATCAGCTCGATCTGATCATCGGCGAAGGCCCGGCCGCGCGTTCGGTCAAGATCGACCTGCCCAAATTCACCCTCGTCGGCGCCACCACCCGCGCCGGCCTGCTGACCACGCCGCTGCGCGACCGCTTCGGCATCCCGATCCGCCTGCAGTTCTACACGGTCGAGGAATTGCAGGGCATCGTCTCGCGCGGCGCCCGCGTGCTCGGCGTGCCGATGTCCGACGATGGCGCCAACGAGATCGCCAAGCGCTCCCGCGGCACGCCGCGCATCGCCGGGCGCCTGCTCCGCCGCGTGCGCGATTTCGCCATCGTCGACGGCGACCCGATCGTCACCCGCAAGGTCGCCGACAAGGCGCTCTCCCTGCTCGACGTCGACGCGATCGGCCTCGACCAGATGGACCGGCGCTATCTCACCACCGTCGCGATCAATTTCGGCGGCGGCCCGGTCGGGATCGAGACCATCGCCGCCTCGCTCTCCGAGCCGCGCGACGCGATCGAGGAGATCATCGAGCCCTTCCTGCTCCAGCAGGGCTTCATCCAGCGCACGCCGCGCGGGCGCCTGCTGACGCCGCACGCCTTCCGCCATCTCGGCATGCCCGAACCCTCGCGCGAGACGGCGCAGTTCGGCTTGTTTGGAAACGACGAGGACGAGGCGTGAGGCAGATCCTTCGGAATGTCGCGCTGGCGCTCGCCCTGACCGGCCTGTTCGCCGTCCTGGCGGTTTCGGCTCGCGCCGGTGACGACGTGCCGCGCGGGCCGGTGGAAGAAGGCTACGCCATCACGATCAAGATGCTCGCCGCCAAGGGCAAGGCCCGGCCGCCGGCCTGGCGCCCGCCACATCGCGACCGGCTGATGAGCAAGAGCCTCGCCGCGCTCTTCGCCCGCGACGACCTTTATCAGGACGAGAGCGGCGATATGGGCCAGATCGGCGCCGACCCCTTCCTCAACGGCCAGGACGGCGAGATCAAGAAGCTGAACTTCGACACGATCCCGGTCGCGGCCGGAAAGGCCACGGTGCTGGCCAATTTCCGCAGCTTCGGCAAGCCCGTGACCGTCCAATTCCAGATGATCAGGGAGGACGGCGGCTGGCGCATCGACGACATCGTCAACCGCTTCGAAGGCAAGGACTATTCGATCCGCGAGCAGCTCTCGCAGCCCTATGACTGCGGCTCCTTCATGAACAAGCCCTGCAAGCGCTGAGCGTCTGCAGGGCTCGATGACGACGGATCCCGAATCTGCGCTGCTACGCAGCTTGTCCGGGATGACGCCACGTCTCCGTCGGAAATCGGCACCCCGCTACGGCTGACGCGCGATCTTGGAGCGCATCATCGCCGGGCGGGCGCCGGCATCGTTCAGCGCGCCGGACTTGACCGCCTTGGGGTTTTCGACCGGCCGCATGCCCTTGCCGGCCGTGCGGCTGGCGGGACGTTGCGCCGCGCTCTGGCGTTGTTTCAGTGCCAGCGCCTTGCGGGCGAGGCTGCGCTGGCTCGGAGCCTTTTCCTTCTCGGCCCGGCGCGTACGCTCGGCTCCGACGCGCTTCAGCGCCGCGGTCAGCGCGTCGGCCTTGGCCTTGGTGCCGCTGTTGTCGCTCGCCGGCTTCGCGCCTTTGGGCTCGGCCTTGCCGCGCATCTCGCGCTTCTGCCGGCGGGCACCGTCGCGCGCCTTGTCGCGGCGCTCGCGCAGCTTGGCGGCGAGATCGCGCAATTCATCGTCCGGAAGAGCACCGATCGCACCGCGCTGGGTGCGTGCGACGAGATCGAGCTCGGTCTTGTCGAGCAGCCGCGCGGTCGCCTTGCTGGATTGCGCCATCACTTGTCCTCCCATGGGTCACGCAACGGGTAACGCCGCTTCGGCTGAGCAGTTCCAGCCTTTCCGAAGCCGTATCGATTGGTCTATGGCAGCGGCAACCGTTCGATACCCCTCCGGAGCACCATGAGCAGGGTCCATCGCCTCGACATCCGCGTCTACTATGAGGACACCGACTTCTCCGGCGTGGTCTATCACGCCTCCTATCTGCGCTTCATGGAGCGTGGCCGCACCGAGCTCATCCGCGCGCTCGGCATCGAGCAGCGCGAGCTCTTCGACGGCGAGACGGCGCTGGGCTTCGCCGTCCGCAAGATGACGATCGACTTCCTGCGCCCCGCCGTGATGGACGACCTGCTGACGGTCGAGACGCACTGCACCGCCGCGCGCGGCGCCACCATGGATCTCGAGCAGCGCGTGCTGCGCGGCGAGGAGGTGCTGATCGCGGCGCAGGTCATGGTCGCCTGCATCGGCGGCGGCCGGGCACGGCGCATTCCCGACGGCTTGCGCAAACGGCTGATGCTCGACGACTGACGCTGCCGCGCATGACCATCGACGTAAGGCCCACCCGCATGTTAGCGCTCTTAACATGAGCTGGAAGCGCGACAGACCCGAAACGCCCCGCGGCTATCACCATGGCAACCTCAAGGAGGAGCTGGTGCGGGCCGCGCTGGGGCTGATCGGAGAGAAGGGACCGAACGGCTTCACCTTCGCCGAGGCCGCGCGCATGGCCGGCGTCAGCCCGGCCGCGCCCTATCGGCATTTCCGTGACCGCGACGAGTTGCTGGCCGATGTGGCCGCGCGCGGCTTCCAGGCCTTCGAGGCGTCGCTGTCGCGTGCCTGGGACCAGGGGCGTCCCGACCCCGAATCTGCCTTCCACCGGCTCGGCCGTGCCTATCTGGCTTTCGCCCATGACGAGCCGGCCTATTATTCCGCCATGTTCGAGGCCGGCGTGTCGCTCGATGCAAGCCCGGAATTGCGGGCCGCTGCCGACCGCGCCTTCGCCAATCTGCGGCAGGCGGCCGAGGCCTTGATCGCCCGGCTGCCGCAGAACAAGCGCCCGCCCGCGCTGATGATGGCGCTGCACATCTGGGCGATGTCGCATGGCATCGCCGCCCTGTTCGGCCGCGCCGATGGCGGCCGGCGGCCGCTGCCCATGTCGGCCGCGGAACTGCTCGAGGCGGGCATGCTGATTTACCTCCAGGGCCTGGGAATCGGCCCGGAAACCGCGCCCCCACCCGCCGTCTGACGATTTTTCGCCGGCCATTCTTGACAAGCCGGACCCTCGCGAGCATCTATGTGAATGTGATTTACATTCACGTCGATGAGCGGAGGAGAAAGATGCCGATCGTCACGAAGCTTGACGAATACGGAAGAGGAGCCTGGATCGCCTTCGCGGTGCTCGGCTTCATCGTGTGGTGGCCGCTGGGTCTGGCGACCCTGGCCTTTCTGTTTGGGAGTGGACGCATGGGTTGCGGATATGCCGGAGACCGTTACGAACATCGGATGAGCCGCCTGCAGGGCAAGATGGACCGGATGCGCGAGCGCATGGCGGGCCGTGAGGGCCGCGGTTTCGGCGGCGGCTTCGGCGGCTGGGGCCGCGAGCCCTCGAGCGGCAACCGTGCCTTCGACGAGTATAAGGCCGAGACGCTGCGCCGGCTCGAGGACGAGCAGCGCGAGTTCCACGATTTCCTGGGCCGCCTGCGCATGGCCCGCGACAAGGCCGAGTTCGATCAGTTCATGAACGACCGCCGCAACAACCCGCCGGCCAATCCCCCGGCCCAGCCCGACGCGGCCTGAGGCCCGGCACGACCACCATCGGAACGCGAAACGAGCCCGCCCTGATCAACCAGGGCGGGCTTTCTGCTGCCTTGTCCCTCGCGGGCCGTCAGCCTGCATCGTCCGTATACCGGACATTAACCTTGCCGGGGGCTTAACTCGAACCGGAGCATGCGTTTCGTGGGAAACCCCGGTTCGGCCCATCTTTCGCCGGATTCGCGCGCGAAAGACAGGGTACGGCATTTCCCCGGATCGTGAAAAGGGCGGCGGCGTGGGTCTTCCGCGACGCGAACGGCGGGGTTTGGATCAGGACCGTGAGCCTCTAGGCCAAGCTTCTGGTCGCACCGCCTGGGTTGGAAGGATGACAGGATGAACCCCGCCGACGTCGCGCAGGCCGCGCCGCAGATCGACATGTCGTTCTGGACGCTGTTCTGGCACGCTCATATCGTCGTCAAGCTCGTCATGATGGGCCTGCTCGGCGCCTCGATCTGGTGCTGGTCGATCATCATCGACAAGACGCTGCTCTACCGGCGCACCCGCAAGGATATGGACGCCTTCGAGGAGGTGTTCTGGTCTGGCCGCTCGCTCGAGGAGCTCTATCGCGACCTCGCCAGCAAGCCCGTCGCCGACATGGCGGCCGTCTTCGTCGCGGCGATGCGGGAGTGGAAGCGCTCCTTCGAGAATGGCGGGCGCTCGGTCGCCAGCCTCCCCCAGCGCATCGACAAGGTGCTCGACGTCACCATCCAGCGCGAAACGGAGCGGCTGGAATCGGGACTGCTCGTGCTTTCGACCATCGCCTCGGCCGCGCCCTTCATCGGCCTGTTCGGCACGGTCTGGGGCATCATGACCTCCTTCACCGCCATCGCCGTCTCCAAGAACTCCTCGCTCGCCGTGGTGGCGCCCGGCATCGCGGAGGCGCTCTTCGCCACCGCCATCGGCCTCTTCGCCGCCATTCCCGCGCTGATGGCCTACAACAAGTTGCAATCCGAGGTCGCCAAGGCGCAAGGGCGCCTCGAAGCCTTCGCCGACGAGTTCTCCGCGATCCTGTCGCGGCAGATCGACGAGCGCATGGCGGCGTGAGGGGCTGAACGATGGGAATGTCCGCAGCCGGAGCGCAACAGGGCGGGGGCCGTCGGGGCCGCCGCTCGCGCCGCCACCGCGCCATCGCCGAGATCAACATGACGCCGTTCATCGACGTCATGCTGGTGTTGCTCATCATCTTCATGGTCGCGGCGCCGCTGATCGCCACCGGCGTGCCGCTCGACCTGCCGCAGACCGGGGCGAAGCCGATCAATGTCGACCAGAAGCCGGTCACGATCGCCATCGACGGCAAGGGCCAGATCTTCCTGCAGGACGAGGCGACGCTCGAGCCCGACCTCGTCACCAAATTGCAGGGCCTCGCCAAGCAGGGTTTCGACGAGCGCATCTATGTGCGCGCCGACAAGCTGGTCGATTACGGCCGCGTCGCTTCGGTCATGTCGACCATCACCGCCGCCGGCTTCAAGCGGGTCGCTCTGGTGACGGAACCGGCGAACCGCTGAGGACGATGGAAGTAAGGGTACTCAGGGCGTGAAGCTTTCGACCTCCGAACCTGGCATGCTGGTGTCGGCGCTTGGCCACACGACGGCGCTCGTCGTCGGGCTGCTGGCGTTCTCGTCGCCTGCGCCGCTGCCGGAGCATCAGGAGGCGATCGCCGTCGAGCTCGTCGATCCCAACGCGCTGAACCAGATCACCCGCGGCGAGCGCAACGCGCAGAAGGTCGAGGAAAAGCCGACCCCGCGCGCCGAGCGCCAGTCCGACGTGGTCGAGCGCAAGGAGGCCGGCGAGGCCAAGGCCGACAACCCCGCCCCGCCCACGCGCCCGCCCGAGCTGAAGACGGCCGACGAGAATGCCGCCGCGCCGCTGCCGCCGGCCCGCCCGGTCGAGCAGCCCAAGCCCGAGGCGAAGCCGCCCGAGCCCGTCAAGCCGCCGCAGAAATCGGAGGCCGCCGCCGCGCAGGAGGCCGAGCAGAAGCGCCAGGAGCTGGCCAAGCTCGCCGAAGACGCCGAAATCGCCTCCAAGGCCAAGCAGGCCGAGGAACAGGCCAAGGCCGCCGCCAAGGCGAAGGCCGAGGCTGACGCCCAGCAGGCGAAAGCCAAGGCAGACGCGAAGGCCAAGGCCGACGCGCTCGCCAAGGCCGAAGCCGACAAGGCCGCCAAGGAACAGGCCGAGGCCGCCGCGAAGGCCAAGGCGGAGGCGGCCGCGAAGGCCAAGCTCGCCGCCGAGGCGAAGGCCAAGCAGGAGGCCGAGGCCAAGGCGAAGAAAGAGGCGCAGATCGCCAAGAACTTCAACGCCACCGACATCGAGCGCCTGCTGCAGTCGAAGGAAAAGGCGCAGTCCACCGGCTCCTCGGCGCCGCAGGTCAACCGCACCGCCTCGCTTGGCACCCAGACCGGCTCCTCGCAGAAGCTCAGCCCCTCGCTCAAGGCGCAGCTCATCGGCATCATCCAGGATCAGTTGCTGAAGTGCTGGAACGTGCCGATCGCGCTTGCCAACGCGCATGGCAACGCCAATGTCGTGCCGACGGTGCGCATGAAACTGAACACCGACGGCTCGCTCGCCGCCGAGCCCGGGGTGATCAACCGGTCTGCCGATCCGCTCTTCCAGGTCGCGGCCAGCTCGGCATTGACCGCGACCCGCCGCTGCGCGCCTTTGCGCATTCCGGCTCAATTTGCCGCCTATTATGACGACTGGCGTGACGTCGTCGTCAATTTCGACGCAAGGGACGTACTGTGACCCTGATCGACCGCACTCCCCTCCCCTTCCTCGCTTCGGCCCCGACGCGCCGCGGCCTCCTCGCCATGGCCGGCGCGAGCCTGCTCGTGCCCGCGGCGGCGAGAGCCGAGCTCGTCATCGACCTGCGCGGCGGCACCTTCCAGCCGATGCCGATCGCGATCGCGGATTTCGCCGGCGAGGGCGGCGTTCTCGTCTCCAGCGTCATCACCAACAACCTGAAGCGCTGCGGCTATTTCCTGCCCGTCGACAAGGGCCGCTTCCCCGAGAAGAACCCGCCCTTCGACGCCGCCCCGCAATTCCAGGCCTGGCAGGCCGCCGGCGTGCAGGCGCTGGTCACCGGCCGCGTCGCCCGCGAGGCCGGCCGCATCCGCGCCGAATTCCGCCTCTGGGACGTCGGCACGGGCACCCAGACCGACGGCCAGCAGTATTTCACCGACCCGAGCAACAGCCGCCGCGTCGGTCACATCATCTCGGACGCGATCTTCTCGAAGATCACCGGGCTCGGCGGCTTCTTCGACACCCGCATCGTCTTCGTCGATGAATCCGGCACCAAGGAGAACCGTCGCAAGCGCCTCGCCATCATGGATCAGGACGGCGCCAATGTGCGCTACCTGACCAATGGCGACGTCTCGGTCGTGACCCCGCGCTATTCGCCGGTCGGGCAGGATGTGACCTTCATGTCGCAGCGCCATGGCGAGCAGCCGCGCGTGCAGGTGCTCAACATCGAGACCGGCCAGCGCCAGATCGTCGGCAACTTCCCCGACATGACCTCGAGCCCGCGCTTCGCGCCGAACGGCCAGCGCATCGCGCTCTCGCTGCAGCAGGGCGGCAACGCCAATCTCTACGCCATCGACATCGCCTCGCGCTCGACGACGCGGCTGACCTCGACGGCGGCGATCGACACCTCGCCCTCCTATGCGCCCGACGGTTCCAAGATCGTCTTCGAGAGCGACCGCGGCGGCTCGCAGCAGCTCTATGTGATGCCGGCCGGCGGCGGCGAGGGCCAGCGCATCTCCTTCGGCCAGGGCCGCTATTCGCAGCCCACCTGGTCGCCGCGCGGAGACCTCATCGCCTTCACCCGGCAGAGCCCTAACGGCTTCGCCATCGGCGTGATGCGGCCCGACGGCTCGGGCGAGCGCATCCTGACGGAAGGCTTCCACAACGAGGCGCCGAACTGGGCGCCGAACGGCCAGTACCTGATGTTTTTCCGCGACCCCGGCGGCGAGACCGGCGGCAAGCTCTACATGGTCGACATCACCGGCCGCGTCGAAGTGCCGGTACCGACTCCGGCCTATGCCTCCGACCCGACCTGGTCGCCGCTGCTGAGCGGCCCGGCGCGCTGAGACGAGCATCGGCGAAGACGAACGCGCCGCCCGGCCTGCGCCGGGCGGCTTTTGCTTGTGTGGAGTCGGTCGCTCAGTCGCGGTAGATCGGCTCCTCGGCATCGAGCTGCCGGCGGATCGAGGCCAGGTGCAGGCGCGCCGATTCCGGATCGCCCTCGCGCATCTGGCGATAGGCGGCCTCGGCGATCTCGGGCTTGACCGGCAGAACCTCGCGCCCCGTCGAGAGCGCCAGCGCCTGCACCTCGCAGGCGCGCTCCAGATAATAGAGATCGTCCCAGGCTTCGGCGATCGTCGGTCCGAGCACCATGACGCCGTGATGCTTCATGAAGACGATATCGGCGTCGCCAACTGCGGCGGCGATGCGATCGCCCTCGCTCTCGTCGAGGGCAAGGCCGTTATAATCCCGGTCGACCGCCGTGCGGCCGTAGAACTTGAGCGCCGTCTGACCGGCGAAGATCAGCGGCTCACCCTCCGTCATCGAGAGTGCCGTCGCATAGGGCATATGGGTGTGGAAGGCGACCTTGGCGCGCGGGAGGTTCTTATGGATCCGGGCATGGATGTAGAAGGCCGTCGCCTCCGGCTGGCCCTCGCCCGAGACGACGTTGCCGTGGAAGTCGCAGATCAGCAGCTTCGAGGCGGTCAGCTCCCGAAAGGCCCAGCCATAGGGGTTGACGATGAACAGGTCGTCATAGCCCGGCACCAGCGCCGAGAAATGGTTGCAGATGCCCTCCTCGAAGCCATAGCGCGCCGCCATCCGGAACGTCGCGGCGAGATCCCGGCGGGCCTCCCACACCACGTCCGAGTCGAGATCGGGTTGGTTGGGGCCCCGCGCAGGCGCCGTGCTCGAAACGCCGGGCTTGAGGGAATGGGCCATCGCAATCTCCAGTCAGGACAGGGCGCAAACCGAAGCAAGCCTCGGGCCGCGATCCCGTCAGGATAGAGCGGAGAGGGCGAAAGATGCGCTGCAATTACCCGCGCCGTTTGCGCATTTTTTTCATGCCGCCACGCAAAGCCGGTCCGGGCAGCTCCCGGAAAGGCTTCGGCCTACCCCTCGGCCCGCCCCCTGCCGCGCCATCTGACGGCATAGGGCAGGATGAACATGTAGAGCCCGCTGAACAGCAGCAGGAAAAGCGGGAGCAATGGCGAATAGACGATCCACGCCGGCGGCTCCCCGCGCGCCATGGCGACGAAGTTCGCAATGACCGTGACCGTGAAGATAATCGACAGCCAGCGATGGCCTTGCCGGATCGAAGTGCTCCAAGCCATGGAACCTCCTTTTCGAGCCATTGAAGTGAAGGCGGCGATTTTCAGCCCTCGCGCGCCATGACCTCTTCCAGCTTCGCGAAGAACTGCTGCCAGCCGGCCTTGGCGCCACCGAAGGCCTGCTTCTGCTCCGGCCGGAAGCCGACCTGCTCCATGCGCAGATGCGTGCCCTTCGGAGAAGGGGTGAGTGTGAAGGTCACGACGCTCTGCAGGGCATAGGCCGCGTCGTCATGCGCGAAGTTCCACGTATAGGATAATGACCGGTTCGGCTCGACCGCGAGCACCTCGCAATCCAGCACGCCGCCCCAGTCGCCGCTCAACTTGAAGCGGTGCCCGACGGCCGGCACGAAATCGTTCCTCATCAGCCATTCCCCGATCAGATGAGGCTGCGTCAGGGCACGCCAGAGCTTCTCCGGCGCATGGGGCATCTCTCGCTCGACGACGACGGAGCGGGTTTCGGTCATTGATCCATCCTCTTCAGCAAATCTTCGAGATCGTCGAACCGGCTTTCCCAATACCCGGCCATCCGGCTCGTCCAATCGACCAGGGGCGCAAGCGCGCCGAGCTGGGCGCTGTAATGCGTCTGGCGGCCTTCATGGCGGTCTCGCACCAACCCGACCTGCTTCAGCACCGCGAGATGTTTCGAGACAGCAGGCTGCGAGACACCGGCCTGGGCCGTCAGAGCCGCGACGGTCTGCTCCCCCTGGCGACAAAGGCGCTCGAAGATGCCCCGCCGGGTCGGGTCGGCAAGCGTTCTGAAGAGCGCATCAGGTGTGTCCGGCATCTGAAATCCATAACTGCCTGGCTATGAGTTATATCGATAACCACTGAGTTATGAATCTGTCAATCGAAAGCCGGATGCCCTCTTCTCGTTGCATTGCAGGTAGCCCGACCAGCGCGAGCGCGCCTCGCCTTCCTGTGTCCGCCACGCTACAGCCAAGCCCGCAAATGGCCCTTCGCCACATTTGGTTAACCATACGCCGCAATGCCGCCACTTCGCCTTGATCTGGCAAGGTCTCGTTTAGGTTGACGCTTCATTGATGGCAGCGAGGCAACGCTGTCCTGAAGCGCGCCGCCATATGATTTCGATCGCCCGGAGTTCAGCCATGTTGACCACCCTCCTCGCCGGCGGCCGCACCGTCCGCTTCGCCGCCGCCCTCGCAGCCACGCTCGCGCTCGGCGCCTGTGCCAACAACAACCAGAACGCGGATGCGTCGGGCTTCGGCGCCGGCGGCGCCGCGACGCCCGGCAGCGCGCAGGACTTCGTCGTCAATGTCGGCGACCGCGTCTTCTTCGAGACCGACTCCACCGACCTGACCTCGACTGCGACCGCAACCCTCGACAAGCAGGCTTCCTGGCTGCAGCGTTATCCGCGCTACAGCTTCGTCGTCGAGGGTCACGCCGACGAGCGCGGCACCCGCGAATACAACTACTCGCTCGGCGCCCGCCGCGCCCAGACCGTGCGCGACTACCTCGCCTCGCGCGGCATCCAGGCCAACCGCATCCGCACCATCTCCTACGGCAAGGAGCGCCCGGTCGCGGTCTGCAACGACATCTCCTGCTGGTCGCAGAACCGCCGCGCCGTGACGGTCCTGGACGGCGCCGGCGGCGCCCCCGGCGTCTGAGCGCCGCGACCCTCTGAAAACACGAAGCCCCGGACGGCAACGTCCGGGGCTTTTGCAAAGGATACGCTCTGGCCGTCATTCTCAGATCAAGCCCGAGCATGACGCTCTCGATCAGCGTCTCACCCCACCGGCGTCGGGATCAGGCTCCGTGCCACGCCCTCGATCCGTTCGGCCGCGCCGACAAGGGCTTCCGCGGCCCGGTCCTCGACCTCGCTGAGTCGCTGGTCTGCCGCGCCGGCATCGCCCTGCGTCGCCGCCAGATCGGATTCCAGCTTGGCGAGCCGCTGTCTCAGCTCGGACATCTCGTCGGCCACCATCAGCGCCGCCATGACATGCAGGCGCATGTCTCCGATCTCACCGAAGGCCTCCCGCATCTCGCCGATCTTGCCGTCATAGAAGCGCGCGAGCTCTTCCAGATGCGCTTCCTCGCCCTCCCCGCAGGCCATCCGATAGGCCTTGCCGGCGATCGTGACGTTGACTTGCGGCATCGCCTCTCCTTCCCGTGACCTCCCATGCGGGACAGATCACTCCGTCTCCTCGGCCTCGACCTCCGCCGGCTGCTGGGCCTGCACCCGCTCGATAACCGCGCCGATCACGTTCATCGCCCGCATCAGGCGCTGGTCGACGTCACCAGCCGCCGCCTCGACATGGCCGAGCCGGGCCATCGTCCCGTCGAGCTCGGCCGCCAGCCGCGCCCGGTCGTCCTGCATCAGCGCCAGCTCGGTCTCGAGATTGGCCCGGCCGCGCTCGGCCTCGACCCGTCGCCGTGCCGCCGCTTCCAACTGCCCCAGCGCCGCATCGAGGCGCGCCAGCGCATTGTCCAGCATCAGGCTCGCCACCATCGCTCTCCTTTCAGATCGAAGCCGGCTCACGCGATTCGTGCCTGAATTTACAGCAGAAGCGTGGGAAACGTGAATCCCGGCCGCAGGAAACCTGCAATTGCCAAGGGCTTGTCCACATGCGCTGAGGCAAAGCTTGCGGAAACGACCCTGCGCCGCGCCTTCCGAGGCACGAAACCGCCCGCCGCGAATTGACTCAAGGCGAGCGCCGGGCCTAATCCAGCCGTCCTTTCGAAGTCATCTGCGCTTGCCTTTGTCGGACCGTCCTGCCCGCCTCGCGCGGGGTCGGGCCGGACCGCCCCGCCCGCCAGACGGAGCCACGAGATCACCATGACCACCATCGACCGCGCCCAGCACGACAAGCTCGCCAATGCCATCCGCGGCTTGGCGATGGACGGCGTCGAGAAGGCCAAGTCCGGCCATCCCGGCCTGCCGATGGGCGCCGCCGACGTCGCGACCGTGTTGTTCACCCGCGTGATGAAATACGACGCCGCCGATCCGCGCTGGCCGGATCGTGACCGCTTCGTGCTCTCCGCCGGCCACGGCTCGATGCTGCTCTACGCCCTGCTCTATCTCACCGGCACGCCCGGCATGGAGCTCGCCGACCTCGAGAAGTTCCGCCAGCTCGGCTCCCGGACTCCCGGCCACCCCGAGAATTTCGAGACCGCCGGCGTCGAGACCACCACCGGCCCGCTCGGCCAGGGCCTCGCCACCGCCGTCGGCATGGCGATGGCCGAGCGCATGCTCGCCGCCGAGTTCGGCAAGAAGGTCGTCGACCACCACACCTATGTGCTGGCATCCGACGGCGACCTGATGGAAGGCATCAGCCAGGAGGCGATCGCGCTCGCTGGCCATCAGAAGCTCAACAAGCTGATCGTGTTCTGGGACGATAACGGCATCTCGATCGACGGCCCGCTGACCATCACCGACAATGTCGACCAGGTCGCGCGCTTCAAGGCCTGCGGCTGGCGCTCCGAGCGCGTCGACGGCCATGATCCCGACGCGATCGAGGCCGCGATCCGCCGCGCCCAGAAGTCGAACAAGCCGACCATGATCGCCTGCAAGACCGTGATCGGCTTCGGCGCGCCGAAGAAGGCGGGCACCTCCAAGGCCCATGGCGAGCCGCTCGGCGCCGAGGAGCTTGCCGCCGCCAAAAAGGCGCTCGGCATCACCGGCGGCCCCTTCGAGGTCCCGGCAGATGTGCTGAAGGCCTGGCGCGCCGCCGGCGCGGCCGGCGCGAATGCCCACGCCAGCTGGAGGAGCCGTTTCGGCCTGCTCTCCGAGCGCAAGCGCGCCGAGTTCGAGCGCCGTCTGGCGCATATCGTGCCGGCCAAGCTCGACAAGGCGATCCTCGCCCATAAGAAGGCGCTGATCGCCGCGCCGCAGGCTGTGGCCACCCGCAAGGCCTCGGAGCTGGCGCTCGAAGCCATCATCCCGGTGATGCCGGAGCTGGTGATGGGCTCGGCCGACCTGACGCCGTCGAACAACACCCGCACCAAGGCGGCGGAGGACTTCACCCCGAAGACCCCGAAGGGCCGCTACGTCCGCTACGGCATCCGCGAGCACGGCATGGCCGCCGCGATGAACGGCATCACCCTGCATGGCGGCTTCCGCACCGCTGGCGGCACCTTCCTGGTCTTTGCCGACTATGCCCGCCCCTCGATGCGGCTTGCCGCGCTGATGGGCGTTCCGGTGGTCTACGTCATGACGCATGACTCGATCGGGCTCGGCGAGGACGGCCCGACCCACCAGCCGGTCGAGCAGATCGCCTCGTTGCGCGCCATGCCGAACATGCGCGTCTTCCGCCCGGCCGATACGATCGAAACGGCGGAGGCCTGGCAGATCGCGCTGGAGCGCACGGATGGCCCGACGGTTCTGGCCCTCACGCGCCAGAACCTGCCGCAGCTGCGCACCGACGCCTCGGCGAAGAACCGCTCGGCGGCTGGCGCCTATGAATTGCTGGCGGCCGAGGGCGGCAAGGCCCAGGTCTCGCTCTTCGCCTCCGGCTCCGAGGTCGAGCTCGCGGTCGCCGCGCGCAAACTGCTGGCGGAAAAGGGCGTGCGCGCGCGCGTCGTCTCGGTGCCCTCGCTCGAACTGCTGCTGGCGCAGGACGAGGCGACCCAAGCCGCGATCATCGGCTCGGCGCCCGTCAAGGTCGCGGTCGAGGCCGGCGTCCGCTTCGGCTGGGATGCGGTGATCGGGCATGATGGCGGCTTCGTCGGCATGCACTCCTTCGGGGCGAGCGGCCCCTACAAGGACGTCTACAAGCATTTCGGCATCACGGCGGAAGCCGTCGCCGATGCCGCGATGAAGAAGCATAACGCCTGATTTTCAGGCCACCGGGCTGAGTTTCCCGAGACAAGTCTTGCATTCGGCCATGCTTTGGCCGAATTGCCCGCGTGGATAGCGACGGCTCACGCCGGACGCTCGGCGAAGGAGAGGAAGACATGACGGTGAAGGTAGCGATCAACGGCTTCGGCCGCATCGGGCGCAACGTTCTGCGCGCGATCATCGAGTCGAAGCGCAAGGACATCGAGGTCGTGGCGATCAACGATCTCGGCCCGGTCGAGACCAACGCCCATCTCTTCCGCTTCGACTCCGTCCATGGCCGCTTCCCCGGCACGGTGACCGTCTCCGGCGACACGATCGATGTCGGCCGCGGCCCGATCAAGGTCACCGCCATCCGCGACCCGAAGGAGCTGCCGCACAAGGCGCTCGGCGTCGACATCGCGCTGGAATGCACCGGCCTCTTCACCACCAAGGAGAAGGCCGCCGCCCATCTCGCCGCCGGCGCCAAGCGCGTCCTGGTCTCGGCTCCCTGCGACGGCGCCGACCTGACCGTCGTCTTCGGCGTCAACCAGCACGAGCTGACCAAGGACCACCTGATCGTCTCGAACGCCTCCTGCACGACGAACTGCCTCGCGCCGGTCGTGCGCGTGCTCCATGACGCCGTCGGCATCGACAAGGGCTTCATGACCACGATCCACGCCTATACCGGCGACCAGCCGACGCTGGACACGATGCACAAGGATCTCTACCGCGCCCGCGCCGCCGCCATGTCGATGATCCCGACCTCGACCGGTGCCGCCAAGGCGATCGGCCTCGTCATCCCCGAGCTCAAGGGTCGTCTCGACGGCACCTCGATCCGCGTTCCCACCCCGAACGTCTCGGTCGTCGACTTCAAGTTCATCTCGAAGCGCAAGACCACGGTCGAGAAGGTGAACGAGGCCATCATCAAGGCCTCGAAGCGCGGCCCGCTGAAGGGCATCCTCGGCGTCACCGACCAGCCGAACGTCTCGATCGACTTCAACCACGATCCGCATTCCTCGACCTTCGCCCTCGACCAGACCAAGGTCATGGACGACAAGTTCGTGCGCGTGCTGTCCTGGTACGACAACGAATGGGGCTTCTCGAACCGCATGAGCGACACCGCCGTCGCCATGGGCGCGCTGCTCTGATCGACCTCTGAAAGCGAGGCCGCGTTCCGGCGCGGCCTCGCCCGTTTCCTTCAAACTGCGGAGAGCCCATGGCCAAGATCGAGCCGACCGTCACGTCCCCGGCCCCTGTCGAGACGCCCGCCGTGACGCCGCCCCCCGCACCGAGCCCGGCCCCGGCCGCTCCTGCGCCGGCGACGCCTGCCCCGGCCGCGATCGTCGGCTCCGCGGTGCCGGCCTCCGCCGAACCCGCTTCCAGGCAGGAGCCGCGTGGCCTCGACCAGCTCTCCCGCATCGAGGAGAAGGCCGCCCGCATCGAGGAGAAGTTCGCCCGTTACGAGGCGGTGCTGACCCGCGCCGAGGCCTCGCTGGAGCGCAGTGCCCACAAGGTCGACGCTGCGGCCGGCACCATGGACTTCGCCGCGATCCGCGGCGAGATCTCCAATCTGCGCAGCCGCGTCGACGCGACGCCGCGCGCCGGCACCCTGTTCATGACCGCGATCGTCACCGCGGTGCTGACGGTCATCCTCACCATCCTCGTGCTGAAATTCGGCGTGCCCGGCCTGTTCGGGGGCCTGCTGTCGCGATGAGCGCCTTCCGCACCCTCGACGATGCCGATGTCGCCGGCAAGCGCGTCCTCGTCCGCGTCGATCTCAACGTCCCGATGGAGGACGGCGAGGTCAGCGACACCACCCGCATCGACCGCGTGCTGCCGACCATTCGCGAGATCGCCGACAAGGGCGGCAAGGTCATCCTCCTCGCCCATTTCGGCCGTCCCAAGGGCCGCGACGACAAGAACAGCCTGAAGCAGGTCGTGCCGGCGCTGGCGCATGCGCTCGGCCGGCCCGTCACCTTCGTCGAGGACTGCATCGGCGACGACGTCGCCAAGGCCGTGACGGCTGCAAAGAACGGCGACGTTCTGCTGCTGGAGAACACCCGCTTCCACGCAGGCGACGAGAAGAACGATCCGGACTTCGTGAGGGCGATCGCCGCCAATGGCGATCTCTATGTCAACGACGCCTTCTCGGCCGCACACCGGGCGCACGCCTCGACCGAGGGCCTCGCCCATGTCCTGCCGGCCTATGCCGGCCGCACCATGCAGGCCGAGCTGGAGGCGCTCTCCGCCGGTCTCGACAACCCCGCCCGCCCGGTGATGGCCATCGTCGGCGGCGCCAAGGTCTCGACCAAGCTCGACCTGCTCGGCAATCTCGTGAAGAAGGTCGACGTCCTCGTCATCGGCGGCGGCATGGCCAACACCTTCCTCGCCGCCCGCGGCGTCGATGTCGGCAAGTCGCTGTGCGAGCACGATCTCGCCGGCACCGCCCGCGAGATCGAGGAGAAGGCCAAGGCCGCCGGCTGCGAGATCCTGCTGCCGGTCGATGCGCTGGTGGCCCGCGAGTTCAAGGCCCATCCGGGCTATCGCGTCGTGCCGGTCGATGGGGTCGAGGCCGACGAGATGATCCTCGATGCCGGCCCGCTCTCGATCGCCGAGGTCGTGCTGCGGCTCGGCAAGGTGAAGACGCTGGTCTGGAACGGGCCCTTCGGCGCCTTCGAATTGCCGCCCTTCGATACCGCGACCGTCGCTGTCGCCAAGGCCGTCGCCAAGCGGGTCGCGGCCGGCGAGCTGGTTGCCGTTGCCGGCGGCGGCGACACCGTCTCGGCGATGAACCATGCCGGCGTCGCCGACGAGCTGACCTATGTCTCGACGGCGGGCGGCGCCTTCCTCGAATGGATGGAAGGCAAGCCCCTGCCGGGCGTCGAGGCGCTTCGGAAGGCCTGATTCCGGCTGTTTTTCAGGGGCCGCCCGGCAACGGGCGGCCCTTTGCATTTTCAGCACGTCGCCGCTTTGGCTTTGCGCGAGCGGCGCTTACGCACTAAATCCAACCATCATACCGATTTAGCTAAAGGGGAGTGCCATCGTGGCCCGTATCACGCTTCGCCAGTTGCTCGACCATGCCGCCGAGAACGACTACGGCGTGCCCGCCTTCAACATCAACAACATGGAGCAGGCGCTGGCGATCATGGCGGCAGCGGACGCCACCGACGCGCCGGTGATCATCCAGGCCTCACGCGGCGCCCGCAGCTACGCCAACGACATCATGCTCAAGCACATGATGGACGCCGTCACCGAGATCTATCCGCATATCCCGGTCTGCGTGCATCTCGACCACGGCAACGAGCCGGCGACCTGCATGACCGCGATCCAGGCCGGCTTCACCTCGGTGATGATGGACGGCTCGCTCAAGGCCGACGGCAAGACCCCGGGCGACTGGGACTACAATGTCGGCGTGACCAAGACCGTCACCGACATGGCCCATCTCGGCGGCATCTCCGTCGAGGGCGAGCTCGGCGTGCTCGGCTCGCTCGAATCCGGCGAAGGCGAGAAGGAGGACGGCCACGGCTTCGAGGGCAAGCTCAGCCACGACCAGCTCCTGACCAATCCCGACGAGGCGGTGAAGTTCGTCGCCGAGACCAAGGTCGATGCGCTCGCCATCGCCATGGGCACCTCGCACGGCGCCTACAAATTCACCCGCAAGCCCGACGGCGCGATCCTCGCGATGAACGTCATCGAGGAGATCCACAAGAAGCTGCCGAACATGCATCTCGTCATGCACGGCTCGTCCAGCGTTCCGCAGGACCTTCAGGACATCATCAACCAGTATGGCGGCAAGATGCCCCAGACCTGGGGCGTGCCGGTCGAGGAGATCCAGCGCGGCATCAAGCACGGCGTGCGCAAGATCAACATCGACACCGACAACCGCATGGCGATGACCGGCCAGATCCGCAAGATTCTGTCCGAGAACCCCGGCGAGTTCGATCCGCGCAAGTATCTGAAGCCCGCCATGGAGGCGATGACCGCGCTCTGCAAGAAGCGGCTCGAGGAGTTCAACACCGCCGGCCAGGCTTCCAAGATCAAGCGCGTGATCACGCTCGCCGAGATGGCCAAGCGCTACGCCAAGGGCGAGCTCGACCCGACCTTCGGCGCGAAGAAGGCGGCGTGAAAGACGATTTCGGGCGGGTGGAGCATCGCTTCACCCGCAAGGCCTCCATCCCATGAAGAAAGTTCTGTTCGTCTGCAGCCGGAATCGGTTGCGCAGCCCCACGGCCGAACAGATCTTCTCTGAGAGGCGTGACCTTGAGGTCGCGTCCGCCGGCACGAACCACGATGCGGACGTGCCGTTGACAAGCGATCTCGTTGCCTGGGCCGACCTGATCTTCGTGATGGAGCGCGAGCAGCGCGCCAAGCTGCAGCGGCGTTTCGGCAAATATCTGAAATCGGCGCGGGTGATCTGCCTCGACATTCCCGACAACTACGCGTTCATGGACCCAGCCCTCGTCCACCTGCTCGAAGCCAAGGTCGGGCGGTTTCTGCCCTGACGACCGCGCTCGTCGTACGTCGCGCTCGCTGCAGCCATGCCGGGAGCGCCCTTTCCGCGCGGTGCGATTTCTGATCCAAGGGCAGCGCTGTCCCTGCCCCGCTGGTCCCCGCAACCCCATGTCGATCGTCTTCTCCGCCCTCGTTGCGGTCTTCGTCGGCTTCGCCGCCTCGGTCGCGGTCATTCTTTCGGCCGCGCAGGCGCTCGGCGCCACGCCCGAGCAGACCGTTTCCATGGTCGCCGCCCTCGCCATCGGCACCGGCCTGCCCAGCATCTGGCTGTCCTGGCGCTACCGCATGCCGATGATCTGCGCCTGGTCGACGCCGGGTGCGGCGCTGATCGCCGCCGCCAGCGGCTTCGACATGGCCTCTGCCGTCGGCGCCTTCCTCGTCGCGGCCCTCCTGATGATGCTGACCGCCGCCTTCCGCCCGCTCGGCCGGCTGATCGAGCGCATCCCGATGCCAATCGCCTCGGCGATGCTGGCCGGCGTGATCTTCCGTTTCGTCGTCGCCGTCTTCGACGAAATGCGGATATCGCCGCTGCTCGTGCTGCCCCTGCTCGCGATCTTCTTCGTCGCGCGGCTTCTCAACCCGTTCCTGGGCGTCGTCGCGGCGCTGGTCGCCGGCGTCGTCATCAGCTTCCTGGGCGGGCTCGCCCACTGGCCGGCAGGCGGGATCGCGCTCACCAGCCTCGAATTCGTCACGCCACGCTTCGATATTGGCGCCATGCTCGGTATCGGCGTCCCGCTCTATCTCGTCACCATGGCAGCCCAGAACCTGCCGGGCTTCGCCGTGCTGCGCGCCGCCGGCTACAATCCTCCGACGGCGCCGGCCCTGTTCGCCACCGGGCTCGTCTCGCTGCTGACCGCGCCCTTCGGCGCGCATATGTCCAACATGGCGGCAATATCGGCCTCGATCTGCACCGGCAGCGACACCCATCCCGATCCGAAGCAGCGCTGGAAGGCGGGCGTGATCTACGGCTTTTCCTATCTCGTCATCGCCGGCTGCACCGGCCTGCTGATCGCGCTCCTGCTGGCGCTGCCGAAGGCGCTGATCGTCGCCGTGGCGGGCTTGGGCCTCGCCGGCTCCTTCACCGGCGCGCTTGCGCAATCGATGTCGTCGGACCGGGAGCGCTTCGCCGCGGCGATCGCATTCTGCGTCGCGGCGTCGAGTCTTTCGCTTTTCGGCATCGGCTCGGCCTTCTGGAGCCTCGTTGCCGGGCTTGCGGTCTTGACATTGGACTTCGCTGCGGGCCGTTTGCGCAGCCGATCATGACAACACATCCTTCCCCCACTCGCCTGATGCTCGTCACCCCGCCGGTCGAGGACGCCGACGCCATGGCCTTCCGCCTGATGCAGGCGATGGCCGGCGGCGATGTCGCGGCCATCCTGCTCCGGCTGACGCCCGGCGACGACCGCAGCCGCATCGAGCGCGTCAAGCGCCTCGCCGGCCCGGTACAAGGCAACAGCGTCGCCCTCATCGTCGAGGACAATGCGCTGGTCGCCGCGCGCGGCGGCGCTGACGGCGTGCATATCACCGGCGGCCCGCAGGCGATCGCGGAGGCGCGCGCCAGCCTCAAGACCGAGCGCATCATCGGCGTCGGCGGCCTCAGGGCGCGCCATGACGCCATGGATGCCGGCGAGGCCGGCGTCGACTACGTCATGTTCGGCGAGCCGCGGCCGGACGGCAGCATGCCGCCCCTGCCGGCGGTGATCGAGCGCGCCGGCTGGTGGGCCGAGATCTTCGAGACGCCCTGCGTCGCCTATGCGCCGGATGCCGACTCGATCGAGCCGCTGATCGAAACCGGGGCCGAATTCGTGGCCCTCGGCGCCTGGGCCTTTGCCGAGGGGCAGGACATCCGCGCCCTGGTCGAGGCCGCCAATGCCGCCATGTCCGCCTGCGCGGCGCGGAAGGCCGCCCGATGAAGCGAGCGGGCTGCGCGATCCTGCTGGCAGCCTCGCTCGGCGCCGCGGGCACGACGAGCGCCGCCGGCGCGCCGTTCGAGGACCTCGCCTATGGCGCCTATCAAGCCGGCCACTACCGGCGCGCCCAGACCGAGGCGCTGAAGCGCGTCGAGGCCGATCACAACGACGCCGCCGCGATGACGCTGCTGGGCGAGATCTACCGCCAGGGCCTCGGCGTGGCGCCCGACCAGAAGGCGGCCACCGAATGGTACCAGCAGGCGGATGCGCGCGGCGACATCAACGCCACCTTCGCGCTGGCGACCGAGTTGCTCGACCCGAACAGCGGCAAGCCCGATCCCGTCCGCGCCGGGCAATTGCTGGAGAAGGCCGCCGCCGCCGGCCACCCGCTGGCCAACTACAACCTCGCCCTCGCGCTGCTGGCGACGGGCCGGGAGGCTGACGACAAGCGCGCCATCGCCTGCCTTCAGGTCGCCGCGAAGGCCCAGATCGGCGATGCGATGCATGCGCTCGGCGTCCTTGCCAGGCAGGGTCGCGGCCTGCCGCAATCCGGGGAGGTCGCGGCCGGCTGGCTGAAGAAGGCCGCCGCCGCCGGCAATGTGCCGGGCGAGGTCGAATACGCCATCATGCTGTTCAACGGCACCGGCGTGCCGAAGGACGAAGCCGCCGCGGCGAAACTTTTCCTGCACGCCGCCTATCAGGGCAACGCCATCGCCCAGAACCGCCTCGCCAAACTCTATCAGTTCGGCCTCGGCATCGCGCCCGACACGATCGAGGCCGCCGCCTGGCATCTCGCCGCCCGCTCACAAGGGCTCGACGATGCGGCCCTGGACGAGCTGTTCGACCGTCTCAATCCCGAGCAGAAGGGCCGCGCCGCCGGCATGGCCGCCTCCCGCATCAGCAGCTTCGTCTTGACGGCGCCCTAAGAGCCGCGCAAGTGACGGCACGCTATTTTCGCCGCGCGCTACGCTGCCGCAGGCTCACCGTGCCGTGACGGCGCGCAAGAGGTTCAGATGATTCGTTCTCCGTTGATGACCGTGATGACCGACGCCGTGATGAAGGCGTCCCGTTCGCTGAAGCGCGATTTCGGCGAGGTCGAGAATCTGCAGGTGCTCGCCAAGGGACCGGGCGACTTCGTCTCCAAGGCGGATCACAAGGCCGAACAGATCCTGCGCGAGTCGCTGGAGAAGGCCCGTCCCGGCTACGGCTTCGTCATGGAGGAGAGCGGCGTCGTCCACGGCACGGACGAGAGCAACCGCTGGCATATCGACCCGCTCGACGGCACCCACAACTTCCTGCGCGGCATCCCGCACTGGAACATCTCGGTCGCGCTGGAGCGCGATAACCAGTTCATCGCCGGCATCGTCTATGACGCGGCCAAGGACGAGCTGTTCATGGCCGAGAAGGGCAAGGGCGCCTATGTCAACAACCGCCGCCTGCGCGTCTCCGGCCTCCGCGAGCCGACGGAGATGCTGGTCGGCACGGGCATTCCGCATATCGGCAAGGGCGGGCACGGCCAGTTCCTGCGTGAACTTGCGGCCGTGATGCCACGCTTCGCCAATGTCCGCCGCCTGGGCTCGGCCGCGCTCGACATTGCCTATGTCGCCGCAGGCCGCCTCGACGGCTACTGGGAGCGCGGGCTCAACACCTGGGATTTCGCGGCCGGCAGCGTGCTGATCCGCGAAGCCGGCGGCACCTTCGGCACGCTCGACGGCAAGCAGGTGACCAGCGCGAAGGACGTCATCTGCGGCAACGAAGCCTGTGAACAGGCGCTGCGCGCGGCCCTCAAGACGGCCGGCTGACATAGAACCTTGATCTTTCAGGCTTGATCCTGTCCGTAGGGGAGGCGACAGTTCCCTGCGAGCAGGATCCGACCGGGTTGAACCAGCCTGGTCGGGGAATCGCGCGCTCTGCGATCCGAGGCGAACGGAAGACGAAGCATGGCGAACGAGGATCTGGCGGCCGAAGAGATCACGGTCGCACCCCCGCGAGACGACACCCGCTTCTCCCGGCCTCTCCGCTATGTCGTCCGCGCGCTGGTCTTCCTCGCGCTGATCGGCTTCCTCGGCTACATCCTCCAAGCCGGGCTGGCCAAGGCCTTCATGACCAATCCGGGGCTGAACGGCCTCATCCTCGGCGCGCTGCTCGTCGGCGTGCTGGTCGCGCTGCGCGAGCTCTGGCGGCTGCACAGCGAGGCGCGCGCCGCCACCCGCCTCGCCGCCGCGCCGCGCCATGCCGAAATCCGCCGCGGCGAGGTCATCGCGCCGCTCGGCTCCGTGCTGCCGGCGCTGGACGAGGCCAGCCTCGCGCCGGCCCAGGCCGTCTCCATCGTCGAATCGGTCTCCGTCCGACTCGATGACGGGCGCGAGGTGCTGCGCTATCTCGCCGGCCTGCTCGTCTTCCTCGGCCTGCTCGGCACCTTCTGGGGCCTGCTCGAGACGGTCGGCTCGGTCGGCTCGGTCATCAACTCGCTGCGCACCGGGGCGGAAGCCGGCGTGCTCTTCGACGATCTCAAGGCCGGGCTCTCGGCGCCGCTGGCCGGCATGGGCCTGTCCTTCTCGTCCTCGCTCTTCGGCATCGCCGGCTCGCTGATTCTCGGCTTTCTCGACCTGCAGGTCGCGCAGGCGCAGCGCCGCTTCCGCAACGAGATCGAAAGCTGGCTCGGCACGCGCACCGCCTTGCCGGGCGTGACCCCGCTCCTGCCGACCGGCAACCCGCTGGCCGACCGCTTCGACAAGCTGAGCGCGGCGATGGCCGACGGCGCCGCCAACAACCGGGCGGCGACGCAGGCGCTCGCCAATCTCGCCGAAGGCATCCAGGGGCTCGTCCAGCACATGCGTTCCGAGCAGCAGATGATCCGCGACTGGGTCGAGGCGCAGGCCACCCGCGAGAAGGATATGAAGCGGCTCATCGAGCGCCTCACCGCGGACCACATCACGGAGCCATGATCCGCCCCGCAACCGCAGCAGGAAACTGACGATGGCCCTTTCCCGCGCCCACCGCCGCGAGGACGTGAATTTCTGGCCCGGCTTCGTCGACGCGCTCTCGACGATGCTGATCGGCATCGTCTTCCTGCTCACCGTCTTCGTGCTCGGCCAGTTCTTCCTCTCGCAGGAGCTGACCGGCAAGGACACGGCGCTGGAGCGGCTCAACAAGCAGATCTCGGAGCTCACCGACCTGCTCGCCCTGGAGCGTTCCTCCAACCGGCAGGCGCAGGAGAGCCTCCAGCTCATGCAGTCGACGCTCGCCCAGACGCAGGGCGAGCGCAGCCGCCTGCAGGGCCTGCTCGACACGCAGCAGAACGGCAATGCCGGCGCCCAGCTCGCCGAGACGCAGAAGGCGCTGGAGAGCGAGAAGCAGCTCTCAGCCCGTGCCCAGGCATCGGTCGACCTCGTCAACCAGCAGATCATCGCCATGCGCCGCCAGCTCGCGGCGCTGGAGGAGGCGCTCGCCGCCTCCGAGGCCAAGGACAGGGATTCGCAGACCCGCATCGCCGATCTCGGCTCGCGCCTCAACGTGGCGCTGGCCCAGCGCGTGCAGGAGCTGGCGCGCTACCGCTCCGATTTCTTCGGGCGGCTGCGGCAAGTGCTCGGCACGCGGCCGGACATCCGCACCGTCGGCGACCGCTTCGTCTTCCAGTCCGAGATCTTCTTCGATGCCGGCCAGGCGGTGCTGAAGCCGGAGGGCCAGGCCGAGCTCGACAAATTCGCCACGGTCCTGCTCGACCTCGCCCGCGAGATGCCACCGGACCTGCCCTGGATCCTGCGCGTAGACGGCCACACCGATAACCGCCCGATCAAGACGGCGCAGTTCCCGTCGAACTGGTATCTCTCCGCGGCCCGCGCCATCGCGGTGGTGGAGTATCTGATGTCGCGCGGCCTGCCCAATGACCGCGTC
Organism: Allobosea sp. OAE752; assembly: GCF_050433265.1. Taxonomy (NCBI): domain Bacteria; kingdom Pseudomonadati; phylum Pseudomonadota; class Alphaproteobacteria; order Hyphomicrobiales; family Alloboseaceae; genus Allobosea; species Allobosea sp. OAE752. Next base: position 87,029 of record NZ_JBNPXO010000003.1, read on the forward strand.
GCGGCGACCGGCTTCGGCGAATACCAGCCGCTCGACCTCGCCAACACCGACGAGGCCCATCGCCGCAACCGGCGCATCGAGTTCAAGATCACGGAGCGCTGAGGCCATGTCCCGCAGGCTTGCGGCCGCGCGGCCGCTGCTCGCCATCCTTGCGCTGCTGGGGGCCTATCCTGCATCGGCCGAGCCACGGACCTCGCCGGCCGAGGAATGCGCGCTCTGTCACGGTCTCGACGGCATCGCCCGCAGCGCCGACGTACCGCATCTCGCCGCCCAGAACGAACTCTACATGTACAACCAGATGCTGGCCTTCCGCTCCGGCAAGCGCCCGCACAAGGAGATGCGCTACATGGCCCGCTCGATCTCCCTGGCCGAGGCTCAGGCGCTTTCGGCCTATTACGCCTCGCTGCCGCGCTGAGGGCTGGCCTCAGGCCGCCTCCAGCCCGAACTGCAACGCTGCCAGCCTCGCATAGAGCCCGCCGCGCGCCTTGAGCTCGGCGTGGGTGCCTTGCTCGACGATGCGCCCTTCCTCCATCACCAGGATGCGGTCGGCCGAGAGGATGGTCGCGAGGCGATGCGCGACGACCAGCGTCGTGCGCCCCAGCATCAACCGGTCGAGCGCATCCTGCACAGCCCGCTCGCTTTCGGAATCGAGCGCGCTCGTCGCCTCGTCGAGCAGCAGGATCGGCGCGTCCTTCAGCACCGCCCGCGCAATCGCGAGCCGCTGGCGCTGCCCGCCCGAGAGCGTCACCCCGCGCTCGCCGACGATGGTGTCGTAGCCCTGCGGCAGGGCCCGGATGAAGCCGTCCGCCGCCGCGAGCCGCGCCGCCTCCTCGACCTCGGCCTGCGTGGCATCGGGGCGGCCATAGGCGATATTGTCCCGAACCGAGACACCGAAGACGGTCGGCTCCTGCGGCACCAGCGCGAAACGCTGCCGCCAGACCTCCGGATCGGCTTCGGGCCCGGCCACGCCATCGACGACGACGCGCCCGCCCTGCGGATCGTAGAAGCGCAGTGCCAGCTGCAGCACCGTGCTCTTGCCCGCGCCGGACGGGCCGACCAGCGCGATGCGCTCGCCCGGCCGGATCGAGAAGCTGAGATGATGGAGCGCCGAGGCGTCCCGCCCGGGATAGCTGAACGAAACATCCTCGAAGGCGAGCTCGCCGAGCGAGGCCTCGGGCATCGGCTTAGGCATCGGCGGCGCGGCGATGGCAGGCTTCATCGCCAGGATTTCGCCAAGCCGGCCGGAGGCGCCCGCCGCGGCGCTGATATCGCCATAGACCTCCGAGAGCTGGCCGAGCGAGCTCGCCGCCAGCACCGCATAGAGGATGAACTGCGACAGCCGTCCGCCGGTCATGCGCCCGTCGAACACCTCGGTCGCGCCGACCCACAGCACGCAGACGACGCTGGCCGAGACCAGGAAGATCGCCACGCCCGACAGCAGCGCCCGCGAGGCCGTCGCCTCCCGCGAGGCACCATAGGCCCCGTCCGAGGCCGCCTCGAAGCGGGCCGATGTCTGCGCCGCCGCGCCGAAGGATTGCATGGTGCGGATGGCGCCGACCGCCTCCGCCGCGAAGGCGGAAGCCTCGGCCAGCCGGTCCTGCGCCATCCGGGCGCGGCGCCTGACCGAGCGGCCCGACATCACCAGCGGAATCACGATCAGCGGGATCACGCCGATGACGATGGCCGAGAGCCGCGGGCTCGTCGCCACCATCAGCCCGAGCGCGCCCAGCGCCATGATGGCGTTGCGCAGAGCGATCGAGGCGGTCGAGGCAAAGGTGGACTTGATCTGCGTCGTGTCGGCGGTGAGCCGCGAGACGAGGTCGCCCGCCTTGCTCGAATCGAAGAAGGCGGGCTCCAGCCGTGTCAGATGCCGGAAGACGTCGGCGCGCAGCGAGGCGACGATGCGCTCGCCGACCGTCATCACCAGATAGAATCGCGCCGAGCTCGCCAGCGCCAGCACGGCGACGACGCCGATCAGCAGGATGAAATAGCTGTTGGCGAGCTGCTGCTCCCCGCCGGCAAAGCCGACATCGATGACGCGCCGGACCGCGACGGGCAGGATCAGCGTCGCCAGCGAGGCCACGATGAGCGCGACCAGAGCCGCGGCGATGCGCCGCTTCTGCGCCCGCGCATAGGGCCAGAAGGTCGCCAGCGAACGGAAATCCGGCCGCGCCTTGTCGTCTTTCCCGTCAGCTTCGGCCACGCGCCGGAACTCCTGCTGCAATCGCGCGCTTCGCGCGCCCTGGAACGATAGCAATCTTCAACACCGGACAAAGCCGATCGGGCAAGCCTTGGCAAATGTCGCAACGCCGCAGGCGTGGTTCGGCACCGTCAAACTTGCGCTGCGCCTGCGTCTGCGATATGTGCTCGCGACTTCACGACAGGCTCATCCGAATTCTTTCGACGGGCCGGGCAGGTCCGCCTGCTTGTCGACACGCCCGTTTTTGTAAGCTTCGAGGATTTCGTCATGGCCAAGGCCGGCATCCACCCCGACTACCACACCATCAAGGTCGTCATGACCGATGGCAGCGAGTATGCGACGCGCTCGACCTACGGCAAGGAAGGCGACACGCTGAACCTCGACATCGACCCGAAGACCCACCCGGCCTGGACAGGCGGCACGCAGCATATGCTGGACCGCGGCGGCCGTGTCTCGCGCTTCAACTCGCGCTTCGCTGGCCTCGGCACGATCGGCAAGAAGTAAGTCGAGGCGGTCGCAAGGCTGCTTCCTCCGAAAATGCAAAAACCCGGCCTCGCGGCCGGGTTTTTTGTTTCGGAAGCCTCGCCGTCATACTCGGACGCAGCGAAGCGAAGATCCGAGAATCTCGGGACGGAACGGACTGTTTTCCGTCATGCTCGGGTCAAGCCCGAGCATGACGGGGCAGGCCTCTAGCTCTCAGCTCCGCAGCTCAAGCCGCGCCTGCAGGCTGGCGAGCTGGTCCTGCACCGGGTTCGCGGTCTCCGGCAGCGGGGCATGGCCCGACATCTGCTCCTCGAGATGGCGGATGCGCGCCTGAAGGCGGACCGAATGGTCCATCAATTGGCGCAGCCGCTCGGGCAGCCGGGCGACGATATGCTCGGCCGGCGGGATCATCGGATCGCCGATCTTGACCTTGCTGTGCTCGGCCCGCGCCTGCTCGGCCGTCATCTCGCCCTCCGCGACGGCTCGCTGCACCAGCAGCCAGGAAGCGATCTGCATCAGCCGCGTGGTCAGGCGCATGCTCTCGGTGGCATAGGTCAGCGCGACCTCGCGCGGCAGCGCCGCCGATTCCTTGCGGCCCTCGCCATCGAGATAGGCCGCGGTCTGCTCGACCAGCCCCATGCCCTCGCGGAACAGGATCATGAAGGCGTCGGATCGAACGAAGCCGCGCGCGAAGGAGATCGTTCCTTCCCGGGGCAGTTCGAGCAACTGGGCGTCGTTCATACGGTGTCTCCCATCGGCACAATCGCGTGCGCCTCTGGAACGCAACGCGGATCATGCCCACGACACCGCAAGGATAGCGCCGTTAACGATGACCGGCCCCGGTAAGATGTCGTTAACCTTAATGGAGGTAGACATCCATGGCGGCAACAAGGCGGCCCGCCCCGGTACCCCGGATGCCCCCCGGATAAAAAAAGAGCCGCCAAAGGCGGCTCGTGAAGGTCAACAGGGAGGCGTCAAACAGAGTAGGCAGGAGCCACTCACATCCAGACAAACTGGATGATGCGATTCATACTTTGGAATCATTAATGATCCCTTAATGGCACCCTGCCCGCCCGATTTTCAGGCCGGCCGGCGGAAGAAGGCGTCCGCCGCCGCGCGCGACGCGCTCTTGCTCGCCCGCGCCTCGGTCAGCCGCTCGATTTCGGCCTTCAGCGCGGCAATCCGCTCCTCCAGCTCGCCCAGCGACAGGGTCGACAGATCCTGCCCGATCTCATGGACGCGCTTCGGCTTCGGGCGATCATCCTCCGGGAATAACGACATGGCGGCCTCGCATCTCACCAAACTCGAACGGGTAGGCTAAACAACTCTGACCCATGCCGCCAAGCTGCGCCGCAACATGCCGGGGGCAGCGGCCCGAAAACCAAATGCGGTTTTCGGGCAAAGCCGACGTAAAAACAAAGACCTATCGTCTCGGATCGAATACGCCGTTCAACCCGATGCCATAGCAGGAGAGCCTCATGAACACCGCTTCGAGCATCGTTCCCCGGACCATGATCGCGATCGGCATGGAGGCCCCCGGCGGCCCCGACGTGCTGAAACCGCAGACGCGCCCCGTCCCGCAGCCGGCTGCCGGCGAGATCCTCGTCGCGGTCGCGGCAGCCGGGGTCAACCGGCCCGACGTGCTACAGAGGCAGGGCGGCTACAACCCGCCGCCGGGCGCTTCCGACATCCCGGGCCTCGAGATCGCCGGCACGGTCGTCGCGCTCGGCGAGGGCGCGACGCGCTTCGCGCTCGGCGACCAGGTTTGCGGCCTCGTCGCCGGCGGCGGCTATGCGCAATACGCCGTCGCCCATGAGAGCAACGCCCTGCCCGTGCCGAAAGGGCTTTCGCTGATCGAGGCGGGCGCCGTTCCCGAGACCTATTTCACCGTCTGGACCAATGTCTTCCAGCGCGGGCGCCTGCAGGCGGGCGAGAGCTTCCTCGTCCATGGCGGCTCGTCGGGCATCGGCACCACGGCGATCCAGCTCGCCAAGGCCTTCGGCGCGACCGTGCTGGCGACCGCGGGTTCGGACGAGAAGTGCCAGGCCTGCCGCGAGCTCGGCGCCGACCACGCCATCAACTACCGCACGGAGGATTTCGTCGCGGCGACGAAGGCCGCGACCGCCGGGCGCGGCGTGAACCTGACCCTCGACATGGTCGGCGGGGACTATATCGACCGCAATTACGAGGCCGCCGCCGATCAGGGCCGCATCGTCCAGATCGCCTTCCTCAACGGGCCGAAAGCGACGGTCAATTTCAGCCGGCTGATGCTGAAGCGTCTGACCCACACCGGCTCGACGCTACGGCCCCGCACCGTCGCCGAGAAGGCCGCCATCGCAGCGGAATTGCAGGAGAAGGTCTGGCCGCTGCTGGACGCCGGACGCTGCAAGCCGCTGATCAGCGCGACCTTCCCGCTGGCGGAAGCGGCGCAGGCGCACCGTCTGATGGAATCGAGCGCCCATATCGGCAAGATCGTGCTGACGATATGAACGTCACTTTCCATGGACACCTGCCACGCGCTCGCCTATAAGGCGCGCCATCCTGCTCATCGTCGATGATTTGGATGGCCGGCCGAGGAGGCCGGTCGGCGCATGAGAGCTATTGTCCGCGACCCTGCCCTGCCGAGCCTGAGACGGCGCCAGGGCAATTCAGGAGACGCCCCCCGTGTCACAACCCCCGCTGATGCCCAAGGCCACTGCGGTCTGGCTGGTCGAGAACACCTCGCTGACCTTCGAGCAGATCGCCGAGTTCTGCAAGCTGCACCCGCTCGAAGTGCGCGGCATTGCCGATGGCGAAGTGGCGGCCGGCATCAAGGGTCTCGACCCGATCACCTCCGGCCAGCTCACCCGCGAGGAGCTCGAGCGCGCCGCCGCGAACCCGAACCACCATCTGCGCCTCGCCGAGCGCAAGGTGAAGGTGCCGGAGATCAAGCGCACCAAGGGCCCGCGCTACACCCCGGTCTCGAAGCGCCAGGACCGTCCGAACGCCATCCTCTGGCTGCTGCGCAACCACCCCGAGCTCAAGGACGCGCAGATCATCCGCCTGATCGGCACCACCAAGTCGACCATCGCGCAGATCCGCGACCGGACGCATTGGAACGCCCAGCAGCTCAATCCGATCGACCCGGTCAGCCTCGGCCTATGCTCGCAGATCGACCTGGACTTCGAGGTCGCCCGCGCCGCCAAGGACCGCCCGGCCGCGCTGGCCGAAGCCGGCTCGACCCTGCTCTCGGTCGAGGAAGCGACCGCTCCGGAGCCCGTGCGGACGGAGACCCAGCCCTTCGCCGACATGAGCCGGCCGAAGCGCGAGGAGGAAGCCGCGATCGACGTCGATTCCGTCTTCGCCAAGCTGAAGCAGATCAAGCGCCCGGCCGACGAGGACGACGAGGACTGAGGCTCGACCGATGCGTGACCGAGCCGCTCCCCCGGGACGGCTCGGTGACTATGCCACGCGCCGCTGGCGTTCACGCTCGAGAGTGGAGATCGCGGCACTCCGGAAGCGCTCCGTCTGCCGCGTCAACGTTTCCGCGGTCGCCACCATGCCATGCCCGGCAGCGCTGGTACGGGCAGCCGCGAGCGCGCCGTCCTGAGTCAGAGCGCCCATCTGCGCCAGCGTCTGCTCGATCGCGCCCACCGCCCGGGTCTGCTCCCGTGTGGAGTCGCTGATTTCCTCGAAGACCCGCGCCACCGTGGCCGCGTCGCCCGAGACGAGGTTCAGGCTTTGCCCAACCTCGCGCACCAATCTGACGCCTTCATCGACCTGCGTCTTGGTCTCGTCGATCAGCAGCCGGACATCCCGCGCCGCATCGGCCGATTGCTGAGCCAGCCGCCGGACCTCGGTGGCGACCACGGCGAAACCGCGCCCGCCCTCGCCGGCGCGTGCCGCCTCGACCGAGGCGTTGAGCGCAAGCAGATTGGTCTGGAAGGCAAGCCCGTCCATCACCTCGACGATATCGACGATCCGCCTTGCCTGATCGTCGATCCTGTCGATCGCCGCCACGGCGCTGCCGGCAACGGCCGCGCCTGCATCGGCGCTGTCGGCCGTGCTGCGGGCCTTGCTGGCGGCTGAGGAAACCTTCTCCGCCGTCGCCCGGATCGTCGCGGCAATCCCCTCGATCGCGGTGGACGTGTCTTCCAGAGCCGCGGCCTGACTTTCGCCGCGTTGCGACAGGTCGTCCGTCGCCGACAGGATCGCATCGGCGGCCTGACGCGTATCGGAAGCGCTCTGCGTGACATCAGCCAGCAGGCTGCCCAGCGCCTCGGCCGAGCGGTTGAAATTCACCGCCACCCCGGCCAGCCGCCCCTCGAACCCGGTCGCCATCCGCGCCGTCAGATCGCCCGCCGCCAGCGCCGCCAGCGCCCGGTCCGTCTCGTCGAGAAAGCCTTCGCAGACGCCGGCGAGTTCGTCGACGCCCTGCACGAGCGAGCTCAGCCGGCCGAGATCGGAGGCTTGCGTCGTCCGGACCGAGAAGTCGCCGCGCCGCGCCGCCTCGACCGTCGTTCCGACGGCGGCAAGCAGCCGCGCTTCCACGATGCCGCGCCGGTCGTCGGCAAGCCCGGCCTCGCGCCGCAGGTCATCTTCGCGCTGCTGGTTCGCAATGGCTGTATCCGTCGCCACATCGGCCGTAAACAATGCCTTTTCGAGCCGCAGCGCCAGCCAGACGAGCGCGCCGGCCTCGGCCAGCAGGATCACGGCATGGGTGACGACGCGCAGGAATTCCGCCCCGTCCGGAAACACCGCCAGCGGATAGATCAGGTTGAGGACGAGATGGTGGACTGCGACCACCGCCGTCGCAGCCAGGATCGCCCGCCAGCAGCACCACGCCGTCGTGACCGCGAGCGCAGCGAAAAAGGCCATGTGCATGTCGATCTGGTAGCGCGTGCCTTCGCAGGCCAGCACCAGCAGGGCGACCTGCCCGCACAGCGCGACCGTCGAGGTGATCCGCGTCGAGAGGCCGGTCCTGTCCTGCGCCCAGGCCAGCGCTCCGCCACCCGCGAGAAGCGCGGAGACCAGAGCGACCGCAACCATGGAATGCCCGTTGAACCAGGCGACGAGGGCGACGATCGGAACGAACCCCCATTGCCCGTACATCAGCGGCGTCGTGAAGGCCTGACGAATGTCATTGAGGCTGCGGCTCACCGGATCCACCCTTCCGTCACGAGTCATGAACGCCCTGTCGAGGCCAGGCAGCCGCCGCGACCGGCGCCGTCCAGGACGAGAAGGGCTCCTGCGAGATAGAGACGCGTCGCAAAGCCCGGGCTCTCGGCGCGGGCAACGAATCCGAACGAGCTGAAGCGCGCCAGCACCGTACCGCCGGCATGCGCGATCGCGGCCGCCGCTGCCCGCCCATCGGCTGCGAAGACAATCACCGACGCGTTATCGCGCGGCGCCAGCACCAGCGCGAACGGCGCCAGAGCGACGATCAATGGCAACAAGATCCGGCCAGCTTGCAAAGCAGCCATATTCAGCGCCTGCGGCTATCCCCACCACAGTCGATCTTGCCACCAAACCGTAAATTCAACGTGAAGTTGTATTGCCGTTGCGAAACCTCACGCAACGGCGATGTGCGTGGTCAGCCCAGCCCCCTGCCCTTCAGCACCGCGCCGATCTCGTCGAGCACCCCGACATCCTCGATCGTCGCCGGCACCGCATAATCCTCGCCATCGGCGATCTTCTTCATCGTCGCCCGCAGGATCTTGCCGGAGCGCGTCTTCGGCAGCCGGTTGACCGTCACCGCCAGCTTGAAGGCCGCCACCGGCCCGATCCGCTCGCGCACCAGCGCCACCAGCTCCTTCTCGACCTGCTCGGGCGACACCGTCGCGCCGGCCTTGAGCACCACGAAGCCGCAGGGCTGCTCGCCCTTGAGCGCGTCGCGGATGCCGACGACCGCGCATTCAGCCACGGCCGGATGGGCTGCCAGAACCTCCTCCATGCCGCCGGTCGAGAGCCGGTGGCCGGCGACATTGATGATGTCGTCGGTGCGGCCCATGATGAAGACATAGCCGTCTTCATCGATAAAACCGGCATCCGAAGTGTTGTAGTAGCCCGGATAAGTCGTGAGGTAGGCCTCCCGGAAGCGCGCATCGTCGTTCCACAGCGTCGGCAGCGCGCCCGGCGGCAGCGGCAGCTTCAGCACGATCGCACCCATCTTGCCCGCCTCGACCGGCCGGCCGCCCTCGTCGAGGCACTGCACGTCCCAGCCCGGCAGCGGCACGGTCGGCGAGCCGTGCTTGATCGGCAGCAGGCCCAGGCCCATCGGGTCGCCGACGATCGGCGAGCCGCTTTCCGTCTGCCACCAATGGTCGATCACCGGCACCTTCAGCAGCGCCTCGGCCCATTTCAGTGTCTCGGGATCGGCCCGTTCGCCGGCGAGGAACAGCGCCCTGAAGCGCGAGAGATCGTGCCCGGCGAGGTGCTTGCCTTCGGGGTCCTCCTTGCGGATGGCGCGGAAGGCGGTCGGGGCCGTGAACAGCACCTTCACGCCATGCTCGGCGATCACCCGCCAGAAGGCGCCGGGATCGGGCGTGCCGACCGGCTTGCCTTCATAGAGCACGCTGGTCGCGCCCTGGATCAGCGGCGCATAGACGATATAGCCGTGCCCGACGACCCAGCCGACATCGGAGGCGCAGAACATCACCTCGCCCGGCCCGACATCGAAGAGCTGGTCCATCGTCGCCTTGAGCACGACCATGTGGCCGCCATTGTCGCGGACCACGCCCTTGGGCCGGCCGGTCGTGCCGGAGGTGTAGAGGATGTAGAGCGGGTCGGTCGCGGCGACCTCGACGCAATCGGCCTTGCGCCCGGTGGCCTTCGCGGCCGCGACCAGCATGCGCCAGTTCTTGTCGCGCGCCGCATGCATCGAGGCCTCGGCCTGCGGCCGCTGCAGAATCACGCAAGCCTGCGGCTTGTGCCGGGCCATTGCGATCGCGCCGTCGAGCAGCGGCTTGTACTCGACCACCCGCGTCGGCTCGATGCCGCAGGTTGCGCTCAGGATCACCTTGGGCTCGGCATCGTCGATGCGCGTCGCCAGTTCCTTGGCAGCGAAGCCGCCGAACACCACCGAATGCACGGCGCCGATCCGCGCGCAGGCGAGCATGGCGAAGGCCGCCTCCGGCACCATCGGCATGTAGATCAGGACGCGGTCGCCCTTGCCGACGCCAAGGTCCTGCAGCACGGCGGCGAGCGTCGCGACCTCGTCGAGCATCTCGGCATAGGTGTATTTCGCCTTCGTTCCGGTGACGGGACTGTCATGGATCAGCGCGACCTGCTCACCGCGCCCGTCGCGCACATGCCGGTCGAGCGCGTTGAAGCAGGTGTTGCAGGTCGCATCCGGGAACCAGCGGCCATAGATACCGGCAGCGGCGTCGAAGGCCTTTTGCGGCGGCTTGATCCAGTCGATCCCCTTGGCGATGTCGAGCCAATAGGCATCGGGGTCGGCCTGCCAGCTTGCATAGGTTTCGCGATAGCCTTGCGCCGGGCGGGCGGGCGCCGCATGGGAGCCATTCATGGGAAGCGTTCCTCTGCGCCGGGTTTCATCCTAAAGCCCCGTGGCGAGCCGGCGTTGGCGGGGCTGGTTTTGCGCGGAATCCTGCGCACTCCCCTCAGCCAGTGCAAGCGCGCTGCTTTAAGACTTTCGCCCACCCCATTCCGAACCTCTCGGCCCTGCGGCGCAGCATTCCTCCATGCCCTTCGATCTCGTCTTCTTCGCCGCCATGGTGCCGGCCGTCGTCCTGACCGGGCTGGCGAAAGGCGGCTTTTCCGGGATCGGCCTCTTGTCCCTGCCGCTGATGGCGCTGGTCGTCTCGCCGGTGACGGCGGCGGCGATCATGCTGCCGCTGCTGATCGCGCAGGATGTGGTCTCGGTCTGGTCCTACCGGCGCGAATTCGATCGCCGCAATCTGGCGACGCTGGCGCCCGGCGCGCTCCTGGGCATCCTCATGGGTTATCTGCTGGCGGCGAAGGTCTCGGACGCAGCCGTCGTCCTGGCGGTCGGGCTGATCTCGGTCGGCTTCGCGCTGCGCCGCATGCTGAGCGACGGCAAGAAGCCGACTGTCGCGACGCAGGCGAGCTGGGGCGCGGGCAGCTTCTGGGGTTTCTTCTGCGGGTTCACCAGCATGGTCGCCCATGCCGGCGGCCCGCCCTTCCAGATCTACGCCATGCCGCAGAAGCTGCCGCCCGCCGTCTTCGTCGGCACCGGCGCGATCTTCTTCGCCGCGATGAACTGGGTGAAGATCATTCCCTATATCGCGCTCGGGCAGTTCAGCGCCGCAAACCTCATCGCCTCCGCCGCGCTGCTGCCCTTCGCCATCGCCGCGACCTTCGCCGGGGTCTGGCTGGTCCGTCGCGTCCCGGCCGAGCGCTTCTACGGCATCATCTACTGGCTGCTGGTCGTGGTGGGGCTCAAGCTCGTCTTCGATGGGCTCGGCGGTCTGGGTCTGCGCTTGTGGGGGTGAGCGCCCGGCCCCGCGCCAGAAGGCGATCGAGCGCGACGAAGGCGAAACCGACCAGCAGGAACAGCAGCATCATGCCGAGCGCGTTCGCGGCCATCCGGCCATAGCCAAGCCTCGCCACGTCGATGAACGGATAGGGGTAGAAGCCCGAAGCCGCACCACGTGCCAGCACCCAGGCGAGATAGAGCCCGGGATAGGCGAGCCAGCCCAGCGGCATCGCCCAGCGCAGCCTGCCCTTGGCCGCGAAGGCCAGCCAGAAGGCGAGATAGAGCAGCGGCATGGCATAGTGCAACGCCACATCCACCCACCATTGCAGGCCGGTCGGCGCCCATGTGTGGCGCAGGATGACGACATAGATCAGGCCGACAACGGCGATATAGCCGGCTGTCGCCGCCTGCACTGCGGGCCGGCCGAGGATGCCGCGACCGGGAGCGAGCACGGCCTGCGTCAGGACGAGCGCGACCAGCATGTTGGTCAGGATCGTGAAGAAGCTGAAATAACGCAGCACCATCTCGCCGGCAGGCAGCCCCCGCGCGCTGCCGTTGACCGCGCTCAGGTAGAACTGGAGCGCCAGCGCCACCCAGCCGGTCATCCCCGCCAGGGCAGCAAAGACCCGCATCGTCTCTCTCCAGACCGGTTCCATGGCATCGTGGCGAGAAGCCTTCCGCACCGCAAGCCCGCCGCCATCGACGATTGCGCCGCATCGGCAAAAGGGATGGATTACGGTTGAGCCGGCGAGCGGCTAATCCTGCGGCGACACGACGGCGGAAGGCCCAAGATGAAGACCACGCCCTATGACACCGATCTCGACCGCAACCCGGCCAATCACCAGCCGCTGACGCCGCTCACCTTCCTCGAGCGCGCCGCCGCGATCTTCCCCAGCCACACCGCGATCGTCCACGGCCCGCTCGCCCGCTCCTATGCCGAGTTCTATGCTCGCTCCCGCCGCCTCGCCTCGGCGCTGGCGAAACACGGCATCGGCAAGAACGACACGGTCGCAGCGATGCTGCCGAACACGCCCGCCATGCTGGAATGCCATTACGGCGTGCCGATGGCCGGTGCCGTGCTCAACACGCTCAACACCAGGCTCGATGCCGCCATCATCGCCTTCTCGCTCGACCATGGCGAAGCGAAGGTGCTGATCACCGACCGCGAGTTCTCCGGCACGATCCGGGAGGCGCTGGCGCTCTGCAAGGCGAAGCCGCTCGTCATCGACTATGACGACCCGGTCTATGACGGGCCGGGCGAGCGCCTCGGCAGCGTCGACTACGAGGATTTCGTCGCCTCCGGCGATCCGGAATTCGCGTGGCGGATGCCGGACGATGAATGGGACGCGATCGCGCTGAACTACACCTCCGGCACCACCGGCGACCCCAAGGGCGTGGTCTATCACCATCGCGGCGCCAATCTGCTGGCCACCTCCAACGTCATCACCGGCAATCTCGGCCGCCATCCGGTCTATCTCTGGACGCTGCCGATGTTCCACTGCAACGGCTGGTGCTTCCCCTGGACGATCTCGATCGTCGCCGGCACCCATGTCTGCCTGCGCCAGGTCCGGGCCAAGGCGATGTATGACGCGCTCGCCGACCATGGCGTGACCCATCTCTGCGGCGCGCCGATCGTGATGTCGACGCTGCTCAACGCCCCGGAAGAGGAGCGCCGCGACTTCCCGCAGACCGTTTCCTTCTTCACCGCCGCCGCCCCGCCGCCCGAAGCGGTGCTCGCCGGCATGAAGCAGGCCGGCTTCGAGGTCACCCATCTCTACGGGCTGACCGAGTGCTATGGCCCGGCCGTGGTCAATGAGTGGAACGACGACTGGGACACGCTCCCGCCGGCCGAGCAGGCCGCGAAGAAAGCCCGCCAGGGCGTGCGTTATCCCGCATTGGAGGGGCTCGACGTGCTCGATCCCGACACGATGCAGCCCGTCCCGCGCGACGGCCAGACGCTCGGTGAGGTGATGATGCGCGGCAACGTCGTGATGAAGGGCTATTTGAAGAACCCGAGATCGACCGGCGCCGCCTTCGCCGGCGGCTGGTTCCACACCGGCGACCTCGGCGTGCGCTATCCCGACGGCTACATCCAGCTCAAGGACCGCTCCAAGGACATCATCATCTCCGGCGGCGAGAACATCTCCTCGATCGAGGTCGAGGATGCGCTCTACAAGCATCCGGCGGTGCAGGCCGCCGCGGTCGTCGCCCGGCCGGACGAGAAATGGGGCGAGACGCCCTGCGCCTTCATCGAGCTCAAGCCGGGCAAGCCTGCGACCGAGGCGGAGCTGATCGCCTGGTGCAAGCAGCATCTGGCCTCGTTCAAATGCCCGAGGACCGTGATCTTCACCGAGATCCCCAAGACCTCGACCGGCAAGATCCAGAAATTCCGCCTGCGCGAAATGGCGCGGGCCCTCTAGCCCGCGCCACTGCCATGGCGATGTCTCTTACGTCCGGAGCGTTCAGCCCCTGGCGCTGCCGAGATTGCCGCCCGGCGTATAGCGATCGACCGCATCGGGCAGGACTTTCGAGAGCCGGGCCAGCAGGTCCTCGCGCGAGAGGCCGGTCTGCTTGGCGATGGCGTCGAGCACCTCCGGTCCCAGCGCCTGCTCGAGATCGCCCGGCGCGACATCCTGGTTGGGGCCCGTCCCGACCCAGGAATTGGCCTTGTCGCCCTGCCCGGATTGGTTGAAGCGGTCGACCAGTTCGCCAAGGCCGCTGTTCAGGATCGCTCCGGCGCCGCCAGCGCCGAGCAAGCCGCCCAGGCTACCGAGAAGGCCACCGCCAGCCTGCTGCTGACCGGGCGCGGCCCCCGCCTGCCCTGGGGCCGGCGGAGCGGCGCCCTGCCCGCCGCCCATCTTGTTGCTGATCCACTCCGAGATCTGGTCGCGATGCTGGTAGCCCGCGACGGCGAGCAGCCCAAGCAGGGCAGTCATCGACGGAAAACCGCTGCTGGTCCCGTTGTCATTGCTCATGGCAGGAACTCCTTTTCTGGACTCGATCAGGATCAGACAGAACCGCGGCGGCCATTGATCATCGCCCAAACCAACAGGACGATGACGGCGCCGATCACCGCGCCGACCAGCCCTGCCCCCTGCCCCGGCGCATACCAGCCGAGCGATTGACCGAGATAGGTCGCCACGAAGGCGCCGACGATGCCGAGGATTGTTGTCAGAATGAAGCCGGACGGCTCGTTCGAGCCCGGCGTGATGAATTTGGCGATGATCCCGGCGACAAAGCCGATGATGATGGTCCAGATAATGCCCATGCTATCCCTCCCATGTTGAAACGCCACGCTTCAACATGCGACATCGCGGGAAGGTTCCATAGCGCAAAAAAGAACCGGCCCTTTCGGGCCGGTTCGAGTCCGCATCCATGTAACGCCCCGCGGGCGAAGCGGAATGTCGTCTCAGTGCAGGGTTCGCCCCGGCATGGTCAGCCTTACGCGTTCGATCTCATCCTTCAGTTGCAACTTCTTCCGCTTGAGCTCGGCCACGCTGAGGTCGCTGGAGGAAGGGCTCGCCACGGCTCGGGCGATCGCGTCCTCGAGTTGGCGATGCTTGCGCTCGAGTTCGACAAGACGGGTCTGCAACGACATCTGGGATCCTCCTGATGAACAGTTGACGTACCAATCTGACAGAAAGCCGGCTTCACGTCTGCCCTGCACTGTCACACGGCATTCATGAGATTCTGTGATCAACTCCGGCTCCCTTCCCGGAAGCCGTGAATAGAAGGCTCCCGGAGGCTTGGGCAGCGACACGCGCTCTTGCGAGGCGCATCGCGGCGAAGGCATAGTCGCGGCCAAGTGCGGCGATGATGAGATGGCCATGGGATTCGAGCTCAGCCCGGAAGAGGTCGAGACCTTCACCGCGGAGCTGGCGCGGCTGCGCGAGGAGCACCGCGATCTCGACAGCGCCATCGACGCGCTGGAGCGGGTCGGCGCGATCAACCAGATCCAGGTGCAGCGGCTGAAGAAGCGCAAGCTCTACCTGAAGGACCGCATTTCGCAGATCGAGGATGCGCTGACGCCCGACATCATCGCCTGAGCACGGCGATTCGATGGGCGCCAGACCCGATTCGCCCTTGCTTATCGGGCGCCGGGCAGTCTAGATCGCGCGCTTCCCAAGGCGAAGCCCGAGCGCATCCATGGCCAAGACCAGCCCACCCGTCGCCATCATCATGGGCAGCCAGTCCGACTGGGCGACGATGCGTCATGCTGCCGAAGCGCTCGACGCCCTCGCCATCCCCTATGACGCCCGCATCGTCTCGGCCCATCGCACGCCGGACCGGCTGTTTTCCTTCGCCAAGGGCGCCAAGGCCGAAGGCTTCAAGGTGGTGATCGCCGGTGCCGGCGGCGCCGCCCATCTGCCGGGGATGACCGCCTCGCTGACGCCGCTGCCGGTCTTCGGCGTCCCCGTCGAATCCAAGGCGCTCTCGGGGCAGGACAGCCTGCTCTCCATCGTGCAGATGCCCGCCGGCATCCCGGTCGGCACCCTCGCCATCGGCCGTGCCGGCGCGGTCAATGCCGCGCTCCTGGCGGCCGCCGTGCTCGCACTCTCGGACGAGGCCCTGGCGGAACGTCTCGAGGCCTATCGCGCCCGCCAGAGCGCCGGCATCGCCGAGCGCCCGAATCGGAACGAGGCATGAGCGCGCCTGTTCCGACCGGCCTCGCGCCGGGCGCCATGCTCGGCATCCTCGGCGGCGGCCAGCTCGCCCGGATGATGGCGCTCGCCGCCGCCGATCTCGGCATACGCTGCCATGTCTTCGCGCCGGAGGCGGACAGCCCGGCCTTCGACGTGGCCACCCGCCATACCGTCGCCGATTATGACGACGAGGCGGCCCTCGCCAACTTCGCCGACGCCGTCGACGTCGTGACCTATGAATTCGAGAACGTGCCGGCGGCGACCGCCGCGTTCCTCGCCGCGCGCACGCCGCTGCATCCCGGAGCCCGCGCGCTTGCCGTGACGCAGGACCGGCTGAGCGAGAAGAGCTTCGTCGCCGATCTCGGCCTTGCGGTCGCGCCGTTCCGCGCCGTCGATTCGCTGGCCGATCTCGAGGCCGCCGTCGCCGCGCTCGGCCGCCCCTCGATCCTGAAGACACGCCGCTTCGGCTATGACGGCAAGGGGCAGGTCAAGATCGCTCCCGGCACCGACCTCGCCGAGGCCTATGAGGCGATCGGCCGCTTTCCCGCGATCCTCGAAGGTTTCGTGCCCTTCGAGCGCGAGGTCTCGGTCGTCGCCGCTCGCGGGCTCGATGGCGCCTTTGCTGCCTTCGACGTCTGCGAGAACGAGCATCGCGACCATATCCTCGCCTTCACCCGCGTGCCGGCGAAGCTCGGCAGGACAGCCTCCGACGCCGCCATCGATGCGGCGCGTCGGATCGGCGAGGCGCTCGGCTATGTCGGCGTCTTCGCCGTCGAGATGTTCGTGCTGGAGGATGGCGGCACCGAGCGCGTCATCGTCAACGAAATCGCCCCGCGCGTGCATAATTCCGGGCATTGGACCAGCGAGGGCGCCGAGACCTCGCAGTTCCATCAGCATGTCCGCGCCGTCTGCGGCTTTCCGCTCGGCTCCGCCGCGCTGCGCGGCCGCGTCGAGATGGAGAACCTGATCGGCGACGCCGCTTTGCGCTGGCGCGAGATCCTCGCCGAGCCCGGCGCGCATCTGCATCTCTACGGCAAGCGCGACGCTCGTCCGGGCCGCAAGATGGGCCATGTCACCCGGGTTTTGTCCGAGCGCGGCTGAGCGCTCGCCCCGATCCGGCGAAAAAGCGTGCCACGGCTGCATTTTCGCGGCATCGCGCCGTGGACAGCCAAATCGAATTCTGTTATCCGCACGAACCTTCGAGCGATCCGCATGCGGCATCGCCGGCCCGTATTTTTGGATCAACCCGCTAAGGACGGACGTTTCACGTGCAGGTTCTCGTTCGCGACAACAATGTCGACCAGGCTCTCCGCGCCCTCAAGAAGAAGATGCAGCGCGAGGGCATTTTCCGCGAGATGAAGCTCCGCGGCCATTACGAGAAGCCTTCCGAGAAGAAGGCGCGCGAGAAGGCCGAGGCCGTCCGCCGCGCCCGCAAGCTGGTCCGCAAGAAGCTGCAGCGCGAAGGCCTCCTGCCCGCGCCGGTGAAGCCGAAGCGCCCCTGAGCCTGGCCAAGCCGCCTTGTGCGGCGCTGGGCGGGTCCGAGAATGACAGGCGCCTGGAGTCCGCTCCGGGCGCTCTTGTTTTTGCCGGAGTTAACCAAGTTTTGGCGGGTTTGGGGCGTCTTGTCTGACGAGGCGCTGTTCGGCTGGGGAGCGCGATCACGCCGCAAGGAGCCTGGGCTTGAGGCTTGGGACTCAGCGGCAGACGAAGCACGAGACCGATGAGGCCGAGATCGATGAGGCGAAGCATGATCCGAGGCAGTTATTGGCTGGCGGCCGCTGGCATGGCGGTGGCTCTGGCCGGATGCGACAGCGTATCCGGTCTCTCCTCCCAGCCAGCCGTGGCCGTGCTCGACACCAGCGACAACGCTGATGCCAGCGTCAATATCGGCTCGCTGAGCGAGGTCATCAGCCGCAACCAGAACGATCCCGGCGCCTACAACACCCGCGGCGCCGCCTATGCCCGCATCGGCCGCTTCTCGGACGCGATCGGCGATTTCACCAAGGCGGTCCAGCTCGATCCGAACCTCGCCTCGGCTTATACGAATCGCGGCCTGGCCCTGCGCCAGAGCGGTCGCAACGATGCGGCCATGGCCGATTTCAACAAGGCCACCACCGTCAACCCCAATTACGGTCCGGCCTATGTCGCCCGGGCCAATCTGCTGCGCCAGCAAGGCAACCTGCAGCAGGCGCTCAGCGACCTCAACACCGCGATCCGGCTGAACCCGGAATCGCCCGAAGCCTTCCATTCGCGCGGCCTCGTCTATCAGAAGGAAGGCCAGCACCAGCACGCCGTCACCGATTTCGACTCGGTGATCGACCGCAACCCCTACACCGCCCCGCCCTATGTCGCGCGCGGCCAGAGCCTGAACGCGCTGGGCAAATACGATGCCGCGCTGGAGGACTTCACCGCAGCCCTCAATGTCGACAACCGCAACGCCGATGCCTGGGCCGGCCGTGGCTTCGCCCAGGAGAAGCTCGGCCAGAGATCCGAAGCCCAGCAGGCTTATCAGCGCGCGCTCAGCCTAGACGGCAACAATGCCCAGGCCCGCGCCGGCCAGTCCCGCCTCGGCGGCGGTGGCGGCGGCGGTCTCTTCAGGAGCTGAGCGCGGGCGAAGCGCTGTGAAGATCGAGGCCGCCGGATCGGATCCGGCGGCCTTTGTCATGGTACGGTCCGGACCTGCGCTCCGCTGAACTGCCCCTGCGCGACATCCGCCAGAAAGCGCCGCACTTCCGGGATCGCGCCATGGTCCGGCAGGTCCGCATGCCGGCCCTCCGGGAAGCGCAGGAAGCGCTTGGGCGGCTTGGCGAGATCGTAGAGCGCCTGCCCCTGGGCGATGGGAATGACGCCGTCGCGCTCGCCATGCATGACCAGCAGCGGTGCGTTGATCTCCTCGATGACCGTGTCCGAGCGGAAAGGGTCTCGCATGAAGGGACCGAGCGGCAGATAGGGATAGCGCGCCTCGGCCACCGCCAGCGCCGAAAGATAGGGTGCCTCCAGCACCACCGCCTTGAGCGGCCTCTCGGCCGCGAGCTTCAGCACCACGCCGGTTCCCAGCGACTCGCCATAGCCTATCAGCCGGTCGGCCCCGTAGCGCTGCGCCGCCGCCGCATAGGCGGCCCGGGCATCCTGCTGCAGGCCTTCCTCGCTCGGGCTGCCGGTCGAGCCGCCATAGCCGCGATAGCTGATCGCGAAAAGACCGGTCCCGTCCGCGGTCAGCGCCCTCAGCCTCTCTGCACGGCCCCGCCCGCCGAGATTGCCGGCATTGCCCTGGAAATAGAGCAGCACCGGCTTGTCGCCCCGCGGCGCCACCGCCCAGGCGACGAGCCGCTCGCCATCGGCGGTCGTCACCGACACCTCCTCGGCCGCCGGAAGTCCCGCCGAGGCGATATCCGCCTTCGCCGGATTGAGCGGAAAGACCAGGTCGCGCTGGTAGGCATAAAGCAGGCCGAGCGTGGCGAGATAGGCCGCCAGCGCCAGCAGCAGCACAATCCTGGTCAGGCGCAGAAGCATCGGGCGGGGGATCCGGAAAGCAAAGGGGCCGGCGATCAAGCCGGCCCATTGCAGCATTCCGATGACGGCGCGCGGGTTTGGTCTCGAACAGCCCTCATCGCAAAAGCGGCGCCCGCTTTTGCGGGTCCTTCAGTGCGCCAGCGCCTTGACGATCTCGTCGGTGACCTTCTTGGCGTCGCCGAACAGCATCATGGTGTTGGGCTTGAAGAACAGCTCGTTCTCGACGCCCGCATAGCCGGAGCCCATGCCGCGCTTGATGAACAGCACCGTCTTGGCCTTCTCGACGTCGAGGATCGGCATGCCGTAGATCGGCGATTGCGGATCGGTCTTCGCCGCCGGGTTGGTGACGTCGTTGGCGCCGATGACGAAGGCGACGTCGGCTTGGCCGAATTCCGAGTTGATGTCCTCAAGCTCGAAGACCTCGTCATAGGGCACGTTGGCCTCGGCCAGCAGCACGTTCATATGGCCGGGCATGCGGCCCGCAACCGGATGGATCGCGTATTTGACCTCGACGCCTTCCTTCTTGAGCGTGTCCGCCATCTCGCGCAGAGCGTGTTGCGCCTGCGCCACCGCCATGCCGTAGCCCGGCACGATGATGACCTTGGCGGCGTTCTTCATGATGTAGGCGGCATCGTCCGGCGAGCCCTGCTTCACCGGCCGCGCCTCGACCGCCCCGGCCGCGCCGGCGGCAGCCGTCTCGCCGCCGAAGCCGCCGAGGATCACCGAGATGAAGGAGCGGTTCATGCCCTTGCACATGATGTAGGACAGGATCGCGCCGGAGGAGCCAACCAGTGCGCCGGTGATGATCAGCGCCATGTTGCCGAGCGTGAAGCCGATGCCGGCGGCGGCCCAGCCGGAATAGGAGTTCAGCATGGACACGACGACCGGCATGTCCGCGCCGCCGATCGGCACGATCAGCAGCACGCCGAGCACCAGCGAAACCAGCACGATCAGCCAGAAGACGCCGTGGCTCTCGGTCTTGATGAAGATCGCCAGTAGGACGACGAGCGCGATGGCGAGGCCGATATTGATGCCATGGCGCTGCGGCAGCATGATCGGCTTGCCGCTCATGCGCCCGTCGAGCTTGAGGAAGGCGATGATCGAGCCGGTGAAGGTGACCGCGCCGATCGCGACGCCGAGCGCCATCTCGAACAGGCTCGCGCCGTGGATCGAGCCGACATGGCCGATGCCGAAGGCCTCCGGCGCATAGAGCGCGGCCGCCGCCACCAGCACGGCTGCGAGGCCGACCAGCGAGTGGAAGAAGGCGACGAGCTGCGGCATCTGCGTCATCTGCACGCGCTTGGCCATGAAGGCGCCGATGCCGCCGCCGATGGCGATGCCGAGGATGACGAGCAGCCAGCCCGAGAAGCCCGACGGCGGGAAGAACACCACCGTCGTCAGGATGGCGAGCCCCATGCCGATCATGCCGTAGCGGTTGCCCTGGCGGGAGCTGGTCGGATGCGACAGGCCCCGCAGGGCCATGATGAACAGGACGCCGGAAACGACGTAGAGCAGGGCTGAGAGGTTGGCGGCCATGCGTCAGCCCTTCTTCTTGTACATCGCGAGCATGCGCTCGGTGACGAGGAAGCCGCCGAAGATGTTCACCGAGGCGAGCACGAGGGCGACGAAGCCGAAGATCTTGGCCCAGATCGGCCCGTCGCCGAGCGCCGGAAGAGCCTCGACGCCGACGGCGAGCAGCGCGCCGACGACGATGACCGAGGAGATCGCGTTGGTGACGGACATCAGCGGCGTGTGCAGCGCCGGCGTCACCGACCAGACGACGTAGTAGCCGACGAAGACGGCGAGCACGAAGATGGCGAGGCGGAAGATCGTCGGATCGACGCCGCCGGTGGCGATGCTGGCCGCCGCCGCCGCCTGGTCGGCATAGCGCTCGGCGAGCTCGGCCGCCTGCCTGGCCAGCGCCGCGGCGTTGCGGGCGCTTTCGATGGCCTGTTCGGGAGAGGGATTTGCCATGGTCGGAATTCCTTCGCTCAGGCCTTCGGCGCGAAATTCGGATGGATGACGGCGCCGTCCTTCGTCAGGGCGGTCGCCTTCACCAGCTCGTCGTCCCAGTTCACTGCGAGCTTCTTCTCGGCCTTGTCGATCAGCGTCTCGACGAAGGCGTAGAGGTTCTTGGCGTAGAGCGCCGAAGAGGTTGCGGCGAGCCGGCCCGGCACGTTGAGATGGCCGACGATCTTGACGCCGTTCGGCGTGACAACGACTTCGCCGGGCTTGGCCAGCTCGCAATTGCCGCCGCGCTCGACGGCGAGATCGACGATGACGGAGCCGGGCTTCATGCTCTCGACCATCGCCGCCGAGATCAGCTTCGGCGCCGGGCGGCCCGGGATCAGCGCGGTGGTGATGACGATGTCCTGCTTGGCGATGTGGCTGGCGGTCAGTTCCGCCTGCTTGGCCTGGTATTCCTTGGACATCTCCTTGGCGTAGCCGCCGGCCGTCTGCGCCTGCTTGAACTCCTCGTCCTCGACGGCGAGGAACTTGGCGCCGAGCGACTCGACCTGCTCCTTGGTCGCGGGGCGCACATCGGTCGCGGTCACGATGGCGCCAAGGCGCCGCGCCGTCGCGATCGCCTGCAGGCCGGCGACGCCGACGCCCATCACGAAGATCTTCGCGGCCGGCACGGTGCCCGCCGCCGTCATCATCATCGGCAGCGCCCGGCCGTATTCGGCAGCGCCGTCGATCACGGCGCGGTAGCCAGCGAGGTTGGCCTGCGACGACAGCACGTCCATCACCTGCGCGCGAGTGATGCGCGGCATGAACTCCATGGCGAAGGCGGCGACATTGGCCTTGGCCAGCGCCTCGACCTGTGCCTCGTTGCCGTAAGGGTCCATCGTCGCGATGACGAGCGCGCCCGCCGGCAGCCCGGCGATCTCGCTTTCGCCCGGACGACGCACCTTCAGCACGATATTCGCCCCGGCAAGCGCCTCCGCCGCCGTCTTCGCAATCGTCGCGCCCGCCGCCTCGTAATCGGCATCGAGGATGCCGGAGGCTTTGCCGGCGCCGGTCTCGACGACGATCTCGGCGCCGAGGCCCTTGAACTTGCGGACGGTTTCCGGCGTCGCGGCGACGCGGGTCTCCGCCCCTTGCGTTTCGGCTGGGACAGCAATGCGCATGGCGGGGCAGGCCTTTCCGGCGTTACGGGAAGCGGATCAGTAGAGGAGCAGCGCGAGCAGCATCAGCACGAGCGCCACGAGCGGCGCGCGCCAGGAGATCTTCTCCGACGCGATGCCGACGCCGGTTCCGATCACCGTGAGGAGCGTGCCAACAAGAGCGGTGCCCCAGGCGTGCTTGGTGCCGCCGACCGCGAGCACCGCGACGATGGCGAGGCAGGCCACCGTGCCGACTTCGGCCATGTGCACGAAGCCGCCATAAGTGCGCTCATGCTCGGGATAGTCCATCGCGGGAATGTCGGCGTGATGGGCGTGGTCGGCCATGGTCTCGATCCTGAAAAAGACACAGTCTCTCTAGCCTGTAGCGCACCCGCGACGGACGGGCAACGCGGCAGCGTCGCGCGCCGGTGAAATGAACAGCGCCCTCGCGGCCTTCTGTCCAGTTTCGGTGAAAATACGAAATTTAAATCGATTTAACAACGCCAACCATGCGCAATTTACAACCTGCGTGCGACCGCGATTAACGCCATTTCGGCGACGGCGAGGACGACTCCTCCGGATTCGGCTAAATTCTCGCAATCGAAGGGAGGCGCTTTTCGTGGACGACCCGCGCAAGGATACCGAAGGGAATGATCCCTTCGCGCTCGACCCTGCCCTGCGCGAGAGGGCCAGGCGCTGGTTCGCCGAGGCGCGCGAGCAGACCAAGCGCGACGAGGAGGACATCGCGGCCTGGCGCCGCACCTCCGGCGGCGGTGACGGAGGAAGCGGAGGCTTCGGCGACGACAGCGGCGGCGGCGATTGCGGCGGTGGTGGCGACTGAGCCGCGCGAGCCTAGGGTTTCAACCCGACCTCGACCAACGCCGCGTGCTGCCGCTGCGCGACGCCCTCCACCGTGAACCCCTCGATCTCCGCCTCGAACAGCTGGTGGAAATTCAATTCGGCATCGAGATGCAGGAAGACGCCGCCGAGCCCGATCGCGGCCCGGTCCATGAAGACGAATTCGCGCGGCACCGTCACCGGCCCGCGCTTCTTCAGCGCCTGGTGCACCTGGAAGGCCTGCTTGCGACCGTATTCGGCAGGGCTGACATCCTCCGCGATGCGCCTGACGCGGTCCTCCAGCAACGGCCCATAGATGAAGCGCGCCCAGATGTTGAGCGTGTCGACCAGCTCCTTGGTCAGCCCCTTGAAGCCCCAGGTCTCATAGGCATGGACGACGCGGGCATCGTCACCCTGCTGCAGGCCGCGATAGAGGTCGACCACGCCACCGACGAATGAAGGCGGGAAGATGCGGATGCAGCCATAGTCGAGCAGGTTGATGCCCTGCGGCTCGCCGCCCTCCGAGAACACCGTGTAGTTCCCGAGATGCGGGTCGCCATGGATGACGCCGTGATGGCTGAAGGGCCGCCACCAGGCCTTGAACATCGCGATCGAGATGCGGTCGCGCACCGCCTGCCCGTCCTGCTTGTGCGAGAGGATCGGACTGCCGTCGAGCCAGTGCATGGTCAGCAGCCGCCGGGTCGAGAGCGCCGGCTCCAGAGCCGGCACGCGCACTTGCGGCGTCTCCGCCAGGATCGCCTGATAGAGCGCGACATGCCTGGCTTCGCGCTTGTAATCGAGCTCCTCGCGGACGCGGGCGCCGATCTCCTTGGCGATCTCGCTGGTGTCGATCACCGCGCCCATGCGCCGGTGCAGCGAGAACAGCACCTCGAGCTGGGCGATATCGGCCTCCACCGCCGATTCCATGTCGGGATATTGCAGCTTGCAGGCGAGCGGAGTGCCTTCCAGCGTCGTCGCGCGATGCACCTGCCCCAGTGAAGCGGCCGCCGCCGGCTTCAGGTCGAATTCGCCGAAGCGCTCGCGCCAATTGGCGCCGAGCTCGGCCATCATCCGGCGCTTGACGAAGGCTGCGCCCATCGGCGGCGCCTGCGACTGCAGCTTCTGCAGCTCGGCGGCATATTCCGGCGGCACCACGTCGGGAATGGTGGCGACGAGCTGCGCCACCTTCATGATCGGGCCCTTCAGCCCGCCCAGCGCCTTGGCCAGCGCCTCGGCATTGGAGGCGTCGCGCCCCTCGACGCCGAACAGCCTGGCGCCCGCGATCCGCGCCGCCACCCCGCCGACATTCGCGCCCACCCGGGCATAGCGTGCCGCGCGGGCGGAGAATCGGTTGGCTTCGCTATCGCGTTCGGACATCGGTCTCTCGGGTTCGCCTCGATCCACAACAGCCATCTAGGGATCGCCACCGCCGCGACCAAGCCCACCACGCCTTTTAACTTTTTGGAGACGGTTGCCACCGAAGCACGACGCTGATGCTCGCGCTTTGGTTGCTTGCGAGCGATTCGCACTGCATCTTGCGTGCAGGATCAGCAGATGTGAGGCGAGCATGCGGCGATGCTCTGGCACCGAACGGTCTGGACAAGTCCAGACGCGTGATGCGCGGCTGAGAAAGCGGCGTTTCCGGCTTCCGTTCTTGGAAAGCAGCCCCATCGCACTGGCGGCCGGCATGAGCAGCCTCCTCGCGGCGCTGCCTGTTCAGGCGCAATGCTTGCCGGACCCACCCGGCGCGGGCGCGACGGTCACCTGTTCGGGCACCGACCCTGACGGATTCGCGGCGCCTGCAGGCGTGCCGGTCATCGTTAACGTCAACCCCGGCGCGACGATCCAGCAGGCCCCGAGCGGCCAGGCGCTGACATTCGGGACCAACACGTTCGGGAACACGCTGAACAACAACGGCTCCATCGTCGCGACGGGCAATGGCGCGGGAGCTTTCACCGGCCTGAGCTTTTCGTCGGGGACCGGCGCGGGAAGCAATCTCTTCAATAATTGGGGCACGATATCCGCGACGAACACCGGAGCAGGTGCCGCGACCGGCATCGCGATCCTGCAGGGCAATGCGGCCTCGACGATCCGGATCGTCAACAATGCCGGCGCCACGATCGCCGGCACGGCGGCAGGCGGCGCTGGCGCGGGCATCAGCCAGACCTTCGCGGCGGGCGCCGCGGCGCGGGCGCTGGTGATCGACAACAGCGGCATCATCCAGGGAACGACCGACGGCATCGCAGCCGGCACAGGCGCCGCCGGCGCGGCACAGACCATCGCCATCACCAACGGCGTCGGCGGCAGCGCCGCCCAGATCAATGGCGGCACGGGAGCCGCGCTCAACTTCGCCGGGAACGGTGTCTACACCGTCACCAATCTGGCCAGCGGAACCATCAACGGCGCGATCCTCAGCTCTGGCAATGACAGGCTCACGATCGACAACGCCGGAACCATCAACGGCAATGTCAGCCAGGGCAACAATAACGACACCTTCATCATGCGCGGCGGCACCCTGAACGGGAATCTCGACCAGGGCAGCGGCCTTGGCGACGGCGTCGACACCTTCATCATGACCGGCGGCACGATCAACGGCTCGGTCGATCAGGGCGGCGAGCTCGACTTCGCGACGATTTCCGGCGGCGTCATCACGGGTGGCCTGAACGAGGGTGACTTCGTGACGATCACCGGCGGCCAGATCGGCTCGATCAACATGACGCTCGCCAACAACGTCGTGACCATGTCGGGCGGCACGGTCGTCGGCAACATCCTGGCCGCGCAGAACAACGACACGCTCAACCTCTCGGGCGGCTCGATCGGCGGCTTCGTCAATTTCGGCAATGGCGACAACGTCTTCAACGTCAGCGGCGGTACCGTCGCCGGCGCGCTCATCAGCGGCAACGGCAGGGACATCGTCAACTGGAACGGCGGCGGCGTGCTGTCCTCGGGCTTCCAGCTCGGCGCCGGCAACGACACCGCCATCTTCACCAACCTGACGGACGCCAATCTGGTGCCGACGGCCGTGATCGACGGCGGCACCGGGACCGACCGTCTGACCTGGGTGAACACAAGCGCCACAGGCGTCGCCCGCTTCATCAACTGGGAGCTGATCGAGCTGACGAACAACTCCCGCCTGACCTTCGCCAGCACGCTCACGCTCGGCGACGCGGGCACGGGAACCGGAACGCTGACGGTGGATGCGACCAGCACGGTCTTCGCCGGCAATGGCAGCCACGCCATCGTGCCGTTCACGGCCGGGCAGCTCGCGACCGTGACCAATGCCGGCCTGATCGATCTCACCAACGGGCCCGCAGCGGCGACGGACAGCCTCACCATCCTCGGCAACTATACGGGCCAGAACGGCAGGCTCAGCCTTCAGACCGTCCTTGGCGACAGCGCCTCCCCCTCCGACCGGCTGATCATCTCCAACGGCACGGCCAATGGGAGCACGGCCATTGGCGTCGTCAATCTGGGCGGCCCTGGCGCCCCGACGCTCGGCAACGGCATCGAGGTCGTCAGCGCCGTCAACGGCGCGACCACCGCAGGAGCCTTCACGCAAGCGGGGCCGATCGCCGCCGGCGCCTTCGAATATCTGCTGTATCATGGCGGCGTGACGCCGGGCAGCGAGCAGAACTGGTATCTGCGCTCGACTGCCCCTCCCGCGGCGCCTGCAACACCTACTCCTCCCGGGGTGCCTGAACCGCCTGTACCGCAGCAGGCGCCCGGCATGCCCGCCGTCGCGCCGGCCCCGGCAGGTGCGACGGTCCCGCTCTATCGGCCCGAGGTCGCCGCCAACACGCTGACGCCATCCACGGCCCGCATGGTCGCGCTGAGCACGCTCGGCACCTTCCACCAGCGCCGGGGCGACCAGTATCTGCTGAACCGCGGCGAGCAGAGCTCAGCCGCCTGGGGCCGCATCTTCGGCGAGCATCGCGAACAGAGCCAGTCCGGCACCGTCAGCCCGGAGTTCAAGGGCAATATCGTCGGGCTCCAGACCGGTCTCGATCTCTACGGCATCGACAGGCCGGACGGGCATCGCGACCGCTTCGGCCTGTTCTTCGGCTACGGCCGGGCCGAAGGCGACACCCGCGGCTTCGCGCTCGGGCAGCTCCGCGCGCGGGCCGGCAAGCTCTCGCTCAACAGCTACAGCCTCGGCGGCTACTGGACCCATATCGGCCCAAGCGGCTGGTATGTCGACGCGGTCGCGATGCATAGCTGGCTCGACGGCAATCCGCGCTCGGACCGCGGCCTGAAGGCGGATGCGACGGGCTCGGTCCTCACCGGGTCGATCGAGGGCGGCTATCCGATCGCGCTCGGCGCCGGCCTCGTGCTGGAGCCGCAGGCACAGCTCGTCTGGCAGCGGTCGATGCTCGACCGGGCGAACGACCTGTTCTCATCGATCGACCACCGCGATGCGAATGTCGTCTCCGGCCGCATCGGCGCGCGCCTGCAGGGCAGTTTCGCCTGGGGGGCGATTCCGGTGCGGCCCTATCTCACCGTCGATCTCTGGCATACCTTCGACGGCAACGACAAAACCCTGTTCGACGCCAATCTGATCACCACGCGCTACGGCGCGACGGCTGTCGAGATCGGCGGCGGCGTCGCCGCGGAGGTCGCAAGCAATGTCAGCCTCTTTGCCAAGGCGAGCTATCTGACGAACGCCTCCTCCGAGCGCAGCCGTGGCGTCTCGGGCAATGTCGGGCTCCAGGTGACCTGGTAATCCTTCGCGGCCCGGGGGCCGCCGCAGGGTCGACGATCCCTTACGCCCGACCTCCGTCTCATCGGATCGAAAAGGGGAATCCGCTTTTCGGTCCGATGCTCTAGGTGCCCCTCCCCGCCAGCAGGCAGATCCGCCGCGCCACCTCATAGGAGGCTTCGAAAGCCGGCACCGGCAGGCACTCGAAGCGCGAATGGAAATTGAGGCCGCCGGTGAAGAAGTTCGGCGTCGGCAACCCGCGTGCCGAAAGCGCCGCGCCATCGGTGCCGCCGCGCATCGGGATGAGCTTCGGCGCGATCTGGAGTTCCTTCAGCGCGGTCATCAGCAGCTCGACCGAGCGGCGGTCCTCGCCCAGGCTGTCGCTGATATTGCCGTAGGTGTCGCTCACCTTCCAGGTCACCTTGCCGGTCGGATAGCGGCCGGCGATATCCTCAGCGACCTCACCGATCCTGCGCTTGCGCGCCGCGAAGGAGTCGCGGTCGAAATCGCGGATATTGGCCTTGAGCACCGCCTGTGATGCATTCGCGTCGAGGCCGGTAAACCAGACATACCCCTCGCGCCCTTCGGTGTTCTCGGGCGTCTGCGCCCTGTCGAAGGCGGCGATGAAATCCTGCGCCATCAGCAGCGGGTTCACCAGCACGCCCTTGGCCGACATCGGATGGGCGGTGACGCCAGTGAAGACGATCTCGGCGCCGGCGGCATTGAAGTTCTCGTAGACGACTTCGCCGAGTTCGCAGCTATCGATCGTATAGGCGAAATCGCAGGGGAAGCGGGCGAGATCGAGCGCCTTGGCGCCGCGCAGCCCGATCTCCTCGTCGGGCACGAAGGCGACATGGATATCGCCATGCTCGTCCTCGGCCTTAAGCCGCGCGAGCAGCGTCATCACGATCGCGACCGCCGCCTTGTTGTCCGCTCCGAGCACGCTGGTGCCGTCGCTGAAGACGACGTCATGGCCCTTCCAGGGCAGGATCTCCGGATGCTCCGCCACGCGCAGCCAGATGTCCTGCGCCTCGTTCAGACGAAGATCCTCGCCCGCGAAGCGCAGCAATTGCGGCTTGACGACCGGCGACAAGCCCACATCGACCGTATCGACATGGGCGATGAAGCCGATGCGCGGGGCGTTCGGGCGCGTGCCACGCTTCACTGCGGTGACCGTCGCATGCGCGTCGATAACGACATCCTCAAGCCCGAGCGCGCGCAGTTCACCCGCGAGCAATTCCGCCAGCTCCTGCTGGCCCGGCGTGCTCGGCAGCGTCGTCGCCGCGCCATCGCTCTGGCTCTCGACCGCGACATAGCGGAAGAACCGCTCCAGCAACTCGTCTCGCAGGCTCATCGAACGCAATTCCCTGATTCTCAGCTTCCGCCCGCTCGGGCGAGGCTGCTTCGTACCTCGTCGACGTCAGCCGCGCGACCACCTGCCGCCTCGACCCGGCGGACCGTCTCCGCGATCAACTGCGCATTCGTTTTCGCGCAGCCGAAGGGCGCGTCCTCCAGCCCGCCGCGAACATGGACGCCGCGCGCCACCGCTGGCCCGATCAGCTCGGACAGATCCACGCCGAGCCCCGCGATCATCACCGGAGCGCCAGGAGCATCTTCGGCCAGCAGCTTCAGATGCGCTTCGAGCGCCCATTCGCGCGGCGGAAAGCCCCAGGCGAAGGCATCCGAGAACATCAGCCGGTAGATCGGCACGGGCAGGTCGGGATGGGCCCGCGCCAGGGCGGCACCGAGCCGCGTGAAACCGGGCTCGTAGATCGCATAGCTCGGATGCACCTTGTTGCGCCGCGCGACATCGATGCCCTCGCGGATATGCTCGCCGGGGTTCTGGTAGATGAAACCGGCCTCGCCCTGCGGAATACCGGCAAAACTCGTCCAGTTGCAGGAGCCGGGATCGAGCACGCCCCATTCGGCGAGGCCGCGCTTCGCCAGCTCTTCCAGATGGGTGTAGCGCCCGGAATTGATCATGTCGCCGGCATAGGAGGAACCGAGGATCGGGATCGTCGGGTAGACGATGGCGTCGACCTTGGCGCGGATGCCCTCGATCGCCCGCGCATAGAGCTCCCAATCGTCGCGCTGGCGCCCGGTTTCGACGTCATAGACATGCAGATGCACGATCGCCGCGCCCGCCTCGACCGCCGCGATGCCGTCCGCGATGATGTCGGGGATGCTGATCGGGATGCCGGGCTGGCGCTCCTTGCCCCAGGGGCCGTTGATCGCAGCCTCGATCCAGATCGGGGTGGTCATGCCGGCATATCCTTCGGCCAATTGTCGCGGATCCAGCGCGTCAGGCCTTCCTCATCGACCTCGCCGGCCGCGAGTGCGAGGATGGCGGCTGCGGCCATTGCTGGCTCGACGTCGAAATCGATGCCGTTGAGGCCCAGGAAAACGAACATGCAGGCGAAGGCTGCACGCTTGTTGCCATCAACGAACGGATGGTTCCGGGTGATACCGAAAGCGTAAGCTGCCGCCAGCGCTGCGAGGCTGGTTTCGCCATAGGAGAACCTGTTCGGGGCACGGGCCAAGGCCGATTCGAGCAGGCCGCGATCACGGACGCCTTCCGGCCCTCCGAAGATGGCGAGTTGCTCCGCATGGATATCGAGAGCGAGCTCGACACTCACCCAGAGCGGCTCGCTCACTTGGCGAGCTCGCGATAAGTGGCGGCATATTTCTTGAACGACTTGCGGGCGATCGCCATGCCACGGGCATGCAAATCCTCATGCCGCTGCAGCTTGAGCGCTCCCTCCGGCTGCCGAACGAGCTCGAGCTTGTCTCCCTCGCTGAAACCGAGTTGCGCCAACAGATCCTTGGGCAGGATCAGCCCGAGCGAATTGCCGATCTTGCGGATCTGCAGCACCGTCGCCTCGGTCTCCTCGACCTTTTTCAGTTCGCTCATGACCCCGCCCTCCTGTTATACAGAACGTATAACATAAAATGAGTATCGCCGCGACCCTTTCACGATTTCAGAGCAGGGTGCCCTTCTCCCAAAATCCGATGAGCCTGTCCGCAGCTTGCCAGTTCACCGCGTCGCACGCCTAATCGAGTCTCTGCCAGAACGCCGAGGCCCGACATGCTCGAACGCGGCACCACCTATGAAGACACGCTGCGCCGTTTCGCTTGGCGTGTGCCCGAGCGCTTCAACATCGGCACGGCCTGCTCGGACGCCCATGCCGACGGCACCGGCAAACCGGCACTGATCTTCGAGGAGGAAGGCGGAAAACTCGCGACGCTCTCCTTCGACGATCTCGCCCGCGCCTCGAACCGCTTCGCCAACCTGTTGAGCGCTCACGGCATCGGGCCGGGCGAACGCGTCGGCATCCTCCTGCCGCAATCGCCGCAGACCGCGATCGCCCATCTCGGCGCCTATAAGCTGGGCGCCATCGCGCTGCCGCTCTTCATCCTGTTCGGGCCCGAGGCGCTGGAGCATCGCCTCGGCCATAGCGGCGCCAGCGTGCTCGTCACCGACGCGGAGAATATCGGCAAGGTCGAGGCGATCCGCGACGCATTGCCGAATCTGCGCAAGATCTTCGTCGTCGGCGGCGCCGGCCATCTCGATTTCGAGGCGGAGATGGCGAAGGCCTCAGACCGCTTCACCCCAGCCGATACGCGCGCCGACGACCCGGCCGTGATCATCTACACCTCCGGCACGACGGGTAAGCCGAAGGGCGCGCTGCATGCCCATCGCGTCCTGCTCGGCCATCTGCCGGGCGTGCAATTGCCGCAGGAATTCTTCCCGCAGCCGGGCGACCTGTTCTGGACGCCAGCTGACTGGGCCTGGATCGGCGGCCTGCTCGACGTGCTCCTGCCGAGCCTCTATTGCGGCGTGCCGGTGCTGGCATCGCGTGCCCGCAAATTCGATCCCGAGGCCGCCTTCGCGCTGATGAACAGGCACAAGGTCCGCAACGCCTTCCTGCCGCCGACGGCGCTGAAGCTGATGCGGCAGGTCCGCGATCCCCGACGCTTCGGCTATGCCATGCGCTCGATCGGCACCGGTGGCGAGACGCTCGGCGCCGACATGCTCGACTGGAGCCGCGAGACCTTCGGCTTCCCGGTCAACGAATTCTACGGCCAGACCGAAGCGAACCTGCTCGTCGCCAACTGCGCGAGCCTCTACCCCGTGAAGCCTGGCTCGATGGGCCGCGCCGTGCCTGGCCATCGCGTCGCGGTGATATCGCCGGAAGGCCAGCAATTGCCTGATGGCGAGCAGGGGCTGATCGCGGTGGCACGACCCGATCCGGTGATGATGCTGGAATACTGGAACCAGCCCGAGGCCACGGCGGCGAAATTCATCGGCGACTGGCTTGTCACCGGCGATAGCGGTGCGCGCGACGAGGACGGCTATTTCTGGTTCCAGGGCCGCGACGACGACATCATCTCCTCGGGCTCCTATCGCATCGGTCCCGGCGATATCGAGGACTGCATCATCCGCCATCCCGCCGTGCTGATGGTCGCCGTCGTCGGCGTGCCCGATCCCGTCCGCACCGAGATCGTCAAGGCCTTCGTCCTGCCGAAGCCGGATGTGGCGCCGACGGCGGAACTGGCGACTGAAATCCAGGCCTTCGTGCGTGACCGGCTGGCCGCCTATCAATATCCGCGCGAGGTCGAGTTCGTAACGGAACTGCCGCTGACCGCGACGGGCAAGATCATGCGCAAGGATCTGCGGAATCGCGAAATCGAGAAGCAGCAGGGCGGTTGAAGGGCTGACAACGAGCCGGAAGAGCGCGGGAACCCCTCTCCTGTAAGGAGAGTGCAGGGGTGAGGTGTAGGCCCCTGGAGCAGTGAACTGCGACCTCACCGCTACGCAGCGACCACCTCACGGCAAACACGGTGAGCGGCCTACCCCTCACCCTGCCCTCTCCCTCCGGGAGAGGCTTTCCCGCTGGTTCTGAAGAGCCGTCAGCGCGCCTCCAGCACCAGCTCGAAGGTCATCAGCACCGGGTTGTCGCCCCGAACCAACCGCCCGCTCGCCAGCGCGCCGCTATAGTCGACCAGCGCGACATCGATTGCTGCTTCGAAGCCCCCCACGCCCGGAGCGATCCGACCATCGGTGATGGCGACCTCCGTCGCGAAATTCTCGACCACCCCACCATCCGTCAACCGCGCGCCAATGGTCGAGCCGACCCCGCCATGGATCGCGGCCTCGCGAACCCCGCGCTCCGCACAGAACGTCTCCAGAGCTCCGCAGAAATCGACATTCGGCTTCACGCGCAACGCGAAGAAGCGTCCATCCCCGGCGCCACCTGCCGCAGCCGCCACCGGTCCGAACAGCTTGAAATGCGTCTCGCCATCCGGCTCAGCCGTGAAAGCCGCACCATCGAGTCCGACCGCCTGCAGCGTGATCGTCTCGGCCACGGTCGTCTCGTCCGGGAGGATATGCCCGCCGCTGCGCTTGCCGTCTCCTTCCACCCACAAGGCATGCGCATGGAAGAACGGCGCCCCGTCGCGCTGGCCGAAGGTCATCGCGCCGACCTCGATGCGCGCCCCGCCCTCCAGCCGGAAGGTCTCGCTATAGAAGGCGGCATGCTCCGGCGTCTTCGATAAAGCCGGCATCACATAGGCGAAGGGTGCAAGCTTCAGTCCGTCGAGCTTCACCACGCCCGAGGTGAAGCCCTCGGCCGCGAAACCGCTCCTCACCGCCTCCAGCAACGGCACGCCAGCCGGCAGCGTCAGCGAGAAGGCGCGCCCGCCGCATTCCACCCACTGGATGCGTTCGGGAGTTCCGGTGCCGGGCTGCTCGACCCGCCTCACGACGCCTTCCCCTTCAGAAAGTCGAGCTCCCCGCGCTTCTCCAGCTCGTCCTTGACGAGGCGCTTCGGCACCTTGCCATAGCCCGATTTCGGCAGGGCCTCCCAGAACAGGAAGCGCTTCGGCATCTTGTAGCGGGCGATCTTGGGCCCAAGGAAATCCGCGATCTCGCCTTCCGTCGCATTCTGGCCGGGGCGGTTGACGCAGACCGCGATGCCGATCTCGCCCCAGACCGGATCGGGCACGCCCAGCACGGCGACTTCGGCGATCGCCGGATGGGTCAGGATCTTCTCCTCGATCTCCCGCGGATAGATGTTCGAGCCGCCGGAGATGTACATGTCCGAGGCCCGGCCGGTGATGTAGACGAAGCCCTGTTCGTCCATATGGCCGAGGTCGCCGGTGCGGAACCAGCCATTGCGGAAGGATTTCGCATTGGCTTCCGGATTGTCGTAATAGCCGGCGAAGACGGCCGGGCCGATCACGCAGATCTCGCCCTGCACGCCGGCCTCGACCTCCCGGCCGTCCTCGTCCTGGATCTGCACCTGCATGCCCGTGCGCTCGAAGCCGCAGGTGCCGATGCGGGCATTCGGCCCGTCCTCGGCCTCATGCAGCGCCGGCGGCAGCACGGTGATGTTGCCGGTCACCTCGCCCAGCCCGAAATACTGCACGATCACCTTGCCGAGCTTCCTGAGCGCCGCCTTCTGGTCCTCGCGATACATCGGCGCGCCCGCATAGATGATGTAGCGCAGGCTGGAATGATCGTGCTGGTCCACGGCCGGATGCTCGACCAGCATCTTCAGGATCGTCGGCACGGTGAAGATGTTGCTGATCCGGTGCTTCGCGATCAGGCGGTAGGCCTCGTCGATATCGAAGCGCTCGGTCGGCAGCAGGATCGAGGTCGCGCCGCGTGCCGAGATCATGAGCTGGTGCACACCCGCGCCATGCGAGAGCGGCGCCACCACCAGCGACGCGTCTTTTTCGGTCGAGCCCGGCACAAGGTCGCAGAGATGGTTGGTGATGACGAAGCCCATCTGGCCATGGGTCAGCACGGCCGCCTTGGAGCGCCCGGTCGTGCCGGAGGTGAAGAAGAACCAGCAGGGATCGTCATGCTCGACCGCGACATTCTCGACCCTTTCGCCGCGATGGCGCGCGATCACGGCGCCGACCTCATTCTCGCCGAAAGCCCCCTCGCCGATCCGCCAGGTGAATTCCGGCGACGGGCTCGCAGCCGCGACAGCCGCCGCATGTTCCGGGAAGTCGCCATGACAGAGGAAGCCTTTCGCGCCGGAGGCCGTCGCGAGATAGGCGACCTCGTCCGGCAGCAGGCGGAAATTGGTGGGCACCCAGACGGCGCCGAGCCGGAAGGTCGCGAACATCGAGACGAACATCGCATCGCAGTTCTTGGAATGGACGAGCAGGCGGTCGCCCTTGCCGATGCCGCGCGCCTTCAAACCCGCGGCAAGCGCCGAGACCTGCGCATCGATCTCGGCCCAGTCGAGCGTCTTCTCGCCCCAGATGAAAGCCGGATGCGCGGACAGGCGACGCGCATTCTGCGTCGCGATATGGGCGAGGTTCATCACGCGCCGGGTCATCGGCACGACGCCCCCGGTCGGGGCGGCTGTTGCAGAGCTCATCGTACGGCTCTCCCTGTCTCGATGGATCGCGGCATAGCGGCCGCCATGGGCCTGCCGGCCCGCTTGGATACGAACATTTCAGCCAGGAGCGCTTCCATGCGCTCCGCCTCGCGCGCCAGCGGCACGGCAAGCTCCGCCTGCCGGCCCGGCGTCATGCGGCTGTCGATCGCGGCGATGGAGAGGGCGCCCGCGACCCGCCCATCCGGATAGCGAAAGGCTCGGCCGATCCCCCAGGAGCTGGCGACGAGCCGGCCGGGATTGAGCGAGAAGCCGCGCTCCCGGGTCTCCGCGATATCGGCCCGCATCGCATCCGGGGCAAAGCCGGGATAGCGCGCCAGCAGCGCCGCTTCGTTGGCCGCGATCACCCGGTCCACATCGTCGTTGGGCAGGGCCGCCAGCATCGCGAGCGAACCGGCGCCGACCCCGAGCGGATGCTGGTCGCCCGCCTGCAAGGCATGGGTCCGCACCGGGTACGTCCCTTCCTCCCGATGCAGGCAGATCGCGTAATTCTCGCGCCGGACGGTCAGGAAGCTCGTGTCCTGCGTCTCCGCCGACAACCGGCGCAGGCCGTCCATCGCGATTTCGAGCAGGCCGTGGCGCCGCGCCGCCAGAACACCCAGCACGAAGGCCTCTTCGCCGAGGCAATAGCGCCGCGTCTGCGGCTCCTGCTCGACCAGGCCTGCGCGCATCAAGGCCAGCAGCAGGCGCCGCGTCGTCGGCTTGTTGAGCCCGCTTCCGGCGACGATCTCGCCGAGCGGCAGGCCTTCGGCCGGCTCCCGCCCGATCAGCGAGAGCAGCCCAAGCGCCCGGTCGACGCTCTGCGAGCCGGACAGGCCGGCTTCGGGCGCGGAATTCTGCGGCAAGCGCTCCTCCAGATAGTCCATGATATGGACCTTATTCTTGTATCCCAACCCTAGATGGGCGCTTTGCGGATTGCAATGCCGCACCCCTCGTGTAATCTGCCGGCCGTCCCGCTGCCTGGCTATTCACAGTGTGGACCACAATCGACGCCGGCGACACACAAGATCGGCGCGAAGGGAGGAACGGAATGATGGCCCTTTGGGCATCCTGCATCACGGGCGGATTGCGCCTTGAGCATCGGACCGAAAAGCGGAACGCGCTTTTCGGGAGAATCCGATGCCAAAGCAAAAGGCTAGATCGTCACGTCGCGTCCGGTAGGACGCGCGACGATCTTGCGACCGGCATCTGAGGCCGGCGCATGAGCGATATCGCCGATACCCTGACGATCCCCGAGAACCTGAGCGAGAACGCGGATGCGCGTCCGGGCTCCGCCATCATGCGGCCGGTCGAGGCGGTCGCCGCCGCGCTGGTTGCCTTCATCATCGGCGTGCTGCTGCTCGGCGTCGTCTCGCGCTATGTCTTCGCGCTGCCATTTGTCTGGGTCGACGAGGTCGCCTCGATCGCCTTCATCTGGCTCGCCATGCTCGGCGCCGCCATCGCCGTCGACCGCAACGAACATCTGCGCCTGACGCTCTTCGTCGGCATGATGCCGCCGCGCCTGCGCGAATTCGTCGAGACGCTGGCGCTGACCGCCGTCGCCGCCTTCCTCGCCGCGATGGTCGACCCGGCCATCGAATATGCGGTGGAGGAAAGCTACGTCACCTCGGCCGCGCTCAACATCCCCGTGAGCTGGCGCGTCTCGGCCATCGCCGTCGGCATCGCGCTGATGGGGCTGTTGACCCTGCGCTATCTCTTCAAGACCGCGCGCCTCGTCGACATCGCCGCTGCGGCCGCAATCATCGGCGGCTTCGGCCTCGCCTTCTGGCTGCTCGGGCCGACGCTCAAGGGCCTCGGCTACTACAACATCCTGATCTTCCTGATCGGCGTCGTCGCCGCCTGCCTCGTCGCGGGCGTGCCGATCGCCTTCTGCTTCGGGCTGGGCACGCTCGCCTTCCTCGCCTTCTCGACCAACGTCCCGATGCTCGTGATGATCGGACGCATGGACGAGGGCATGTCGAGCCTCATCCTGCTCTCCGTGCCGATCTTCGTCCTGCTCGGCTGCATCCTCGACGCCACCGGCATGGGCAAGGCGATCGTCGATTTCCTGGCCTCGCTGCTCGGCCATGTCCGCGCTGGCATGTCCTATGTGCTGCTCGGCTCGCTCTATCTCGTCTCGGGGATTTCGGGCTCAAAGGTCTCGGACATGGCGACGGTCGCGCCCGCGCTGTTCCCGGAGATGAAGCGGCGTGGCTACAAGCCCAAGGACCTGATCGCGCTGCTCTCCACCGGCGCCGCGATGGCCGACACCGTACCGCCCTCGATCGTGCTGATCGTGCTCGGCTCCGTCGCCGGCGTCTCGATCGCGGGCCTGTTCAACGCCGGCTTCGTCATCGCCGGCGTGCTGCTGGTGGCGCTTGCCGGTCTCGCCCGCTGGAAGGCGGCGGCGGAGGATATGAAGGGCGTGCGCCGCGCCCCGCTCGCGGTGATCGGCAAGGTCGCGCTCGTCGCCGCTCCCGCGCTGGTCCTGCCCTTCATCATCCGTGCCGCGGTCGGGGGTGGCGTCGCCACCGCGACCGAGGTCTCGACCATCGCCGTGCTCTATGCCCTGGTCATCGGCATCGTGCTCTATGGCGGCATCAGCCCGCGCAAGTTCTACCAGATGCTGGTCGAGACGGCGGCGCTCTCGGGCGCCATCCTGATGATCCTCGGCACGGCGCTCGCCATGGCCTGGGCCTTGACCCAGACCGGCTTCGCCCGCGACCTCGCCAGCTTCATGGCGCATCTGCCCGGCGGCTGGCTCGGCTTCATGGCGGTGTCGATCGTCGTCTTCATGATCCTCGGCTGCGTGCTGGAAGGCCTGCCGGCGATCGTGCTGCTGGCGCCCCTGATGTTCCCGATCGCCAAGAGCCTCGGCATCAACGACGTGCATTATGCGATGGTCGTGGTCACCGCGATGAATATCGGCCTGATGGCGCCGCCGATCGGCATCGGCTTCTACATCGCCTGCAAGATCGGCAACGTCTCGCCGGACGAGGCGATGGGCGCGATCTGGCCCTATCTCATCGCCCTGCTCGTCGGCCTCGTCGTCATCGCCCTCGTCCCCGGCCTCTCGACCTGGGTGCTGTGAAGCTCATTGCCAACCACAAGAAACAAACAACAGACGCTCTCAAGGAGAAAACGCCCATGACCATCTCGCGCCGTACCCTGCTCCAGGCGACAGCCGCCGCCTCTGCCATCGGCACCTTCCATATCGGCCGCGCCAACGCCCAGGCCGCCGAGTTCACCTATAAATACGCCAACAACCTGCCCGTCGCGCACCCGATGAACATGCGCGCCAACGAGGCTGTGGCCAAGATCAAGGAAGAGACCAAGGGCCGCGTCGACATCCAGATCTTCCCGAACAACCAGCTCGGCTCCGACACGGACATGCTGAGCCAGGTCCGCTCGGGCGGCGTCGAGTTCTTCACGCTCTCGCCGCTGATCCTCTCGACACTGGTCGCCAACGCCTCGCTCTCCGGCATCGGCTTCGCCTTCCCGAACTATGACGCCGTCTGGAAGGCGATGGACGGCGAGCTCGGCGCCTATGTCCGCGGCCAGATCAACAAGGCCAATCTCGTCGTCATGGACAAGATCTGGGACAACGGCTTCCGCCAGATCACCTCGTCCAAGGGCCCGGTCGCCACGCCTGACGACCTCAAGGGCTTCAAGATCCGCGTGCCGGTCTCGCCACTCTGGACCTCGATGTTCACCGCCTTCCAGTCGGCCCCGGCCTCGATCAACTTCGCCGAGGTCTACACCGCGCTGCAGACCAAGATCGTCGACGGCCAGGAGAACCCGCTCGCGATCATCTCGACCGCGAAGCTGTTCGAGGTGCAGAAGTACCTCTCGCTGACCAACCATATGTGGGACGGCTTCTGGTTCCTGGCGAACCGTCGCGCCTGGGAGAAGCTGCCGGAAGACCTGCGCGCCATCGTCGCCAAGAACATCAACGCCGCCGCGCTGCTGGAGCGCGACGACGTCGCCAAGCTCAATGCCGGCCTGCAGGGCGAGCTCGCCTCCAAGGGCATGGCGATCAACGAGACCAAGGCCGAAGCCTTCCGCGACGCGCTGCGCAAGGCCGGCTTCTACGCCGAGTGGAAGAAGAAATACGGCGATGAGGCCTGGGCGATCCTGGAGAAGGCCGTCGGCAGCTCGCTGAGCTGATCGGCGCCAGCCACCACACGCGGGTCATCCCGGGCGGAGCGAAGCGGAGACCCGGGATCCATGCCGGAAGAGTTCAGGCATGGATCCCGGATCGGCGCGGCTTCGCCGCTTGTCCGGGATGACCCGCGGATATTTCCGATAGCGAGAGACTGATCATCATGGCCGACCGGCTGAAGGGCAAGATCGCCATCGTCTTCGGCGCAGGATCCTCCGGGCCCGGCTGGGGCAACGGCAAGGCCGCGGCCGTAGCCTATGCCCGCGAGGGCGCCGGCGTCGCCTGCATCGACCTCAATCGCGAGGCCGCCGAGGAAACCGCCGCGATCATCGCCGGCGAAGGCGGCAAGGCTCTGGCGCTTGCGGCCGACGTCACGAATCTCGCTTCGGTCGAGGCCTGCGTCGCCGAGACCGTGAGCCATTTCGGCCGCATCGACATCCTCCACAACAATGTCGGCGTCACCCATATGGGCGGCCCGGTCGAGCTTTCGGAGGATCAGTTCGAGGCCTCGCTCCAGCTCAATCTCGGCTCGGTCTATCGCTGCGCTAAGGCCGCGATCCCTGAGATGCTGAAGAGTGGCGGCGGCGCCATCGTCAACATCTCCTCGCTCGCCGCCATCCGTTGGACCGGCTATCCGTACTTCGCCTACTACGCGACCAAGGCGGCGGTGAACCAGGCGACGGTCGCGCTCGCGATGCAGTATGCAAGGCAGAACATCCGCGCGAACTGCATCATGCCAGGCCTGATCGACACGCCGCTGATCTACAAGCAGATATCCGCGCAATACGCTTCCGTCGAGGAGATGGTCGCCGCCCGCAATGCGCTGGTGCCGCTCGGCCAGATGGGCACCGCCTGGGACATCGCCAACGCCGCAATCTTCCTGGCTTCGGACGAGGCGAAATTCATCACGGGCGTCTGCCTGCCGGTCGATGGCGGCCAGAGCTGCGCCACCGCTCCGCTGGGTTGAACAAGAGCATTCGCGTCATTCTCGGGCGAAGCGGAGCGGAGACCCGAGAATCTCTGGCAGGAAGAGGCGCAGGAACCGCCCCGGCAAGAGCTGCTCAGGTCAGGCCCGAGCATGACGTTCCCCCTCTCCCCATCGACCGTTCATTCCCCCATTGGAACGCTTGCTCCATTTCGTCATCGCTGCCAGAACTGTCGCGCATAGAGAATCCGCCGCGAGCACGAACGACGCATGAGCGATATGGCGACGACGGAACTGCCGCGTGATTTCGACGGCCTGCGCACACTGATCCTCGCCCAGCGTGAGAGTTTGCCCAAACGCATCGCGCAGATCGCCGCCTATGCGCTCGACAATCCCGACGAAATCGCTTTCGGCACCGCGGCCAGCATCGCCGTTTCCGCCGGTGTCCAGCCCTCGACGCTGATTCGCTTCGCCCAGCATCTCGGCTTCGACGGCTTCACCAGCCTGCAGGGCGTCTTCCGCGAGCGCCTGCGCGAGCGCAATTCCAGCTATGAGGAACGCCTCAGCACCTTGCGGAGTGGCGAAGGCCCGGCCGGCAACCATCACATTCTCGACGGTTTCCTCACCGCCTCGCGCAAATCGCTGGATGTGATGAGCCGCAGCCTCGACGAGGGGACGCTCGACCGGGCGATCGAATTGCTGGCCGGCGCCGAGACGATCTACATCCTCGCCCGCCGTCGCTCCTACCCCGTCGCGAGCTATCTCGCCTATGCGCTCGGCAAGCTCGGCGTGCGCTACCAGCTCGTCGAATCGGCGGCCGGGCTCGACCCCGAGATGATCGCCTTCGCCACGCCGAAAGACGCCGTGCTCGTCGTCAGCTTCTCGCCCTACGCGCCGGCCACCGTCGAGGATGCCCGCGGCCTTGCCGAGCGCGGCGTGCCGCTCGTCGCCATCACCGACAGCGCCTTCTCGCCGCTCGCGAGCTTCGCGCAGCTCTGGTTCGAGGTCGCGGAAGCCGATTTCGGCGGCTTCCGGACGCTGGCCTCGACCATGGCGCTGGCGATGGCGCTGACCGTCGGCATCGGCGAGGCGCGCCGCGACGGCCGCGGCAGGAGCCGCCGCCGCAGCCAGCCCGGAAAAGCATAGGAATATCCATTCCGCATTGACGAAATAATGGAATTATTATTTCATGCCGGCAGCCAGGGCCGTTCGGCCTGAGAAGCATCGCAGCCGGGAGGAGCATATGACGGGACCGCTCAGCGGATCGGCGCAGGCGCTCGACGTCATCACCATCGGCCGCGCCTCGGTCGATCTCTACGGCCAGCAGATCGGCTCGCGGCTGGAGGATATCACCTCCTTCGCCAAGTCGGTCGGCGGCTGCCCGGCCAACATCGCCATCGGCACGGCGCGGCTCGGCCTGCGCTCCGCCCTGCTCACCCGCGTCGGCAACGAGCAGTTCGGCCGCTTCCTGCGCGAACAGCTCGCTCGCGAGGGCGTCAATCTCGACGGCCTCAAGACCGACCCCGAGCGGCTGACCGCGCTGGCCATCCTCTCGGTCGAGAGCGACAAATCCTTCCCGCTGCTGTTCTACCGCGACAACTGCGCCGACATCGCGCTGGAGGAAGGCGATATCGACCCCGCCTTCATCGCGCGCGCCCGCGCCGTCGTCGTCACCGGCACGCATTTCGCTCAGGCCAAGCCAGAGGCCGCCCAGCGCAAGGCGATGCGGCTGATGCGCGAGAACGGCGGCAAGGTCGTGCTCGACATCGACTACCGCCCCAATCTCTGGGGCCTCGCCGGGCACGATGCCGGCGACAACCGCTATATCGCCTCGCAGGCCGTCTCCGAGCGGATGAAGACGGTCCTGCCCGGCTGCGACCTGATCGTCGGCACGGAGGAGGAGGTGCTGATCGCCTCCGGCGAGAGCGAACTGCTGCCGGCGCTGAAGACGATCCGCTCGCTGACCCCGGCGACGATCGTGCTCAAGCGCGGCCCGATGGGCTGCATCGTCTATGAGGGGGCGATCTCGGAGGATCTGGAGGACGGCATCGTCGGCAAGGGCTTTCCGATCGAGGTCTACAATGTCCTCGGTGCCGGCGACGCCTTCATGTCCGGCTTCCTGCGCGGCTGGCTCGGCGGCGAAAGCCTCGCCACCGCCGCGACCTGGGCCAATGCCTGCGGCGCCTTCGCCGTTTC
Organism: Allobosea sp. OAE752; assembly: GCF_050433265.1. NCBI lineage: Bacteria > Pseudomonadati > Pseudomonadota > Alphaproteobacteria > Hyphomicrobiales > Alloboseaceae > Allobosea > Allobosea sp. OAE752. Next base: position 129,619 of record NZ_JBNPXO010000003.1, read on the forward strand.
GCGCCTGCTCTGCGCGCCGGAGATTCCGACCTTCGAGGAGCTTCAATATTTTCTGAAGAACGGCAGCCCGCATCGCGCGCTCCGCAAGGATGAGGACATCAACCACATCCACTGGGCGACGACACGCCGGCGCGACATCCCCTCGCTGATGGCATTTGCCTGCGACCATCGCTCCCAACTGGAAGAGCTCGCCGACAAGCTCGGTGCCGACCCGGCCCGCATCCGCGACTTCAAGGTTCTGGCGGTCAAGGCCGCGGCCCGCGTCGCCGATGGCCGCCCCGGCTATGGCATGCTGCTCGACGAGAAGCATGGCCGCGAAGCGCTGTTCGAATTCGCCCGCCACCCCTTCTCCTGGCTCGGCCGCCCGGTCGAACTGCCGGGCTCGCGCCCGCTGCGCTTCGAGACGAGCCAGGATATCGGTTCGCTCCTGCCGGAATGGCCGGTCGATCACTGCATCAAATGCCTGTGCTTCTACCATCCCGACGATGCACCCGAGCTGAAGCGCGAGCAGCAGGAGAAGCTGCGCGGGCTGTTCGAGGCGGCGCGCAAGGTCGGCCGCGAATTGCTGGTCGAGATCATCGCCGGCAAGAACGGCCCGCTCGGATCCGACACCGTCGCCCGCGCGCTGGAAGAGCTCTACGCGCTGGGCATCAAGCCCGACTGGTGGAAGCTCGAGCCGCAATCCTCCCCCGCCGCCTGGACCGCGATCGAGAAGACGATTGCGAGGCACGATCCCTGGTGCCGCGGCGTGCTGCTGCTCGGACTCGATGCTCCCGCCGAGGAGCTGGAGGCCGGCTTCGCCGCCACGGCCGGCACTCCGATCGTCAAGGGCTTCGCCGTGGGCCGCACCATCTTCATGAATGCGGCGGAAGGCTGGCTTTCGGGCAAGCTCGACGACGAAGCGGCCATCGCGGACATGGCGGGGCGTTTCGAGGCGCTGACCGGCCTCTGGCTTGCCACGCGCGGCCGCAAGGCGGCCTAGCGCATCGGCCCGAAAAGTGGGAACCGGTTTTCGGACCAAGCCGATGCTAAAAAGACTCCCGACCGGAGACAGATCATGAGCACCGTCCGCCTCACCATGGCGCAGGCGCTGACGCGCTTCCTCGCTGCGCAGATGACCGAGATCGACGGAGAGCGCCTGCCGATCTTCGGCGGCGTCTGGGCGATCTTCGGACATGGTAATGTCGCGGGGCTCGGCGAAGCGCTCTGGCACGAGCGCGAACGCCTGCCGACCTTCCGCGCCCATAACGAGCAGGCCATGGCCCATGCGGCCATCGCCTATGCCAAGGCGCACATGCGCCGCCGCTTCATGGCTGCGACCACCTCGATCGGCCCCGGCGCGACCAACCTCGTCACGGCTGCGGCGCTCGCTCATGTCAACCGACTGCCGGTGCTGCTGCTGCCGGGCGACGTCTTCGCCAATCGCATTCCCGATCCCGTCCTGCAGCAGGTCGAAGCTTTCGGCGATGGTACGATCTCGGCGAATGACTGCTTCAAGCCCGTCTCGCGCTATTTCGACCGCATCACTCGGCCCGAGCAGATCATCCCGGCGCTGACCCGGGCCATGCAGGTGCTGACCGATCCGGCCGAATGCGGACCCGTCACCCTCGCGCTCTGCCAGGACGTGCAGGCCGAAGCTTACGATTACCCAGAGAGTTTCTTCGACGAGCGTCTCTGGACGCCGCGCCGTCCGCGCGCCGACCGTGACGAACTGAAAGCCGCTGCCGAGGCGTTGAAAGCCGCCAAGAAGCCCCTGATCGTCGCCGGCGGCGGCGTGCTCTATTCCGGCGCGAGTGACGAATTGGCCCGCTTCTCCGCCGCGACCGGCATTCCGGTCTGCGAGACGCAAGGGGGCAAGTCCTCCCTACCGGACAATCATCCATTGAACATGGCGGCCGTCGGCGTGACCGGCACCGCGGCCGCGAATCGTCTCGCGGCGGAAGCCGACTTGATCCTCGCGGTCGGTTCGCGCCTGCAGGACTTCACCACCGGCTCCTGGGCGCTGTTCGGCGCTCCCGGAAAGACGATCATCGGCCTCAACGTCCAGCCCTTCGATGCCGGCAAGCACTGTGCCTTGCCGCTGGTTGCCGACGCCCGCGAGGGCCTGGCCGAGCTGGCCGATGCCATCGGCAGCTGGAAAGCGCCGGAGAGCTGGACCAACAATGCCAAGTCCGGCAAGGCCGAGTGGCGGAAGGAAGCAGATCAGGCGACCGGCGCCAGCAACGCCGCCCTGCCCTCGGATGCCCAGGTCATCGGCGCGGTCCAGCGCACGCTGGGCTCCGACGTCATCCTGCTCCATGCAGCAGGCGGCCTGCCCGGCGAATTGCACAAGCTATGGCAGGCCGGCGCCCCCGGCTCCTACCATGCCGAATACGGCTTCTCCTGCATGGGCTACGAGATTGCAGGCGGGCTCGGCGCCAAGATGGCGCGGCCCGACGAAGAGGTCGTCGTCATGGTCGGCGACGGCTCCTACCTGATGCTCAATTCCGAGATCGCGACCTCGGTGATGCTGGGCCTCAAGCTCACCATCGTCCTGCTCGACAATCGGGGCTTCGGCTGCATCAACCGCCTGCAGAACGCGACCGGCGGCCAGAGTTTCAACAACCTGCTCAAGGACGCCCGGCACGAGACCCTGCCGGAGATCGACTTCGTCGCCCACGCCGCCAGCATGGGCGCGATCGCGGTGAAGGCGGCCTCCATCGCCGAGCTCGAAGCCGCGCTGGCGCAGGCCAAGGCCAACACCCGCACGACCGTCGTCGTCATCGACACCGACCCGCTGATCTCGACGGGGGCCGGCGGCGCCTGGTGGGATGTCGCGGTGCCTGAGGTCAGCGAGCGCGAGCAGGTCCGCGCGGCGCGGGCGAGTTATGAGAAGCTGCGCAAACACCAGAACATCGGCAATTGAAGCCGTTTCCCTAGGCGAGAAAGACCCCTGACATGATCCGCATCGGCGCGAACCCCATCGGCTGGTCGAATGACGACATGCTGGAGATCGGCGGCGACATTCCGCTCGAAACCTGCCTGAAGGAGGCGCGCGAAGCCGGCTTCACCGGCATGGAGCTCGGCAACAAGTTCCCGCGCGAGGCGGCCAAGCTGAAGCCCATCCTCGATGCTCACGGCCATGCGCTCGTCTCCGGCTGGTATTCGACCGAACTGCTCGTCCGCGACGTCGCCGCCGAGATGGCGGCCGTGAAGGCCCATGCGACGCTGCTGCGCGACATGGGCTGCGCGGTCCTGATCGCGGCCGAGACCTCGAACGCGATCCATTCCGACATCGCCAAGCCGCTCTCGGCCAGGCCCGTCCTGCCGAAGACGCGCTGGGACGAGTTCGGCGCGCGCTACACCAACTTCGCCGAGGCGGTGAAGGCGGAATACGGCCTCCAGCTCGTCTACCACCACCATATGGGCACGGTCGTGCAGACCGAGGCCGAGATCGACCGCTTCATGGGCGTCACCGGCCCGGTTGTCGGCCTCCTGCTCGACACCGGCCACGCGACCTGGGGCGGTGGCGATCCCGCCCGCATCGCCCGCCACTGGAAGGCGCGCATCCACCATGTTCACTGCAAGGACATCCGCGAAGCCGTGATGTGGCGCTCGAATCGCGAGGACTGGTCCTTCCTCGAATCCGTGCTCGCCGGCGTCTACACCGTGCCGGGTGACGGGCTGATCGACTATGTCCGCGTGCTCAGGGAACTGCAGGGCTATTCCGGCTGGATCGTGGTCGAGGCCGAGCAGGACCCGAAAAAGGCCGAGCCCGCGGCCTATGCCAAGCTGGGGCATGCCAATCTGGTGCGCTTCATCAAGGAAGCCGGGCTGGCCTGAACATCCTCCACGGTCATTCCGGACAAGCCGCGAAAGCGGCGCCGATCTGGAATCCACCGGAGGTCGATGCGCTTTACGATGGATTCCGGGCCTCCGCTGCGCTGCGCCCGGAATGACGCCCCTGATTGAATCTGACTGCTTGAGGAAGCACCGATGTCCCGTCTCAAGGTCAAGCCCAACGGCAGCCATGGCCGCGTCACCCATGTCACGCCGGAAAGCGCCGGCTGGACCTATGTCGGCTTCGACCTGCATCGCCTGAAGCCGGGCGAGACCGTTTCGGCGCAGACCGGCGACCGCGAGACCTGCCTCGTCTTCGTCACCGGCAAGGGCGAAGCCACGGCCGGCGGCCAGAGCCTCGGCGAACTCGGCCAGCGCATGAGCCCCTTCGAGGGCAAGCCCTGGTCGGTCTATCTCCCGGAAGGCTCCGCCTGGTCCGTCACCGCCACCACCGATCTGGAACTCGCCATCTGCACGGCACCGGGTCTCGGCGGCGGACTTCCCGTGCGCGTCATCCGCCCCGACGAGCTCGGTCAGGAGGTCCGTGGCAAGGGCTCCAACACCCGCCACGTCACCAATATCCTGCCAGAGACCGAACCGGCCGATTCGCTGCTCGTCGTCGAGGTCATCACCCCCGCCGGCAACACCTCGAGCTATCCGCCGCACAAGCACGACCAGGACGACCTGCCGCGCGAAACCTATCTGGAAGAGACCTACTACCACCGCCTCAACCCGCCGCAGGGCTTCGGCTTCCAGCGCGTCTATACCGACGACCGCAGCCTGGACGAGGCCATGGCGATCGAGGACGGCGACGTCGTGCTGGTGCCCAAGGGCTATCACCCCTGCGCGACCTGCCACGGCTACGACCTCTACTATCTCAACGTGATGGCCGGCCCGAAGCGGAGCTGGAAATTCCACAACGCGGCCGAGCACGAATGGCTGCTGAAGGGATGAGCCCGCCTCGCGGCGCGATTCTCCGCTCGCCGCACCGGTCCTTCGAATAAAGGACGGCTTCGTTCCGCTTTGCCGCTTTGATCCGGGCTGTCACCCAGCGATCGGCGGGAAGCGAGAGGAATGAAGCGTCAAAGCATCGTCGCCGTAGCAGCCGGAGGCGAAACCCTAGCCCGGATTGCACTTGTAGACGGTGCCGGTCGTCTTGCCGCCCGACCATTTGATGTCGGCGACGTCGGAGAAGACATGCGTGCCGCCCATATCGGCGCCGCGAATCTTCAGCCGGTTCAGCGTCAGCTCGCGCATCTTGTCGAGCGGCACGACCGAACCGAAACCCGAATCGCCGTCGATCTCGCCGAGCTTCTGGCAGTTCTCGATCACGCCCTGCGTGTTGGTGACCACCACGATGCTGGTGCGCGAGGTCTGGTAGGCGCAGGCGCCGAGCAGAAGCACGGGCAGAAGGATCAGGAAACGCGGCTTCATCGTCACGGCCGGATGGTCTCTCTCGGAGGTATCGAACGCATGATCCGCCGCTTTGACACAAAAGCAAGCCCGACGCCAATCGGGAAATGCTCCGGCGGCTGACGGTTGCAAGTCTCCAAAGCGGAAGACCTTCGCCACCTCCCGCCAAGAACCGGATACGACACTATTGTCACAAAACAGCCGTGCGAACTTCACTCAAACACGATGCCCATTCTTGACCTGCCAACGCGGCTGCTCTTAAGTCTCCAGCAGGCCAATGGGAGGCTGAAAAGGAATAAATAATGCGTAGCATTTTGATCGTTGGTGCGATGGCCGCTCTTCTCGCCGGTTGCCAGACCGCGCAGGAATCGATGGCCGACGCCGAAGTCACCTGCGAGTCCCAGGGCTTCCGCCCCGGCACCCGCGCCTACCAGCAGTGCCGTTCGGCGAACTATGTCGAGAATCGCCGGGCCTCGAACGAGACCGGCAATGCGGTTGCGGCCGGCGTGGCCGCCGGCGTCATCGGCGGCGCCCTCGTTGCCGCCGACAACCGCGCTTACTACGGCCGTGGTTATTACGGCCGCCGTGGCTACTGGTGGTGAGATAGCGAGGCGCCTTCTTTCGGAAGGCACCTCCTTCTTCCAGGATATCCAGGTCCTGCGGCGCTCGGCGTCGCAGGACTTTTTTGTGGCCTATCGGAAAACGTCAGCGCCGCGCGGCCCGCTTGCGCGCCGGAGCCGTGGCCGGTTCGCTGGCCGAGGCAGACGCCAACAGCGAACCGATCACATAAACGGCAAGCCCCAGGCCGATCAGCGCCGCCACCGGCTCGCGTTCGGCCCGCTTCGCCAGCATGCGCCCGCCGAGATCGGCATAGCCGCGTGCCCGCGCCGCATAGTCGCTGGCCTGGTCGGCATAGTCGTCGACCTGGCCCCGCTGGGAGCGCAGCCATTTGCCGCCGGCCCGCAACACCTGGTTCCCGGCATCGGCCGCTTCCGATCCCTGGTCTTGCAGCCAGCTACGCCAGCGTCCGTAATCCGGCTGGTAGCGTTCCCAGCGCGAAGCAGGCTCACGGCTGCGCAGGGCAGCCCAGGCGATCAGCCCGACGCTCAGCGCACCGAGCCCAAAAGCCGCCAGCGGGTGCCGCCCGACAGCGCCGGCCACGGCCTGCCCACCCTGGCGGGCCGTCTCCATCGGATCGGCCTCGCTGACGGCATCGGTCACGGCCTCTTTCGCGCGGGTGTAATGGTCCTTGACCACCTCGCCGGCCTTGTCGGCCATCTCGCTCGCCTTGCTGCGCAGGCTGCGCACGGTGGCACCCGCCTCCTCGCGCATCTCCTCCGCATCCTTCGGCACATCGGGCGGGAAGCTGTTGGTCATCGCCATCGGGAACACTCCGTTTCTGGACAGGGTTACGAGGTGAACCGGCGATCGGAAGATGGGTTCCGCCCGAGGCAGAAAAACGCACCGTCATCGATGCAGGATGTTTCGGCCATCACCGCGTCAAGATTGGATGCGATCTGAGCCTGCAACAGGGGCATCAAACGAGAAGGAGACGCTTATGCACGTTCAGCACCTCCAGATCGCGCATCCCTCCATCCTCTCGGATCCCGAATGGATCGCGCTCGAGAGCATCGAGGAAGAAACCCGGCATTTCATCTTCGATGAAACCATGCTTCACGCTCTGGAAGGCCGCGGCCTGGTCAAGTCCGACGGCTCGATCTGGCGTGTCACCGAAACAGGTCAGAAGCGGCTGAGCGAGCGGAGCTGATCCGCCTCTTTGGCCTCGGACGGGCTGGCGCGGATCTGAAGCGCGGGCCCGGAAACCTGCCGATCGCTGCACCGGCGCTGGACATCCTCCAGCGCCGTTGCCATGTGCAGGCAAGCCCCGTGAACCGAAACCTCTTCCGGAATGCCATGGCGAAGCCTGTCTCGATCACCATCTCGCATGATCTCGGCCGCGCAGCTGCGCTGGATCGCCTGCGGGGCGGCATCGACCGCATCCGTGACCGGCTCGGCATGGTCAAGATGCAGCTCGTCGAGGAGCGCTGGGAAGGCGACAGCCTGTATTTCGGCGTCGCGGCGCTCGGTCATACCGTCCATGGGCGGCTGGATGTCGAGGACGCCCTGGTGCGCGTCGAAGTGACGCTGCCCTGGATGCTCGCCGTCTTCGCCGAGAAGCTGAAGATCGGCGTCGAGAAGCAGGGACAGATCCTGCTGGAGAAGCCAAGGGCCTGAGCCAGGCCGGCCCCGCCGCCCGCCCGCATCGCGCCGGCCTCTCCCGCCGCGGCGAACGCTTTGACCCGCGCCCAAAAAAACTGCCGCCCACGCAAAAAGGTTCTACGTCTTTCGGTTGAAATCGCCGCCGCAAATCCCCATCCTCGAAATCATTCCACAGGCTTGATTTTTACGTTCGGATTTCGGGAGAGACATGCATCACGGCCCGCTGATCGCCATCATTGTCGCGGGCCTCGGCCTTGCTTTCGTCTTCGGGGCCATCGCCCAGAAACTGCGCATTTCCCCGCTGGTGGGATATCTGCTCGCCGGCGTCGCTGCCGGCCCGTTCACGCCGGGCTTCGTCGCCGACCAGAACCTGGCCAACGAACTGGCTGAGATCGGCGTGATCCTGCTGATGTTCGGCGTCGGCCTGCATTTCTCGCTGAAGGATCTGCTGTCGGTCAAAACCATCGCCGTTCCCGGCGCCATCGCCCAGATCGCGGTCGCGACCCTGCTCGGGCTTGGCCTCGGCCTGCTGCTCGGCTGGAACTGGGTTGCCGGCCTCGTCTTCGGCCTCGCGCTCTCGGTCGCCAGCACCGTGGTGCTGCTGCGCGCGCTGCAGGAGCGCCGGCTGGTGCAGACGGAAAAGGGCAGGATCGCCGTCGGCTGGCTGATCGTCGAGGATCTCGCGATGGTGCTGGCGCTGGTCGCGATCCCCGCCGTCGCCAGTGCGATCAACGGCGGACAGTCCGGCGGCCCCTCCCCGCTCTCGGCACAGTTCGATCTCGGCCTGTGGGGCGTACTCGGCGTCACCGTCGCCAAGGTCGCCGCCTTCATCGCCTTCATGCTCATCGTCGGGCGCAGGGTCATTCCCTGGGTGCTGCACTGGGTCGCCCATACCGGCTCCCGCGAGCTGTTCCGGCTCGCCGTGCTGGCGGTCGCGCTCGGCGTCGCCTTCCTGTCGGCGACGCTGTTCGGCGTCTCCTTCGCACTCGGCGCCTTCTTCGCCGGCATGATCCTCTCGGAATCGCCGCTCTCCCAGCGCGCCGCCGAGGAGACGCTGCCGCTGCGGGACGCCTTCGCGGTGCTGTTCTTCGTCTCGGTCGGCATGCTGTTCGACCCTGGCATCCTGCTGCGGGCGCCGTGGGCGCTGCTCGGAACGCTCGCCATCATCCTGATCGGCAAATCGGTCGCAGCCTGGCTGATCGTGCGCGCCTTTGGCCGCTCGAACGCGGTGGCGCTGACGATCTCGGCCTCGCTGGCGCAGATCGGCGAATTCTCCTTCATCCTCGCCGGCCTCGCCGCCAGCCTCGGCATCCTGCCGTCGCAGGGGCGCGACCTGATCCTCGCCGGCGCGATCCTGTCGATCCTGCTCAACCCGCTGATGTTCGCGCTGATCGACCGGCTTGGTGCCGACACCGGCGCCAAGCCCAAGCCCGCGGCCGACGCGCCCGAGGCCGATGCCGCGGCGCCCGCCGCCCAGCCTGCGCCGGCCGTGGAACCGGAGCGCGACGTCATCCCGACGAGCCTGTCGAACCATATCGTGGTGGTCGGCTATGGCCGCGTCGGCAGCCTGCTCGGCGCGGGGCTGCTGGCGCAAGGCGCCAAGCTCCTGGTGATCGAGGACAACCCGGACGCCATCGCGACGGCGAAGCGCGACGGCGCCGAGCTTCTCATCGGCAACGCGGCCGACCCCGAGGTGCTCGCGGCCGCCGCGGTCGGCCGTGCCACGCGGCTCTTCGTCGCCATCCCCGGCAGCTTCGAGGCCGGGCAGGTCTGCCAGCAGGCGCGCACGGAAAACACCACCCTGCCGATCGTCGCCCGCGCCCATTCGGACGCGGAGGTCGAGCATCTGACGAAATGCGGCGCGACGCTGACCATCATGGGCGAGGCCGAGATCGCACGCGCCATGCTCTCGCTGTGCGGCAATCTGAACGCCGCCACGGGCGCGCCCCGAAGCGGCGACGGCGAGGCTGCGGCGGACGCGCAGGCCCGACCCGATGTCGCCCCTCCGGCCGACGCTCCCGCCATGCGGGAGAAGCCGAACACCAGGGCGGAATTGCCACCGCCGGCGGATACCTCGACGGCGGCTTGAAGCGTCATCCCGGCCGCAGCGAAGCGGAGGGCCGGGATCCATGCCTGAACCCCGACCGGAAGCGCTCCGGCATGGATCCCGGGTCAAGCCCGGGATGACGGTGAGGCTCGACAGCGAGCCGGCGACCGCCGCCGCGATGGCGGCCTGACCGCCCTCAGCCGACGAGTTCGAAGCGGATGTCGTGTGCGCCTTCGTAGAGCGTCTTGCGGCCGAGCGCGTAGAGGTTCTCCAGCCCCTCGGTCAGGGTGATGAAGTGGTTGCCGGAGAGCTGGCCCGCCTTGCTGGCGAACTGCACGCCGCCATAGGCGAGCAGGATCTCGGTCTCGCTGACGCCGCCCGGATAGAGGATGATGTGCCCCGGCGCGGGATAGCTGGTGTTGTTCTCGTAGCCGACGCCGAAGTCGAGATCGCCGAGCGGCATCCACACGCCCTCGCCGCTCCAGCGGACATGGACGATCTTGCTGACGAAGGGCAGATGCCGCAGGAAGGCGGCGCAGGTCTTCGGGGCCGCCTCGAGCTCGAACTTTCCGCCGAAGGTGTACGGGCCGGCGGTGATGACCAGTTTCTGCATGGGATGATCGTCTCTCTGAAAGGGAGCCTGAGGTTCCGGTGAATGGCATTGCGGGCCAGTCTGGCGCAAGCGGTGGCGACGGAACAGGTGCGAGGCCGAAAAGCGAAGAATTCGCTGCGTGCGCCATCCGCGAATGCATCGAGCCCTCATCCTGAGGAGCCGCAAAGCGGCGTCTCGAAGGATGAGGACTGAAGGTCCGGGCAGCCGGAGCCTTCAGGTAATCGCCTCCTTCAGGTCGAGCGTGCCGACCTTGCCGATGGCGTCGTAGTTGCGTTTCAGCCAGCGCTTCGCCGCCGCCCGGCCCATATCCCTGAGCCGGAGCAGGAAGTCCCATTCCGCGTTCATGCGGGAGGAGGAGGTCAGCTCCGCCAGGGGCGGGCCGCCGTCGATGCGATGCATCAGCACGCGCTTGTATTCGTCGCGCGGCAGCTTGCCGTCGTCGATGAGGCGATTGACGAAATCGATCGCCCTCAGCTCGCGCAAAAGCGAAGCGTTGAAGGTGATCTCGTTCAGCCGGTCCTGGATTTCCCGTGCCTTGGTCGGCAATTCCCGCCGCTGGATCGGGTTGATCTGGACGAGCAGGATGTCGTCGCAATGCGCCTTGTAGAACAGCGGGAACAGGGCGGGATTGCCCATATAGCCGCCGTCCCAATAGGCTTCGCCGTCGATCTCGACCGCCTGGAACACCATCGGCAGGCAGGCCGAGGCCATTACATGGTCCGGCGTCAATTGCTCGCCGTCGAACACCGCGATCTTGCCGGTTCGCACATTGGTGGCGGCGATGAACAGCTTCACGGCGTCCTGCGCCCTGACCTTCTCAAAGTCGATCAGGTCGGCGACGACGCCCCGCAGCGGATTGATGTTGAGCGGATTGACGTCGTAGGGGCTCGCCACCTTCGAAAACATCTCGAAGAACAGCATGCCCGGCGGTGTTCCCGTGCTATTGCCCCAGGCGCCGAGCATGGTGTCGATCAGCGAGCGCTCCGAGCCGCCATATTTGCCGTCGACGCTGATTGCCCGCCAGAAGGCCTCCAGCTTGGCGCGCGCACCGTCCGCTCCGCCGTCGAGCCAGCCCTCGGCCAGCACGACGGCGTTCATCGCGCCGGCGCTCGTCCCGGTCAGCGCCTCGATGCCGAGGCGCCCATCTTCGAGGATGACGTCGAGCACGCCCCAGGTGAAGGCGCCATGCGCGCCACCACCCTGCAAGGCGAGCGAGACGGTCTTCTCCGCTTTCGGTCCCGCCAGGCCCTTGACCGGCTCCGAGCGGCGGTGCGGGCGCCCGCTCACGCGGCGGTCCAGCCGCCATCGATCGGCAAGGTCGCGCCCGTGATCGACTTCGCCGCATCGGTGCAGAGGAACAGGGCGAGCGCCGCCACCTGCTCGACCGTGACGAATTCCTTGGTCGGCTGGGCGTCGAGCAGCACGTCGTTGATGACCTGCTCCTTGGTCATGTTGCGCGCCTTCATCGTGTCGGGGATCTGCTTCTCGACCAGCGGGGTCCAGACATAGCCCGGCGCGATGGCGTTGACGGTGATGCCCTTGGTCGCGACCTCGAGCGCCACCGTCTTGGTCAGGCCGGCGATGCCGTGCTTGGCCGAGACATAGGCGCTCTTGAACGGCGAGGCGACGAAGGCATGTGCCGAAGCGGTGTTGATGATGCGGCCCCAGCCCTTTTCCTTCATCTTCGGCAGCGCGGCGCGGATCGTATGGAAGGCCGAGGACAGGTTGATCGCGATGATCTGATCCCATTTCTCCGGCGGGAACTCGTCGATCGGCGCGACATACTGGATGCCGGCATTGTTGATCAGGATGTCGATGGCGCCGAAGGCCTTCTCGCCCTCGGCGATGAAGCCGGCGATCTCGGCGGGCTTGGTCATGTCGGCGGGCGAGAACACCACCTTGATGCCGAATTCCTGCTCGAGATCGGTGCGCAGCTTCTCGGCATCGGCTGGGGGCATGATGCCGTTGATGACGAGATTGGCGCCTTCCTTGGCCAGTGCGCGGGCATAGGCGAGCCCGATGCCGGAGGTCGACCCGGTAATGGCGGCAGTACGGTCTTTGAGGAACATGAGCGTCAAGGCTCCTGACAATCGGGGAGAAAATGCTTAGGTTCGGGTTCGAACGAGGCAATGCACCGACACGATATCGCCGCACGTTGCCCGATGAGTCTTTGCAACGCAACATGACGAAAATGCAGTCGAACGCGCATCATCACGGCGAACATGACCATGCGTCGCATACGCATGGCGACGAAGCCTGCCGCCATGCGGTGGACCACCGCCAGCACGCGGCGGAGGCTCTGGCCCGCGCCGAAAGGATCTGCCGGGAACGCGGCCTGCGCCTCACCCCGATCCGGCGCAAGGCGCTGGAAGCGCTCCATGCCGACCACCGGCCGGTCGGCGCCTATGATCTGGCCGACCGCATCTCGCCGGAAGGCGGGCGCAGGCTGGCGCCGATCTCGATCTACCGGGCGCTGGACTTCCTCGTCGAGCAGGGCTTCGTCCACCGGCTCTCCTCGAAGAACGCCTATGTCGCCTGCCTGCACGGGCATGGTGCGAACGAGGTCGTCGCCTTCCTGATCTGCGAGGTCTGCGGCGGCGTCGATGAGGATTCTTCGCCCGCGATGAAGAAAGCGGTGGCGGCGATCGCGGAAACACGGCAATTCTCGCCCTCGCATCAGATGGTCGAGATCGTCGGCCGCTGCGAGCATTGCCGGAACGCCGGCCCGTGATAGAGCAGCCCGCATGAACGAGCGCGCCTTTTCCTATCTGACGCCGGAACACGCAGGCCCGCTGGCCCGCCAGCTCACCGTCCCGGTCAAGGTCGGCCACGTCACGGTCGGCGGCGGCGCGCCGATCGTCGTCCAGTCTATGACCAATACCGACACGGCCGATATCGCCGCCACCGTCGCGCAGGTCGCGGCGCTGGCCCGGCAGGGCTCGGAGCTCGTGCGCATCACGGTCGATCGCGACGAGGCCGCCGCCGCCGTGCCGAAGATCCGCGAAAGGCTCGACCGCATCGGCGTCGACGTGCCCCTCGTCGGCGACTTCCACTATATCGGCCACAAGCTGCTGGCCGACCATCCGGCCTGTGCCGAGGCGCTGGCGAAATACCGGATCAATCCGGGCAATGTCGGCTTCAAGGACAAGAAGGACAAGCAGTTCGGCCAGATCGTCGAGATGGCGATCAAGCACGGCAAGCCGGTCCGCATCGGCGCCAATTGGGGCTCGCTCGACCAGGAGCTGCTGACGGCGCTGATGGACGAGAACGCCCGTTCGCCCCGCCCGCTCGATGCCCGCGCCATCATGCGCGAGGCCATGGTCCAGTCGGCCCTGCTCTCGGCCGAGCGCGCCGAGGAGATCGGGCTCGGCCGCGAATACATCATCCTTTCGGCCAAGGTCTCCGGCGTGCAGGACCTGATCACGGTCTATCGCATGCTGGCGAGCCGGGCGAACTACGCCATCCATCTCGGCCTGACCGAGGCCGGCATGGGCTCGAAGGGCATCGTCGCCTCCTCGGCCGCGCTCGGCATCCTGCTGCAGGAAGGCATCGGCGACACCATCCGCTATTCGCTGACGCCGGAGCCGGGCGGCGACCGCACGCTCGAGGTCAAGACGGCGCAGGAGCTGCTCCAGACCATGGGCTTCCGGGCCTTCGTGCCGCTCGTCGCCGCCTGCCCCGGCTGTGGCCGCACGACCTCGACCGTGTTCCAGGAGCTCGCCCGCGACATCCAGAACTGGATCTCGAACTCCATGCCCGAATGGAAGACGCAATATCCCGGCGTCGAGAACCTCAACGTCGCGGTGATGGGCTGCATCGTCAACGGCCCCGGCGAGTCGAAGCATGCCGATATCGGCATCTCGCTGCCGGGCACCGGCGAGGCACCGACGGCCCCCGTCTTCGTCGACGGCAAGAAGGTTGCGACCCTCAGGGGCGCCGGCATCGCGGAGGAGTTCAAGGCCATGGTCGCAAGCTATATCGCCCACCGCTTCGGTACCGGGCTCGGCGCAGCCGGCTGACCGCTCCCTTTGCCAGCCGCCTGCGTTATGGTAGAGGCCCCGGCCTTCCGCTGCACTGCAGCACGAGCGGAGATCCCCAATGGGGCATGAACAAACGGGTCTTTCGACCGTCAGGCCGGAAGACTCCCGTTTCGGTCTGGACGATGGCCATGGTGCCGCCGGCGGCCCCGGCCACGGCCACGGCAAGCACGGCTATACCGCGCTGGCCCTCGGGGCGCTGGGGGTCGTCTATGGCGACATCGGCACGAGCCCGCTCTACGCGCTGCGCGAAACCCTGCTGGCGGCCACCGGCGGGCAGGAGAATGTCGTCATTCCGCCGACGGTCGTCATCGGCGTTCTGTCCCTGATCCTCTGGTCGCTCGTCATCGTCGTGACGCTGAAATATGTCGTCCTGCTGATGCGGGCCGACAACAACGGCGAAGGCGGCATCCTCACGCTCGTGGCGCTGGCGCAGCGCGCCTTGGGCCGCAACCGCAGCCGGGCCGCTCTGCTGCTCGGCATGATCGGCGCCGGCCTGTTCTATGGCGACACCGTCATCACCCCGGCGATTTCGGTGCTCTCGGCCGTCGAGGGCGTCAAGCTGGTCACGCCCGTGCTCGACGACTACATCCTGTGGATCGCCTCGGCGATCCTGATCGGCCTGTTCGTCGTGCAGAGTCACGGCACCCAGCGCGTGGCGACCTTCTTCGGCCCGATCATGCTGATCTGGTTCGTGACGCTGGCCGGCCTCGGCATCTACCACATCGCCGACGACCTCACGATTTTCCGCTCGATCAACCCCTATTACGCCCTGATGTTCTTCCACGACCATGCCGGCGTGGCTCTTGCGGTGCTCGGCTCGGTCTGCCTGGCGGTGACCGGGGCCGAGGCGCTCTATGGCGATATGGGTCATTTCGGGCGCGGGCCGATCCGTGGCGCCTGGCTCTATGTCGTCTTCCCGGCGCTCTGGCTCAACTATCTCGGCCAGGGAGCGCTGATCCTGTCCGACCCGAGCGCCATCGACAACCCGTTCTACCGGCTGGCGCCGGAGGGCTTCCTGCTGCCCTTCGTCGTGCTGGCGACGGTCGCGACCATCATCGCCAGCCAGTCGGTGATCACCGGCGCCTTCTCGCTGACCCGTCAGGCGATCCAGCTGGGGCTGCTGCCGCGCATGGAGATCCGCCACACCTCCGAGCAGACCTCGGGCCAGATCTACGTGCCGCGCGTCAACCTGA
Source organism: Allobosea sp. OAE752 (assembly GCF_050433265.1). NCBI lineage: Bacteria > Pseudomonadati > Pseudomonadota > Alphaproteobacteria > Hyphomicrobiales > Alloboseaceae > Allobosea > Allobosea sp. OAE752. The sequence goes on from NZ_JBNPXO010000003.1 coordinate 144,964, forward strand.
TGCTGCTCATCGTCGTCCTGATCCTGGTCTGGTCGTTCCGGACCTCGTCGAGCCTGTCACACGCCTACGGCATCTCGGTCTTCGGCACGATGGTGGTCTCCTCCATGCTCGCGGCGATCGTCATCCGGCGCCACTGGGGCTGGAGCCTGCCGGCCACCGCGGCGATCATTCTGCCCTTCCTGCTGGTCGACCTCTCCTTCTTCTCGGCCAACATGCTGAAGCTGTTCCATGGCGGCTATGTGCCGGTGCTGCTCGCCATGGCGCTGACGGTGGTAATGTGGACCTGGATGCGTGGCACCAAGATCCTGTTCGACAAGACCCGTAAGACGGATGTGCCGCTGCTCGAACTCGTCGGCATGCTGTCGAAGAGCCCGCCCGCCCGCGTCAAGGGCATGGCGGTCTTCCTGACCAGCGATCCTGAGACGGCGCCGGCCTCGCTTCTGCACAACCTCAAGCACAACAAGGTGCTGCATGAGCGCAACGTCATCCTGACCGTGCGCTCGGTCGACACGCCCCGCGTCGCCGAGGAGGAGCGCGTGCGCCTCTCCCGCATCACCGACGATTTCTGGCGCGTCGATCTGGTCTACGGCTACATGGAGAGCCCGAACGTGCCCAAGGGGCTCGCCATGCTGCGCAAGCAGGGCTTCAAGTTCGACATCATGTCGACCTCGTTCTTCCTCTCACGCCGCTCGATCAAGCCCTCGCCGCAATCGGGCATGCCGGTCTGGCAGGACAATCTCTTCATCAGCCTGACCAAGAGCGCGACCGACGCGACGAGCTTCTTCCAGATCCCGACCGGCCGCGTCGTCGAGGTCGGCACGCAGGTCACGGTCTGAGCGGAAGTCCGGACGCGCCTCGTCATTCTCGGGCGGAGCGAAGCGCAGATCCGAGAATATCTCGCTCAGGAAATGCTCGGGTCAAGCCCGAGCATGACGACCCGCTGCGCTCGATCTAGCCGCACCGTGTCGCCTCTTCGCACGTGAGCACCGGACGCGCAGAAAACGCCGCCAGTCGGACACCGCAGCATGGTTGCCGGGAGCCTCTCAGTCCAGCCGCGCCGAACTCGCCTCTTCGGGCACATGCCGCACCCGCTCGCGATAGAGCAGGTAGAGGCCCGAGGCGATGACGATGCCGCCGCCGATGAAGGTCCAGCGATCGGGCAATTGCCCGAAGACGAGCCAGCCCATCAGCACCATCCAGACGAGCTGCGAATAGATGAAGGGCGCCAGGACCGTCGCCGGCGCCAGCCGATGCGCCAGGATCAGCATCCAGTGCCCGACGGCGCCGAAGAAGCCGGTCGCGAACAGCGCCGCCCAGGCGAGAGGTTCCTGCGGCGTCGTCCAGACGAAAGGCAGGACCGGCAGCAGCGCCAGCGTGCCGGCGAGCCCGGAATAGACCATCGTGGTCTCCGAGGAGTCGGAGGCCGCCAGCACCCGTGTCGACAGCGCATAGAAGGCGTAGCAGAAGCAGCCGGCGACCGAGAGCAGCGCCGCCGGATGCATCCCGCCCACGCCCGGGCGCGTCACCACCAGCACGCCGAGGAAACCGATGCCGATGGCCATGAGCCGGCGCGGTCCGGGCCATTCGCCGAGCAGCGGCCCCGACGCCAGCGCGACCAGGAAGGGCGCCGCGAACATGATCGAGATCGTCTCAGCAAGCTGCAGATAGCGCAGCGCGAAGAAGTTCAGCACCGTCGAGGCAAGCAGCATCAGCGAGCGGAAGAATTGCAGCCAGGGCCGCTTTGCCCTGAGTACGCCGGGATGGCTCCACGGATTGATCACGAAGGAGACCAGCGTGACGCTGACGCCGTAACGCGCGAAGGCGACGAGCAGCGGGTCCATGCCGTGGAGGCCGAGCCATTTCGCGTTGGTGTCGAGCAGAGCGAAGCAGATGACGGCAGCGCACATCAGGCCAATGGCCGTCAGGCGCGCGCGGCGCGCCTCGTCGACAGTCTGGGAAGGCGCAGGCAAGCCCGCCTCGCTATGATCTGAGCGAATGAGGAGATCAGGCTTAAACGATTTGAGGCGGCCTGCCAGCACCGGAACGCATGCGCTCCATGCATCAATCAGGCGTCGCTATCGGCCTCTTCACCATCGATCTCGGGATCGTCATGGTCGGCGCCGGCCTTGGAGAGGCCCTTGGCCGCCTTGCGCAGCAGCTTGCGCAATTGCTTGCGCTCCTTGCCGTCGAGCTTGTCGAGCAGCTCCTCCTCGACATCGTTCCAGACCGCGTCGAGCTCGGCCGCCGTCTTCTGCCCGGCTTCCGTCAGGGCGACCTGCACCAGCCTGCCGTCCCGATTGCCGCCCTCGCGCGTCACCAGACCCTGCAGCGAGAGCCGGCCGATCGTCTTCGAGACGGTCGGCGGCTTGACCCTGAGCAGCGAGGCGAGCTCGCCCATCGTCATCGGTGCCGGCTGCAGCGCCTTCAGCGCCTGCTCCTGCCCGGGGAAGAGGCCGAGCCCGTTCAGCTTTTCGCCCATCCGCGAGCGATGCAGCCGCGCCGTCACGAGCAGGGCGCGACCGACGCTTTTCTCGAGAGCCTTGGTCATGGAGCCATCCTTCGGCGGATCCTTGCGCGGATAAGGAAGACGCTTCGCCGGCTGCGTATTCGCCCGCCAACATGACAGACAGATGACAATCCCATGTCGGTCTTAAAAGACCGCGACTTTTGCCGCGACTTTTTGCAGGAAAGCGGCGCGGCTTTCGGGCGTGGCGCGATTCATGCCGTAATGCGCCAGATAAACGGGGCGCACCGTCGGATGGCAGACGGCCCGCAACGCCCGGCAAACCAGCCTGCGCGGCGGATTTCCCATCAGAAAAGCCGTCCAGCGCGTGGCTCCATAGCTCGTCACTGCGACGAGTTTGCGAATGTTGCCGAGCGCCGGCTCGACCTTGCCGCCGACGAGCTCGAAGGAGACGCCCGGCAGGAAGACCCGGTCGAAGAACCCCTTCAGGATCGCCGGATAGCCGAAATTCCAGACCGGAAAGCACAGCACCAGCGCGTCGGCCGCCTGCAATCGCGCGACATAGCCGGCAACGTTCGATCTGTTGCTGGCTGTGTCGTGATAGGAGCGGCGCTCGTCGGGGCTCAGAACCGGATCGAACCCCTCGGCATAGAGGTCGCAGTCATCGACCTCGTGCCCGGCCTGCCTGAGCCCCTCGACCACCGTCCGGTGCAGGGCGGCGCCATAGCTCTCCGGGTCGGGATGGGCGAAGAGGACGAGCACGCGCATCGTCAGCCGGCCCCGGCTTCGGACAGGCTGCGGAACAGGAAGGTCTTGCCCGAGCGGTAGTCGTAATCCGGGTCCTCCCAGGCGATCATCTTGCCGGGGTTGAGCAGCCCCTGCGGATCGGCCTCGCGCTTGAAGGCGAGCTGCGTCTCGTCGGTCTGCTTCATGCCGCCCTCCTCCAGCGTGTAGCGATGCGGATTGAAGATCGGCGCACCCATCTCCTCATGGATGGCGATGATCTCGTCCAGCCGCTCCTCCGTCGTGAACCGCAATAGCGGCAGGCCGAAACAGGTGATCTTGCCATCGAAGCGCACGAATTCGAGATGCGCGATGAGCTCCTCGCCGAAGCGCCGATGGATGGCCTCGACCAGCTCGACCTGATCCGGGAAGGGATAGAGCACCTGGAGATAGGTGATCGCCGGATCGACCCGCAGCGCGCGCAGCGTCGTGTGGTTCCAACCGAGCTCATAGGCCGGCGGCAGGCCCTTGGCATCCTCCGGTGAGAGCGTGTCCGAGCGCAGCAGAAGCTCCGCGCCCCGGAAGCGCCGCGCATAGGCCGTGAGCGCATCGACGGCGAAATCGGCGGCCATGACAACGACGAGATGGCTGTCGCGCGGCAGGAACTTGCGATGGCGCAGGAAATAATCATGCGGCGCCGGCGCGGCGAAGACGCTGAGGTTCTTGAGCGCGAGCCCGTCCTGCTCGCCGACCGCATTGGCGAATTCGGTCGCAACGCGCAGGTTTTCGAAGCCGACGATGACATCGACCCAATCATAGGCCGGACCGAGCGGCATCTCGACCTCGGTGATGATGCCGTTGGTGCCATAGGCATGGGCGACCTTGTGCAGGTCCTCGCCCGCGAATTCGAGCAGGCGCGGGCTTGCCTCCATCGTCGCGACCTTGAGCCGGATGATGTTGCCCCAGTCGCGCAGCCCGCCCCATTTGATCGAGCCGACGCCGCCCGACCCGCCGGCGATGAAGCCGCCGATCGAGGCAGTCTGATAGGTCGAGGGGTGCAGCCTGAGTTCCTGCCGCGAATGCGCCCGTGTCTCGTCGTCGATGCGGGCCATGATCGCGCCGGGCTCGGCGACATAGCGGCCGGCGCCGATCTCCTTGACCTTGTTGAAGCCGGAGAGATCGAGCAGCACGCCGCCCGAAAGCGGCATCGCCTGCCCGTAATTGCCGGTGCCGGTGCCGCGCGGCGTCACGGGAATGCCGAGCGCGTGGCAGGCGGCGAGCGTCTGAACGACCTCCGCCTCGCTCGTTGGAGAAACCACGATATCGGCCACGACCTGATCGAGCTGGCGCTTCAGCACCGGCGAGTACCAGAAGAAGTCGCGGCTCTTCTGTTTCACCAGCGCCGGGTTCTCCTCGGTGCGGACGCCACTGATGCGGGCTTTTAGCCCCGCGATGTCGTAGCGGCTCGTCATGATGCTCTACCCATCAGATGATCCAGCTCGCGGTAATCCGGGAGGGTCCGGTCGATCGCCCTGCCCGCGACCAGGACGCTGCGGTCCCCCTGCGGCCGGGCGAAGAACTCGGTCCAGCTCCGCGCCCGCGTCAAGATGAGATCGGCTGGCCCGCCCGCCGCCAGCACGCCGACACCGTCAAGCCCCATCACGGCCGCCGGCGTCCGTGCCACGGCGCAAGGCCAGTCCGAACCGGAATGATCGAGCTGAAGGATGCGCGTCGCCTCGCGCAGCACCTCCACGAGGTCGAGATCGCCATAGGCGTAGAACGGATCACGCGTGTTGTCGGAGGCGACCATCACCGGCACGCCGGCCGCCTTCAGCTCGTGCAGCGCCGTAACGCCGCGCCAGCGCGGCGTGCGGCCCGCCTGCCGGTCCTGCAGATACAGGTTGCAGAGCGGCAGCGAAACCACCCCGATGCCGGCCTCCTTCACCTTGCCGATGATCCGCGCCTCGTCCTCCGGTGCCTGCAAGCTGAGCGAGCAACAATGCCCGCACAGGATCTTACCGGTGAAGCGGTGCCGCAGCGCCGCATCGGCGATGTGCTCGAGCGAGCGGGCTGCCGGGTCGTTGCTCTCATCGACATGGAAATCGAGATCGAAGCCGTTCTCGCTCGCCGCCCGGAACAGGATGTCGAGCGCCCGGTCAAGCTCCGGGATCATGTAGGTGACGCAGCCGAGAAGCCCGTCGCCATGCATCTTCACCGCCGCGATCACCGCCGCCATATGCGCCGGATCGAGCGCCTGCTCGACGCCGAACAGCGGCGAGGCCTGCAAGGCGATGTGCCCGGCCCAGCGTTCCCGCATCTCCGCATAGACCGGCCAGGAAATACCGATCTGTTTGCCGAGCGAATCGAGATGCGTCCGGATCGCAGCGGTGCCATGGGCAAAGGCCGTGCGCAGCGAGAAATCCATGCGCGTCCGGACATCCAGCGCCGACCAGTTGGCCTCGCGGTCATTGGCGACGGCAGTGAGCGCGCCCGGAAACGTCCCGTCCGGATTGGGACTGCGCGGCCAGATATGACCCTTGTCGAGATGGGTGTGGCAGTCGACCAGACGCGGCAGCACGATGCCGCCCTCGAGGTCGAGCGCCGGCCGATCGTCCCTCAGCGTCTCGGTTCCCGCCGGCAGCAGCGATTCGATCCGACCATCGGCAATCGCAAGGTCGATCCGGGCAAACCCGTCACGATCCGCGGCGAAGGAGCCGCCATCGATCAGGCAAAGCGGCGCGCTCATATTGAGCAGGCGGAAGGCGGATGCATCCGGAAGCGTGGCGAAACCCAACGTCACTTCCGCACCTCCCGCATCGGCCCTCCGCTACTGGATATCGGCCCGCCCTGTGCCCCGCAAGCGCGACCGCCGCAGGGCCCATGGCGCAGAAGGCCACGCAGCCGTCGCATCCGGGCTTGTCCGTGCGGGCGGGATCGCGCATGAGAGCGGCTTCCGGCAGGAGGACGCATCATGACGCAACAGGCACGCATCATCGACGGCAAAGCCGTAGCAGCGGAATTGCGCGCCGGCATCGCCCGCGAGGTCGCCGCACTCAAGGCAGCGCGCGGCATCGTCCCCGGCCTCCATGTCGTCCTCGTCGGCGAGGACCCGGCGAGCAAGGTCTATGTCGCCTCCAAGGAGAAGCTCGCCGTCGAGGTCGGCATGAACTCGGTCGCCCATCGCCTGCCGGCCGAGACGACCGAGGCACAGCTCCTCGCCAAGCTCGCCGAACTCAACGCCGATGACAGCGTCGACGGCATCCTCGTCCAGTTGCCCCTGCCGAAGCATATCGACACCGGCCGCATCATCGACGCCATCGACCCGGCCAAGGATGTCGACGGCCTGCACCCGATCAATGCCGGCCTGCTCGCCGGCGGCAAGAACGGCCTCGTACCCTGCACGCCGCTCGGCAGCATGCTGCTGCTGAAGCAGGCGCTTCCGTCGCTTTCGGGTCTCGATGCCGTGGTGATCGGCCGCTCGGAACTGGTCGGCCGCCCGGTCGCGCAGCTCCTGTTGCAGGCCGACTGCACGGTTACCATCGCCCATTCGCGCACGCGTGATCTGCCCGCGGTGGTGAAGCGCGCCGATATCGTCATCGCCGCAGTCGGCCGCCCGCGCATGGTCAAGGGCGACTGGATCAAGCCCGGCGCAACCGTGATCGATGTCGGCATCAACCGCCTGCCCGACGGCAAGTTGACGGGCGATGTCGATTTCGCCGAGGCGGTAGAGGTCGCGGGCGCGATCACGCCCGTCCCCGGCGGCGTCGGCCCGATGACCATCGCCTGCCTGCTCAAGAACACGCTGACGGCCTTCCACGCCCGACGAGGTTGAGCGCAGCAATCAGCGAGACCGCCACGGGCGGCCCGGCCCTTCCTCGGTTAGCCCCTAAAAAAAGGAGCTGCAATCCTGCAGCTCCTTTTTTCGTTCCTGCAGCAGGGCCGCGCCAGAGGCACGGCCCGCCAACCCGATCACATATGGATCTGGCGCTTCTCCACCGCCATCGCGGCTTCCTTCACAGCCTCGGCCAGCGTCGGATGGGCGTGGCAGGTACGGGCGAGATCCTCGGACGAGCCGCCGAACTCCATCAGCACGGTCACTTCCGCGATCAGGTCGCCGGCATGCGGGCCGATGATGTGGCAGCCGAGCACGCGGTCGGTCGCGGCATCGGCCAGGACCTTCACGAAGCCCTCGGTGTGGCGGATGGCGCGGGCGCGGCCATTGGCCGTGAACGGGAACTTGCCGATCTTGTAGGCGACGCCGGCCGCCTTCAGCTCCTCCTCGGTCTTGCCGATCGCAGCCACTTCCGGCGCGGTGTAGACGATGCCGGGGATGGCGTCGTAGTTCACATGGCCATGCTTGCCGGCGATGATCTCGGCGACCGCGACGCCCTCATCCTCCGCCTTGTGCGCCAGCATCGGCCCGCGCACCACGTCGCCGATCGCGTAGATGCCGGCGACATTGGTCTTGAAATGGTCGTCGATGACGACGCGGCCGCGCTCGGTGGCGACACCCGCCTTGTCGAGGCCGAGACCATCGGTGTTGGGACGGCGGCCGATCGCGACCAGCACGATATCGGCGTTGAGCGTCCTGGCCTCTCCGCCTGCGGCAGGCTCGACGGTGACGGTCGCACCGCCCTTCTTGGCCACGTCGACCTTGGTGACCTTGGAGCCGAGCTGGAAGGTGAAGCCCTGCTTCTCCAGGATGCGCTGGAACTGCTTGGCGACCTCGCCATCCATGCCGGGCAGGATGCGGTCGAGGAACTCGACGACGGTGACCTTGGCGCCGAGCCGGGCCCAGACCGAGCCGATCTCGAGCCCGATCACGCCGGCGCCGACCACGACGAGCTCCTTCGGCACGGAGCCGATTTCGAGCGCGCCGGTCGAGGTGACGACGGTCTTCTCGTCGATGGCCACGCCCGGCAGCGGCGCGGATTCCGAACCCGTCGCGATGACGATGTTCCTGGTCTCGATCTCCTGCGCCTTGCCGTCCTCGGCGGTGACGACGACCTTTCCGGCGGCGGGGATCGAGGCCGTGCCGCGGAAGGCGTCGATCTTGTTCTTCTTCAGCAGGAAGCCGACGCCATTGACGTTCGCGTCGATGGTCTCCTGCTTGTGCGCCATCATCGCCTTGAGGTCGAGCTTCGGCTTGCCGACGACGATGCCGAGCTTCTCGAAGGTGTGGCCGGCCTCCTCGAACATCTCGGAAGCGTGCAGCAGCGCCTTGGAGGGAATGCAGCCGACATTCAGGCAGGTGCCGCCATGGGTGGCGCGCTTCTCGACCACCGCGACCTTGAGGCCGAGCTGGGCGGCGCGGATGGCGCAGACATAGCCCCCGGGGCCGGTTCCGATGACGACGAGATCGTAGGACATCTCTATAGCCTCGCAGTGCCCGTCATGGTCGGGCTTGTCCCGACCATCCACGTCTCGGGAGGCCGGGAGAAAAGTCGTGGGTGCCCGGGACGAGCCCGGGCATGACGTCGAAGTGAACGTCGCGAAACGCGATCAGAGGTCGAGCACGAGGCGCGCCGGATCCTCCAGGCCTTCCTTGATGCGGACGAGGAAGGTCACGGCCTCCTTGCCGTCGATGATGCGGTGGTCGTAGCTGACCGCGAGATACATCATCGGCCGGGCCTCGATCTTGCCGTTCACCACCATCGGGCGCTCCTGGATCTTGTGCATGCCCAGGATCGCCGATTGCGGCGCGTTCAGGATCGGGGTCGACATCAGCGAGCCGTAGACGCCGCCATTCGAGATGGTGAAGGTGCCGCCCTGCATCTCCTCGATCGAGAGCTTGCCGTCGCGGGCCTTGCGGCCGAACTCGCCGATCTTCTTCTCGACGCCGGCGATGGAGAGCTGGTCGGCATCGCGCACCACCGGAACCACCAGGCCCTTCTCGGTGCCGACGGCGACGCCGATATGGTAGTAGTTCTTGTAGACGATGTCGGTGCCGTCGATCTCGGCGTTGACGGCCGGGATCTCCTTCAGCGCCTGCACGCAGGCCTTCACGAAGAAGCCCATGAAGCCGAGCTTGACGCCGTGCTTCTTCTCGAAGGCATCCTTGTACTGGTTGCGCAGCGCCATGACGTTGGTCATGTCGACCTCGTTGAAGGTCGTCAGCATCGCGGCGGTGGACTGGGCCTCCTTGAGGCGGCGCGCGATGGTCTGGCGCAGCTTCGTCATCTTGACGCGCTCTTCGCGCGAGGCGTCGTCCGGCGCCGACGGGGCGCGGACCTGCACCGGAGCGGCAGGCGCCGCCGGGGCGGCACTGGCGCCGGTCGCGATCGCAGCGAGCATGTCGCCCTTGGTGACGCGGCCATCCTTGCCCGAGGCCTGGACCGACGAGGCGTCGATGCCGCTCTCGGCGGCCAGCCGCGCCACGGCCGGGCCGGAATCGGCGGCCTTGGTAGCGGCAGCCTTCGGAGCCTCAGTGGCCGGAGCCGGCGCGGCGGCGGGCTTCTCTTCCTTCTTCGGAGCGGGCGCGGCAGCAGCCGCACCGCCTTCAGCGATCATGCCGAGCAGCGCGCTGACGCCGACCGTATCACCTTCCTTGGCGACGATCTCGCCGAGCACGCCGGCGGCCGGGGCGTTGACCTCCAGCGTCACCTTGTCGGTCTCGAGCTCGACCAAAGGCTCGTCGGCCTTCACAGCCTCGCCCGGCTTCTTGAACCACTTGCCGATGGTCGCCTCGGAAACGGATTCGCCGAGGGTGGGTACGCGGATTTCGGTCGCCATGTCAGGCCTCTGTTGTCTCGTTCTCTGGCGGTCGGATCGGCACCGGCGGAAACGCCGATGCGGCAGGGAAATCCGGCAGTGCGCAAAGCATCGCCGGGAGGGTCGTCAGGCCGCGAAGGCCTCGTCGAGGAAGGCGTTGAGCTGGGCGAGATGCTTGGACATCAGGCCGGTCGCCGTCGCGGCCGAGGCCGGGCGGCCGACATAGCGCGGCCGCTTCGACTTCGAGCCGGCATGGCCCAGCACCCATTCCAGATAGGGCTCGACGAAGGTCCAGGAGCCCATGTTCTTCGGCTCCTCCTGGCACCAGACCACATCGGCGCCCTTGAAGCGCGCCAGCTCCTGCGCCAGCGTCTTCAGCGGGAACGGGTAGAGCTGCTCGACGCGCATCAGATAGACATCGTCGATGCCGCGCTTCTCGCGCTCCTCCAGCAAGTCGTAATAGACCTTGCCCGAGCAGAGCACGACGCGGCGGATCTTCGAATCCTTGACCAGCTTGGTGGTCGACTTGCCGCGCTCGGCATCATCCGCCAGCACGCGGTGGAAGGTCGAGCCCTCGGCGAGGTCGGCGAGGTCGGAGACGGCGCGCTTGTGGCGCAGCAGCGACTTCGGCGTCATCAGGATCAGCGGCTTGCGGAAGTCGCGCTTCAGCTGGCGGCGCAGGATGTGGAAGTAGCTCGCCGGCGTCGAGCAGTTCGCCACCTGCATGTTGTCCTCGGCGCACATCTGCAGGAAGCGCTCGAGGCGGGCGGAGGAGTGCTCCGGACCCTGGCCCTCATAGCCATGCGGCAGCAGGCAGACGAGGCCGGACATGCGCAGCCATTTGCGTTCGCCGGACGAGATGAACTGGTCGAACACCACCTGCGCGCCATTGGCGAAGTCGCCGAACTGCGCCTCCCACATCGTCAGCGCGTTCGGCTCCGACAGGGTGTAGCCGTATTCGAAGCCGAGCACCGCCTCTTCCGAGAGCATCGAGTTGATGACCTCGTAGCGGGCCTGGTCCTCGCGGATATGGTTGAGCGAGGTGTGGCGGGCTTCGGTCTCCTGGTCGATCAGCACCGAATGGCGCTGCGAGAAGGTGCCGCGCTCGCAATCCTGGCCGGAGAGCCGCACCGGATTGCCGTCGAGCAGCAGCGAACCGAAGGCCAGCGCTTCGGCCGTCGCCCAGTCGATGCCCTCGCCGCTCTCGACCGCCTTCTTGCGGTTGTCGAGGAAGCGCTGGATCGTCTTGTGGACGTTGAAGCCGGCCGGAACGGCCGTGATCTTCTCGGTGATCTCCTTCAGCGTCTCCGCCGGCACGCCGGTGGCGCCGCGGCGCGGATCGTCCTCGTCGGCGCGGATCGCCTTCATGCCGGCCCAGCGGCCGTCGAGCCAGTCGGCCTTGTTCGGCTTGAAGGCCTGGCCGGCGTCGAACTCGACCTCCAGCTTCGCCTTCCAGGCGGCGCGCATCTCGTCGAGCTCGCCGGCTTGAACCACGCCCTCGGCCTCGAGCTTGGCGCCGTAAAGCTCCAGCGTCGTCTTGTGGCCGCGGATCTTGCGGTACATCAGCGGCTGGGTGAAGCCCGGCTCGTCGCCCTCGTTATGGCCGAAGCGGCGATAGCAGAACATGTCGACCACGACCGGCTTGTGGAACTTCTGCCGGAACTCGATCGCGATCTTGGCGGCGAAGACCACCGCCTCCGGATCGTCGCCATTCACATGGAAGACCGGCGCCTCGACCATCTTCGCCACGTCGGACGGATAGGGCGAGGAGCGCGAATAGCGCGGATAGGTGGTGAAGCCGATCTGGTTGTTGATGATGAAGTGCAGCGAGCCGCCGGTGCGGTGGCCCTTCAGCCCGGAGAGGCCGAGGCACTCCGCCACCACGCCCTGGCCGGCGAAGGCCGCGTCGCCATGGATCAGCAGCGGCAGCACCTTGGAACGCTCGACGACGTCGCCGAACTGATCCTGCTTGGCGCGCACCTTGCCGAGCACGACGGGATCGACGATCTCGAGATGCGACGGGTTGGCGGTCAGCGAGATATGGACGTTGTTGCCGTCGAACTCGCGGTCGCTGGAGGCACCAAGATGGTACTTCACGTCGCCCGAGCCCTCGACGTCGTCGGGCGCGAAGGAGCCGCCCTTGAACTCGTGGAACAGCGCGCGATGCGGCTTGCCCAGCACCTGCGTCAGCACGTTGAGGCGGCCGCGATGGGCCATGCCGAAGACGATGTCGCGCACGCCGAGCGCGCCGCCGCGCTTGATGATCTGCTCCAGCGCCGGAACCAGCGCCTCGCCGCCGTCCAGGCCGAAGCGCTTGGTGCCGGTGAACTTCAGGTCGAGGAACTTCTCGAAGCCCTCGGTCTCGACCAGCTTGTTGAGGATCGCCTTCTTGCCTTCCTTGGTGAAGGCGATCTCCTTGTCCGGCCCCTCGATGCGCTCCTGCAGCCAGGCCTTCTGCTCGGGGTCGGAGATGTGCATGAACTCGATGCCGACCGTGCCGCAATAGGTGCGCTGCAGGATCGAGACCATCTCGCGGATGGTGGCGAACTCCATGCCGAGCACGTTGTCGATGAAGATCTTGCGGTCGAGATCGGCCTCGCCGAAGCCGAAGGCGGCCGGCGACAATTCCTCGGGGTCGTTGCGGCTCTCGATGCCGAGCGGGTCGAGCTTGGCATGGAGATGGCCGCGCATGCGATAGGCGCGGATCAGCATGATCGCGCGCACGGAATCGCGCGTCGCCTGCTGGACGTCGGCGGGGGAGAGCGTCGTGCCGGCAGCCTTGGCCTTGGCGCCGAGCTTGTCGGAGATCACCTTCTCGACCACGGCCCAGTTGCCGTCGAGCGCCGAGATCAGCTCGCCATTGGCGACGACCGGCCAGTTCGGCTTCTTCCAGGAGGCGCCCTTGGCGTTGTCCAGCACCGACTGCTTGTCGTCCTGCAGCGCGCCGAAGAAGCTCTGCCACTGCTCGTCGACCGATTTGGGATCGGCCTCGTAGCGGGCGTAGAGATCCTCGATATAGGCCGCGTTGCCGCCGTAGAGGAACCCGGTCTGTGCGAGAGCCTCGTTGATGTCCTGGCGAGCCATGATGCTCCTGCCTTCCTTCACCGCTTGCGACATGTCCGAACCCTTGCCCGGACATCCTTCAACTTGCCGTCATGCTCGGGTCTGCGCCCTGAGCATTTGGTCTTCCGTCATGGCCGGCCTTGAGCCGACCATCTCATGCCGTTTTGCCGTCGCTTCCTCGGGGACGTCATGTTCGGGTCAAGCCCGACCATGACGCGCCCCGGAAAGGCACCAGGGCCTCAGCCCTTCAACACTTCGACCAAGGTCTTTCCAAGGCGCGCCGGCGAGGGCGAAACCCGGATGCCGGCCGCTTCCATCGCGGCGATCTTGTCCTCGGCGCCGCCCTTGCCGCCCGAGATGATCGCGCCGGCATGGCCCATGCGGCGGCCCGGAGGCGCCGTGCGGCCGGCGATGAAGCCGACCATCGGCTTCTTGCGGCCGCGCTTGGCTTCGTCCTTGATGAACTGCGCCGCGTCCTCTTCGGCCGAGCCACCGATCTCGCCGATCATCACGATCGACTCGGTCTTGTCGTCCGCGAGGAACATCTCGAGCATGTCGATGAACTCGGTGCCCTTGACCGGGTCGCCGCCGATGCCGACGGCCGTGGTCTGGCCGAGGCCTTCGCGCGTGGTCTGGAACACCGCCTCATAGGTCAGCGTGCCCGAGCGCGAGACGATGCCCACCGAGCCCGGCTTGAAGATGTTGGCCGGCATGATGCCGATCTTCGACTGGCCGGCGGTGACGACGCCGGGGCAGTTCGGGCCGATCAGGCGCGACTTCGAGCCCGAAAGCGAGCGCTTGACGCGCACCATGTCGAGCACCGGAATGCCCTCGGTGATGCAGATGATCAGCGGGATCTCGGCGTCGATCGCCTCGCAGATCGCATCGGCCGCGCCCGGCGGCGGAACATAGACGACCGAAGCGGTGGCGCCGGTCTTCTCCTTCGCCTCGGCGACGGTGTCGAAGACGGGCAGACCCAGATGGATCGCGCCGCCCTTACCCGGCGAGGTGCCGCCGACCATCTGCGTGCCATAGGCGATCGCCTGCTCGGAATGGAAGGTCCCGTTCTTGCCGGTGAAGCCCTGGGTGATGACCTTGGTGTTCTTGTCGATCAGGATGGACATATCTGCTCCTCAGGCCTTCTTGACCGCAGCGACGATCTTCTGCGCGGCGTCGTCGAGGTCATCGGCGGGGATGACGTTGAGGCCGGACTCGCGGATGATCTGCTTGCCTTCCTCGACATTGGTGCCTTCGAGGCGCACCACCAGCGGAACCTGAAGGCCGACCGCCTTCACCGCCGCGATGACGCCGCGCGCGATGACGTCGCACTTCATGATGCCGCCGAAGATGTTGACGAGGATGCCCTTCACCTTCGGATCGGCGGTGATGATCTTGAACGCCGCCGTCACCTTCTCTTCGCTGGCGCCGCCGCCGACGTCGAGGAAGTTCGCCGGGCTCTCACCGTAGAGCTGGATGATGTCGAGCGTCGCCATGGCGAGGCCGGCGCCGTTGACCATGCAGCCGATCGTGCCGTCGAGCGCGATGTAGGCGAGATCGTATTTGGAGGCCTCGATCTCCTTCTCGTCCTCTTCCGTCGTATCGCGCAGCGCGACGATCTCGGGATGGCGATAGAGCGCGTTCGAGTCGAACGAGATCTTGGCGTCCAGGCACTTGATCTGGCCCTGGGTGGTCACGATCAGCGGGTTGATCTCCAGCATGTCCATGTCCTTGGCCACGAACGCGTTGTAGATCTGGCCGAGCACGGTGCCGGCCTGCTTGGCGAGGTCGCCGGAGAGCCCGAGGATGCGCGCCATGGCGCGGCCGTGATGCGGCATGATGCCGGTCGCGGGATCGACCGAGAACGTCTCGATCTTCTCGGGCGTGTCATGGGCGACGGCTTCGATGTCCATGCCGCCCTCGGTCGAGACGACGAAGGCGATGCGGGAGGTCTCGCGGTCGACCAGCGCCGAGAGGTAGAACTCCTTCTCGATGTCCGAGCCGTCCTCGATATAGAGGCGGTTGACCTGCTTGCCGGTTTCGCCGGTCTGCACGGTGACCAGCGTGTTGCCGAGCATTTCCTTGGCGTGGGCCTCGACTTCCTCGACCGACTTGGCCAGGCGCACGCCGCCCTTCGCGTCGGGGCCGAGCTCCTTGAACTTGCCCTTGCCGCGGCCACCGGCGTGGATCTGCGACTTCACGACATAGAGCGGACCCGGCAGCTTCCTGGCGGCCTCGACCGCTTCAGCCACCGTCAACGCCGGGAAGCCGGCGGAGACGGGCGCGCCATACTCTTTCAGAATGGCCTTGCCCTGGTATTCGTGGATGTTCATCCGGTAGCTCCTGACTGGGCTTTGAAGAAAAAGGGGCCGGCACCGGGTGCGGCGCCCCATGCGATCGAAGATGGCGAAACCCCGGCGCGGCGGAGCATCGCCTGCGATTGCGCGCGTCCGAATTCCGGTGATAAAAATCCACAATCAGATGAAACATCTGACGGGAGGACAGTGAAATGGCGACGTCGTATTCCTGTATCAACCTCGATTCCGTCCGCGCGGCGCGAACTGAACGCGAGCCCTACAACTATCTCATCGCCAGCGATGTCATCCTGCCCGGTGCGGTGAACGGCCTGCGCAACGACTTCCCCGACATCCGCGAGTCCGGCTACCACCCCGAAGAGGACGTCAACCGGCACGGCACCTTCGCGAAACTCCTGGAGGAGATGAAGAGCCGCGAGATGGCCGAAATCGTCTCCGAAAAGCTCGACATCGACCTCGTCGACAAGCCGAAGATGATCACGATCCGCAAGCTCTCCGCCGCCAAGGATGGACGCATCCACACCGACAGCGAGTCGAAGATCGCGACCTTGCTCGTCTATCTCAACGACGCCTGGCAGGATTCGCCGGCCGGACGTCTGCGGGTGCTCTACAACGGCACCGATTTCGAGAATATGAAGGAAGAGATCAGCCCGATCACCGGCTCGCTCTTCGCGTTCCGTCGCGCCGACAACTCCTGGCACGGACACACATCCTTCGTCGGCGAGCGGCGCGTCGTCCAGATGACCTGGCTCAGAAGCCAGGCCGACGTCGAACGCAAGAAGAGCCGCGGCTCCTTCACCCATCTGGTCAAGAAGGTGCTGCGGTTCGGGTGACGGGCTGAGCCGTCCCCCGAACACCTGCCGGATATGTGCCTGCGCCGGGCGCATGCCTCAGCCGGCCAGCGACGGATCGACGCTCTTGCAGGCGTCGATCAGGCTCTGCACCGAAGCCACCGACTTCGCCAGCATCTCCTTCTCGGCGCCGTTGAGGCGGATCTTCACGACGCGCTCGACGCCCTTGGCGCCGATCACCACCGGCACGCCGACGAACATGTCCTTGACGCCGTACTGGCCCTTCAGCGCGGCGGCCGCCGGCAGCACGCGCTTCTGGTCCTTGAGATAGCTCTCGGCCATCGCGATGGCGGAAGCGGCAGGCGCATAGAAGGCCGAGCCGGTCTTGAGCAGGTTGACGATCTCGCCGCCGCCCTTGCGGGTGCGCTCGACGATGGCGTCCAGCTTCTCCTGCGTGGTCCACTTCATCTTGACGAGGTCGGGCAGCGGGATGCCGGCGACGCCGGAGTAACGGACCAGCGGCACCATGTCGTCTCCATGGCCGCCGAGCACGAAGGCCGAGACGTCCTTGACCGAGACGTTGAACTCTTCGGCGAGGAAGTAGCGGAAGCGGGCGCTATCGAGCACGCCGGCCATGCCGCAGATCATGTTCGGCTTGACGCCCGAGAACTTCTGCAGCGCCCAGACCATCGCGTCGAGCGGGTTGGTGATGCAGATCACGAAGGCCTTCGGCGCATATTGCTTGATGCCTTCGCCGACCGCCTTCATCACCTTGAGGTTGATGCCGATCAGGTCGTCGCGGCTCATGCCGGGCTTCCGGGGCACGCCGGCGGTGACGATGATCACGTCGGCGCCCTTGATGTCCTCGTAGGAGTTCGTGCCCTTGTAGCCGGCGTCGAAGCCGTCGACCGGCGCGGATTCGGCGATGTCGAGGCCCTTGCCCTGCGGGATGCCCTCGGCGATGTCGAAGAGGACGACGTCCCCGAGTTCCTTCAGGCCGGCGAGGTGGGCGAGTGTGCCGCCGATCTGGCCTGAACCGATGAGGGCAATCTTCTTGCGGGCCATAGCCTAGTCCTTCTCTTCTGGCGCTTCGATCGAAGCCGGCTGCGGCCGGCTTTCGACATCCGGAATGCCTTGGCCAAAATACCTTGGCGCTACGATGGCCAGCGGGCCGGCCAAACCGTGGTTTCCTTTGGCCCAAACCGCCCTTTTGCCGCAACCCTCGCAGAAAACACGGCTTTTGCGGGGCGAGGCGCTCCCATTCGCGCGGCGAAACAGGCGGCCTCTTTTTTTTCAATGACTTGCAAGAGGCTCCATGTCGACTTTCAGTCGTTTGGGGCAAAAATCGGGCAATTACAATTTACAAAAATTGTAATTGGTCACCAAATTTTTTCACACGATGCCGCTACCGAGCACCCGCAGGATGACGCGGATCAGCGTCGAGAGGCGGGTATCGACCGAGGCCAGCGGCACGTCGGCTTCCAGCGCCAGCGAGGCCGGATGGATGAAGCGATGCGTCGCATCGATGACGAAGGCAATGGCCCGGTCGCGATCGCGCGGCTCGAACACGCCGGTGGCGATTCCCTCGTCGACGACGCGCTCGAACAGCGCTCTGACCCGCGTCCGGTTGCGCCGGCTGATGGCATGGCGCTTGGCGACGGCGAGCGACAGCGCCGCGAAGAGATGCGGATCCTCGCTCAGCAGGTCGCGATTGGCCTTGGCGAGCGCCAGGATCAGCCGCTCGAGCTTGTCGTCGGCCGGGTCGGGGCCATCGGCGATGTCGGCGAGCCGCCGCTCCGTCGCCTTGAGCCAGAGATCGACCACCGCATCGATCAGCGCCCCCTTGGACGGAAAATAGCGATAGACATTGGCATGGGTCATGCCCGCCTCTTCCGCCACGGCGACGACGGTGAAGCGCTTCAGCCCGAACGTCCGCAGGTGCTCGCTGGCGACCGTGAGGATGCGTGTCTCGCTCGGCTCGCGCTGCGGCATGGCTCAGCGGCGCTCCGATTTAGGGTTCGCACGCAACCACGCCGCCATCCCGGGCTTGACCCGGGATCCATGCCAGAGCGTTTCCGACGAAGGTTCAGGCATGGATCCCGGGTCGGCGCTGCTGCGCAGCTTGCCCGGGATGACCACCCATCCATTGTCGGCGGTGAAACTCACGTCTCGACCAGCCCGGTGGTGTCGCCGCTCGCCGCCGAGTCGGGCCGGCCATGCGGCATCGCGAGATACTCTTCGGAGCGCATCTCGATCAGGCGCGAGACGGTGCGGTCGAACTCGAAGGCCTCGCGCCCCTTGTTCGCGCGATAGAGCTCATGCGGCTCGGCCGCCGCCGAGGCGACGAGCTTCACATGATGTTCGTAGAGCGTGTCGATCAGGATGATGAAGCGCTTGGCCTCGTTGCGCCGGTCGAAATCGAGGATCGGGATATCGTCGAGCACCAGCGTGTGGAAGCGCTGCGCCAGCGCGATATAGTCGGAGGCGCCATAGGCCTGGGCGCAGAGATCGACGAAGTTTGCCCGCGCTACGCCGCCGGCCGCCTGCGGCAGCACGAGTTCGTGCCCGTGGACGTTGAGCACGGTCCGCGGCCCCTGCGCCACGCCGGAGAGCCCCTTGAAGGCAGCATCGAGCGCAGCTTTCGCCTTCGCATCGGCCGGCACGTGATAGACCGGCGCGCCACCGAGCTTCTCCAGCCGGAAATCGGTGCGCGCATCGAGCTTGAGCACCTCGACCTTGGTCTGAAGCAAATCGATGAAGGGCAGGAACAGCGCCCGGTTGAGCCCGCCCTCATAGAGCCGCGACGGCTCGACATTCGAGGTCGCGACCACGACGACGCCGGCGGCGAAGAGCGCCGTGAACAAGCGCCCGAGGATCATCGCATCGGCGATGTCGGTCACCGTGAACTCGTCGAAGCAGAGCAGATAGGCTTCCTCAGCCAGTTCCGCCGCGACCGGCGCGATCGGATCGCCGTCCTTGACCTCGCCCGTCTTGATCTTCTGGCGATGGGCGTTGATGCGGCCATGCACCGCGGCCAGGAACTCGTGGAAATGCACCCGCAGCTTGCGCTTCACCGGCGCGGACTCGAAGAACATGTCCATCAGCATGGTCTTGCCGCGGCCGACCGAGCCCCAGATGTAGAGCCCCTTCGGCGCCTCGGCGGTGTCGGGCTTCTTGCCGAAGAGCCAGCCGAGCGCGCTGCCCTTGCGGGCGAGGCGGCGGGCGGCGAGCGCCGCGTTCAGCGCCTCCAGCTTCCTGACGACGGCGACCTGGGCCGGATCGCGCTCGATGGCGCCCGCCTCGACCAGGGCGGCATAGCGGTCGGTGATCGAGGCTGGCATGGCGGCTGGGAATGACGGGTCGCGGAAAGAGGCTTCCGGGTTACGGCAGCCCGGCCGCCATCGCAAGCCCGGCGAGATCGCGCCCGCCATCTCCGCGGCCCGCACCCGGCTTCACCGGTCCGAAAACACGTCATCCCGGCACGGACGGACCGGCCGGGATGACGGTAGCGAAGCGAACCTCGGCTTGCGGCTTCGAGGCCGCCGCGCATTCGCGAGGGAACTACTGGCCCTTGTTGACCGAGACCGGCTTCAGCGGGTTGTCGAGGAGGCCGTATTTCTGGATCAGCGCGTCATAGGTGCCGTTGGCCTGGAGCTTCTCCAGCGCGGCCTTCACGGCGTCGCGCAGCTGCGCGCCCTCGGCCGTCTTCGCGAAGGGGATGCCCATCAGCGTCGTCGTGAACGGCTTGCCGAGCGGGATGTAGGTGTTGGGCTCGAGCTTCTGGAAATGGCTCATCGTCTCGCTGCCCTGGACGCCGCCCTGCAGGCGCTGCGTCTTGAGCTGGGTGCGGGCATCGACCGAGCCCTCGGTGCCGACGACGTTGATCGCGGGCTTGCCCTTGGCGACGCAATTGGCCTGGCTCCAATCGCCGATCTGCTGCGGCCAGTTGGTCGAGCGACTGGCGCCGACGCTCTTGCCGCAGAGGTCGTCAGGGCTCTTCACCGTGTCCTTGAACGGGGTGACCGTGTAGAACTGCGCGCCGGATTCGAGATAATCGACGAAGTCGACCTGCTCGCGCCGGGCCGGCAGATCGCTCATGCCGGCCAGCGCCATGTCGACGCGGCCGGTCTGGATCGAGGGCAGCATCTGGGCGAAGGCCGTTTCCTGCCATTCGACCTTGAGGCCGAGTTCCTTGGCGATGGCCTCGCCCAGCTCGATGTCGAAGCCGATGAGCTGGTTGGTCGCCGGGTCCTTCGAGGTGATCGGCGGATAGTTCGGCTGGGTCCCGATCACGAGCTTGCCGGCGGTCTTGATCCGGTCCGGCACGGTCTGCGCCTGAGCGGCCAGCGTGGTCGCGGCGAGCAGCGCCGCCGTCAGTGTCAAACGAAGCATGTGGTCTCTCCCTCTTATGAACTCAAAGCATTGCGCGAAGAAACGGGAACCGGTTTTTCGCTGAAGCCATGCGCAAAACGACAAGAATCCCGCCGGTCGTCACTTCAGGACGGCTGCGATGAAATCCCGGGTGCGGACCTGGGTCGGTGCGACCAGGACCGTGTCGGGCGTGCCGCGCTCGACGATCTCGCCCTTGTCCATGAAGACGACGTCGTTCGCCACCTCTCGCGCGAAGCCGAGCTCATGGGTGACGACGATCATCGTCATGCCGCTGGCGGCGAGGTCGCGCATCACGTTCAGCACCTCGCCGACGAGCTCGGGATCGAGCGCCGAGGTCGGCTCGTCGAACAGCATCAGCTTGGGCTTCATCGCCAGCGCCCTGGCGATGGCGATGCGCTGCTGCTGCCCGCCCGAGAGCTCGCTCGGATAGGCGTCGCGCTTCTCGGCGAGGCCGACACGCTCCAGCAGCGCCATGGCATCCGCGACGATCTCCTTGCGCGGCCGCTTCAGCACCGTGAGCGGCCCCTCGATGATGTTCTGCAGCGCCGTCATGTGGTTGAACAGGTTGAAGCGCTGGAACACCATGCCGGTGACGAGGCGCTGGCGCGCGATCTCCGGGTCGGTCAGCTCGTGCAGCTCGTCGCCGACGCGGCGATAGCCGATCAGTTCGCCATCGACGCGGATCGCGCCCTGGTCGATCTTCTCGAGCTGGTTGATGCAGCGCAGCAGCGTGGACTTGCCCGAGCCAGACGGCCCGATGATGCACTGGACCATGCCGGGCTCGACCGAGAGCGAGACGTCGTTCAGCGCCTTCAGATCGCCGAAGAACTTGCTGACATTGGCGACGGTGACGATGGCGGTATCCGCATCCGCCTGGTTCTGCGCCGCGCTCATGCCGGCTCCTCCTCGATCTTGACGGTGCGTTTCGCCCGCCTCTCGCCGCGTCCCTTCGAGAAATGGCGCTCGAGGAAATACTGCCCGATCTGCAGCAGCGTCACCACGAGCAGATACCAGCCGGCGGCGACGATCAGCAATTCGATGACGCGGGCATTGGCGAAATAGATCGTCTGGGCGTTGCGCAGGATCTCGGCATACTGGATCACGCTCGCCACCGAGGTCAGCTTCACCATGCTGATCACCTCGTTGCCGACCGGCGGAATGATGACGCGCATCGCCTGCGGCAGCACGATGCGACGCAGCGCCGTCAGCCGCGTCATGCCGATCGCCTTGGCGGCTTCGGTCTGCCCGGTATCGACGGAGAGGATGCCGCCGCGCACCACCTCGGCGGTATAGGCGCCCTGGTTCATGCCGAGCCCGAGCAGCGTCGCCATGAACGGACCGATGATGTCGATGGTGCGCCAGGAGAACAGCCCGGGAATGCCGATGGTCGGGAAGACCAGCGCCAGGTTGAACCAGATCAGGAGCTGCAGCAGCAGCGGCGTGCCGCGGAAGAACCAGATGTAGAACAGCGCGACGCTGCGCAGCACCGGGTTCGGCGACATATACATGATCGCGAAGACGACCCCGAGCACGATGCCCAGCGTCATTGCGCAGACCGTCATGATCAGCGTGTTGCCGAGACCGGAGAGGATCGCGGGCGCGGTGAAGAACTGCCCGACCACCGGCCAGGCGATGTCGCCCTTGACGAAGGCGGCGACGATCCAGGCGAGGACAGCGATGATGAGCGCCGCCGCGACCCAACGCCCATAGAAACGACGCGGCACGATCCTGAGTCGCGCGATCGCGGCCAGATCGCGGCTGGCGACCGGCGAGGTGACGGCATGGCTCATCGACGGCGCTCCCGGACAGGCTTGCCGGCGGCTCTCGAAAGCGCCATCGACCGCGATGCCGTTGGTCCGCGGAAACCACCGCAGCACGGGCAGATTGTCAAATTCATGCGAGCCCCTCCTCCCCAAGCGTAAGAATGACCTCTTGACCCGGCAGCCAGCAAACGAAACGATCTCCGGTAGCCTAGTCCAAAACGGAATACCCATGGCCTTGCGGCCCCCGCCCTCCTCCACCGCCATGCGCGCCTTCGTCACCGTCGCGCGACTGGGCTCGACCGCCCGCGCCGCAGGCGTCGTCAACCTGACGCAGAGCGCGGTCTCCAAGCAGATCCTGTCGCTCGAGCACCATCTCGGCACCGTGCTGTTCGAGCGCAATCCGGTCGGCCTCAAGCTCACCGAGGCCGGCGCAATCTACCTGCCCTATGCCGAGGCCGCCCTGGAGCAGATGGAACGCGGTGCGATGCGCCTGGCCGAGCGCGTCGCCATCGCCCGGCCGATCCGGTTGCACATGGTCGCCATCGCCGGCGAGCGCTGGCTGATGGAGCGCTTCCCCGTCTTCGCCGAGGCCCATCCCGGCGTCGATGTCCAGTTCACCAACTATGTCAGCGAAAACGAGACGGAAGAGCCCGACATCGAGATCAACCACGGCACCCCGCCCTGGCCCGGCAAGGAGGCGCATTATCTGTTCGGCCGCGATGTCGCCCTCGTCGCCGCGCCCGAATTGCTGGAGCGCATGGGCGGTTTCCGCCGCGCCGCCGACATCCAGAAGATGACGCTGCTGCAGCATTACCAGATGCCGGCCTTCTGGGCCGAGTTCACCGAGGCGCATGGCCTGCGCGGCGCGGTGCCGGCCCATACCGTCCGATACGGCTATTACTCCGTCATCATCCGCGCCGCGGTCGCGGGGCTCGGCGTCGCGCTGGCGCCACGCTGCTATGTCGCCGAGGAACTGGCTTCGGGCGCATTGGTCAACCCGCTCGATATCGGCTTCACCAGCGTCACCGGCTGCTGGCTGACCCGCCGCCTGGACCAGCCCTCGCGCCCCGGCCTCGACGCCTTCATCGCCTGGCTGAGGACGGAGGCCGCGGCTTTCGACGCGGCGACGCGAGCAGCCTGAGCGCCCGCAACCTCCCGGCCGGCCATGCGTTGACATCGGCACAGGAGGAGGCCGCCATGATCACCATTCTTCCGGCTCCCGACCATGTTCTCGCCATCGCGTTCAGCGGCACCATCGAGCCGGCCGATATCGAGCGCGTCGCCGCCGATGTCGAAGACCGGCTGAGCCGGCACGAGAAGGTCGCGATCCTCGCCGATATCACCGCCTTCGACGACATGACCTTCGCCGCCGCCTGGAAGGACGCGCGCTACAGCTTCGGCAAGCTCTGGGAACTCAGGCGCTTCCCCAAGGAGGCGATCATCGTCGAGAAGGGCTGGCTCGATCGCGTCGCGCGGCTCTTCGCCCCGGTGGTCCCCTTCGTCGAGATCCGCACCTTCCCGCCGGCCGAGCGCGAAGCCGCGCTGGCCTGGGCCGCCGATATCGAGGGCGGCCCCGACACCTGAAGCACGGGCGCTGCGAGCCGGGGCTCGGCTCGCGTGTCAGCTCCGGCGGCGGTCAGCTTCTGGCGAACGTCTCGTCGAAGGCATAGCCCGCGCCGCGCACGGTCCGGAGCGGGTCCTTGGCGTCGGCAGGCGTGATCGCCTTGCGCAGGCGGCCGACATGCACGTCGACGGTGCGCTCGTCGATATAGACGTCCCGGCCCCAGACGGCGTCGAGGAGCTGGGCGCGGGAATAGACGCGGCCCGGTGCCTGCATCAGGAACTCGAGCAGGCGGAACTCGGTCGGCCCCAGATGCAGCTCGCTGCCGGCGCGGCGGACGCGCCGGGTGGTGCGGTCGAGCTCAAGGTCGCCCGCCTGCAGAAGACCGGCGACATGGCCGGGCTTCGCCCGGCGCAGCAGCGCCTGGATGCGCGCCGTCAGCTCCGGCAGGGAGAACGGCTTCACGACATAGTCGTCGGCGCCGGTCGCGAGCCCGCGCACCCGCTCGGTCTCCTCGCCGCGCGCCGTCAACATGATGATCGGCACCCGCTCGGTGTCGCGCCGCGAGCGCAGCCGGCGGCAGAGCTCGATGCCGGAAAGGCCCGGCAGCATCCAGTCCAGCAGCACCAGATCGGGCGTGTGGTCGCGCAGATGCAGTTCGGCGTCGTCCCCCCGCGCCACGCTGTCGACCTCGAAGCCCTCGGCTTCGAGGTTGTAGCGCAGCAGCAGGGTGAGAGGCTCTTCGTCCTCGACGATCAGGATGCGTGCCGCCATGATTCCTTAGCCTCAGCTACCCGTGATCGCCTCGACCTCGATATTGGTCGTGTCGAGCTTCGGCCGGTTCGCGTCGAGCGAGTCACCGGTGATGAGATAGTGGATCGTCTCGGCGATGTTGGTGGTGTGGTCGCCGATGCGCTCGATGTTCTTGGCGCAGAACAGGAGATGCGTGCAGAAGGTGATGTTGCGCGGATCTTCCATCATATAGGTCAGGAGCTCGCGGAACAGCGAGGTGTAGAGCGCGTCGATCTCGTCGTCGCGGCGCCAGACCTCGAGCGCCTTCTGCTCGTTGCCGGCGGCATAGGCGTCGAGCACGTCCTTGAGCTGCGCCTGAACGAGGCGGCTGATGTGCTCCAGCCCGACCACGGCGCGGTGCGGCGGCTGGAACTGCCCGGAGATGGCGACGGCGCGCTTGGCGATGTTCTTGGCGAGATCGCCGACACGCTCGACATCCGCCGCGATGCGGATGGCGGAGATCAGCTCGCGCAGATCGTTGGCCAGCGGCTGGCGCCGGGCGATGGTCAGCACCGCCTTCTCCTCGACCTCGCGCTGGAGATTGTCGAGGCGCTGATCGGCGGAGATGATCTTCTGGGCCAGCGTGGTGTCGCGGCGCACCAGCGCCACGGTCGCATCGCCGAGCATGCGCTCGGCCATCCCGCCCATTTCGGCGAGGCTGCGGCGAAGGCCTTCGAGATCGGCGTCGTAGGAGCGGACGATATGGTCGGTCATGGGGTTCCTCCTCCGTCGCCGCTCAGCCGAACCGGCCGGTGACGTAATCCTGCGTCTGCTTCTTCGCCGGGTTCATGAAGATCGTGTTGGTCGGCGCGAACTCGATGACCTCGCCGAGATACATGAAGGCCGTGTACTGCGAGATGCGCGCCGCCTGCTGCATGTTGTGCGTCACGATGGCGATGGTGAAGTCGCTCTTGAGCTGCTCCAGCAGGTCCTCGATCTTGCCGGTCGAGATCGGGTCGAGCGCCGAGGTCGGCTCGTCGAACAGGATCACTTCCGGCTTCTGCGCGATGGTGCGCGCGATGCACAGGCGCTGCTGCTGGCCGCCGGAGAGGCCCATGCCGGAGCTCTTCAGCTTGTCCTTGACCTCGTCCCAGAGCGCGGCGCGGCGCAGTGCGCCCTCGACGCGGTCGTCGAGCTCCGACTTCGGCGGCTTCTCGTAGAGGCGGATGCCGAAGGCGACGTTGTCGTAGATCGACATCGGGAACGGCGTCGGCTTCTGGAACACCATGCCGACGCGCGAGCGCAGCTCGTTCACATCGACGTCGTTGGAGATGATGTTGCGTCCGTCGAGCATGATCTCGCCGGTCGCCTTCTGCTCCGGATAGAGCGAGTAGATCCGGTTGAAGATGCGCAGCAGGGTCGACTTGCCGCAGCCCGAAGGCCCGATCAGCGCCGTGACATGGCGGTCACGGAAGTCGAGATTGATGTTCTTCAGCGCCTTGTGCTCGCCGTAGTAGAAATCGAGGTTTTTCACCGCGATCCGGACGGGAGCCTCGGCATCGAGCGACTGCGGGGAGAGTTCAAGGGTCGAAAGCATCGACATGGTCCTCAAGGTCGGGCGCGACCGGGCTGGATTCAAGTCTTATTTGCCGCCGGCGACGACGCGCCGGGCGATGATCGAGAGCAGCAGGATCGAGATCGTGATGATCAGCGAACCAGCCCAGGCGAGTTGCTGCCAGTTCTCGTAAGGGGCGGAGGCGAACTGGTAGATCGTGACCGGCAGGTTGGAAACGCCGCCGACGAGATTGGGCGAGAACCAGAAATTGTTGTTCAGCGCGGTGAAGATCAGCGGCGCCGTCTCGCCGGCGATGCGGGCGAGTGCCAGCAGGATGCCAGTGACCATGCCGGCCTTCGCCGCGCGCCAGGTCACGCTGGTGATGACGACGGAAGGCGGCGCGCCGAGCGCCGAGCCTGCCTCGCGCAGCGGGCCGGGCACGAGGCTGAGCATGTCCTCGGTGGTGCGCACGATGACCGGGATCGCGATGATGCCGAGCGCGACGCCGCCGGCCCAGCCGGAATAGCCGCGGAAGGGCTCGACCAGGATGACGTAGACGAACAGGCCGATCAGGATCGACGGCGCCGAAAGCAGGATGTCGTTGATGAAGCGGATGATGTTGGCGAGCTTGGAGCCGCGGCCGTATTCCGCCAGCCAGGTGCCGGCGAGCACGCCGATCGGCGTCGCCACCGCAATGCCCAGGAAGGTCAGCACGATCGAGCCGACGATGGCGTTGGCGAGGCCGCCGCCCTCGGAGCCCGGCCCGGGCGTGACATGGGTGAAGGTCGCGAGCGAGAGCCCGCCGATGCCCTTCACCAGCAGCATGCCGAGAATCCAGAACAGCACGAAGATGGCGCAGAAGGTGAAGCCGGTGGCGATGACCTTCATCGCGCGGTCGGCGGTGCGGCGCGACTGGCGCACGCGCCCCCAGGCGATGTGCGATGCGGCCGGTGCGGAAGAGGTGGACATGCTCATCTGACCCAGACCTCAGAATTTCTTGACCCGGGCGACCAGCAGCCGCGCGATGACGAGGACGACGAAGGTGACGAAGAACAGGATGCAGCCCAGCGCGATCAGCGAATTGAGCTGCAGGCCCATCGCCTCGTTGAACTCGTTGGCGATGCGCGAGGCTATGGTCGAGCCGGGGTCGAGGATCGAGGCCGAGAGCCGGTTGGCGTTGCCGACCACGAAGGTCACCGCCATCGTCTCGCCGAGCGCACGGCCGAGCCCGAGCATGATCGCGCCGATGATCGAGACGCCGGCCTGCGGCACCAGCACATGGCGCACGACTTCCCAGGTGGTCGCCCCAATTCCATAGGCGCTCTCGCGCAGCACCGAGGGGATCTGCTCCAGCATGTCGCGGGTGATCGAGGCGATGAAGGGCACGATCATGAAGGCGAGGATGATGCCCGCGGTGAAGATGCCGAGGCCCGAGGGCGAGCGCGAATAGAGCACCGTGCCGACGATCGGGATGCCCTCGACGATATTCGAGAGCGGGATCTGGACATAGGCCGCGAAGAGCGGCGCGAAGACGAACAGCCCCCACATGCCGTAGATGATCGAGGGTACGGCGGCGAGCAGCTCGATCGCGGTCGCGACCGGCCGCTTGAACCAGGGCGGGGCGAGCTGCGTCAGGAACACGGCGATGCCGAGCGAGAGCGGCACGCCGATGACGAGCGCGATCAGCGCCGTCGAGAGCGTGCCGACGATCGCCGGCCAGGCGCCGTACTGCTCGTTCTGCGTATCCCAGACGCTGGAGGTGATGAAGCCGAGGCCGAATTCGCGGAAGGCGGGCCAGCCGCCGACGATCATCGAGAGCATGATGCCGGCGAGCAGCACCAGCACCAGCAGCGCCGCGAGGAAGCTCGCATTGCGGAAGACGAGGTCGAAGGTCGCCTTCGGCGTCTTCCGGATCACCGGTGCCGGGGGAATGCTTTTCATGTCGGTTACGGCGGTCATTCCGCGAGGCTCCGATAATGTCGCCGAGGCTGCTCGAGCCGGTCCGGTTCGATCGGCCTCAGCCCTCATCCTGAAGAGCCTCCGGTGCCGCGACCGGCGGCTCCTCAGGATGAAGGCTGAGCGTGGTCGGGCAAGGCGGGATAACCCGCCTCGCCCTGTCGGTCAGGCTGCGATCAGAAGATCGGCTTGCCGGAGTTGTCGGTCACGCCCTTCCAGGCGGCGCGGACCTCGTCCTTGACGTTGGCCGGGAGCGGCACGTAGTCGAGATCGCTCGCCAGCTTGTCGCCGCTCTTGTAGGCCCAGTCGAAGAACTTCAGCGCGGCCTGCACGTCGGCCGGGCTTTCCGGCTTGGCATGGACCAGGATGAAGGTCGCCGAGGTGATCGGCCAGGCATCCTTGCCCTTCTGGTTGTTGAGCGAGATGCCGAAGCCCGGCTGCTCTTTCCAGTCGGCATTGGCGGCCGCGGCCTGGAAGGCCTCGATCGTCGGCATCGGGAAGTTGCCGTCGGCATTCTTCACCAGGGCGTAGGAGAGCTTGTTCTGCTTGGCATAGGCGTACTCGACATAGCCAATCGAGTTCGCGACCTGCTTCACCGAAGCGGAAACGCCCTCATTGCCCTTGCCGCCGATACCGACCGGCCACTGCACGGCGGTGTTGTTGCCGATCTTGGTCTTCCACTCGGCCGAAACCTTGGAGAGGTAGTCGGTGAAGACGAAGGTCGTGCCCGAGCCGTCCGAACGGTAGACCGGGTTGATGTTGGCGTCGGGGAGCTTCAGATCGCCGTTGAGCGCGACGATCTTCGGGTCGTTCCACTTCTTGATCTCGCCGAGATAGATCCCGGCGACGATTTCGCCCGAGAGCTTGAGCTTGCCCGGCTCGATGCCGGCGATGTTCACGGCCGGAACGACGCCGCCCATCACGGTCGGGAACTGGATCAGGCCGTCCTTGGAGAGCTCCTCGCCCTTGAGCGGGGCGTCGGTCGCACCGAAGGCGACGGTCTTCGCCTTGATCTGGCGGATGCCGCCACCCGAGCCGATCGACTGATAGTTCAGGCCGACGCCGGCTTCCTTCTGATAGGCCTCGGCCCATTTCGAATAGATCGGGAAGGGGAAGGTCGCGCCGGCGCCGGTGATGTCGGCAGCCTGGGCGGAACCGGCGATCCCGGCGGCAACGGCCGCGAGAACGAGAATCTTGCGCATTGAGATGTCCTCTCTGGGTCGCTGTTTGCAGCGACCTCGTCAGAACACCCTCAGTATGACAGCCACATGACATTCCGTCATGAAAACTGTCACAAAGGCTCGGGCCGTTCCGGATTGTCAGGGCTCAGGCCGCGCTGCGGCCCGTTCCGTAGCGGGGCAGGATCGCCTTGAAGGCAGCGCCCTGCCCCGGCTTGCTCTCGATGGTGAGCCGGCCGCGATGGCGCAGCACGATGTGCTTGACGATGGCGAGCCCCAGTCCCGTGCCGCCGGCCTCGCGGCTGGCCGCCGTATCGACACGGTAGAAGCGCTCGGTCAGGCGCGGAAGATGCTCAGGCGCGATGCCCGGCCCGTCGTCGCGGACGCAGACGCTGGCCTCCCCGTCATGAATCTCGACCGCGATTGCGACCTCGCCGCCGCGCTTGCCGTATTTGATCGCGTTCTCGACCAGGTTCTCCATCAGCCGCAGCAACTCGTCCCGGTCCCCCGGCACCTGCAGCGGTTCGGACGGCGCCTTCAGCTTGAGGGTCACCTCGCGCTCGCGCGCCAGCAGCGCGAGGGAATCGACGATCTCGCGCGCGATGCCGGCGAGATCCACCGGCGCGTCGGGCGCGACATGGGCGCGCTGCTCGATCCGCGACAGCGAGAGCAGGTCGTCGACGAGCCGCGCCATGCGCAGCCCCTGCTCGCGCATGATCCCGAGAAAGCGCTCGCGGGCCTTCTCGTCGTTGCGCGCCGGCCCCTGCAGCGTCTCGACGAAGCCGAGCAGCGAGGCCAGCGGCGTGCGCAATTCATGGCTGGCATTGGCGACGAAATCGACGCGCATGCGCTCGATGACGCGCTGCTCGCTCAGATCCTCGAAGGTCAGGAGCGTCGGACGGCGCTCGGCCCGCCCGGCAAGCGCGGCGATGTGGATGCGGAAGGTCCGCTCCACCGGAACGCGCTCGACGAGCTCGATCGTCTTGCGCCCACCATCCAGCGCCACCGCCTCGATCGCCTCGATCAGGTCGGGGTCGCGCAGCACCAGCGCCAGGAGCTTGCCGGTCTCGAGCCCCGGGATCAGCGCGCGCATCGCCGGGCTCAGCGCCTGCGCGACGCCGAGCTCGTCGAGCAGCACGACGGCGGTGCCGAGCGCCTCGACGAAGCCGCGCGCAGCGGCGATGGGGAAAACGGCGGTGTCGATCATGGAACGTCCGAAGCTGCCGGCCGTTGCCGGCTCGGCCCTTCCTGCGCGGAACGGCAGAGGGCGTCAATTCCCTTCGGCGCAGTAGCCGGCTAGGCTCCACCGGGGAAGAAACGGGCTCGTCCCGGCGAGGAGACAGAAACGATGGCGAAGAAATTCTCAGGCGCCGAGATCGAAAACCTGATCCAGCTGCCGGCGACGCAATCGACCCCGAAGGAGAAGCGGCCGCCCAAGCCGGGCAAGTCCAAGAGCATCGGCAAGGCCCGGAATGCCGGCAAGGCCAAGGGCTTCGACATCGAGGCCGATACCCTGCCTGAATCGATCGTCGACGCCGCCTATCACAGCGGCGACTACCCCTATGGCAAGCGGATGAAGCGCAAGCGCTACAACCGCGAATTGGAGCCGCTGCAGATCGAACTGCAGAAGCTGACGCGCTGGGCCCAGAAGCATGGCGAGCGCATCGTCGTCGTCTTCGAGGGCCGCGACGGCGCCGGCAAGGGCGGCACCATCGCCCGCTTCACCCAGCATCTCAATCCGCGCCAGGCCCGCATCGTCGCCCTGCCCAAGCCCTCCGACACCGAGAAGGGGCAGTGGTATTTCCAGCGCTACGCCGCCGAGATGCCGACGGCCGGCGAGATCGTCTTCTTCGACCGCTCCTGGTACAACCGCGCCGGCGTCGAGCGCGTCATGGGCTTCTGCACGCCGGAGCAGACCGAGAGCTTCCTGCGCGAGGCCCCCGTCTTCGAGGGCATGCTGACGCGCGGCGGCATCCGCATCGTCAAGCTCTTCCTGACCATCGGCCGCGAGATGCAGATGATGCGGCTGCATGCCCGCTGGCACGATCCGCTCAAGCGCTGGAAGCTCTCGCCGATCGACTTCGAGGCGATCCCGCGCTTCGACGATTATTCCCGCGCCTTCGACGAGATGCTCGGCCGCACCTCGACGAAAGACGCGCCCTGGGTCGTCGTGCGCAGCAACGACAAGCTGCGCGCGCGGCTCAACGCCATCCGCCATGTCCTGCGGGCGATCCCCTACAAGGACAAGGACGAGGCGGCGATCGGCCCGCTCGACGACAAGGTCGTCGTCTCGGTCGAGCGCTATCTCGCCAAGGGCGGCGAGCCGGAAACCGCCTGAGGCTCTCTCATCCGCTCGGCGAGAAAATCGACGAAGGCGCGGATGCGCCCCGCCATATGCTCGTGGCCGGCGAAGACGGCGTGGATCAGCTCACGGTCATCCGCATCATAGGCCTCCAGCACCGGCACGAGCCGGCCCGCGGCGAGATCCGGCTCGACATGGAACCGGCCGAGCCGCGCCAGCCCCATGCCGCGCAGGCAGAGATTGCGCAGGGTGGCGCCGCTATTGGCCAGGAAATTCCCGGCGACCGTGCGGCTGAAGCGCTCGCCGCTCGCCGGATCGCGGAACAGCCATTCGTCGAAGCTCGAGCGGAAATTGAAGCGCAGGCAGTTGAACCGCTCGAGATCGTCCGGGGTCCGGGGCGTGCCGTGCCGTTCCAGATAGGCGGGCGAGGCGATGACGATGCGGCGCGTCTCCAGCAGCTTGCGCGCCTTGAGCCGGGAATCCCGCAGGATGCCGGCGCGGATCGCGATGTCCGCGCGCTCCTCGACCAGGTCGATCACCTCGTCGTTCAGCGAGATGTCCAGCTCGATCTCGGGATAGAGCGTCAGGAATTCCTGCACCCGCGGCAGGACATACATCACCCCGAACCCGACGGAGACGCTGACCCTGAGCCGGCCGCGCGGCACCGCCCGCGCCCCGCTGGAGAGCGCGCTCTCGGTCTCCTCGATCTCGGCGAGGATGCGCCGCGCCCGCGCCAGATAGACCTCGCCCTCCGGCGTGAGCTGCAGGGCGCGCGTCGTGCGCACCAGAAGCCGCGTGCCGAGCCGGTCCTCGACGCGGCTGATCAGCTTGCTGACGGCCGAGGGCGAGAGGTTGAGCTTGCGCCCGGCCGCCGAGAAGCTGCCGGCATCCGCCGCCGTGACGAAGACATCCATCTCACCTGCGCGATTATCCATCCGCCACCGCCCCCAAGAGATCGCGCCTCACGCCCGTCGCGCCTCAAGCCCGCGCCTCAAGCTCCCTTGGCGATGGCCTGCTTCAGCCGCGCGACCGCCTCCGTCGCGCCGGACCGGACCGTGATCTCCAGCGACGGCGCCTCGCGCTCGATCATCTCGATCAGCGTTTCCGGCGAAATCTCGGCCCGCGCCGCGGTGAGCTTCAGCACGGCATTGGCGATGATGTTGGGCCAATACGCCGCCCCGCCCTTGGCCAGCCCCTTGGCCTTGCGGCCCTCGAATTCCTGGGCGAGCTGTTCGGGGGTCTTTTTGGCCATGGGGAGGGTTCCGTGAATCGCTTTGAGCGGTGAGCTTACCTCAATCGGGCCCGAAAAGGCGCGGGGAACCGGTTTCCCGTGTGGAGAAGGGCGGGCCAGCCGTCACCGGGCAGGGCGCGGCCGCCCTGTCGCCACCTCGCTCGTCGGCGGCGCTCTCCCGTCCTGCCCTCCCCGCCGATCGCGGGCTTGTCCGGGACCGGCAAGCGAAGCGTCGAACGCGGCGACGGTCGGCTTCGCTGCGGGAGCGGGTTGCCCGCGCTTCACCGCGAAAGGACGCGCATCATCGCCGCCCGCGCCGCCGGGCGTGGGCGTTGAGAGATGAGGGGCAACGGAGCGCCGCGAGGCGCGGTTGGGTATCGGGCCGCTTCCGTTGAGCCAGGAAACGGCGCGGAAGGATTGAGCCACCATCCGCACGCCCCGTGGCGCTCCGCTTGCCGGCGTTCTTAAGTCTCCGGGCCGCGCTTATAAGGTCTGGGGCTCCTCGGGCCCGACGCCTCGCGGATCAGCTCGGCTCATCGCCTCGTCATCCGCTCCGCATCGGGGCCTGGACACCCCGAACCGTCCAGCGAGCTCCTCGCACAGGGACCGTATTATCCCCAGGGCGGTGCCCCGAAGCCTCCCGGGAGTGGGTCGTAACCCCACCCGCAGGCGCCGCCCCCGCCCCGCCAACGGCATACCTCCGGATGGCTGCCCCTCGGGGACGAGGTGGGGTGAGGATAGGCGCGGGGTGCGAGGGCGGGGATAAGTTTTCTGGATGCCAACAGTTAGCTACAAAGAATCGCGTGTTGAACTTTGGCTGTGGCTTGAATTGGCACGTTCGGAATGATCATCTAGTCCCAACGATGGTAAACTTCGGGGCGCAGTGACAGACTATCTCGATAAGATCTGGGGGCTGTTGAAGCTGTCGGGCTGGCAGCTGGTCATGGTCAGCTGTGCAAGCTTCCTTGGGCTTTGGCTTTTCGGGCCTGTTTTCGGACCGATTGTCTCTGCAGGTCTGGCGATCGCTGGAGTTTTCGCGGGAGCGCTAGCAGCCGCCGCCTTGATAACATGGTTTGCGTCACCGACCAGCTATCCAAATCGAAGCGTCGCTGCCCTCTGGAGCAAAAGAGCTGATCGCGAGCGGTTTCGTCGCCATATTCCCCTGCTGACTCAGGAGGAGAAGCAAATCCTCGGATATCTCCTGCACCATAGCCGCCGAACCTTCGAAACGGATCTGAGCGGAGAACTGGCAAGTGGCCTGATTGCGCTTGGATTTGCCCGTTTTATCGGCGCCCCTAATCAGGCTTTCACCGCCAATAGGCGCCCGGTCGAAATTCCCGAACACATCTGGCAGCTGGTAGTCGAGAATAGGGCTCAGTTTCCCCACCAGCCGCGGCTTTCTCCAGGCGGCCGCGAAGTTTTTCCTTGGAAGCGCCATTGGGCTGCTGGCCATTAGTTCAACCACCACGGTATCGCTAGTGGGCTGCACATGAGCGACACATTTTGGACTGCGCTAATTGCTGCAGGCTCCGCCCTAACGGGTGTCCTTCTAACCGGCATATTTAACTATCTTACGGGCTCGCAGACGCGAATTTTCGCTGCCCGCCAATCTTGGGAAGAGAAGCTATTTGAACACCGGAGGGGTGCTTTGGCAGACGTGCTCTTGAAGAGCGAGCTCTGCCGGTCAGCTTGCTTCGCTGTTTGCTGGGCTCTGAGGCAGGGTAAACAGCTCCCCGACGTGGTGCCGCTCCAGAAGAAATACAACGAGGCGCAAGATGCCCTACGTCACGCTGTACTTTCTCAGATGCTGTTCCTGCCCGACCCGGTGATCAAGGCTCACGAGGCCAGGGTGAACCGGCAGGGGCAGAACAATAAGCTCGATGGCGCGCACTTCTGGACGGAGCAGCTAGCTGCTGAGAGCGATGGGAATCGCGAGATCCTGAAGCTGGCTCGGGAGGCACTTAAGCCCCACCATCTGCCGTCGCCGAGGGAGCCGGGCCGACAGTGGTGGCATAGGAGACCAAAAACTTAGTCTGTGGCCATTTGATCGTTAGCTCGTTGCCGTTTGAAAGTTCGCACTGCACCAAGCCCCGCTTGACTCCCTCCCCCTCCCATCCTACCCCCATCGACGGGACACGCCCCCCCAACGGGGCGCGCCCATCTGTAAGGATGGAGACATCGATGGCGAATACCGCACCTAGCACGCGCCCGCGCGTGCCTAATTTCTCGTCCGGCCCCTGCGCCAAGCGCCCCGGCTGGGCCCTCAAGAACCTCTCCGACGCCCCGCTCGGCCGCTCGCACCGCGCCAAGATCGGCAAGGACAAGCTCAAAGCCGCGATCGACCTCACCCGCGAGGTGCTGCAGGTTCCCGCCGATTACCGCATCGGCATCGTGCCGGCCTCCGATACCGGCGCCGTCGAGATGGCGCTCTGGTCCTTGTTGGGCGCCCGCGGCGTCGACATGGTGAGCTGGGAAAGCTTCGGCGCCGGCTGGGTCACCGATGTCGTCAAGCAGCTCAAGCTCGCCGATGTCCGCACCTTCGACGCCCCCTATGGCGAATTGCCGAACCTCAAGAAGGTCGACACGAAGAACCGCGACGTCGTCTTCACCTGGAACGGCACCACCTCGGGCGTGCGCGTCGTCGACGCGAGCTGGAT
This sequence comes from Allobosea sp. OAE752, assembly GCF_050433265.1. Classification (NCBI taxonomy): domain Bacteria; kingdom Pseudomonadati; phylum Pseudomonadota; class Alphaproteobacteria; order Hyphomicrobiales; family Alloboseaceae; genus Allobosea; species Allobosea sp. OAE752. The sequence continues at coordinate 180,355 of NZ_JBNPXO010000003.1, forward strand.
CGCTGACGATCGCGAGGGGCTGACCATCTGCGACGCCACCTCCGCCGCCTTCGCCCAGCGCCTCGACTGGCAAAAACTCGATGTCGTCACCTTCTCCTGGCAGAAGGTGCTCGGCGGCGAGGCCGCGCATGGCATGATCGTGCTCTCGCCCCGCGCGGTCGAGCGGCTGCTGACCTACAAGCCGGCCTGGCCGCTGCCGAAGATCTTCCGCATGACCTCCGGCGGCAAGCTGATCGAGGGCATCTTCTCCGGCGAGACCATCAACACCCCCTCCATGCTCGCGGTCGAGGATTATCTCGACGCGCTGAACTGGGCGAAGAAGGTCGGCGGGCTCGACGGGCTGGTGAAGCGCGCCGACGGCAATGCCCGCGTCATCGCCAAGTTCGTGCGCGAGAACGACTGGATCGACTTCCTGGCCGTGAAGCCGAAGACACGCTCCAACACGAGCGTGTGCCTGAAGTTCACCGACCCGGCGGTCACCGCCCTGCCGGCGGATGCGCAGGCGGCCTTCGCCAAGCAGGTCGTCTCGATCATCGAGAAGGCCGGCGCCGGCTACGATCTCGGCCATTACCGCGACGCCCCTCCCGGCCTGCGCATCTGGTGCGGCGCGACCGTACAGTCGCGCGACGTCAAGGCGCTGCTGCCCTGGATCGAATACGCCTTCGCCGAGGCCAAGGCGGCGTTGGGCAAGAAGGCGGCGTAACAAGCTGCCGCCATGGTCGGGCTTGACCCGACCATCTCTTTCCAGAAGAGGCGCCGCCCTGCGCCTCCGCGTCCCGAGATGGCCGGGTCAAGCCCGGCCATGACGCTCTCCTCCTCTTTACGCGCCGAACGCTCCCCGTGCAGCGCGGCGCCAGCCGGAGCCTCCCATGCCCGCACCAAAGGTCCTGATTTCCGACGCCCTCTCCCCCGCCGCCGTCCAGATCTTCAAGGATCGCGGCATCGACGTGACCTTCGATCCCAACCTCGGCAAGGACAAGGACAAGCTCGCCGCGATCATCGGCGACTATGACGGCCTCGCCATCCGCTCGGCCACCAAGGCGACCGCCAAGCTGCTGGAGCAGGCCAAGAACCTGAAGGTCATCGGCCGCGCCGGCATCGGCGTCGACAATGTCGAGATCCCCGCCGCGACGGCCCGCGGCATCATCGTGATGAACACGCCCTTCGGCAATTCGATCACCACCGCCGAGCACGCCATCGCCATGATGTTCGCGCTCGCCCGCCAGATTCCGGCGGCCGACACTTCCACCCAGGCCGGCAAATGGGAGAAGAACCGCTTCATGGGCGTCGAGATCACGGCCAAGACGCTGGGCCTGATCGGCGCCGGCAATATCGGCTCGATCGTCGCCGAGCGCGCCGTCGGCCTCAAGATGCGCGTCATCGCCTATGATCCCTATCTCTCGCCGGAACGCGCGGTGGCGCTCGGCGTCGAGAAGGTCGAGCTCGACGACCTCCTGAAGCGCGCGGACTTCATCACGCTGCACGTGCCGATGACCGAGAAGACGAAGAACATCCTCTCGGCCGAGAACCTCGCCAGGACGAAGAAGGGCGTGCGGATCATCAACTGCGCCCGCGGCGGCCTCGTCGATGAGCAGGCGCTGGCGGACCTGATCAAGTCCGGCCATGTCGCCGGTGCCGCCTTCGACGTGTTCTCGCAGGAGCCGGCTGAATCGAACCCGCTCTTCGGGCTGGAAAACGTCGTCTGCACGCCGCATCTCGGCGCCAGCACCAACGAGGCGCAGGAGAATGTCGCCCTGCAGGTCGCCGAGCAGATGAGCGACTACCTGCTCAAGGGCGCCATCACCAACGCGGTCAACTTCCCCTCGATCTCGGCGGAAGAAGCCCCGCGCATCAAGCCCTTCGTCGATCTCGCCGAAAAGCTCGGCTCCTTCCTCGGCCAGCTCACCGAGGCACCGGTCAAGGGCATCCGCATCGAGTATGAGGGCGCGGTCGCGAGCCTGAACCTCAAGGCGATCTCGGCCGCCGCCATCACCGGCGTGCTCAGGCCCTTCCTGCCCGAGATCAACATGGTCAACGCCGCACTGATCGCCAAGGAGAAGGGCATCGTCGTCGAGGAGCTGACCCGCGACGTCGCCGGCAACCTCGAAAGCGTCATCCGCATCGTCGTCGATGCCGAGGACATGCCGCGCCATGCCTCCGGCACCGTCTTCCATGACGGCAAGCCGCGCATCGTCGAGATCCGCGACATCGCCGTCGACGCCGAGTTCGCGCCACACATGCTCTATGTCCGCAACGCCGACAAGCCCGGCTTCATCGGCGCTTTCGGCTCGCTGCTCGGCGGCGCCGGCGTCAATGTCGCGACCTTCGCGCTCGGCCGCGACAAGCCGGGCGGCGACGCGATCTGCTATGTCGCGGTGGACGAGCCCATCTCGGATGAGCTACTGGCCAAGATCCACGAGATCCCCATGGTCAAGCGCGCCAGGCGCCTGAGGTTTTAACATCTTGATCAATCCGCTGAAGGCTCTCGTCGCCGCGCCCGCCGGGGCGATGGAGCCGATCCGCTTCGAGGTCCGCCGCGACGAGGCGGCGGGCCTCTGGTACGCCATGGATGTGGGCGAGCTCGGCATCGTCACCGAGGCCGACACGCTCGATGCCCTGCGCGAGCGGGTGAAGCAGCTCCTGCCGGAATGTTTCGGCATCGAGAACTGCCCTGTGGAGCTCGAACTCTGCGACAGCGAGAATAACGGACCGGCCTGACGCACCGCCGTAACCCCGCCGTAATGTCCATTCTCTCTGATGCGGACATCACGAGGAAACGTCCATGCCTGCCCGCCTTCGCCTTGCCGCCGCCCTCGCTTTCGTCGGCCTGGCCATTCCACCCGCCTTCGCCGATTGGGATCGGCCCAGCCTCGACAAGGGCATCGCCAAGCTCGAGCGCCGCACTGAGGGCCGGCTCGGCGTCGCGCTGATCGACCTGAAGGACCACAAGCTCTGGTCCTGGCGCGGAGCCGAGACCTTCCCGATGCAGAGCGTCTTCAAGCTGCCGCTGGCGGTCGCGGTGTTGCAGCAGGTCGAGGCGGGGAAGTTCAAGCTCGACCAGCCGATCACCATCACCCGCAAGGATTTGTCGCTCTTCAACAGCCCCATCGCCCGGCAATTCAAGGGCGAGAGCGCGACCTACCCGGTGCGGGACTTGATCCGCCTTGCCGCCGGCCAGAGCGACAACACGGCCGCCGACCGGCTGATGCGCGAGATCGGCGGCCCGCAGGTGGTGACGAAGATGCTGCGCGACGGTGGCATCGAGAACATGTCGGTCGACCGCTACGAGCGCCAGTTCCAGCCGGAGATCTACGGGCTCAAGGGCTTCGGCTGGAACGAGGTCGTCGACGAGCAGCGCTTCCGCGCCGATCTGCGCGCCCTGAACCCCGAATTGCGCATCGCGGCGCTGGCCGCCGCTCTGAAGGACAAGCGCGACGCCGCGACGCCGGAGGCGAGCGCGCGCTTCCTCGAGGGCTTCGCCGAAGGCAACTGGCTGCGCAACCCCGCGCACACCGCCTTCCTGACCAAGGTCATCAGCGAATCGAAGATCGGCACCGGCCGCATCAAGGCCGGGCTGCCGCCGGGCTCCGTCCTCGCTCATCGCACCGGGCTCGGCCTGACCACGGACGGCATCAACCACGCCACCAACGACATCGGCATCGCGACGCTGCCGGACGGGCGGCGCTTCGTCATCGTCACCTATCTTGCCGGCTCGCGCGCCGATGCCCCGAAGCGGGAAGCCGCACTCGCCGAGGCGGCGCGGCTGGCGGTTTCAGCCTTGCGTTGAGAACCGCTGTTTTTGGCGAGCCCGCGCTTGTATCGCCGGAGATTCTCTCTCATTCTCAATAACGAGGGAGAGGCTGACATGTCTGACGCAGTCTTCAAGGGCGGCAGGTCGGAGTTTATGTCGTTTCCGGGCAGTGCCTGCCTCAACGACAATACAATACTCGGCATGTGGTACTGGGATGTAAAACAGGATCGGCTCTACGCCGATGCACAATTCGCCGCGCTGTTTTCTGTCGATCCCGAGGAAGCGATCCGCGGCGCGCCGGTCGATGCCTATGTCAACGGCATCCATTCCGGGGATCGCGAGCGGGTCGCGCGGGAAGTCGCGCACTGCACGAGGGCCGGCATCGATTTCAGCAGCCAATACCGCGTCTCGACGGCCGAAGGCGAGCGGCTCATTGCGGCGTTCGCACGCTGCCACCGCATGGCGGATGGCAGCGCCACGCATTATGTCGGGATCGCGCTCGACATCACGGAGACGGTCGGCACGGAGACGCCGACCGCAAACGTCGCCGACCATGTCATGCAGGCTTACCGCGTCGCGAAGGACGCTGGCGACGAGGAACTCAAAAGCGAGCTGAAGAACCTGCTGGTGCGGATCGGCAGGCGCCTGTCGCGGGAAGCCAGCCCCATGGACGCCCGCTGAAAGGCCGCGCGGCGGCTTGAGCCTTGTCGAGCGAGATGGACACCGGCTCGCGTGAAGAAAATCCGATCAAACAAGGAGATGGAGCGTTTTCGCAGAAAGGCGGAAATGCTCTATCGCCCCAGCCGCTCGGCGATGAAGATGCCGCCGAGCACCAGCGCGAGCGCGACCGCATGGTAGAGGCCGAAAGGCTCGCCGATGATCGCCACGGCGAGAATCGGCGCGAAGACCGGCACGAGATTGACGAAGACGCCGGCCCGGCCGGGCCCGATCAGCTCGACCGCGCGCAGGAAGGCGAGCTGCGACAGGAGCGAGGGGCCGATCACGACGAAAGCGAGGATGAGCCAGCCCTTCGGCGTCGGCGCGTAGTACTGGCCGAGCGCGATCTCGGCCGCGAGCAGCGGCAGCGAGATCACGCAGGCGAAGCAGGCGACCGCGGTGAAGAAGACCAGCCCCGGCATCGGAGGCCGATTGCGCACGGCGACCGTGTAGCCCGCGTAGAACACACAGGCGAGGATCATGAACAGGTCTCCTGCCGCGAAGCGCAGGCCGGTCAGGACATGGAAATCGCCCCGGCTCGCCGTGACCGCGACACCGATCAGCGTCACCGCGACGCCGAGCGCCTGCATCAGGCCGATCCGCGTGCGATAGGCCAGGAAGGCGCCGATCAGCACGAAGATCGGGATCGAGCCCTGAAGAATGCCGATATTGATCGCCGAGGTCGAATAGGCAGCGAGATACATCAGCATGTTGAACATGGTGAAACCGCCCATGCCGAGCAGGGCGATGAACCCCCAGCGCGCCCGCAGCGCCGGCCAATGGACGCGGAGCTGGTCGCGCAGCAGCCAGGGCAAGACCGCGCAGACCGCGATCCACCGGAACGAGGTCAGCGCCATGGGCGAGATGTTGCCGACGGCGAGCCGGCTCGCCACGGCGTTGCCGGCCCACATCAGCGTCGTCAGGATCATCAGAAGATAGGCATTCGCCCAGGCCCGATGCAGCCATGTCTGGGAGGGGTACACGTTTCGGCCCTGTCGCGAGGAAGGAGCTTTGCATAACCTTGCGCAACCCGCCCCTCCTATGAGATTGCGCGCACACCTGCCCGTCGCCCGATGCATCCCTCGGAACCCTGCCCATGATCCAGACCGGCCACCGTCCCCTCCGCCTGCTCTTCGTCGAAGGCAATACGCGCGAGCATCGCGAGGAGCATGTCGCCGGCTATGGCGCGACCCCGGCCGAGGCCTATGCGGCCGAAATCGCCGCGATCGCCCCCGGCATCGTCTCGGATATCTGCCTGCCGGCGGATGAGGGCGCCAATCTGCCGGATGCCGCAGGGCTGGAATCCTATGACGGCATTTTCCTCACCGGCTCGGCCCTGCACATCTACAAGATCGAGCCGGCCGTGACCCGGCAGATCGAACTGATGCGCGCGATCTATGCCAGCGGCACGCCCAGCTTCGGCTCCTGCTGGGGCATCCAGATGGGCGCGGTCGCGGCCGGCGGCACCGTCACCGCCAATCCGAACGGGCGCGAGGTCGGCTTCGCCCGGCGCATCGCGCCGACCGAGATCGGCCGCGGCCACGCGCTGCTGGCCGGCCGCCCCGCCGCCTTCGACGCCCCGGCGATCCATCTCGACAGCGTCGCCCTGCCGCCGCATGGCACGACGATCCTCGCCTCGAACGCCATCAGCCAGGTCCAGGCCGCCGAGATCAAGCATAATGGCGGCACCTTCTGGGGCGTGCAGTATCACCCCGAATTCCCGCTGAAACAGGTCGCCTCCATCCTCGGCCGCATGGTGCCGCTGCTGATCGAGGAAGGCTTCCGCAAGGACGAGGCCACCGCGAAGGATTGGCTCGCGGACCTCGAGACGCTCGACGCCGACCCCGCCCGCCAGGACCTCGCCTGGGCCCATGGCCTCGACCGCGAGGTGCTGGACGCCGAGCGCCGCGTCACGGAGCTGCGCAATTTCCTCGACCGTCGCGTCAAGCCGCATGCGAGCGAACGCGGCCGGGCGTGAGGCCGGTTAGCGGAACCGCTGGAAAGCCCAGAAGCCGAGAGCGGCCAAGCCCAGCAACCAGATCAGGACGATGATCGCAGCCCCGACGGCGCTGCGCGGTCGGCCCGCGCGCTCATCGGCCTGCCCTCGAAACTCGCTCATGAGCTCGGCCGGGATGAGGCGGACCGCCAGAGCGATCCCGGCGGGCACGATGAGCAGATCGTCCAGATAGCCCAGGACCGGAATGAAATCCGGGATGAGGTCGATCGGACTGAGGGCGTAAGCGGCGACCGCGGCAGCGACGGCTTTCGCGATCAACGGCGTCCGCGGATCGCGCGCGGCAATCCAAAGAGCGACGGCGTCACGCTTGACCCGTCCTGCCCATTGCGTGATCCGTTTCAGCATGGGCGCGGCTTCTCATGAACCGGAGGCGTCCGCAACGGGCGGGAAGCCGAAACCGGTGTTATTGGAAGCGGCGATGCCACACCCGGAGAAGCACCTGCCTGCAACGATCGGCGTTGAGCTGGTTGGTCGCCTGATCAAGGCCCAGTTTCCGCAATACGCGACGCTGGCACTGGAAGCCGTCCAGCCGGGAGGCTGGGACAATCGAACCTTTCGCCTTGGCCAGGAGCTGTCCATTCGCTTGCCGAGCGCAGAACGCTATGTCCCGCAGGTCGAAAAGGAGCACCGCTGGCTGCCGAGGCTGGCTCCGAACTTGCCCCTTCCGATCCCGGTTCCGTTGGCGATGGGCGCGCCAGGCGAAGGTTACCCTTGGCCCTGGTCGATCTATCGATGGCTTCAAGGCGAGCCTGCAACGACCGGCGATATTGCCGACCTGCCTGCTTTGGCCCGATCATTGGGCTCCTTCCTGGCTGCATTGCACCGGATCGATGCCACCGGCGGACCTGCCGCCGGGAACCACAATTTTCATCGTGGCGGGCGCCTTGCCGTCTACGACTCGGAAACGCGGTCCGCTTTGACGGCCCTCACCGGACGGATTGACGCCGCCTCCGCCGCCGAGGTGTGGGAAACGGCGCTCTCGTCGGAATGGAGCGGCCAGCCGCTATGGGTTCACGGCGACATCGCCTCGGGCAATCTGCTCGTCAAGGACGGAGCCCTTTGTGCGGTCATTGATTTCGGAAGCTCGGCTGTAGGCGACCCCGCCTGCGATCTCGTGATGGCCTGGACAGAGTTCTCCGGAGACAGCCGCGCTGCGTTCCGCGCCGAACTCGCGCTTGACGACAACACCTGGAGTCGTGCTCGCGGATGGGCCTTGTGGAAGGCCCTCATCACCATCGCAAGCGCCGGTCAGGATGCTCGCTCGATTGAAAAAGCCGGGAGGATCGTCACCGAGGTCATCGCGGACCACCGCCGGTCGTCCGGGACGTAGTGCTGATTTCGGACCGAGCGCCGACCTGCCTTGGCACTCCCGCACATCCGCAAACCCTTGCAGAAAACCCGCGCCGTCCGGCACAGTTCGCCGGAACCGTTCCGCACGAAGCACCGTTGCTCTGCTGCCCATGCTGGCGAAACTGGGGACACACGCGCGAGACCACGATGAGACTTTCAGGCGGCTGCAATTGCGGACAGGTCCGCTACGAACTCGACGGCGAGCCGATCCGCGTCGGCATCTGCCATTGCGAAACCTGCCGGAAGGGCTCCGGCTCGGCCTTCTCCTTCTTCGGAATCTGGCCCCGGGCCGGCGCGACGCTCTCCGGCGAGCTCGGCTGCTGGCAGAGCCGGGCGGGCGGCGAGCGCTTCTGCCCGCGATGCGGCTCGCCGCTGTTCTGCTGGGCGGAAGGTTCGGACGAGATCGAGATCAAGCTCGGCACCCTGGACAGCCCGCCGAGCGCGCTCGTGCCCGCCTATGAGCTCTGGACCATCCGCCGGGAGCCATGGCTGGCGCCTCGGCAGGGCACCGAGCAGCACCGGCGCGACCGCGGGGACGCCGGCGCCTGACCCTTGAAGCGACCGGCGCGCATCCGCTGCGGGGGCAACCGTCACTGACGAGCCCTGAGGCTGACGTCTTGTCGCCACCGCCGGAAAGCGCTTCGCGGCCGGCCGACGCTCCTGCGAATGGAGGACGAGGCCATGGCCCAGCGGGCCTATCCGCAGTTAGGCTCGATTTCGCCTTGGGCGCGCCGGATTCGGCACCGTCTATCACGGCCTCGTGACTTTGATTTGGAGGGGGAAACTTCATGAAATACGGCCTCGCCGCCGCCCTCGTGATCGCGCCTGGCCTCGCCAGCGCCGCCGAGACGGAGCTTTCGAGCCGCATCGACCGCGTCACGGTCTATCCCGACGGCGCCATCGTCACCCGCCTGGGCAAGGCCGACCTGCTGCAGGGTGCCTCGCAGATCGTGCTGCGTGGCCTGCCGGCGACGATCGACCCGGCCTCCATCCGCATCGAGGGGAAAGGCGACGGCTCGTTCTCGGTCGGCGCCATCGATGTCCGCGTCACCCCGGGCGAGGCGAAGCCGGTGCTCGACAAGACCGTCGAGGACAAGCTCAAGGCGCTGCGCGACGAGAAGGGCGCGCATGAGGGCCGCATCGCCGCGATCGAAGCCCAGCGCGCCACCATCGAACGTTTCGCCCAGACCGGCCCCGACAAGCTCGGCCCGGACGGCAAGGCCCTGCCCGTCGCCGACTGGCCGACAGTGTTCGAGGCGATCGGCACCGCTTTGGTCAAGGTCCAGAACGATCTGCGCGGCGAGCGCGGCAAGCTCGCGGATGTCGAGGCCGAGATCGCCGCGCTCGAAAGCGCCCGCCCGCAAGGCAGCCGCCCCGGCGCGCCGAAGCGCGACGTCGCCATCGCGGTCGAGGCCCCGCAGCCGGTCGCGGCCGAGTTCACGGTCAGCTATCGCGTCAGCGGCGCGCAATGGGTGCCCGCCTACGAGGCGCGATTGACGACCACGACGGCGAAGCCGGAACTGGCGCTGACCCGCCGCGCCGAGATCCGCCAGCGCACCGGCGAGGACTGGGGCGACGTCGCGCTGACCCTGTCGACGACGCGCTCGGCCGGCGGCACCGGCGCGCCCGATCTCCAGCCGATGCAGATCGCGTTCTTCGAGCCGCCGGCGATCTATGAAAGCCGTTTGCGCAAGGTTGCGCCTGCGCCGATGGCCGCCGCTCGCGCAAAGGCGGAGGCCGAGGCTCTGGCCGAGCAGGCAGAGGCAAAGGCCGCGTCGCAACGCGCCGCAGCGCCGCCCACACCGGCGGAAGTCCAGACCGCCCGGATCGAAGCCGGTCCTTACCAGGCGAGCTTCCAGGTGCCCGGCCGCGCCACCATTCCGCAGGACGGCACGGTGAAGACGGTCGTGCTCACGCAGCGCAAGGCCGAGCCGACGCTGTCGGCCCGCAGCGTGCCGGAGCTGGAACAGAAGGCCTTCCTCGAAGCCGCCTTCAATCATGACGAGGAAGCCCCGCTCCTGCCGGGCAAGGTCGCGCTGCATCGCGACGGCACTTATGTCGGCACGGGCCGGATCGGGCTCGTCGCGCCGGGTGACGAGGTCGCGCTCGGCTTCGGCGCCGACGACCGGATCAAGGTCAGCTTCGCCCCGGTGAAGCGCCGCGAGAACGAGCCGCGCTGGCTCAACCAGACCCGCACCGACCAGCGCGAGTTCCGCACGGTGGTGAAGAGCCTGCATGCTCAAGCCGTCAAGGTCACCGTGCTGCAGCGCACCCCCTATTCCGAGAACAGCGCGATCACGGTCGAGACGATCGCGGCCCAGAGCACGCCACCGACCGAGAAGCAGGTCGGCGACAAGCGCGGCGTCTCCTCCTGGACCTTCGATCTCGCACCGGGCGGCGAGAAGGAACTCCGGCTCGCCTACCGCATCAAATCGCCGGGCGACCGCGAGCTCTCCTATGACGAGCAGGCGCTGCCGCAGGCGACGGATTGAGGCCAGAGGCCAGCGCCACCGGCCCCGGAGCGCCTCGCTCCGGGGCGTGAAGGCACCTTGCATCGGCAACCGGAGCCGATCGCGCAAATGATCTGAAATAAAAGAATGCCCGAATCAGGAACCCATGGCGAGAGGCGGCGTTGTCTCTATCACCTGGGGAATTCATAGTTTGGAGTTTACTTTCATGCGCAATGTCGCCATCGCCATCATTTCTGCAACTGTTCTTTCGACCAGCGCCTATGCGCAAACGGCTACCAGCACGACGGCGGTGAAGGAAGTCTATGTCGCCGCCAAGCCGACCGACGTACTGAGCAGCAACCTGATCGGCCTCAATGTCCAGAACTCCGCCAAGGACAAGATCGGCGAGATCAAGGACATCGTCATGTCGAATGGCCAGGTCGCCGGCTACATCGTTTCCGCCGGCGGCTTCCTCGGCATGGGCGAGCACTATGTGATCGTCTCGCCGGCCGCCGTGAAGGTGAACTATTCCGAGAACGACAAGAAGTGGTCGGCCACGATGGAGACCACGAAGGACGCTCTCAAGGCCGCGCCGCAGTTCAAATATGAAGGCCGCTGGGCAAAGTAAGTCCTTGCCGTAAGTCGATGACGGCCCTGCTTCGGCGGGGCCGTTTTCATGTTAGCGGCCCTCTCGGGTCGATAGGCCCGGACGCGCCGCCCCGTCGGGGAGCTAAAGCGCCATTTCCAGCTCGCGCTTGCGGCCGAGATCGTTCATCCAGGTCCGGAATTTCGGCTGCGCCGCGATCTGGTGCGCATAATGCCGGCCCAGGGCCTCGGTCAGCCGGCCATGGCGGCCGAGCTGCTCGTCGGCGAAGCCGATCATCACCGAATTCGGCCAGGCCTGCGGCCGGATCTCGCGCAGACGAGCGAACAGCGCATCCTCGCCCTCATGCGGATCGGCCTGCGCCATCAGGGTCAGCATCGCCGCCGTCGAGCGCGAGATGCCCATATGGCAATGCACCAGCAGATGGCCGGCCTTCCGGCCCACCGCCGAGGCGCGCAAGCCCTCGCCGAAGCCGAGGATCTCCGCAACATGCCCCGGCGCCGGCATGATCCTGTCCGGGGCCGGATCGATGATGTCGTGGAAGCGCAGCGTCACCCGCTCATGCGTGCCATAGGCGCCGAAGGCCTCGATTTCGGCCCGGTCGGGATCGAGCACCGAGAGCACATGCGTGACCTCGCGGGCGCTGTTGCCCGGCAGTTCCTCGATGCCGCAGATGGTCAGGGTCGAGATGGCGAGGGTTTTCATGGCATCATTCCGCATACCGTCATGGTCGGGCTCGTCCCGACCATCCACGTCTTTAGCCCGCATCGCTCACCAAGGGGAGCCAAAGACGTGGATGCCCGCCACAAGGGCGGGCATGACAGTTCCCGTGCAGGCGCCCCGTTACTCGGCCGCGACGGCCCGCAGGCCCTGGCCGAGCTCCTGGTCGACGAGGCCGACCCAGTAGCGCACGCCGGCCGGGATGATCGCGTCGTTGAAGTCGTAGAGCGGCGTGTGCAGGCCGACGAAGGAGCCGTCGGGATTGACGCCGTTGCCGATGCGCATGAAGGCGCCGGGCCGCACCAGCATCATCTCGGCGAAGTCCTCGCCGCCCGTGCCGGGGCGGAGCTGGCCGTTGACATGCTCAGCGCCGGCGGCCTGCGTCGCCGCGGCGACCGCAACGCGAACCTGCTCGGCCTCGTTGACCAGCGGGCTGGTGCCGCGGTGATAATACGGCTCCGCTTGGCAGCCCCAGGCCTGCGCCGTGGCCAGAGCGAGCTCGGCGATGCGCCGCTCCACCGTGTCGCGGACCTCCTGCGAATAGGTGCGGGCCGTGCCGCCGATGACGAGCTCGGAGGGGATCACGTTCGAGGCGTTGACGTCGCCGCCATGGATGTAACCGACGCTGATCACGGCGGTGTCCAGCGGGGCGACATTGCGGCCGACGATGCCCTGAAGGCCGAGCACGAAATGCGCCTGCGCATAGGTGATGTCGGTCGAGCGATGCGGCTGCGAGCCGCCATGGCCGCCGAGGCCGCGGAAGGTCACCTTCCAGCTATCCGCCGCCGCCAGGAACGGGCCGACGGTGGTGCCGAAGCTGCCGGTCGGCATGCCCGGCGTGTTGTGCAGCCCGTAGATCGCGTCGCAGGGGAAGCGGTCGAAGAGACCGTCGGCCAGCATGGCGTTGGCGCCGCCGCGGCCTTCCTCGGCCGGCTGGAAGATCAGGTTGACGGTGCCGGCGAAATCCCGGTTCTCGGCGAGATAGCGCGCCGCCGCGAGCAGCATGGTGGTGTGCCCGTCATGGCCGCAGGCATGCATCCGGCCGTGATTCTTCGAGGAATAGGGGAGATTGGTCGTCTCCTCCAGCGCCAGGCAGTCCATATCGGCGCGCAGGCCGATGGCGCGCTCGCCCGGCTGCTTGCCGCGGATGACCCCGACGACGCCGGTCTGGCCGACCTTCTCGGTGACCTCGATGCCCCATTCGCGCAAGCTGTCGGCGACGAGCTTGGCGGTGCGCTGCTCTTCCAGGCCGAGTTCGGGATGGGCGTGGATGTCGCGGCGGATCGCCGTGAACGCGGCATGGTGCTGGCCGAGCCAGTCGTCGAGCTTGGTCATATTGCTGTTCTTCCCCTTCTGCGGCCCGCGCCGGCAAGCACGATTCCTGCCACGCGCCGACGATGCCCCTTTGCCCTTACGCGCGATTGCGGCAGCATTACTGCGCAGATCCTGCAGATCCGCCATGCTCCGGCTGTTTACCATGGATCCGCCCCCCATTTTGCACCTGTCCGGGCCGCTCAAGTTCCCATCCTGAGGAGCAGCCGTAGCGGCGTCTCGAAGGATGCCGCAGATCGCTCCGGAGCCTCCCGGACCATCCTTCGAGACGCCATTCCCATGGCAATGGCTCCTCAGGATAAGGGCTGGGGGTCCTCAAACAGACCTACGCAAAACTTGACCTTCGCGCCGTGTTGGCCCATGAGGGCTTGCAAGGACCTGCCCCGAAACCCCGGCCTTGCGCCGGGGTTTTGCATTTGCGCGGGCCGCTTGCGTGAGGCAACGCGGAACAAGCAGGGACACCTCGCTCATGGCGAATGTTGTGGTGGTCGGCGCCCAGTGGGGCGACGAGGGCAAGGGCAAGATCGTCGACTGGCTCTCCAGCCAGGCCGATGTCGTCGTCAGGTTCCAGGGCGGCCATAATGCCGGCCATACGCTCGTCATCGATGGCGTCGTCTACAAGCTTTCGCTTCTGCCTTCGGGCATCGTGCGCCCCGGCAAGCTCTCGGTCATCGGCAACGGCGTCGTCGTCGATCCCTGGCACCTCGTCGAGGAGATCGGGAAGCTGCGCGCGCAGGGCGTCGCGATCACCCCTGACAACCTGCGCATCGCCGACAACGCCACGCTGATCCTGCCGCTGCATCGCGAGCTCGACCATTTCCGCGAGACCTCGAATGCCGGCATGAAGATCGGCACGACCAAGCGCGGCATCGGCCCGGCCTATGAGGACAAGGTCGGCCGCCGCGCCATCCGCGTCATCGATCTCAAGGACGAGGCCCTGCTCGAAGCCAAGATCGAGCGCCTGCTCGCCCATCACAACGCGCTGCGCCGCGGTCTCGGCATCGCCGAGGTCGACGGCCGCGAACTGCTCGGCCAGCTCAAGGCGATCGCGCCAGAAATCCTGCCCTATGCCGACACCGTCTGGGCGCTGCTCGATGCGCAGCGCCGCGCCGGCAAGCGCATCCTGTTCGAGGGCGCGCAGGGCGCGCTGCTCGACGTCGACCACGGCACCTACCCCTTCGTCACCTCCTCGAACATCGTCGCCGGCCAGGCCGCGACCGGCTCTGGGATGGGCCCCTCCGCCGTCGGCTATGTGCTGGGCATTGCCAAGGCCTACACCACCCGCGTCGGCGAAGGCCCCTTCCCGACCGAACTCTTCGACGAGATCGGCGAATTGATCGGCCAGAAGGGCAAGGAATTCGGCGTCGTCACCGGCCGCAAACGCCGCTGCGGCTGGTTCGATGCCTGCCTCGTGCGCCAGACAGTCAAGACCTCCGGCATCGACGGCATCGCGCTGACCAAGCTCGACATCCTCGACGGCTTCAAGGAGATCAAGGTCTGCGTCGGCTACAAGCTCGACGGCCAGATCATCGAGCACCTGCCTGCCGGCCAGAGCGACCAGGCCCGCGTCGAGCCGGTCTATGAGACGATCGAAGGCTGGGAAGGCTCGACCGCCAACGCCCGCTCCTGGGCCGATCTGCCGGCCCAGGCGATCAAATATGTCCGCCGCATCGAGGAACTGATCGGCGCCACCGTCGCCGTGCTGTCGACCAGCCCGGAACGCGACGACACCATCCTCGTTCATAATCCGTTCGAGGGTTGACGCGGCTCGTCATCAGCGACAAGTGAGGCCAATGGCCGATTTCTACCCGATCCTGGCACGCGCCGTCGCCGGGCTGCCCGACAACTCACCCGAGGCGCGCCGCGCCATCTTCGACCGGGCGCGGGCAGCCCTCGTCGCGCAGTTGCGCGGTCTCGATCCGCCGCTGAGCGAGGCCGAGATCATGCGCGAGCGCCTGACGCTCGACGAGGCCGTCGCCCGGATCGAGGCCGAATACAGCGAGGCGCCGCTGCCGCCCGCTCGCGGCCCGGTGATTCGCCCCCAGGAGCCGGCGGCGAAGCCTCCGCGCCCGCCCGAGCCGAAGCAGCAGCCCGAATTCGCCCCCCTGCCGCCCGCCGAGGGCCAGGAATTCGGCGAGCCCCTGCCCGAGCCGGCCGAGAGCCAGCCGGCCCGCCCGCGCATCATGCCGCCGCGCGAGTCCCGGGTGAAGCCCGGCCACATCCGCACCGGCGTGGTCGGCGTGGTCGTCGCCGTCGCGGTGGCCGCCATCGCCGGCACCGCGATCTATGTCCACAAGCTCAAGCCGCAGGACGCGACGCATCCCGGCGCGGAAACCGCGGCCCGGCAGCAGCCGGCCCAGCCGGAAAATGCCGGCAAGATCGGCGACCGCGTCGGCGACGCCAATGCGCCGGCGCAGGGCCGCCCCAACAATGCGGGCGGCAACAACGCGGCCGGCACGCCGGTGCAGCAGCCGGGCGGCGAGATCGCCGTCGCCCAGCGCGCCATCCTCTATGTCGAGAACCCGGACAACCCCCAGCAGCCGCGCACCGTCAATGGCCGCGTCTTCTGGCGGCTCGACAGCGAGAGCGCTGGCCAGGGCCGGCCCGTCGAAACCATCGTGCGCGCCACCATCGAAATCCCGGAAGCGGGCGTCAATCTCGATTTCACCATCCGGCGCAACACCGATTCGGCCTTCCCCGCCTCGCACATCGTCGGCATGCGCTTCACCGCCACCGGCGACCCGGCGACGCAGGGGATCAAGGAAGTCGGCGTACCGCAGTTCAAGACCGCGGAAGGCGAGCGCGGCGCGCCGCTCTCGGCGATCAACTCGGCGCTCGGCGACAATCTCTTCGTCGCGGCCCTGTCCAATGTTCCGGTCGAGGTCGAACGCAACACCGATCTCATCCTGAACCGGAGCTGGATCGACCTGCCCGTGCTGTTCACCTCCGGTCGCCGCGGCATCATCACTTTCGAGAAGGGCGTCTCGGGCGCCCAGACGCTGGGCGACGCCTTCGGCCGCTGGCAGTAGCCCCTTCCTTCCGGCTCCGGAGACGCCCGGTCTCCACAAGGAGAGAGGCACCCGCGCCTCTATTTCCGGGACGGCCGCCCGGCCCCGCTCGCCACCAGCGCGCCGATGACGATGAGCGCGCAGGAGGCCGCCAGCAGCCAGCTCGCCTGCGCATAGCCGAACAGCACCAGCACCAGCGTCGAGAGCACCGGGGCGGCGTAGGAGGCGACGCCGAGCAGCGCGACATCGCCCTGCTTCATGCCGATGTCCCAGACGACGAAGGCGAGCCCGATCGAGCCGAGCCCGAGGCCGAGAACACCGGCCCACTCCACCCCCGTGAGCGACCACAGCGTCGTCTCGAAGGCGGAATGGCAGAGGAGAGCCGGCACGGCGCAACCCAGCATGGTGACGCAGAGGCTTTCCGACGGCACGTCGGCGAAGCGGCGCGAGACCACCGAATAGCTCGCCCAGACGAAGGCGCCGAGCGCGGCCAGCACATGGCCGAAAGCGAGCCCGCCGCCGCTGCCGAGGCCGCCGGAAACGAGGAGCCCGGTCGCGACGAGCCCGATGAAGGCGCCGACGAGATGGCGAGTCTTCAGCCCGCCGCCGGGCAGGAGCGCGGCGAAGAGCACGATCAGCAGCGGCCAGAGATAATGGATCAGGTTCGCTTCCGCCGGCGGCGCCGTCTTCACCGCGGCATAGTAGAGCGCGCTGTCGCCGAACGGACCGTAGAGGCCCAGTGCGAAGGAGGCCGGCGTCGGCCTGATCCGGCTGAGCTCGCCGCGCAGCGCCGTGATGGCGAGGATCAGCAGGCCGCCGATGACGAAGGTCATGGCGACGAGCTGGAACGGAGGCACCCGCCCCGACATCGCGGTGAACAGCGCGAGCGTCGACCAGAGCAGGATGGCGCAGAAGCCGATGAGAGTGGCGGTGCGGGAGGTCATGACGAAAAGCCGGGCTCGAAACAGGGCGGCGATAGCAGGTTTCGCCGGGCTTGCCGATGGGCCGGCGCCAGTTTGTCCGGCAGCCCCCGGCATCATGCTGCATTGCACCTCAGCACGGCAGCCATGGGCGCCATGTTCCGGAAACCGTTGACCGCGACGCCGGCTCGCATCATGCCTCATTCATGACCACGATCCCGATAGAAGGCGTCGTCCGCCGCCCGTTGATGCCGGTTCTGGCGGCGCTCAGCGTCGCCCATCTGCTGAACGACCTTGTCCAGTCGATGATCCCGGCGCTGTATCCTCTGATCAAGGATGCCTATCGGCTCGACTTCATGCAGATCGGCTTCATCACGCTCGCCTTCCAGGTGACGTCGTCGCTGCTGCAGCCGCTGCTCGGCTATGTCACCGACCGCAGGCCCTGGCCCTATGCGATGGTCGCCGGAATGTGCTCGACGCTGACCGGGCTGCTGCTGCTCTCCTTCGCCCACAGCTATGCCGTCGTGCTGCTGGCGGCCGGGCTGATCGGCCTCGGCTCGGCGGTGTTCCACCCGGAAGCGACGCGCATGGCGCGTCACGCCGCCGCGGGGCGGCAGGGGCTGGCGCAGGGCGTGTTCCAGGTCGGCGGCCATGTCGGTTACGCCATCGGCCCGCTGCTGGCGGCGATGGTGGTGGTGCCGCGCGGGCAGGAGAGCCTGTCCTGGTTCTCGCTGGTCGTGCTGCTGGCGATGGGGCTGATGGGCTGGATCGGCGCGCGCTATGCGGCGATGCGGCGCGAGCAGACATCGTCCAAGGAGCATGTCGAGGAGACCGCGAGCCACGGCCTGCCGCGCGGGCGCATCATCCTGGCCATGACCGTACTGGTCGTGCTGCTGATCTCGAAGAACGGCTACACGGCCGCCTTCACCTCCTACTACACCTTCTACCTGATCACGCGCTTCGGCGTGGAGGTGCAGCTCTCGCAGATCATGCTGTTCCTCTATCTCGTGGTCGGCGCCATCGGCGTCATCCTCGGCGGCATGATCGGCGACCGGATCGGCCGCGACCGGGTGATCTGGCTGTCGATCCTGGGTTCGCTGCCCTTCGCGCTCGCGCTGCCCTACGCGGATTTGTTCTGGACGGGCGTGCTCAGCATCGTCGTCAGCTTCATCATGGCGAGCGCCTTCTCGGCGATCCTGATCTACGCCATCGATCTGGTACCGCACCGCATCGGCCTCGTCGGCGGTCTGTTCTACGGCCTGTCCTTCGGGCTCGGCGGCGTCGCCGCGGCGGCGCTCGGCGCGCTCGCCGACCAGGTCGGCATCATCCAGGTCTTCAAGCTCTGCGCCTGGCTGCCGGCACTGGGGCTCCTGACCTTCCTGCTGCCGAGGGGAGCGCGGAAGGCCTGAACGTCCATCGGAAGCGCTCCGGCATGGATTCCCGGTCAGGCCCGGGATGACTGCGTGGCTCCATCGTACTCTAGATCGCCGCCAAGCGGACGACCTCGCCGTCTTCCTTTGTGAACGAGTCGGGGCGGCGTTCCAGAAGCTCGAGCACGACTTCGGAAGGGCGCGCCAGCTTCACGCCCTTCGGCGTAACGACGATCGGGCGGTTCACCAGGATGGGCAGGGCGACCATCGCGTCCAGAATCCGATCCTCGGAGATTCCCGGATCGAGCAGGCCGAGCTCGGCAGCCGGCGTGCCTTTCTCGCGCAGGATGTCGCGCGGCGGTGCCGCCATCGCGTCGAGCAATTGCCGGAGCTGCGCCAGAGTCCAACCCGTGTCGAGATAATGGACAACCGTCGGTTCGTAGCCGGCGGCGCGGATCATCGCGAGCGCATTGCGCGAGGTGCCGCAGGCGGGATTGTGGAAGATGGTGATCGGAAAGCCGGCAGTCATGGCGCCGCATTCTCCTGAAGAAGCCAGTGGAAGACCATCGAGGCTGCCGCGGCACCCGCCAGCTGCACCGCAAGGAAAACCGGCACGGAGCCAGGAGCGATCCCCGCGAAGCTGTCGGACAGGCTGCGCGCCAGCGTGACGGCGGGGTTGGCGAAAGAGGTCGAGGCCGTGAACCAGTAAGCCGACACGATGTAGAGGCCGACGATCGACGGCACGGCCTGCGGCCTCAAGCGCGCTGCCCCGCAAATGGCGGCGATGAGGCCGAAAGTGGCCACGAATTCCGACAAGGCCTGGCCCGGACCGTCGCGCAGCTTGCCCGAAACCTGCAGAAGCGGCTCGGCAAACATGGCATGGGCGAGCCAGACGCCGAGAACGGCGCCGATGAGCTGCGTTGCGACATAGGCGCAAGCCACCCTCCGGGGCAGTTCGCGCCGAAGCGTCGCGACCAGGGTGACGGCCGGGTTGAAATGCGCGCCCGACACCGGGCCGAAGATGGTGATGAGCACGACCAGCCCTGCCCCGGTCGCCAGCGTATTGCCCATAAGCGCGATCGCGATGTTTCCGCCGGCCAGCCTTTCGCCCATGATGCCGGAGCCAATGACGATGGCGAGCAGGGCCATCGTTCCCAGCCCCTCCGCTGCCAGGCGGCGCGCCAGCGTCGCCTCCGCAAGGGGTCTGACCGCCGCGTGCATGGCGAAGTTACGCTGAGGCGGTGTCATGGGCGCAGCAAGCCGCTTGCGCGAATTTCTCGGCGAGCGGCCGGCAGATCTCGGGGGATCCGCCGCAGCAATCGTCGAGGAGATAACCGAGCAGCCGCGTCATCTCGTCATACCCGGCGGTATAGACGATCGAGCGGCCCTCCCGCCGCGCCGCGATCAGGCCGGCATGGCTGAGCACGGTCAGATTGGCTGAAAGGCTGCTGGGAGGTACGCCGAGGCGGCGCGCGATCTCGCCCGCGGCAATGCCGTCGGGGCCTGTCTGGACGAGCATGCGGAAGACCGCCAGGCGACCTTCATGAGCGAGCGCGGAAAGGCGCGTGACGGCATCTGTAATTTCCATAATTCCACGATATAGGAAATATGGAAATATACAAGTACGGAAGCGCAGCTTCTGCGGGCGGCCTCAGGCCTGGGAGCGCCCCGGGCATCTCTTGGCGGAAGAGCTCCCCCTCCGGTGCGAGATTCTCGGGTCACCGCCTTGCGGCGCCCGAGAACGACGGCGGATTGCCGGGCGGCTCACGCCATGTACTGGCCGCCATTGGCCGAGAGGGTCGAGCCGGTGATGAAGCCCGCATCCGGGCCGGCGAGGAACACGACCGCCCGGGCGATCTCCTCGGGCTCGCCGAGTCGCCCGACCGGGATATGCGGCAGGATCGACTTCTCAATCACGGCGGGATCGATCGCCTTGACCATTTCGGTGGCGATGTAGCCGGGGCAGATCGCGTTCACGGTGATGCCGGCGCGTGCGCCCTCCTGCGCCAGCGCCTTGACGAAGCCGATATCGCCGGCCTTGGCGGCGGAGTAGTTCACCTGACCCATCTGGCCCTTCTGGCCGTTGATGGAGGAGATGCAGATGACGCGACCGAATTTGCGGGCGCGCATGCCTTCCCAGACCGGGCGGGTCATGTTGAAGAGCGAGTTTAGGTTGGTGTTGATCACCGCGTCCCACTGATCCCTGGTCATCTTGTGGAACATGCCGTCGCGGGTGATGCCGGCATTGTTGACGAGGACGTCGACAGGCCCGAGCTCAGCCTCGACCTTGGCGATGCCGGCGACGCAGGACTCATAGTCGCCGACGTCCCATTTATAGACGGAAACGCCGGTCTCGGCCTTGAACTTGGCGGCCGCCTCGTCATTGCCGGCATAGCTGGCCGCGACCTTGTATCCGGCCTCTTTCAAGGCCTTGCAGATCGCCGCGCCGATCCCGCGCGTGCCCCCCGTCACCAGCGCCACCTTCGTCATAGCCATTCTCCCTCTTGTGAAGTCTTGCGCGGCTTGCCGCCGCTATTGTTCGGATAGCTTCAACGCGGGCGTGTAGGGCACGTCCACGTCCTTGGTGATGGCCTGTCCGCAGATGACGCGGCCTTGCGCGGCGTCGAAGGTGAGCGTCGGCTGGCCGTAGAGCGACCAGCCCTGGCTCAAGGCTTCGGTGACCCGATGACAGAACGCAGCGTCATCGGGCCCGGTGAGATAGCGGTAGAGCGTCGTGCGCTTCGCCATGAGCAGAGGCGCTTGTCTCAGCGCTCCACGGCCAAGGCGACGCCCATGCCGCCGCCGATGCAGAGCGTGGCGAGGCCCTTCTTGGCGTCGCGCTTGGCCATCTCGTGCAACAGCGTCACCAGCACGCGGGCGCCCGACGCGCCGATCGGGTGGCCGATCGCGATGGCGCCGCCATTGACGTTGACGATGTCAGGGTTCCAGCCGAGATCCTTGTTGACCGCGAGCGCCTGCGCGGCGAAGGCCTCGTTGGCCTCGACGAGATCGAGATCGGCGACCTTCCAGCCGGCCTTTTCCAGCGCCTTGCGGGTCGAGGGGATCGGGCCCGTGCCCATGATCGCCGGATCGACGCCGGCCGTCGCCCAGGAGGCGATGCGGGCGAGCGGGGTGAGGCCGCGGCGGGCCGCTTCCTTGGCCGTCATGATGACGAGGGCGGCGGCGCCGTCATTGAGGCCCGAGGCGTTGCCGGCGGTCACCGTGCCGTCCTTGGAGAAGGCGGGCTTGAGCTTGGCCATGGCTTCCAGCGTCGCGCCGTGGCGGGGATACTCGTCGCTGTCGACGACCACGTCGCCCTTGCGGGTCGAGATGGTGAAGGGAACGATCTCGTCCTTGAACCGGCCAGCCTTCTGGGCAGCCTCGGCCTTGTTCTGCGAACCCACGGCGAAGCGGTCCTGCTCCTCGCGGCTGATCTGGTACTTGGTCGCGACGTTCTCGGCCGTGGTGCCCATATGGTAGCCGTGGAAGGCGTCCCAGAGCCCGTCCTTGATCATGGTGTCGATGAATTTGGTGTCGCCCATCTTGGTGCCCGCGCGCAGATGCGAGGCATGCGGCGCCAGCGACATCGATTCCATGCCGCCGGCAACGATGATGTCGGCATCGCCATTGGCGATCTGCTGCAGGCCGATGGCGACCGTGCGCAGGCCCGAGCCGCAGAGCTGGTTGAGGCCCCAGGCGGTCTTCTCCTGCGGGATGCCGGCGGCCATCGCGGCCTGGCGGGCGGGGTTCTGGCCCTGGCCGGCGGCGAGCACCTGGCCCAGCACGACCTCGTCGACCTCGGCCGCCTCGACCTTGGCGCGCTTCAGCGCTTCCTTGATCGCGGCGGCGCCAAGATCATGGGCGGGAGTGTTGGCAAAAGCGCCGTTGAAGGCGCCTACCGCCGTGCGCGCTGCGCCGACGATCACGATGTCCGTATCTGCCATGGGGGAATTCCTTGCTGCTATTCTGATGTTGACCTGCCGCGCCGCTCCCGCCGGCGCAACCTTCGCCCACCTTCGAAGGCCGCCGTGACGCCGTCAAGTCAGCCCTACTGCCATATCCGGCGTTTGGCAGGGCCTCCCGGCTGTGGAGCGCGCGGTCGCGGCGGAGACATCGCCTCAATTCCGACCGGTTTTTGCGCCGCACGCTCAAAAAGCTTGCGGCGCAGCACCGAGAGGCTATCGTCACCGCAGGGAGAACGTTCCGCCAAACGGCGCCGGCACCGCCGGCACGGGGCGGATCAACGTCTAGCAGGACATGATGGCCAGCGAAAAAGAACCGACCGTCATCAAGAAATACGCCAATCGGCGCCTCTACCATACGGGTACGAGTTCCTACGTCACCTTGGAGGATCTGGCCGGGCTGGTGCGCGGCGGCGAGGATTTCGTCGTCTACGATGCCAAGTCGGGAGAGGACATCACCCGCTCGGTGCTGGCGCAGATCATCTTCGACGAGGAAGCCAAGGACGGTCAGAACCTGCTGCCGATCGCGTTCCTGCGTCAACTGATCCGCTTCTACGGCGACAGCATGCAGGCGCTGGTGCCGCGCTATCTCGAATTCTCGATGGAGAATTTCGCCCAGGAGCAGAGCAAATTCCGCGAGCAGATGAGCAAGGCTTTCGGCAGCCCGGCCTTCGGCGGCACCGCCTTCGGAGCGCCCGCGCTCGACGCCATCCAGGCGCAGACCCGCGCGAACATGCAGATCTTCACCGAGGCCTTCCGGATGTTCAATCCCTTCACCGCCGCGGCGGCCGCGAAGGCGAAGCAGGAAGCCGCGTCGGAGCCGGCCAAGGCCGACGATCTCGGCGATCTCAAGCGCGAGCTCACCGAAATGCGCGAGCGGCTGGACAAGCTTTCCCGCAGCAAGTGAGCCGAAGGCGGCGGGCGTTGCCCGCCGCAGCCCCGGCCTGCATCAGCCGACGGCGCGGCGGCGCTCCGGCTGGGTTTCCGTCACGAGCTCGGCGCGACCGACGAGATGGCCCTGCAGATAGGTGACGCCCCAGTCGCGCAGCATCGTCGCCTGCAACTCGTCATCGACCCATTCGGCGACGGTCTCGACCTCGAGATGGCGCGCGAGATCGATCAGCGTGCGGACATAGAAGCGGTCGTCGGTCGAGCGGCGCAGATTCTGCGTAAAGGCCCCGTCGATCTTCAGGATGTCGATCGGGAAGGCGCGCAGATGCTTGAGCGAGGTATGCCCCGCGCCGAAATCGTCGAGCGCGATGCGGCAGCCATGCTGCTTGATCCGGGCGAGCAGCTTCGCGATCCGGACCGGGTCCTGGATGGTCGCCGTCTCGGTGATCTCGACGATCAGCCGTGAGGCGAGGCCGCGCGACGAGCCGGCCAGCGTCAGGAAGGCGTCGAGCCATTCGGGGTCGCCGAGCGAGACCGGCGAGACGTTGATCGACAGCGTGAGCGCCGGGTCCCCGGCCAGCATCGCCAGCGCCAACTCGAACACGCGATGGTCGAACAGCCGCACGAGGCCGCGCCGCTCGAGCAGGGGCACCAGCTCGGCCGAAGCGAAGAACAGGCCGGCCTCGGGCTGCCCGACGCGCAGCAGCGCTTCGTGGAAGGCGACCTCGCGGGTGCGGGCCGAGACGACAGGCTGCAGGGCCAGCCGCACCCGCCGCTCGTTCAGCGCGGTGACGGCCTGGACGTCGAGCCCGCCATGGTCGGCCCTGTCCTGGCGCCGGCGCTGCGGGCGGGCGATGACGGCATCCTCGCAGGCGCCGGCCCGCGCCGCCGCCAGCGCGCCCTCGGCCGCCGCCAGCAATTCGCCGGCATGGCTGCCGAGCTCGGGCGCATGGGCCGCGCCGACGCGCAGCCGCACCAGCGCGATGCCATGGCTGGTCTCGATGGCGGATTCCGCGACCACCTTGATGAAGCGGCGGGCCGCCGAATCGATCTGGTCGCGCGGGCAGCCGGACAGGATGATCGCGAAGCTGTTGCCGGCATAGCGAACGAGATGGTCGCGCTGGCGCGTCACCGAGCGCAGCCGCTCATGCGCCGTGATGACGATCTCGTCGGTCGCCTCATGGCCGAAATCGTCGTTGAGGCGCGCAAGCTCGTCGATCGCCGCGACGAGGACGACCACCGGCCGGTCCTGCGGCAGATGCTCCTGCAGGCTGAGGCCGATCTGCTCGACCAGGGCCGGGCGGTCGCAGAGATCGCTGCCGGAAGAGCCGAATTCCTCGCTGCGCACCGCGCGGTCGAGCCGCAGCACGCCGCGGGCGCAGGCCGGGCGGCCGTCGCTGCCGGCGAACCAGCGGCCGGTATCCTCGGCCCACATCTTCCGGCCGCCGAGATCGATGGCGTAGCGGGTGCGGTAGAGCACGCCCTCGCCCTGATCCTGCTCGCTCGAGCCGAAGATCGCGTCGTAGCGGCTCGGGCCGCTGCCGGGCTCGACGAGTGCGGCGAAGCCGATGCCCCGCGTCATCGCCCGCTCCGGGAGCGTGCCGAAAACATCCGTAGCATTCGGGCCCAGGCTCAGCGCGTCGCTCTGGATGTCCCAGCTATAGACCACCTCGCCGATCGACGAGAGCAATCCCCTCGGATCAGCCGCATTGTCCTTGCGGAAGCTGAAAAGCGCGGGGGAAGGCATCGCGGGCGGCCTCATCGGACTGTTCGCGCCGCATCGTTCTGGTGCGGCCCCGCCATGTCCGGCTGGTTGGGGAAGTGTTTCGAAATGATGAAGGGTTTTTGCTTAACGCCCCGTTAAGCGTGGCGACCGTCTTGCAACTTCCGCCCCGTCACAGAGTGCCTGTGCCGGAGTGAGACATATGCGTAACGGAGAGAGGCCAGCGCCTGAGGGGTTGAACCTCAGCGCGTCCGCGCTCGTGCTGCTGCAGGCCGCGGCCTTCAAAGCGCGGATCGGGCCCTTCGCGCTCAAGGGCCTGGCGACGTCGCAATCGGCCGTGCTGCTTTATCGCGCCGCGGCGCGGCTGGCGGCGTTGTCGTCGGCGAGGCGCTGAAGGGCTTACAGCCCCGCCCCCGGCATATCGCGGTAGGGCAGCCATTCCGGCGCCGTCATGCTCACAGGTCCCGAGCGCGACTCTCGGCCCGGCAAGACAAAGAAAAAACCGGCCTTTCGGCCGGTTTCATCAGATTCGAGCGAAGGCCGGAGGCGATCCGGCCATTCCGGCTCAGGCGTCGGCCTTGACCTTGAGAACCTGGCGGCCGCGATACATGCCGCTCTTCAGATCGACATGGTGCGGGCGGCGCAGTTCGCCGGAGTTCTTGTCCTCGATATAGGTGGGCTGCTTCAGCGCGTCGGCCGAGCGGCGCATGCCGCGCTTCGACGGCGACGTCTTCTTCTTCGGAACGGCCATTGTACTCTCCATCGTGCCGCCGCTCGGAGCGCCGCTCGCCAAAGCTGCGCCACCGCCACGACGACGGATCAATCTCGTGAGGCGTTGCCCATACACGCTCAGGCGTGCGCTGGCTAGAGCCTCATGTGAAAAAGTGGCTGACTGACCTTTGCCCATAACGATGTCGGGCGCCGGAGCCGGCTTCGTCTTCGCGGAGGAGTTAGCCGGGCAAGGCGCAATTGCCAAGGGAGCCGAGCTGGCCCATGCGGCGCAGAACGCGCCCGGAGGCCGATTGCAGCGCGCGACTCGGCTTGCCCGGATTGCGCAGGATCGGATTCGGCAGGGCCCCGGCAAGACGCGCCGCCTCCACCGGGGTGAGCCGGGCGGCGGATTTGCGGAAATAATGCTGCGCCGCGGCCTCGGCCCCGAACAGGCCCTCGCCCCATTCCGCGACGTTGAGATAGACCTCGATGACGCGCGGCTTGCCCCAGGCGAGGTCGCTCACCATCGCGAGCGGGATTTCCAGCCCCTTGCGGATGTAGGAGCGCCCCGGCCAGAGGAAGACGTTCTTGGCGGTCTGCATGGTCAGCGTCGATGCGCCGCGGCTCGGCCCATCCTCATCTTCCATCACCGCGTTGAGCTCGACCCAGTCGACGCCGCGATGGCTGCAGAAGCGCTGGTCCTCGGAGGCGATGACAGCGCGGATCAGATTGGGCGAAATCCGCTCCAGCGGCACCCATTCGCGCTCGACCGGCCGCAGCGTCAGCCAGCGGCCGAGCATCAGCGTCGAGGGCACGGGCACGAATCGATAGAGCACCAGAGCAACGACGAGGGCGAGGACGAGCCAGAAGGTCAGCCTCAGGCACCATCCGAAAACCCAAGCCAGGAGACCGCTCCCTGTTTCCCGCCGCTCCGCCGACGCATCCGCCATGGCCCCGCACCTTGACGATGCGGCAAACGTCCGGCAAGGCCCCCGTCCCGGCAGCGAACGCGAGACCCACGCATGAGTTCCGTCCCGTCACAGGCCAGCCACGCCGATCTCGATGCCCGGCTGGCGCAGAATGCCGCGGCGGTCGAGACGCTGCTCGAGAGCCTCCTGTCCGAGACGCCGGCGGCCGGCGAAATCCTGCGTCCGCCGCGTCTGGTCGCCGCGATGCGCCACGGCGCGCTCGCGGGCGGCAAGCGGCTGCGGCCGTTCCTGACGGTGGAGACGGCCCGGCTTCTCGGCGTTCCCTCGGCACAGGCGCTGCGGGCCGGCGCCGCGGTCGAACTGCTGCATTGCTATTCGCTTGTTCATGACGACCTGCCGGCGATGGACGACGACGATCTGCGCCGGGGGCGCCCCACCGTCCACAAGGCCTATGACGAGGCAACCGCGATCCTGGCAGGCGATGCCCTGCTGACGCTCGCCTTCGACGTGCTGGCCGATCCGGAGACGCATGAATCGGGTGAGATCAGGGTGGCGCTGGTGCGCTGCCTCGCCCGCGCCTCCGGGCTTGGCGGCATGGTCGGCGGCCAGATGCTCGATCTCGCCGCCGAGGGCCGCTTCGAGGCCCAGAAGCATGCCTTGGCCGAGGCGGAGATCCGGCGCCTGCAGGCGATGAAGACCGGGGCGCTGCTGGCGGCCAGCGTCGAGATCGGCGCGCGGCTGGGCGGCGCCGATGCGGCGGCGCTGGCGGCGCTCGACGCCTATGGCCGGGCGCTGGGCGCGACCTTCCAGATCGCCGACGACATTCTCGACGTCGAGGCCGATGCGGCCCAAATGGGCAAGGCGACGGCGAAGGACGAGGACAAGGGCAAGGCGACGCTGATCGGCGTGCTGGGGCTCGACGGCGCCAAGCGCGAGCGCGACCGGCTGAGCGAAGCGGCGGTGAAGGCGCTCGACGGCTTCGGGGCCACGGCGGACACGCTCAGGGCCGCGGCGCGCTTCGCCGCGCAGCGAAAGAGCTGAGAGGCGCGGGGAGCGGTCCGCTCAGTTCCGCCGGAGCAGCCGCTCCAGATAATCCAGTTCCTCCTGCGGCCGCAGCGGATCGCCGAGGCGCTTGCGCAGCTCCTCCAGGATGCGCCGCGCCCGCTGCGTCGCGCTCTCGTCGGCACCGGGAACCTTGACCCGGCCATCGGCCCAGTCGCGCTGACGCTGCGGGCGGCCGAGCGGATCCTCGCTGCCGCGCTGCTGGGCCGAAGGGCGGCCCTGCTGGCGCCCGTCCGGCTCGCCATAGGCCTGGCCCTCGCCGTCGCCCTCGCCGGGCTGGCCCTGCATCTGCTGGGCGAGGTTCTGGCCGCCGCGGCGCAGCGCGTCGAGCGCGCGGCCCTGCGCGTCCAGCGCCCCTTCCCCATCGCCTTGCCCGAGCTGCCGTTCGGCCTCGCGCATCGCCTCCTCGGCCTCGCCGAGCTCGCCATTCTGCGGCGCGCCCATGCCGCGCATGCGCCGCTGCAAATCCTGCAGCCGCTCGCGCAGGGCCTGCTGGCGCTGGGACAGGCCACCCTGCCCCTGGCCGTTCTGGCCCTGCATGCCCTCGCCGCCTTCGCCATCATCGCCCTGGTCGCCCGGTTGCTGGCCCGGCTGCTGACCGCGCTGGCCCTGCTGGCCGCGTTGCCCTTGCTGGCCCTGCTGGCCACGCTGACCGGGGCGCGCCTGCTGCTGGCCGGGGCGCTGGCCGCGCTGGGTCTGCCCCTGCCCGCGCTGCTGGTTCTGATAGGTCTCGTCGCGCAGGTTCTGCTGGTCGCGCGTCATCCGGTCGAGATCGCCCAGCGCCTGGTTCATCTGGTTCTGGCGCGGATCGCCCTGGCCGGGCCGCGCCATCTGCAGATTGTTGAGCATCCGGTTGAGCTCTTCCATCAGCCGCTGCGCCTCGGCCATGTCGCCGCGCCGCGACAATTCCTCGATGCGATCGAGCATGTTCTGCAGGTCGCGCGGCGTCACCGTCCGGAAATTCTCCGGCAGCTGCGCCTGGTTCTGCTGGCCGTTCTGCTGCTGGCGCATCATCTGCTCGGCGAGCTGGCGCATGTAGTTGTCCATCGCCCGCCGCATCTCCTCGGTGAGCTTCTTGATCTCCTCCTCGGAGGCGCCACGCTCCAGCGCCTGCTGCAGATTCTCCTGCGCCTGCCGCAGCGCCCGCTCGGCATCGGACATGTCGCCGTCCTCGAGCTGGAGCGCCATCGCCCACATCAGCTCGGACACCTCGCGCAACTCGTCGTCGCTGCCGGATTTGCGCAGCCGCTCCGTCAGCATGCGCATGCCGAGATAGGTCCCCATCTCCTTCATGAAGAGCCCGGGCTCGATCATCAGCGCATCCATGGCGAGCTGCACCCTGGAGCGGTCGTCGACATTCATCACGAGCTTGCGCCGCTGCTCGACCAGCGCCTTGGCCAGCGGATTGGTGAAGGTGCGCTGCGGCAGCACGACCTCGACCGGCTGGCTATGCCCCTCCTGCCCGGCCTCGTCCTTGGCGATCAGCACCATCCGGACCTTGGCGCCAGCCCAGGGATGCGCCGAGAAATCGACGGTGCCCTTGAGTTCCTCCTCGCCAGTGGCGGAGGAGGGCACGGCGAGGTTCTGCTTCGGCGGATCGACCAGCGAGCGGCCGCCGGCAGCGGCGTCGGGGCGCGAGACATCGACCTCGATCGAGGCGATGCCGTAATCGTCCTTGGCCTTGTAGGTGATGCTCAAGCCGCCAGACTGGGCGCCGACGACCGGCTTCGGCGTATCGACGAAGGCGATGGTCGGCGGCAGGTCGGGAATGGCGGTGATGCTGAGCGTGGTGCCGGGCGCGCCGCTGCCGGTCAATCTCAGCGTGCCGTTGCCGGCGAGCACATAGCGCTTCTCCAGCACCGCCTGCTGCGGGTCGCTACCTTGTGCCTGCCGGGCCGGCTGGGCGCCCGCCTCGCCATCTTGGGCCTTGCCGTCTTGGGCCTCGGCCGGCTTGGTCTCGAGCTTTCCGGTGGTGACGACGTCCATATTGGTCTTGCCGGCGATGCGCACGACGATCGTCGACTTCTCCGGCGCGCTGAGACGCGGGCTCGCGAGCTTGGCGAAGTCGATCAGGATCGGCGGCAGGCGGGTATAGGCCGGCGGGTCGATCCAGGCGTCGATGCGGGTCGAGGGCGAGGCGCCCGGCGGACCCTGCCAGTCGAAGGCGGCTGAGAGGCGCTGCGTCGTCTCGGGCCCGGCGACGAAGAAGGCCGCAATGGCGGCGAGCAGCGGCACCGCGCGCAGCGCCCGCCGGTCGCGAGCCGCCATCAGCGGATGCGGCGCCTCGATCCTGAGCGCCGCGACCTGCCGGCTCTGGCGCTCGACATGCAGCTTCCAGAGAGCTTGCGAAACCGGATCGCTGGAGCCGACGGCGAGGCTGTCCTGCAGCGCCGAAGCGGGACGATGCCCGCCGGCGAAGGAGCGATCGAGCCGGGTCAGCGCGTCGCGATGCGTCGGCAGCACGATGCGGGCGACGTGCCAGAGGCTGGCGAGAAGGGCCCCCGCAAAGGCGAGCACGCCCGCGATCCGCCCATACCAAGGCAGATGGGTCCACAGTCCGAACCAGGACAAGGCGAGGAAGGCGAGGACGACGCCGAGCGGCAACCACAGCCGCGGCCACAGCCGTTCCCAGCCGAGCGAAACCCGCGAGGCCAGCGTGAGGCGGCGCAACCGTTGCCGGATGCCGTCCATCGTGTCGGGCGCCTTGCGGCGCTCTGCCTCGCTCATGCCATCGCTCCGGGCAGCCCCCATTTCCGTCGGTTCATCGCCTTACTGAAGCAGGCTAACACGGGAATGTGGCATTGCCAGTCCCCGGACCGGCCTTTGCACCGCGCTCGACGTTTCGTGAACGGGCACACAGGCCGTCATGCCCGGGCTTGACCCGAGCATCGCTGAAACCAGAGCCAACTGGTCATGAGATTCTCGGGTCAAGCCCGAGCATGACGCGTGAATCTACGCGAACCACCCCGGCAACCTGTCCGCCCCGATCAGCTCCTCATAGCTCTGGCGCGGACGGGTCACGGCATATTGGTCGCCCTTGACCATCACCTCGGCCACGAGCAGGCGCTGATTGTAGGTCGAGGACATCGAGGCGCCATAGGCGCCGGCGGTCATGAAGGCGATGAGATCGCCCTGCTTCAGCGCCGACAGCACCCGCCCGGTGGTGAAGGTGTCGCCCGATTCGCAGATCGGCCCGACCACGTCATAAGCGACGTCC
This sequence comes from Allobosea sp. OAE752, assembly GCF_050433265.1. Lineage (NCBI taxonomy): Bacteria > Pseudomonadati > Pseudomonadota > Alphaproteobacteria > Hyphomicrobiales > Alloboseaceae > Allobosea > Allobosea sp. OAE752. Next base: position 211,089 of record NZ_JBNPXO010000003.1, read on the forward strand.
GGCGCCCCGATCGCCGGCTCGGCCACCGGCCAGATCTCGTGATAGGCCTCGTACATCGCCGGCCGGACGAGGTCGTTCATCGCCGCGTCGACGATGAGGAACTGCTTGGTCGGGCGCGGATTGAGATGCAGTACCCGCGTCAGCAGGATGCCGGCATTGCCGACGATGAGACGTCCCGGCTCGAAGCCGAGCTCGACATCGAGCCCCTTCGTCACCCGTCCCACCATCTCGGCATAGGCCTCGATCAGCCCCGGGCCGTAATCGAAGCTCTTCGGGATGTCGTAGGGAATGCCCAGCCCGCCGCCGAGATCGAGCCGCTCGACGCGGTGCCCCTCCCCCTTCAGCGCGCCGACCAGCGCCACCATCTTGGCATAGGCCGCCTCGAAGGCGTCGATCTCGCGGATCTGGCTGCCGATATGCACGGCAAGCCCCATGATCCGCACGCCCGGCATGTTGGCCGCCCGCCCATAGAGCCGCCCGACCTCCTCGAAGGAGACGCCGAACTTGTTCTCGGAGGAGCCCGTCGTGATCTTGGCATGGCCGCCGGCGCCGATATCGGGATTGACCCGGAACACCGCCTCCTGCCGCTTGCCGAGCGAGGCCGAAACCTTCGAGAGCAGGTCGAGCTCGCTCTCGCTCTCGATATTGACCTGGTAGATCCCGGCCTCGACGGCGAAACGCAATTCCTGCTCGCTCTTGCCGACACCGGAAAACACGATCTTCTCGGGCGGGATGCCGGCGGCCAGCGCCTTGCGCACCTCGCCCTCGGAGACGGTATCGACGCCCGCGCCGAGCCCGCCCAGCGTCTTCAGCACGCCGAGATTGCCGTTCGCCTTCATGGCGTAGAAGACATGCGCCTTGCCCGCCGGCACGGCCTTCTTCAGTGCCTGCTCGAAGAGCTTGTAGTGCCGCTCGATCGTCGCGCTCGAATAGACATAGACCGGCGTGCCGATTTCGGCCGCGATCCGGTTGAGGTCGACGCCCTCGGCATGGAGCGAGCCGTCGCGATAGGCGAAATGATGCATGGGCGGAACCCCGGAACGAGATCTGTTGAACCGTCGCCGTCATCCCGGGCGACCGAAAGGAGACCCGGAATCCCTGCCGGAGCGCTTCCGGTCGAGGCTCAGGCATGGATCCCGGCTCTGCGCTACGCTTGGCCGGGATGACTTCGCGGCAAGCTGATGAGGGCGCCGCCGCTCACATCAGCGGATCGAGCAGGAACGGTTTTTCCGGCACGGTGATCGCCCGGTTCGCCTTGGCCGGCTTGGCCAGCACCGAGGCCGAACCGTAATCCGACACATCGTTCGACTGCGCGCCGATCTGGTTGTCCGGCAGGTCGACGGCGCCGGAGACGTTCGGCGGCGCTTCGAGCGGCCCCTTGCGCCCGCAGGCGGCGAGCGCCACGCCGAGGAGGCCGACGACCAGGAGGGTGCGGCCGAATTTCAGGCGGGCAAGATTCAGACGGGATGGAAGCACGAAGACGAACCCTCGAACGAAACGTGGCGGGACAGTAGCGGAGGATGCGGCGAAGCGCGAGCGGTTGCGACAATCCTTCGCCGCCATTAATCCTTCGCCGCCATTCCGGACGCCGCGAAGCGGAGATCCGGAATCCATCGTAGAGCACCAACGCCCGTCGATGGATCCCGGGTCAAGCCCGGGATGACGTGGCGTTTCGCCGTCCGACTAGCCTTTCGCGAGCTGCTTCAGCCAGCGCCTGGCCTGCTTGCGGACATTGGCCGGGGCCGTGCCGCCATAGCTGACGCGGCTCTTCACCGACTGGTCGACGCCGAGCACGGCGAAGACGGCCTCGGTGATCTGCGGCTCGACCGCCTGCATCTCGGCGAGCGTCAGCTTCTCCAGCCCGACCTTCTTCTCCGAGGCGATGCCGACGAGCCGGCCGGTGACGTGATGGGCGTCGCGGAACGGCATCTTCAGCACGCGCACAAGCCAGTCGGCGAGGTCGGTCGCCGTGGCATAGCCGGCGCCCGCCGCCTTCTTCATCGCCTTGAGGTCGGGCTGCATGTCCCGGACCATGCCGGCCATCGCGGCGAGGCACAGCGAAAGCGTCTGGAGGGCGTCGAATGTCCCTTCCTTGTCCTCCTGCATGTCCTTGGAATAGCTCAGCGGCAGGCCCTTCATCATCGTCAGCAGCGCCTGCAGCGCGCCGAAGACGCGCCCCGCCTTGCCGCGCACCAGCTCGGCCGCGTCGGGGTTGCGCTTCTGCGGCATGATCGAGGATCCCGTCGAGAAGGCGTCGGAGAGCCTGACGAAGCCGAATTGCGGCGTCGCCCAGAGCACGATCTCCTCGGCCAGCCGCGAGAGATGCATGGCGCAGATCGAGGCCGTCGACAGCGTCTCCAGCGCGAAATCGCGATCCGAGACCGAATCGAGCGAGTTCGCCGTCGGCCGGTCGAAGCCGAGCGCCTTCGCCGTCATATGCCGGTCGATCGGGAAAGAGGTGCCGGCGAGCGCGGCCGCGCCCAGCGGGCATTCGTTGAGGCGGACACGGGCATCGCGCACCCGGCCGCGGTCGCGGCCGAGCATCTCGACATAGGCGAGCAGATGATGGCCGAAGGTGACCGGCTGCGCCGATTGCAGATGGGTGAAGCCCGGCATCACGGCGCCGGCATAGGTATCGGCCTTCTCGGCCAGCGCGCGCTGGAGATCGGCCATCTGCCCGTCGAGCTCGTCGAGCGTGTCGCGCACCCAGAGCCGCATGTCGGTCGCGACCTGGTCGTTGCGCGAGCGGGCGGTGTGCAGCCGGCCGGCGGCCAGGCCAATCTTGTCCTTGAGGTTCGACTCGACGTTCATGTGGACGTCTTCGAGCGCACGCGAAAACGTGAAGGCGCCGCTCTCGATTTCGCCTTCGACCTGCTTGAGGCCGGCGGTGATCGTCGCGACGTCTTCCTTGGTCAGGATGCCGGTTTCGGCCAGCATGGCGGCATGCGCCAGCGAACCGCGGATGTCCTGGCGCCAGAGCCTCTTGTCGAAATCGATGGAGGCGTTGATCTCCTCCATGATGGCGTCGGGACCTGTGGCGAAACGCCCACCCCACATGCGGTTGCTCACGGCGGTCTTTCCTGCTTTTGAGGACGCACGATGACGTCAGGAACGAAGATCGGACTGGCCCTCGGGGTCGTGGCGGCGCTCGGCCTCGCTGGCGTGGCAGCCTTCTACTCCGGGCTGGGCGATGCCGGCAACGGATCATGCAGCGCGGCCGCCAAGACCGCAGCGCGCATGGCGCCGCTGGCGAAGGGCGAGGTCGCGGCGGTCGAGATCCGCCCCCGGCCCGAGCCGGCGCCCGAGCTCGCCTTCAGCGGGCCGGACGGTAAGCCGCTGACGCTCGCCGACTTCAAGGGCAAGACCGTGCTGGTCAATCTCTGGGCGACCTGGTGCGCGCCCTGCCTAAAGGAAATGCCGGCGCTCGACGTGCTGGAGCGCGAGATGGGCGGCCCCGATTTCGCGGTCGTCGCCATCAATATCGACACGCGCAACCTCGACAAGCCGAAGGCCTGGCTGGCCGAGAACAAGGTCACCACCCTGCCCTTCTACGGCGACCCGCAGGCTTCGACCTTCCAGGCGCTGCGCAAGGCGCATAAGGTCGAGGGCATGCCGGTCAGCATCATCGTCGACAAGACGGGCTGCGAGCTCGGCATCATCCAGGGCCCGGCCGATTGGGCGAGCGCCGATTCGAAGGCACTGATGGCCGCGGCCACGGGCCGACCCTGACCAATTCCACCTGACCAAAGACCGGATGGACCGCAGAGCCGGCGGCATGACGAACTCTTGTCGCATTGCGGCGTTCTGTTGCGGACGACATCGAAGACCGGAAGGACGAGCCATGACCCATCCACGCAGCCGCGCGAGCCGATTCGGCAGCTCCGGATCCGGCAAGTCCCGGCTCGGCAAGTCCGGTGCCGTCGCGCTCGCCTGCATCGCCTGGCTGGCGCTGGCGCCGGCCGTCGCGCAGGAGCGCAAGCCGATCCCCGGCACCAGCGTCTCGCTCGCCGCACCGAAGGGCTTCGAGCCGGCCACCGGCTTCTCCGGTCTGGTGAACAAGGCGAACCAGGCGAGCGTGCTGATCGTCGAGCTGCCGCCCGAGGCCCATGCGCAGCTCTCCACCCTGTTCGGCAATGCCGATGTGGCCAAGGCGAACTTCGCCCGCCAGAACATCACGATCAAATCGGTGGAACAGATCACTGTCGGCGGCGACAAGGTGCCCTTGCTGACAGGCTCGCAGATCGCACCGACCGGCGACACCTTCGACAAATGGATCGTCCTGCTCAAGGGCGAGAAGACCGTGATGCTGACGGTGCAGGCACCGCAGAAGGCCAAGCTCGCCCCGGCGCAGATCAAGGCGATGATCGCCTCGGTCTCGCTCGGCAAGGAGCCGTCGCTCGACGAGAAGCTCGCCGCCCTGCCCTTCGCCATCAAGGCGGCCGCGCCCTTCCGCGTGATCGACAGCATCGGCGGCTCCGGCCTGCTGATGACGGTCGGCGACAAGAACACCGATCCTTCCGGCACGCAGCCATTGCTGGTCGTCGCCTACCAGCCCACCGGGCCGGTCAAGCCCGGCCAGGAGGACGCCCTTTCCGAAAGCCTGCTCAAGGGCACGCATAATCTGGAAAACGCCACGGTCGCCGAGCGCAAGCGCGTGCCCTTCGCCGGCCAGAACGGCATGCTGCTCACGGGCTCGTTCAAGCACCCGAATGGCAGCAACAAGAGCTTTGCCCAGTATCTGGCGATCGGGCCGGATAGCCGCTTCGTGCGGCTGATCGTCATGGCCGACGAAAGCGAGATGCCGCAACTCCAGCCAGCCATCGACCAGACGGCAGCGAGCATCTCCTTCAAGGACAAATAGCAACCCTCCCCCGCGCGCAGCGACGGCCCGCGCCATTCGGATTGGCGCGGCGCCCCGGCACGGGTAAAGGCATGTCCATGCGTTACACGATCGGCCTCGCCACCACCTTCCACGACCCCGCCCTCGCGATCATCGGCCCGAATGGCGAGGTTCTCTTCGCCGAGGCGACCGAGCGCTATCTGCAGTACAAGCGCGCGCCGAACTGCGAGCCGGATTCGGCCCCGCGCATGGAAGGGCTGCTGAAGCGCTACATCCCGGACGGCGCCGAGGTCGCGATCGCCACGAGCTGGGGCGAGGACTTCACCGGCTTCCTCGACCAGATGGCGCGCGCCGGCTCCCTCAGCCTTGAGGCGCTGCTCAAACTCTCGCCCGAGCTCAACCGCTCGCTCGTGCCGGAACGCACCGAGCGCGCGCTCATCGCCTCGCTCCACCACGCCCAACAGCGCGCCGGCATGGGCGTGCTGCTCGGCCTCGACCGCGCCTATGGCAAGGCCAATGTCACTGGCTTGAAGCGCTACGGCCACCATCTCAGCCACGCAGCCTATGCCTGCTGGTCCTCGCCCTTCGACAACGCCGCCTGCCTCGTCGTCGACGGCATGGGCGAGACCGGCGCCTCGGCCATCTTCGCACTGGAGAACGGCAAGCTGCGCGAGGTGAAGCGCCATCGCGGCCGGGAATCGATCGGCTTCTATTTCGGCCTCGTCACCGACCTCGCCGGCTTCGACCAAGCCAAGGGCGAGGAATGGAAGATCATGGGGCTCGCCCCCTATGGCAAGACCGATCCGGAATTGATGGCGCTATTGCGCAGGCTCTATGCGATCGAGGGCCACAAGCTCTCCTTCGCCAAGGCGGATATCGTGCAGGCGGTTGCCGCCGAAATCCTCGCCCGCCGCCCGGCCGACGCGCTCGACAAGGGCTGGGCCGACCTCGCCCGCTGCGGGCAGGATGTCTTCGCCGAGATGATGGAGGCGCTGCTCGCCGAGACCGCCGCTCTGGTCCCAAGCGAAAACCTCGTCATGGCCGGCGGCTGCGCGCTGAACTCCTCCTTCAACGGCAAGATCGTTGGCCGGCATGGCTTCCGGACGGTCTTCGTTCCCTCGGCGCCCGCCGATGACGGCAATGCGATCGGCGCGGCGTGGCTCAGCCACGCAGAGGCGAACCCGGATTGGCGCGCGCCGAAGGGGCCGCTTTCGCCCTATCTCGGTTCGACGGTCTCGACCGAGCCCTTCAAACGCATGCAGGCTTGGGAGCCGCGCCTGCGCAAGCTCAGCGCCGACGAGATCGCGCCGGTCACCGCCAAACTGCTCACCGAGGGCAAATTGATCGGCTGGGTGCAGGGCCGCGCCGAGTTCGGCCCGCGCGCGCTGGGCAACCGCTCGATTATCGCCGATCCGCGCCCGGCCGACGCCAAGGACATCCTCAACGCCAAGGTGAAGTACCGCGAGGCCTTCCGCCCCTTCGCCCCCTCGATCCTGGCCGAGCACGCCGCCGACTGGTTCGAGAACTACCAGGACGCACCCTATATGGAGCGCACCCTCACCTGGAAGGAGACGGTGCGTGACCGCGTCCCGGCCGTGGTCCATGAGGACGCGACGGGCCGCCTCCAGAGCGTCAAGGCCGAGCGCAACCCGCGCTATCACGCGCTGATCTCGGCCTTCCATGAACTGACGGGCGTGCCGGTGATCCTCAACACCTCCTTCAACATCATGGGCAAGCCGATCCTGCACACGGCGGAGGACGCCATCCTGATGTTCTATACGAGCGGGCTCGACGCGCTGGTGATCGACGACTGGCTGCTGGTGAAATAGCCGGCGCAGTCAGGCATTCCCAAAAACACGCCGTCATCCCGGGTCTCCCTGCGGTCGCCCGGGATGACAGTGCAAAATTCCAAGGTCGAGAAAAATCGATCCGCGCCATTGATCGGTCGGATCACGCGAAGTCGCTGGCGTCGTCCCGGTTTGCGGTCATTCTTCCGCCACCCGCAAAAGGAGACGACGCCATGCTGCAACTGCGCCCGAACTGCGAATGCTGCGACCGGGACCTGCCGCCCCAGTCGCGCGACGCCCTGATCTGCACCTATGAATGCACCTTTTGCACCGATTGCGCCGAGACGCGCTTCGCCGGCATCTGCCCGAACTGCGGCGGCGACTTCACGCGCCGGCCGATCAGGCCGGAGCGCATGCTGGCGAAACACCCGGCATCGACAGAACGCGTCCGCAAGCCGCACCCGCAATGCGCGGCGGCCTGAGAAGCACCGTCAGGTCAGAAAGCTGATTGGGAAACCGGCGAGCCCTCAGCTCGCCTGCTTCACCGAAATGCCCTTCTCCTCGAAGAGCGCCTGCAATTCGCCGGCCTGGAACATCTCACGGGTGATGTCGCAGCCGCCGACGAACTCGCCCTTGACGTAGAGCTGCGGGATCGTCGGCCAGTTCGAATAGGCCTTGATGCCCTCGCGGATCTCCTGATCCTCCAGCACGTTCACGCCTTTGAACGGCACGCCGATATAGCCGAGGATCTGCACGACCTGGCCGGAGAAGCCGCACATCGGGAATTGCGGCGTGCCCTTCATGAACAGCACGACGTCGTTGCTCTTCACTTCGGCATCGATACGGGCATTGATGTCGGACATGGGATAACGGCCTTTCTGCCGGACGATCTGATGGCGCTCGCTGGTGCGGTCCGCCTTATATCGGGGCGAGCGTTAGCAGATTCCAGAGCACCTCGCACCAGCCCCGGCCGCTCATCGGCCCTCAGGGCGCGGCATACCCCTCGGGGAAGGCGCGCGACGCCTCGTTCTCGAAGCGGAAATTGGTCATCGCCCAGCCCTCTTTGATCTTCTTGTAGGTGAACTGGAAGTACATGAACGGATAGCGGTTATCGTCGTACTGTGCGTAGAACACCATCACCCGGATCAGGTCGTTGAAGTTCCGGTCATAGGCGAGGCCGAGGACGTCGGGCTTCTTCTTGCTGAACGGCCTGAGATTGGTGGAGAGCTCGGTGTTCTCGCCCTTCTTCCTCAGAAGCCGCATCACCTCGGCGACGAAAGGCTCGCCGCCGTCACTCTGGAGCTTGTCGAGCAAGGCACGCGAATTCGCGGCCGGATCCTCCACCGGCGGCATGATCTGGGCCATGACCGGACTAGCGCCCAGCGCGATGCAGAACCCAGCGGCAGCCAGGCCGGCGCGCCACGGCGCGAGGCGCAGCCCCCCCGGCGCCGGCCGGCTCATTCCGCCACCGCCGTCGTCAGCGCAAGGGCGTGCAGCACGCCGCCCATATTCCCCTGCAGCGCGGCATAGACCATCTGGTGCTGCTGCACCCGGGTCTTGCCCTTGAAGGCCGCCGAGGTGACGGTCGCGGCATAGTGGTCGCCGTCCCCAGCCAGATCCTTGATCTCGACCGCCGCATCCGGCAGCGCCGCCTTGATCATGCGCTCGATCTCGTGCGCGTCCATCGCCATGGTCTTGCCTCCTCAGGCCGCTTTGCCGGCCATGTAGGACGGCAGCCAGTCTTCATGGATCTTGCGCAGATCGGCGACAGCCAGGGCCGGCTCGCCCGGAAGGCTGAGCGCCGTGCCGCCCGTCTTGCCGATGGTAAGCGCCGGCACGCCAGCCGCCTTCGCCGCCGCGATCACCGCATCGGCCTCGGCAGCCGGGACCGTCAGGACATAGCGCGCCTGATCCTCGCCGAAGAGTGCGGCGTGGGCCGAGCCGGCCGGCAGCGTCTCGATGGTCGCGCCGACGCCCTTGGCCATCGCCATCTCGGCAAGCGCAACCGCAAGCCCGCCATCCGACACATCATGGCAGGTCGAGACCGTGCCCGACGCGATCAGCCCGCGCACGAAATCGCCGTTGCGGCGCTCGATCGCGAGATCGACAGGCGGCGGGGCGCCTTCCTCCCGGCCGCAGATGGTCGCGAGATAAGAGCTCTGGCCGAGCCAGCCCGCGGTCTCGCCGATCAGGATGATGGCCTCGCGCTCGCCCTTGAAGGCAATGGTGGCGTGCTTCGTGACATCGGCCATGACGCCGACGCCGCCAATGGTCGGGGTCGGCAGGATCGAGACGCCGTTGGTCTCGTTGTAGAGCGAGACATTGCCCGAGACGACCGGGAAATCGAGCGCCTTGCAGGCCTCGCCGATGCCGCGGACGCAACCGACGAACTGGCCCATGACCTCCGGCTTCTCGGGATTGCCGAAGTTGAGGTTGTCGGTGATGGCGAGCGGCGTCGCGCCCACCGCGGTGAGATTGCGCCAGGCTTCCGCCACCGCCTGCTTGCCACCCTCGAAGGGATCGGCCTCGCAATAGCGCGGCGTGACATCAGCCGTCATGGCGAGGCCCCGCGGCCCCTCCTCGATGCGGATGACGCCGGAATCACCGCCGGGCCGCACCACCGAATTACCGAGGATCAGCGTGTCGTACTGCTCCCAGATCCAGCGCTTCGACGACAGGTCCGGCGAGCCGATCAGCCTCTTCAGCGCCTCGGCGTTGCCGCAGGGCGGCGTCACGCTTTCCGGCGCGATGCGCTGCTGCGGCGGGGTCTCGATCCAGGGCCGGTCATATTCGGGGGCCTCGTCGCCAAGCTCCTTGATCGGCAGGTCGGCCATGACCTCGCCCTGATGCTTCACGACGAAACGCAGCGTGTCGGTGGTGTGGCCGATGACGGCGAAGTCGAGCCCCCATTTGGTGAAGATCGCCTCGGCGGCCTCCTCATGGCCCGGCTTGATCACCATGAGCATGCGCTCCTGGCTCTCCGAGAGCATCATCTCATAGGCGCTCATGCCCTCCTCGCGGCAGGGCACCTTGTCGAGGTCGAGCTCGACGCCGAGATCGCCCTTGGCGCCCATCTCGACGGCCGAGCAGGTCAGGCCGGCAGCGCCCATGTCCTGGATCGCGTCGACATGGCCGGCGGCCATGATCTCGAGGCAGGCTTCGAGCAGCAGCTTCTCGGCGAAGGGGTCGCCGACCTGCACGGTCGGGCGCTTCTCCTCCGACTTGTCGTCGAATTCGGCCGAGGCCATGGTCGCGCCATGGATGCCGTCACGGCCGGTCTTGGATCCCAGATAGACGATCGCCTTACCGACGCCGGAGGCCTTGGCGTAGAAGATCTCGTCGGCCTTGGCGATGCCGACCGCCATGGCGTTGACGAGGATGTTGCCGTCATAGCGCGTGTGGAAGCCGGTGGCGCCGCCGACATTCGGCACGCCGAAGGAATTGCCGTAGCCGCCGATGCCGGCAACGACGCCGGAGACGAGGTGGCGGGTCTTCGGATGCGCCGGATCGCCGAAGCGCAGCGCGTCGAGGACGGCGATCGGGCGCGCGCCCATGGTGAAGACGTCGCGCAGGATGCCGCCGACGCCCGTCGTCGCGCCCTGATAGGGCTCGATGAAGGACGGGTGGTTGTGGCTCTCCATCTTGAAGACGATGGCCGTGCCCTCGCCGATATCGATGACGCCGGCATTCTCGCCGGGACCCTGGATCACCCAGGGCGCCTTGGTCGGCAGCGTCTTCAGATGGATCTTCGAGGATTTGTAGGAGCAGTGCTCGTTCCACATCGCCGAGACGATGCCGAGCTCGGTGATCGTCGGCTCGCGGCCGATCAGATGCAGGAAGCGCTGGTACTCGTCCGGCTTCAGGCCGTGCTCGGCGACGAGTTGCGGGGTGATCTTGATGTCGTTCGGAATCACGGGCTCAGGCTTCCTGGCGGTCCGGCAAGGGGTTGGCAGGGGCATAGCCTGCCTTAACGTGCGAGACAACGCATTCGCGGCTGAGACGCCGTTTTCAGCTCTGGATGGCAGTCAACGCGGCCCTGAGCGGCGCCGGAATCGGCACCGGCTTCTGGCTCGCCCGCGCGACATAGACATGGGTGAAGCGTCCTTGCGCCGCCGCCTGCTCGCTCCCCTGCCTGAAGATTCCGATGCGATAGGTCACGGAGCTGGTGCCGAGCCGTTCCACCGCGATGCCCGCTTCGACGGTTTCGGGAAAGGCGACGCTCTCGAAATAGCTGCAGCCGGTCTCGACCACGAGCCCGACGATCTCGCTCGTCGCCGGATCGAGGAAGCCGTTCTCGATCAGCCAGCCATTCACCGCCGTGTCGAACCAGCCGTAATAGACGACGTTGTTGACGTGGCCATAGACGTCATTGTCGTGCCAGCGCGTCGGAATGGCGCGGAAGATGCGGAAATCGCCGCGAGTCAGGCGGGATGCACGCTCGGCCATCAGCCTTCGCCTCCCGGCTTCTCGCCGGTCTTGATCTCCGGCACGCCGAGCGCATCGGCCAGCCGCACCTTGGCCGAACCCGGCCGCAAGGGCTTCTGCTGGCTCTCATGCGGCGCCCAGCCGGAGAGCCACACGAACTCGAAGGTCGCCGGCAGGCGTCCATCGGCATCGGCGAAGCGCTCGGCATAGAGCGACGCCGCCCGCAGCAAGGTCTCCCGCTTCAGCGGTGCCTTGCGGCGCGCGACGAGGGTGTTGGCCCAGCCCATCGCCCTGAGATCGCGGAAGAGACCGAAGGCGTCGCGATAGCGCACGGTCACGGTCTCGCTGTCGATGACGGGCAGGGCGAAACCGGCTCGCTGGAGGAGCCCGCCGAGGTCGCGCAGATCGGCGAAGGGCGCGACGCGCGGGCTGACCCCGCCAGTCGTCTCGCTCTCGGCTTCGAGCAGCGTCTGCCGGAGCTCCTGCAGGGAGCGCCCGCCGAGCAGGCAGGCCATGAACAGCCCGTCGGGCTTGAGCGCCCGCTTGATCTGGATGAGCGCGCCGGGCAGGTCGTTGACGCCGTGCAGCGCCAGCAGCGAGACGGCCAGATCGAGCGAGCCGGCCGCGAAGGGCAGCCGTTCGAGATCGCCGACCAGATCGGCCGACGCACCGTCCGCCTCCGCCATGCGCCACACCCGACCCGCCTTGCCGGCAAGGACCGGCGCGACGACCGGCAGCGGCGTGCCGAGATCGACCGCCACCCCGAATTCGCGCAGCACCGCGCCGAGCCGCTCCTCCAGATCGCCGGCCGCGCGTTGCAGCAGGAAATCCGGGTAGTCACCGGCAAGCGCGCGCTTCAGCCGCGACCGGCCGAGCGCACGATCGAACACGAGGCTCTGGTCACTCAACGGGGCATCTCCTGCATGGCCCCTCATCCGGCATTTTCCAGGGAATGGCCACCCGGCAAATCGACTGCGGGAGGCGGTTTCCCATGCCTATCAAACGCGGGGCGTCCCGGACGGAGCGAAGCGGAGATCCGGAATCCCCGCCTGAACCGGTCCGACATGGCTCCCGGGTCGACCTGTGGTCGCCCGGGATGACCCACGCTCTTCCTGTCCGCTTCAGCGATCGAGCAGCTTCTCGATTTCCGCGCGCAGTTGCGGGCCGAGATCGCCGCGGTCGAGCGCATAGGCCACATTCGCCGTCAGGAAGCCGATCTTCGAGCCGGTGTCGTAGATCTCGCCATCGAAGCGCACCGCGAAGAACGGCTCCTGATGCGACAGCGCGATCATCGAATCGGTGAGCTGGATCTCGCCGCCCGCACCCTTCTCCTGGTTGGCGAGCAGGTTGAAGATCGTCGGCTGCAGGATGTAGCGGCCAGTGATGTGCAGGTTGGACGGAGCGGTGCCCTTCGGCGGCTTCTCGACCATGCCGGTGATCTTCGAGACTTTGGCCCTGGCGTCCTCGACGCCGACGATGCCGTATTGATGCGTCTGATCGTCCGGCACCGGCGCGACGGCGATGTGGTTGCCGCCATGCTGGTCATAGGCCTCGATCATCTCGGCGAGGCAGCCCTTGCCCGCGCTGTAGTGCAGCATGTCCGGCAGCAGCAGCGCGAAAGGCTCGTCGCCGACGATCTCGCGCGCGCACCAGACCGCATGGCCGAGGCCGAGCGGCGCCTGCTGGCGGGTGAAGCTGGTCGCGCCCGCTGCCGGCAGATCGTGCTTCAGCGCCTCCAATTCCCTGGTCTTGTTGCGCTTGGCGAGGGTATCGTCCAGCTCGTAGGCCATGTCGAAATGATCCTCGATCACCGCCTTGTTGCGGCCGGTGACGAAGATGAAATGCTCGATGCCGGCGGCGCGCGCCTCATCGACGACATGCTGCACGACCGGACGGTCGACGATGGTCAGCATCTCCTTCGGGATCGCCTTGGTGGCGGGCAGGAAGCGGGTGCCGAGACCAGCGACAGGGAGAACGGCCTTGCGGATGCGTTTCGTCATGAAGGGTCCTTGACGCGAGTGCCTTTGCCGAAGCGAGGCTTTGATGGGGTGGGCCGCACAACTGTCACTGTCGTCGGCCATCAGGAGCGTATTAGCTGACAGGCCTTGAGAACCCGTCAACCGGTTTCGGATAGGCAGAGTTCCAGACGAAGATGAGGCAAGAGTGACAATGGCGGTATTGGTCTCAGGCGGCGCCGGCTACATCGGCAGTCATATGGTGCTGGAATTGCTCGATCGCGGCGAAAAGGTCGTGGTTCTCGACAATCTCTCGACCGGTTTCTGGTGGGCCGTTCCGCCCGAAGCGACCTTCATTCAAGGGGATGTCGGCGATCAGGAGCTGGTCGAGAAGCTGATCGCCGAGCATGGCGTAACGGCGCTGGCGCATTTCGCGGCGCGAATCGTTGTTCCTGAATCGGTGAGTGATCCGCTTGGTTATTATTTCAATAATACTGTCAAAACCCGAGCATTGATTGAAAGCGCCGTGCGCGGCGGCGTCAAGCACGTGATCTTCTCCTCGACGGCGGCGGTCTATGGCGAGCCCGCCGTCTCGCCCGTGCCCGAGGAGATCGCGCTCAACCCGATCAACCCCTATGGCCGCTCCAAGCTGATGAGCGAATGGATGCTGCAGGACGCCGCGAAGGCCCATGGCTTCTCCTACATCGCCCTGCGCTATTTCAACGTCGCCGGCGCCGACCCGAAGGGGCGTTCCGGCCAGTCCTCGCCCAACGCCACCCATCTGATCAAGGTCGCGAGCCAGGCCGCGCTCGGCCAGCGCGACGGGCTCACCATCTTCGGCACGGATTACGCGACGCCCGACGGCACCTGCGTGCGCGACTACATCCATGTCACCGATCTCGCCCGCGCCCATCTCGCCGCGCTCGACCATCTGCGCGACGGCGGCACGAGCCTGACGCTGAACTGCGGCTATGGCCGCGGCTATTCGGTGAAGGAGGTCACCGAGGTGGTGAAGAAGGTCTCCGGCATCGACTTCCCGGTGACGCTCGCCGCGCGCCGGCCCGGTGACCCGGCCTCGCTCATCGCCCGCGCCGACCGCATCCAGGCCGAACTCGGCTGGCGGCCGCAGCATGACGATCTGGAGGAGATCGTCGGCCAGGCCCTCGCCTGGGAGGAGAAGCTCAGGATGAAGAACGCCTCGGCCTGAACTTCACATCACGCCGTCTTCCGAAAACCCACCGTCATTGCGGACAAGCCGCGTCAGCGGCGCCGATCCGGAATCCATCGAGAAGCACCGCGCTCTGTGATGGATTCCGGGCCTTCGCCCGGAATGACGGTGCGTGTCCGGGAAGGCAGCACGCATCCGACCTCAGGCCGCCGCCGTTTCCCCGACAGGCTGGCCGACCGCCACGACGGTCAGGCGCTTCACATCGCCGGAGCGCGTCGTCCAGTCGATCGAGCGGCCGGAAGCCATGCCGATCAGCGCGACGCCGATCGGCGTCATCACCGAGATCCGGTTCTTCTCGATATCCGCATGCTCAGGCCAGACCAGCGTGACCTTGGTCTCCCGCCCGGTGCTCTCGTCGCGATAGGTGACTTCGCTGCCGATATGCACATGCTCGGCCGAGACCCGGCCTTCCGGCAGGATGCGGGCGCGGTCGAGCTCATGCGTCAGCTCGGCGGCGAGTTCCGGCATGGTGTTGGCGGCCCCCGCCGCGATGCGGCTGAGCATCGCATGGTCGGCGGCGGTCACGGTGATGGCAGGGCGCGCGGGCGCCTTCCTGGTCTTGTCGGTCATGTCTGTCTCTCGGAGAAATCAGCGCAGGCGGCCAGGCGCGAAACAGGCCCGGACGAACGCCGTCGCTGGAAGATGGGGATCAAGTGGAGGCGCCCCCGGACCGGAGGCGCCAAGCGCGACAGGCCCGGGGCTATAAGCCCGCGATGACGTTACCCGACCGATGCCGGCCGCGAGCGAAGGAAAAGGCGCTGTGCATCCGATCAGGGTCGGACAATCGCCGCGGCTTGTCAAATTGCGCGCAATTTGCCGCAGTATTCCCCGATTTAACGCTTGGTTAATCTTGTTCGGGCGCTCTGGAGGTGTTTTCATCCCTCAGCCGTCGGGAGCCCCCATGCGCCTGTCCGTCCTCGCTGCTTCGGCCTTGCTGAGCCTGGCGCCGGCGCTCGCGCAGACCACGGGCTCGATCAACGTGTCGCGCGCGCCGGCCGGCAGCGCGCAGGCAAGCCCCGCCAGCGCCTCCTTCGACATCTTCCTGCAACGGCTCTGGCCACAGGCGCAGGCGCGCGGCATCTCGCGCACGACCTTCGATCTCGCCTTCCGCGGCGTGACGCCCGACGCCTCGATTGTCGCGCTGACCAAGAAGCAGTCCGAGTTCAGCGCGCCGATCTGGAGCTATCTCAACAACGCCGTCGGCGGCGGCCGCGTCCAGCGCGGCCAGGCGGTGGCGGCGGAGAACGCGGCCGTGCTGGCCCAGGTCGAGGCCCGCTACGGCGTGCCGAAGGAGGTCGTGCTCGGCGTCTGGGGCATGGAAACCAATTTCGGCTCCTTCAAGGGCAGCAAGGACGTCATCCGCTCGCTGGCGACGCTCGCCGCGATCCGCTACCGCGGCGACTTCTTCCGCGACGAATTGCTGACCGCGCTCGAGCTGATCCAGAAGGGCTATGTCGAGCGCGACGAATTGCGCGGCTCCTGGGCCGGCGCCATGGGCCACACCCAGTTCATGCCGTCGAGCTACATGAAATACGCCGTCGACTGGACCGGCAACGGCCATGCCGACATCTGGAACTCGTCCAGCGACGCCATCGCCTCCACCGCCAACTACCTGAAGAGCTATGGCTGGGTCCCCGGCCTGCCCTGGGGCATGGAGGTTTCGCTGCCGGACGGCTTCGACCATCGCCTGGACAAGGCGAGTTTCGCCGCCTTCCGCTCCGCCGGCGTGCGCCGGGCCGATGGCCGCGCCCTGCCCTCCTCCGGCGAGGGCCGCCTGTTCTACCCCGCCGGCCATACCGGCCCGGTGCTGCTGCTGACCGCGAATTTCGACGTCATCAAGAAATACAATTCCTCCGACGCCTATGCGCTGGCCGTCGGCCATCTCGGCGACCGCATCATGGGCCGGGCGGCGATCCAGGCCGATTGGCCGCTCAAGGCCGCCCGCCTCGACATGGCCGGCACCAAGGACGTGCAGCGCCGCCTGAAGGCGCTGGGACTCTACGACCACGACGCGGACGGGCGCATCGGCACCGGCACGCGCGAGGCGGTGCGGCGCTACCAGATCAGCGTCGGCGAGATCGCGGACGGCTATCCGACGCCGGCCCTGCTCACCCGGATGCGCGGCTCCCGCTGACTTTTGGCCCATCCGGCCCTATATTGAACCTGTCCCGAGCCGCTGGATCGGATGGCTGATGCGCCTGCGCTCGCTCGTCATGGTTCTCTGCTCCGCCTGCCTGCTCCTCCTGACCGGCGGCCCCGTTTCGCTTGCCCAGCAGCCGCCGCAACAGCAGCGCAGCCTGTTCCAGCTCTTCTGGCAATTGCCCGCCAGACCGGCCGTGCAGCCGCAGCAGCCGCGCCTGCGCCCCAGCCCGGCCCCGGTCGTTCGGCGCAGCAGGGCGGCGGCCCCCGTCGTCGTTCGCGACGATCCCGTCATCCCGAAGGTCGATGTCACCAACCACATCGTGGTGATGGGCGATTCCCTCGCCAACCTGCTCGCCGACGGCCTCGACGAGGCGCTGAACGACCGCCCCGATGTCGAGGTCACCCACCGGACGAAGCCGGATTCAGGCCTCGTCCGCACCGATTTCTACGATTGGCAGAAGGCCGTCACGGATCTGCTCGCCAGCGACCAGAAGATCACCATCGCGGTCATGATGGTCGGGCTCAACGACCGGCAGCCGATCCGCGAAGGCGACATCGTGCAGGAGCCGCTGAGCCCGCGCTGGCTGGAGCTCTATCGCGACCGCGTCGACGCGCTCGCCACCGCCTTCGCGGCCAAGCGCATCCCGCTGATCTGGGTCGGCGTCCCGCCCGTGCAGAACGCCCGCCTCTCGGCCGATCTCGTCACGCTGAACGAGCTTTACCGCGAACGGGCCGAGAAGGCCGGCGGCCAATATGTCGACCTCTGGGGCGGCTTCGTCGATTCCGAGAACCGCTATACCGCGACCGGCCCGGACGTCTCCGGCCAGCCGACGCGCCTGCGACTCGGCGACGGCGTGCACTTCACCAAGGCCGGCGCCCGCAAGGCCGCGCATTTCGTTGACCTCGTCATCCGCCGGATCATCGAGCAGGCGCCGCAGAGCAATGTGATCGCCCTGCCCGTCGCGCCCGACACCGGCGCCCCGACCGCGCCCGAGCTGCAGCCCGGCGGTGTCGAGCGCCTGATCGACCAGATGGCCGCCGGCTTGCCGGCGATCGGCTTGCCGCAGGCCCTGCAGGCCCGCCCCCTGGCCGGGCCGATTCAGCCGCTAACCGGACAGGCGGCGCCCTCGGCACAGCCGCTGCTCGCCTCGATCACGGAAGCGCGCGGTCGCGGCGATGCGGCCGACCAGCTCGAGCGCGTCTTCGGACAGGGCATCGCGCCCGAGCCCGTGCCGGGCCGCATCGACGACTATCGCTGGCCGCGGTGAGGACCGGACCGCTGCCCCGGCATGCTGCCCGGCATCAGGCCGCGCCGCGCCACTCCGTCGCGAGCAGCGCATAGAGCAGATCGTCCCGCCAGACCTCCCCCACGCGCAGATTGTCGCGCAGCAGGCCCTCGCGGCGGAACCCGAGCTTCTCGATCAGCCGGATCGAGGCGCGGTTGTCCGGATGGATGAAGGCCTGGAGGCGATGCAGACCGAGCTCCGAGAAGCAGAAATCGAGCATCGCCGTGACCGCCTCCGTCGCGATGCCCTGCCGGTGGAGAGCGGGATCGATCATGTAGCCGATGCTCGCCCGCCTGCTGCGGATATGCCCGTCGTGATAATTGACGAGCCCCAGGCAGCGATCGGTCCCGGCATCGGCAACCGCCCAGAACCGGTAATAGGACGGCGTGCAATCGACGAAGCTGCGCACGGAGCGCTCGGTTTCGATGCGCTTCGTGTAGGTCGGCTGGTTCCAGAACCGCATCGCCTCGGGGTCGGCGAAGCAGGCATGCATCGCATCCACGTCATCGGCGCGGAACTGGCGCAGGCGCAGGCGGGGCGTCGCAAGGACCGGATGCGGGATCGCTTGCTTCGGCATGCGGCGGCCTCAGGCGAAGGGCTATCCTGATGCTCGACCGCCGGGATGGCCGGCCGCGGCGCCGGAGCCCGACACTCCATCTTTGACTGGCGTTTTTGCAAAGTTCAACATGCGAGGCAGCGGAGCGCCCCCGAGGTCTCATGAGCAAACGCCTATATATGGCCGCGATGGCCGCGATGATTCTTGCCGCCGTTTCCGGCTCCGCGGTCGCCGCGCCGAAAGCCGAGATCGTCGATTTCGGGGTCACGGTGGGTCGCCGCATGATGGCGGCCCCGACGCCCGGCGGAACCGGTCTCGAACCGGCTCGCGAAATGAAGAACATCCGCTACCTCGAGCGCGCGGACCGCATCGAGGCGCGGCTATGCCGGAATTTCGGCCTCACGCTCAAGCTGAGCGACGCCATTCCCCAGATCCTGCCGCGCCAGGTCTCCGTCCGCGTCCTGCACCCCCAGTTCACCAGCCCCGATGGCAAGACCAGCACGCAGGACCGCTTCCCGAGCGCGGTGATCGAGGGCGTCACCCATATCGGCTTCACCTTCGATCACGAATGGGAAATGGAGCCGGGCAGCTGGACCTTCATCGTCTCGGCCGGCGGGCAGGAGATCGCGCGGAAGGACTTCACCGTCACCGCTTCCCCGCCCGGCGCCCCCAACTCCGATTGCGGCGTCGGCTGATCGCATATCCTGTTGCGGACACTAAGCGGTAAGTGTGCGCCGGCGGATCGTCCGCCGTCCCGGAGACACCGCCGGGATTCCGATCATCGTGGCAAGCGGGCTGTACTCGGATCGTGCCTCGCGGCGGCGCTCATCGTGATCTTCAGCCTGCCGTTCCCTGCTCCATCGCACGATCGCGGAGGATCGCGTTCTTCAGGCCAGCTTGCCGGCTGCTCGGATTACGCCACGCGGGTCCGAGGGCGGCTGGTCCCGGCATTTGGTGCTTGAGCACTCTACGATGGATTCCGGGTCAAGCCCGGGATGACGGCGTGTTTCTACCGAAAATCGGCAAGCTCCCGCAATGGAGGGCGCCCCCGTCACATCGGCAGGATGGTCTCGCCCATCAGATGCTTGTCGATGGCATGCGCCGCCTGGCGGCCCTCGCGGATCGCCCAGACGACCAGGGACTGGCCGCGGCGCATGTCGCCGGCGACGAAGACCTTGTCGACGCTGGTGGCGTAGTCGCGGTCGTTGGCGACGACATTGGCGCGCTTGTCCACGGCCGCGCCCGACTGCGCGATCATGCCCTCGATCACCGAGCCGGCGAAGCCGATGGCGAGGAAGCAGAGATCGGCCTGGAGCACGAATTCCGTGCCGGGGATGGGCTTGCGCTTCTCATCGACGCGCGCGCATTTCACACCGGTCAGCCGCCCGTTGCGGCCCTCCAGCCCGAGCGTCGCCGCCTGGAACTCGCGCTCCGCGCCCTCGGCCTGCGAGGAGGAGGTGCGGAACTTCGTCGGCCAATAGGGCCAGACCGTGAGCTTGTCCTCGATCTCCGGCGCCATCGGCCGGATGTCGAGCTGCGTCACCGAGAGCGCCCCCTGCCGGAAGGCGGTGCCGACGCAGTCCGAAGCCGTATCGCCGCCGCCGACCACGACGACATGCTTGCCCGCAGCCAGGATCGGCGCCTCGCCGGAGACGTCCTCGCCGCCGACGCGCTTGTTCTGCTGGGTGAGGTAGGGCATCGCGTAATGCACGCCGGCGAGGTTGGTGTCCGGCAGGCCGGGATCGCGCGGCGCTTCCGCCCCGCCCGTCATCAGCACCGCGTCGTGCTCGGCAAGGAGCGTCGCGAAGGGCAGCGTCACGCCGACATTGGCGTTGTAGTGGAAGGTGACGCCCTCCGCCTCCATCTGCTTCACCCGGCGGTCGATATGCTTCTTCTCCATCTTGAAGTCGGGAATGCCGTAGCGCAGCAGACCGCCGGCCTTGGCTTCGCGCTCATAGAGATGGACGTCGTGGCCGACGCGGGCGAGCTGCTGCGCGGCCGCCATGCCGGCAGGCCCCGAGCCCACGATGGCGATGCGCTTGCCGGTGCGCCTGGCCGGGATCTCGGGCGCGATCCAGCCTTCTTGCCAGCCCTTGTCGGCAATCGCCTGCTCGATCGTCTTGATCGTCACCGGCATATTCTCGAGGTTCAGCGTGCAGGCTTCCTCGCAAGGCGCGGGGCAGATGCGGCCGGTGAACTCCGGGAAGTTGTTGGTGGAGTGGAGGTTACGCAGCGCATCCTCCCAGCCGCCGGAATAGACCAGCTCGTTCCAGTCCGGGATCTGGTTGTGCACCGGGCAGCCGGTCGGGCCGTGGCAGAAGGGGATGCCGCAATCCATGCAGCGCGCCGCCTGCTTCTTGATATCGCGCTCCTCCTGCGGGAGCGTGAACTCTCGGAAGTGGCGAATGCGATCGCCGGCGAGCTGATACTTCTGCTCCTGCCGGTCGTATTCGAGAAAGCCCGTGACCTTGCCCATGCCGTTTCTCTCGCCCTGTGCCCGGGTCGCCCCGCGCGCATGCCTTAACCTGTTCCGGGTGCCGGGACCGTGACGGCCCCGGCAGGTGGCGTTTCGCTTATTCCGCGGCCTGCAAGGTGCGGGCCTGCTCCATTTCGCGTAGCGCGCGGCGGTACTCGACCGGCATCACCTTGACGAACTTGGTGCGGTAATCCGCCCAGTTGTCGAGGATCGTGCGGGCACGCTCCGAACCGGTGTAGTTCGCGTGGTTCGTCAGCATCTGCATCAGGCGCTCCTCGTCATGGCCCGACATGTTGGTCATGTCGATGCGGCCCTTATGCTCGAGGTCGCCACCGTGATGGTGCAGCCGTTCCATCAGCTCCTCTTCCTCCTCGACCGGTTCGAGATCGACCATCGAGAGGTTGCAGCGCGACTTGAAGGTGCCGTCCTCGTCCAGCACATAGGCGATGCCGCCCGACATGCCCGCGGCGAAGTTGCGCCCGGTCTGGCCGATGACGGCGACGACGCCGCCGGTCATGTATTCGCAGCCATGGTCGCCCGTGCCCTCGACCACCGCGATGGCGCCGGAGTTGCGCACCGCGAAGCGCTCGCCCGCGACGCCGCGGAAATAGGCCTCGCCCGAGATCGCGCCGTAGAGCACGGTGTTGCCGACGATAATCGAGCGTTCGGCCACGGCCCGGGTCGCGGGATCGGGCCGGACGATCAGCTTGCCGCCGGAGAGCCCCTTGCCGACATAGTCATTGGCCTGGCCGGTGAGCTCGACCGTAACGCCAGCCGCCAGGAAGGCCGCGAAGCTCTGGCCCGAGGTACCCTTCAGCTTCACCGTGATGGTGTCGTCCGGCAGGCCGGCATGGCCGTATTTCTTGGCGACGACGCCCGAGAGCATCGCGCCGGTCGAGCGGTCGACATTGCAGATGCTTTCCTCGATCACGACCGGCGTGCCGGTCTCGACCGCGCCCTGCGCCGCCTTGATCAGCTTGCGGTCGAGCACATCGTCGATCGGGTGCTTCTGCAACTCGACATGGCGGATCGCCACGCCCGGCAGGTCGACCTTGTGGAACAGCCTGCTGAAGTCGAGCCCCTTCGCCTTCCAGTGCTCGATCGCCTCGCGCTTGTCGAGCAGGTCCGAGCGGCCGACGATCTCGTCGAGGCTGGTGAAGCCCATCTCCGCCATGATCTTGCGGACATCCTCGGCGACGAAGAAGAAGTAGTTCACCACATGCTCGGGCAGGCCCTTGAAGCGCTTGCGCAGCACCGGGTCCTGCGTCGCGACGCCGACCGGGCAGGTGTTGAGGTGGCACTTGCGCATCATGATGCAGCCCGCCGCGATCAGCGGCGCGGTCGAGAAGCCGAACTCGTCGGCCCCGAGCAGAGCGCCGATCACCACGTCGCGGCCGGTGCGCAGGCCGCCATCGACCTGCAGCGCGATGCGCCCGCGCAGATGGTTCAGCACCAGGGTCTGCTGCGTCTCGGCGAGGCCGATCTCCCAGGGCGAACCGGCATGCTTCAGCGAGGTCAGCGGGCTCGCGCCGGTGCCGCCCTCGAAGCCGGAGATGGTGATGTGGTCGGCGCGCGACTTGGCGACGCCGGCCGCCACCGTGCCGACGCCGATCTCGGAGACGAGCTTGACCGAGACATCGGCCGCCGGGTTGACGTTCTTCAGGTCGAAGATCAGCTGGGCGAGATCCTCGATCGAATAGATGTCGTGATGCGGCGGCGGCGAGATCAGGCCGACGCCCGGCGTCGAATGCCGGGTCCGGGCGATCTTGGCGTCGACCTTGTGGCCGGGAAGCTGCCCCCCCTCGCCAGGCTTGGCACCCTGCGCCACCTTGATCTGCATCACGTCCGCATTGACGAGATACTCGGCCGTGACGCCGAAGCGGCCCGACGCAATCTGCTTGATCGCCGAGCGCTTCGAGCGCCCGTCCGGCATCGGCTTGAACCGGATCGCTTCCTCGCCGCCCTCGCCGGTGTTCGACTTGCCGCCGATCTGGTTCATCGCGAGCGCCATCGTCTCATGCGCCTCGCGCGAGATCGAGCCGAAGGACATCGCGCCGGTGGCAAAACGCTTCACGATCTCGGACGCAGGCTCGACGCTCTCCAGCGGCACGGGCGCCCGGCCCTCATCGGCCGCCATCTTGAGCTTGAACAGGCCGCGGATGGTGCTGAGCCGTTGCTCGTCGTCATTCACCTGCCGGGCGAACTCCTCGTAGCGGTCCTGCGCGTTGAGACGCACGGCGTGCTGGAGCGAGGCGACGACATCCGGCTTCCAGACATGGTCCTCGCCGCGGACGCGGTACATGTACTCGCCGCCGATATCGAGGCTGTCACGGTAGAGCGGCGAGTCGCCGAAGGCGTCGCGGTGACGGCGCAGGCTCTCCTCGGCGATCTCGTCGAGGCCGACGCCCTCGATCGCCGTGCCCGTGCCGAAGAAGAACTTGTCGACGAAGGCGCTCTTCAGGCCGACGGCGTCGAAGATCTGCGCGCCGCAATAGGACTGATAGGTCGAGATGCCCATCTTGGACATCACCTTCAGCACGCCCTTGCCGACCGACTTGATGTAGCGCTTCACCACCTCGTCGGCATCGACCTCCTCGGGGAAGGCGCCCTGCGCATGCTGGTCGAGCAGGGTGTCGAAGGCGAGATAGGGGTTGATCGCCTCGGCGCCATAGCCGGCGAGGCAGCAGAAATGATGGATCTCGCGCGGCTCGCCGGATTCGACGACGAGGCCGACCGAGGTGCGCAGGCCCTTGCGGATCAGGTGATGATGCACCGCCGCCGTCGCCAGGAGCGCCGGGATCGGGATGCGGTCGGCGCCGACCTGCCGGTCGGACAGGATGATGATGTTGTAGCCGCCATGGACCGCCGCCTCGGCGCGCTCGCAGAGCCGCTCCAGCGCGCCATCCATGCCGGCCGCGCCCTCGCGCGCCGGATAGGTGAAGTCGATGGTCTTGGTGTCGAAGCGATCCTCGTAATGACCGATGCAGCGGATCTTCTCGAGATCGTCATTGGTCAGGATCGGGGTGCGCACTTCCAGGCGCTTGCGGCGCGAGGTGCCTTCCAGATCGAGGATGTTCGGCCGCGGCCCGATGAAGGAGAGCAGGCTCATCACCAGCTCCTCGCGGATCGGATCGATCGGCGGGTTCGTGACCTGCGCGAAGTTCTGCTTGAAATAGGTGTAGAGCAGCTTCGACTTGAACGAGAGCGCCGAGATCGGCGTGTCCGTGCCCATAGAGCCGACCGCTTCCTGCCCGGTCACCGCCATCGGCGCCATCAGCAGGCGGACATCCTCGGTGGTGTAGCCGAAGGCCTGCTGGCGATCGAGCAGCGGCACGTCGGTGCGCGAGGCCCGCGCCTCGACCGGCGGCAGATCCTCCAGCACGATCTGGGTGCGCTTCAGCCAGTCCTTGTAGGGGTTGGCGAGGCAAAGGCTCGTCTTGATCTCGTCATCGCCGATGATGCGGCCCTGCTCGAGGTCGATCAGCAGCATCTTGCCGGGCTGGAGGCGCCACTTCTCGACGATCTTCTCCTCCGGGATCGGCAGCACGCCGAACTCGGAAGCCAGCACCACGAGCCCGTCATCGGTGACGAGATAGCGCGCGGGGCGCAGGCCGTTGCGGTCGAGCGTCGCGCCGATCTGGCGCCCGTCGGTGAAGGCGATCGCGGCTGGCCCGTCCCAGGGCTCCATCAGCGCGGCGTGATACTCGTAGAAGGCGCGCCGCTCCTCATCCATCAGCGGGTTGCCGTTCCACGCCTCCGGCACGAGCATCATCATGGCGTGGGTGAGCGAATAGCCGCCCTGCACCAGGAATTCGAGCGCGTTGTCGAAGCAGGCGGTGTCCGACTGGCCCTCATAGGAGATCGGCCAGAGCTTCGAGATATCCGAGCCGAACAGGTCGGAATCGACGCTCGCCTGCCGCGCCGCCATCCAGTTGACGTTGCCGCGCAGCGTGTTGATCTCGCCGTTATGCGCCACCATCCGGTAGGGGTGCGCGAGGCGCCAGGACGGGAAGGTGTTGGTCGCGAAGCGCTGATGCACCAGGGCGAGCGCGCTGTCGAAGCGCTCATCCTGCAGATCCTTGAAGTAGGAGCCGAGCTGGTTCACCAGCACCATGCCCTTGTAGACGATGGTGCGGCAGGACATCGAGACGGGGTAGTACTCCGCCGTCTTGCGCTCCTGATGCCGGTAGACCTTGTTCGAGACGGACTTTCTGAGGACATAGATCTGCCGCTCGAACTCGTCCTCGTCCGTGATGTCGTCCGGGCGGCCGACGAAGAGCTGGCGATGCACCGGCTCGGTCTCCAGTACCGCCTTGCCGAGATCGGCATTGTCGACCGGCACATCGCGCCAGCCGAGGAAATTCAGGCCCTCCTCCTCGACGGCCTGGGAGATGATCTCCTCGCAGAGCGCGCGGATCGCCGGATCGCGCGGCATGAAGAACTGACCGATGGCGTAGAAGCCGGGCTCGGGCAGATCGATGCCGAGCTTCGCGGTCTCTTCCTTGAAGAAGCGATGCGGGATCTGGGTAAGGATGCCGCAGCCGTCACCGAGCTTCGGATCGGCGCCGACAGCGCCGCGATGGTCGAGATTGTGCAGGATCTGCAGGCCCTGCTGCACGATGGCGTGGCTCTTGCGGTTCTTCATGTCGGCGATGAAGCCGACGCCGCAGGAATCTTTCTCATTGGCCGGGTTGTAGAGGCCCTGATGCGTCGGCAGCGCCGGGTCGCGCACGGCCGGGAAGCGCCCGATATCCTCGTTCGATTGGCTGGTCGCGCTCATCGTCAAACCCCGCTCGCCGGAACCCACCGGCGCGATGCCGGCAGGCAGGCGTATCAAGCCCACACCATCCCTTTCCGCGCCGGTCTTTCCGAGCCGGCCGGAAGCCGGCAGCAAGGAAAGGGCCAGAACGGATCGGCCTTGTCTTTTGTCAGAGGCTTGCTTGCGCTTTGTTTCCACCGCGCCCGCGTCCTCCGCAGGCGCTTCGGGCGGCTATCGCCCGGTCGCGCCTGTCTTAGGCCGTCGTTTTACGGACGGCGCGCGTACGGTCGGCTTTGGCATTAGCAGCCCGGCCCCTCGTCATGCTCGCCTCCGTTGCGACGGCGCGACCTCAGCCTGGGACGGCTTTTGGTCGGCGCGATGAAAAATGGGACAGCAACACTGTCCTATCGAGACGAATTTGCCAGAATTCCAATCTGCGCACAAGCACCGATTTGAGGCAGAAACGAAATTTTATTGCGATACCCGATTCCCACGAGACATTTCCGGTATGAAAGCCCGACTCCGGCGATACGCTTCTTGTTCTGAGCCTGTCCCGACCGGCACGGCGTGCAAGCCCCCTCCCCGCCTTCGTCGCTTGGCAGAAGCTGGGTCGCCCCATAACCCTTTCCTCCATGAACTTCATCAGCGACAACACCGCCGGCGCCAGCCCCCGCGTCATGGCCGCCCTCGCCGCCGCCAATGGCGGCCCCGCAGCGGGGTATGGCGCGGATGACTGGACGAAGCGCGTCGAGGAGCGCCTCTCAGCGCTGTTCGAGCGGGAGGTCGCCGCCTTCCTGGTCACCACGGGTACCGCGGCCAATGCCCTGGCGCTCGCCAGCGTGGTCAGGCCCTGGGGGGCCGTCATCACCCATGAGGAAAGCCACATCGTCGAGGACGAATGCGGCGCGCCGGAATTCTTCAGCGACGGCGCCAAGCTGGTCGATCTCCCCGGCATCGGCGGGAAGCTGACGCCAGAGGCGGTGACGCGGGCTCTGGGCAACCTGAACGAGGGCAGCTTCCACAATGTCCAGGCCCAGGCCCTCTCCGTCACCCAGGCGACGGAATGCGGCACGATCTACACCCCGGCCGAAATCCGCACGCTGAAAGAAGCCGTCACGGCCCGCAATCTGACGGTCCATATGGACGGAGCGCGCTTCGCCAATGCGCTGGTCACGCTGGGCTGCACGCCGGCCGAGATCACCTGGAAGGCCGGTGTCGACGTGCTCTCCTTCGGCGGCACCAAGAACGGCGCCTGGGCGGTCGAGGCAGTGGTCTTCTTCGACCCCGGCCGCGCGGAGGAGATGAAATGGCGCCGCAAGCGCGCCGGCCAGACCCTGTCGAAGGGCCGCTTCCTCGGCGCGCAGTTCGAGGCCCTGCTGGCCGACGACCATTGGCTCGATCTCGCCCGCCACGCCAATGCGCAGGCGAAGCGTCTTGCGGATGCGGTCGGCAACGGTGGCGAGGCGCGCCTCGCTTGGCCCTGCCAGGCCAACGAGGTTTTCCTGATCCTGCCTCCCGCCACGCAGGAACGGCTGACCGCGGCTGAGGTGCGCTACCATTCCTGGCCCGGCCGCTCGCTCGCCCCCGACAATGCCTTGCAGGACGGTGAGATCGTCGGCCGCTTCGTCATGTCCTTTGCGACCGATCCCGGCGAGGTCGGCCGGCTGATCGCGGCGATCTCCGACTGACACAGGGATTTTTCGGCCCGGTCCGGCCCCATGCCTGCCGCAATCGCTAAGGAAGACTGAAAGGCGCGACACCTCGTTAAGGAAGATGGCATGGCACAACGTTCGACCGCGTCGAGGCACATCGGCCTGATGGGTCTGGCCGTGGCCGGTGCACTCGCCGGCTCGGCGGGAGGCGCCGCCGCCCAGTTTTATTATTACGAAGAGCCGGCGCCCTATCCGCCAGCCTATGTCTATGGCTACGGATATGGCTACCGTTCCGCGCCCCGCATCGCCGAGCCGGTGACGGCCTACGACATCCGCCGCATCGCCGCCGAGAATTACGGCTTCGTCCGGATCGACCGCCTCTATCGGAGCGAGGACGCCTATGTCGTCGACGGCATGCGGGCGAACGGCCAGCGGCAGCGGCTGATCCTCGATGCCTTCGCCGGCAACCTGATCCGCCGCGTGCCGCTGCGCAACGGCCAGGCCGACCTGGGGCCGAATATCGCCCGCGTCGACCCACGCGAGGAGCGCGAGCCGCCGCGACCGCGACTCGTGCCGAAGCCGCCGCAGCGCCCGGCCGAATTGAGGCCCCCGGCCGAGGCGAGCGCCCCCGCGACCATCGTTCCACCCGCGCCGGCCGCCCCGCCCGCGCCGGAGCAGGCGCCGACCCCACCCGCACCGCAGCCCCCGGTCGAGGCCAGCGCGCCGGCGACGCAGACGCCGCCCCCGGCCGCCGCCCCCGCCGAGCCTTCGCCCGGCCCGGTCAACCCGGACAACGGCACCGAAAAACCCAAGCTGGTGAATCCGCAGGATGTGCGCGGCACCGACACGGCCGAACGCCAGCCGCCGCTCTCAGCGCCACCGCCGGCCTCCGCCGAGGCCGCCGTACCGCTGGCTCCGGTGCAGGGGCAGGATACCGGCACGGCCAACCCCAAGCCTGAAACGCCGATCGCGCCGGTCACGCCGCTGCAGTGACTTTTGGGGGCTCACGAAGTCCCCAGCCGGTCAACGGGACACCGGCTCCACCCTCGTCATGCTCGCGCTTGTGGCGAGCACCCATGTCTTGGACACCGCCCTCGATCAGGGAAGACGGGGATGGCCGGCACAAGGCCGACCATGACGGCTGTGTTTCCGCAGCCAAACGAAAAGGGCCCCCGTCACCGGGAGCCCTCGCTCTTCAAACCGTCGGGGCGTGAGGAACTACGCCGCCTTGGCGGTCCCGACCCTGGCCTCGATGACCTTGGCCGAACCGGCGCCGATCGGAATCTGACGCGGCTTCTTGGCCTCGGGGATTTCGCGCACGAGGTCGATATGGAGCAGGCCGTTCTCGAGGCTGGCGCCCGTCACCTGCACATAATCGGCAAGCTGGAAGCGACGCTCGAAGGCGCGTGCGGCGATGCCCTGATGCAGGACTTCGCGCTTCTCGGCCGTGTCGGAGGCCTGCTTCTCGCCCTTGACGGTCAGCGCGTTTTCCTTGCTCTCGATCGAGAGGTCGGCCTCGCCGAAGCCCGCGACCGCGATGGTGATGCGGTAGGCGTTCTCGGCGGTACGCTCGATATTGTAGGGCGGATAGCTCGGGGCCGAATCATTGCTGGTCGCCTGGTCGAGAATCGAGAACAGGCGGTCGAAGCCGACGGTCGAGCGGTAGAGGGGGGAGAGATCGAAATGACGCATGATGTGTCCTCCGGAAAGCGACATGCATTGCGGCCCGCCTCGCCTGAGCGCGGGCCCTGTTGGGTTTCACGCAGCCGGTTCCGGCCTGCGCAGAAGTGATCTGGGGAAGCGTTTTCGGCTTTTCAAGAGCCTCGCGCCAAGGGCATAAACGGGGCCTGACAAAGCCCGATACGAGTTCGCGTGGCCGGCAGGCGGCGTGAGCTCAGGTTGCCTTGCGCCCCACCGGACGTGATGACGGCGATCGATCTAATCGCGATGGCATCGGATTTTTTCGAAGGGTGATGTCCACTTTTCGGTCCGGCGTCATTGCCCGGAGCAGCAATGGCCGAGGCCGCCTTTTTCGCCGATCCCGACTATCCCGTCCCGGGCCATGGCAAGGTCTGGCTGGCGACGACGCGCGACGGCGCCGCCTTGCGCCTCGCGAGCTGGCACCCGACCGTGAAACCGGTGCGCGGCACGATCGTCCTCGTCCAGGGCCGGGCCGAATTCATCGAGCGCTACAGCGAGACGATCGCCGAATTGCGCCGGCGCGGCTTCCATGTCCTCGCCTTCGACTGGCGCGGCCAGGGCGGCTCGCAGCGCTTCGTCCGCCGCGAGCGCAAGGGCCATGTCGGCCGGCTGAAGCATTACGAGGCCGATCTCGCCCTGGCGATGGCGGAGATGCAGGCGAAGTTCCCGCCGCCCTATTTCGTTCTGGCCCATTCGATGGGCGCCGCGCTCTGTCTCGATGCCGCGCGTCACGGCGCCCTGCCGGTCTCGCGCATGGTCGCGCTCGCCCCCATGCTCGGCCTCACCATGGTGAAGAACCCTGCAGGGGCGAGCCGGCTCGCCAGCATCCTGTACTGGCTCGGCTTCGGCCGCGCCTTCGTCCCCGGCGGCGGCGACACCGCCATCGCGACGAAACCCTTCGCGGGCAACCGGTTGACCAGCGATCCGGTTCGCTATGCGCGCAACAGCAAGCTGTCGGCGCAGGCGCGCCATCTCAGCATCGGCGACCCGACCATCGCCTGGGTCCGCAACGCCTTCCGGCTGATGGCCCGGCTCAACGCCCCCTCCGCTGCGCTCGACGTCAAGGTGCCGACCCTGATCATCGCCGCCGGACAGGACCCCGTCGTCTCGACACCGGCGATCGAACGCTTCGCGGCCCGCCTCAAGACCGGTTCGGCGCTGGTCTTCCCCGAGGCGCGCCACGAGATCCTGATGGAGAGCGATGCGATCCGCGCCCGGTTCTGGGCCGCCTTCGACGCCTTCATCCCCGGCGAGGACCAGGCAGAGGCCGCCTCAGCCGGCGAGAAGATCGAGCGCGGCCTCATGCAGCGCCTCGCTGGCGGCGGCGACGATGCGGCCTCCCCCGGCAGCGCTCCCGCCATCCCATGAGGTGACGACGCCGCCGGCGCCCTCGATGACCGGGATCAGCGCGACGATGTCATAGGGCTTCAGGCCGCTCTCGATCACCAGATCGACATGGCCGGCGGCGAGCATGCAATAGGCGTAGCAGTCGCAGCCATAGCGCGAGAGCCGCACCGCGCGCTCGACGCGCTGGAAGGCTTGCGCCTCCTCACCCTGGAACAGCGCGGGCGAGGTCGTCATCAGCGTCGCCGCCGCAAGGTCCGGCACCTGCCGCGTCCTGAGCCGCCGCGGCCCGCCGGGACCCTCATAGCGTGCCTCGCGCCCGTCGCCGGAGTAGCGCTCGCCCGTGAAGGGCTGGTGCATCATGCCATAGACCGGCACGCCCTTGCGCGTCAGCCCGATCAGCGTGCCCCAAACCGGAATGCCTGAGATGAAGGCCCGCGTGCCGTCGATCGGGTCGAGCACCCAGACATAGTCCGCATCGGTGTTCTCGCTGCCGAACTCCTCGCCGAGCAGGCCATGCTCCGGGAAATGCTGGCCGATGAGGCGGCGCATGACCGTCTCGCCGGCGCGGTCGGCCTCGGTGACCGGGTCGAACACGCCCCCGCCCGACTTGTCCTCGGCCGTATGATGCGCCCGGAAGAACGGCAGGATCGCCTGGCCTGACTGCGTCGCCAGATCCGCCACGAAGGCACCGAAATCGACCGCACTCATCGGGACGTCCCTTGCTGGATTATTGTGCTCTGCAACATAACCTTGCCCATAGTCCGATCCCGGCGAGATCGCAGCCCTCTGCCAAATGTCATAGATCGTTTTGTTTGCAACGATTTTCGGGGTCAACCATGCAACCAACGCATGGCTGCTTTGATATCCGACAAATCCGCTTGCGTTTTTGCGCCGCACAGTCTTATTGTGCATCTGCGAAGGGGAGATCGCTTCAAACCTTCGCTTGCCCTCCTTGGGCGTTTCCTCCCTAGACTTGGGCCGCCACGCAAGTGTGCGGCCCTTTTTTCTTGGCTGGCCGATGCCGCGTCGCGGCCACGGGGCGCGGCTACTCGGCCGCCTCGCGCCATTCGTCGAGCCAGCCGCTCCAGCGGGCGAAGCAATCGGCAAGCGCGCGGGATATGGCGTCGCGCAAGGTCTCGAAGCCGTCATGCGGCTCGAGCGTCGCCTCGTTCATGTAGAGCGCACGGTTGACCTCGATCTGCAGCGCATGCACGCCGGCAGCGGGGGCGCCGTAATGCTCCGTGATGAAGCCGCCAGCATAGGGCCGGTTGCGCGTGACGCTCAGGCCCAGCCGGGCGAAAGCCTCCTCGGCGATGTCGATGATGTAGCCGGCCGCGCTGGTGCCGAATCGGTCGCCCAGGATGATGTCCGATTTCGCGGATCCCTCGCGATCGAGCCCGGCCGAAGGCATCGAATGGGCATCGACCAGGATGCAGGTGCCGAACGCCCCTTGCGTCCGCTGCACGAGCCCGCGCAGCCCGGCGTGATAGGGGCGATAGAGCGCGTCGATCCGGCCAAGGCCCTCCGCGATCGGGATGCGCCCGAAATAGATCTCCTGCGCATCGCCGACGATTCGCGGAATCGTGCCGAGCCCGCCGGCGACCCGCATCGAGCGCGTATTGGCGAAGGGTGGCACCCGCCCGTCGAACATCCGCGGATCGAGCTCGTAGGGCTCGCGGTTCACGTCGAGATAGGCGCGGGGAAATTCCGCGACGAGCAGCGGAGCGCCCAGCGCGACGCTCTGCGCGAACAGCCGGTCGACGAAAGCGTCCTCGGAGCGCCTGAGCCCCTTGAGCGGCAAGCGCGCCTGCTCGACGAAGCCCGGCGGATAACGCCTCCCGGCATGGGGCACATCGACGACCACCGGCACCACCTGCAGCGCCGGCTGGTACAGGCTGTAGGGACGGTCGATCTCGCCGACGACATCGTCGGGCGCGGGCGGAAACGGGGCAGAGGAAAAGCTCATTTCACCTGACTGAAGCACACAAACCGAACGGGTTGAAGCGGCGCCGAAAGAGTGGCTGTCGTGCAACAGTGGATTCACGCGTTGTTTACCACGATCTGGCCTTATAAGAGGGCATGGTTCCAACGAAGCGGCGGGGTCGCTACCCAGCCGCATCGGCCCCGACGGCGGCGCGGGCGCCAGACGCATTGAAACGGACGCGGCATCGCCCGGGCAGCGCCGGGAGAGACCGGCCTCGGGGACGGACAGAACAGGCCCATGACGAAGATTTTGCTCGCGGAAGACGACAACGATATGCGTCGCTTCCTGGTCAAGGCCCTGCAGAATGCAGGCTATGACGTCGCCTCCTTCGATAACGGCCTGTCGGCCTATAATCGTCTGCGCGAGGAACCCTTCGAGCTCCTGCTGACGGACATCGTCATGCCGGAGATGGACGGCATCGAGCTGGCGCGCCGCGCCACCGAGCTCGATCCCGACATCAAGGTGATGTTCATCACCGGCTTCGCCGCCGTGGCGCTCAACCCCGATTCGCAGACACCGAAGGATGCGAAGGTGCTCTCCAAGCCCTTCCACCTGCGCGAGCTCGTCAACGAAGTCGAGAAATTGCTGGCCGCCTGAAGCCTGTTCGGCACCCTGCAACGGGGTGTCGGATGGCCTGTGAGAATTTATGCGGCAAACGCCTTGCAAGCCGCGAGGCGAGCCGCTATAGCCCCCTCACCTCGCAGCGTGACTGCGGCCGCAAGGCCCGGACACGCTTCCGAAAGTCGCCAAGGGCGGCTGACGGGCGCGTAGCTCAGCGGGAGAGCACTACGTTGACATCGTAGGGGTCACAGGTTCGATCCCTGTCGCGCCCACCATTTTCGAACCCTGCAAGACCCTGGTCTTGCAGGGTTTTTTCTTGCCTCGACGCGATGGCGATCGCACCGCCGGACGAGGACTCGACCTCATCTGCGAACACCATGGGGACTGCCCCGCCGCCCCGGAAACGCGGCCAGCCTGGGCACCGTCTCCCCACTGACAGGAGCTGGCAGGAACGCGCGGCCGCAAGGTTGACATCGGCGCGATCATTACGTTGATATCAACGAAGAAGAAACCGCCGACCGGCTAGGGCAACCGTTCTCCGCGCCCGCCTGGAAGGAATCGGACCGTGTCCACGATGCTGCACGTCCTGATGTTCCGGGGCGGCCACGCCCAAGACGCGACGCCCCTTTGCGCCTCGCTCTTCGACGACGGTGCGGATCGTCGAGGTGACGCGCCGGCCGACAGGCGAGCCCGGTGCGGAAGGCCCCATCGATCTCGCCTGACGCGCGCCGAAGCCCGATCACAAAGGAGACGACCATGAAGATCGTGACCAGCCTGAGCTTCCGCGGTCAGTGCCGCGAGGCGTTCGAATTCTACGCCAAGGTCTTGGGCGGCAAGATCACCGCCGCCATCCCCTATGCCGACGCGCCTCCCGGCATGCCGATCACCGACGAGAAGTACAAGAGCTGGCTGATGCATTGCTGGCTGGAGGTCGGCGACCAGGCCCTGATGGGCGCCGACATGGATGTCGGCTGGGCCTCCAACATCGACAAGCCCAAGAACGGCTTCGACGTCACCTTGCACGGCACCGACAAGGCGCAGAGCCAGCGCTGGTTCGAGCAGCTCTCGGAAGGCGGCAAGGTGGGCATGCCGTTCGCCGAGACCTTCTGGTCGCCCGGCTTCGGCTCGCTCGTCGACAAGTTCGGCATCCCCTGGATGGTCAACACCCTGCCCTCGGCCGATTGGCGGCCGCCGCAGAGCTGATCCGCCCCGAAACACCGGTTGAAGGATATGGATGCCGGCGCCGGCGCATCCCGGAGAATGTCATGAACCATCCCTATCGCTGGGTGATCGTCGCTGCGGGTGCCCTGCTGGGCTGCGCCGCGGTCGGCGCCATGTTCTCGCTGCCCGTCTTCCTGAGGCCGATGTCGCAGGACACCGGCTGGTCGGTGACCGGCATCTCCACGGCGATGACGATCGGCTTCCTCGCCATGGCGGGCGCCAGCATGGTCTGGGGCAACCTCTCCGACCGGTTCGGGCCGCGCCCGGTGGTGCTGACGGGATCGATCGTGCTGACATCGAGCCTCGCGCTCGCCAGCCGGGCACAGTCGCTGGTCGAGTTCCAGCTCCTGTTCGGTCTCCTGGTCGGCGGCGCGACGGCCGCTGTCTTCGCGCCGATGATGGCCTGCGTCACCGGCTGGTTCGAGACGCAGCGCGCGCTTGCCGTCTCGCTCGTCTCCGCCGGCATGGGCATGGCGCCGATGACCATGGCGCCGCTCGCGGCCTGGCTGGTGACCATTCATGACTGGCGCGGCGCCATGCTGATCATCGCCGGCATTGCGGCGGCGCTGATGATCCCGGCCGCGCTCCTCGTGCGCCGGCCGCCCGCGCTCGATCACGCCGAGGCCGGGGCGATGACGGAGGGCCCGCAAGAAGGGATGACGGTCAGGCAGGCCGTGCGCTCGCCGCAGTTCATCACGCTGATGCTGGCGAATTTCTTCTGCTGCGCCACCCATTCCGGCCCGATCTTCCACACGGTGAGCTACGCCGTGACCTGCGGCATCCCGATGATCGCGGCGGTCTCGATCTACAGCGTCGAGGGGCTGGCCGGCATGTTCGGCCGCATCGGCTTTGGTGTCGCGGGCGACCGCTTCGGCGCCCAGCGCGTTCTCGTCATCGGATTGCTGGCGCAGGCCTTCGGCGTGCTCGCCTATGCCTTCGTCGGGGAGCTCGCCGGCTTCTATGCCGTCGCGGTGGTGGTCGGCTTCATCTATGCCGGCACGATGCCGCTCTACGCCGTGATCATCCGCGAGAACTTCCCGCTCAGGATGATGGGCACGATCATCGGCGGCACGGCGATGGCCGGCAGCCTTGGCATGTCCATCGGCCCCCTCTTCGGCGGCATGATCTATGACCATTTCGCCAGCTATGTGCCGATGTATGCCGCCTCCTGGGCCCTGGGGCTGGCGGCGATGCTGGTCCTGATGACCTTCCGGCCGTTCGCCGGCAGGCAGCGGGACATGGCACCGGCATGACAGCGCGCCCAGCCGATCCGGCGCCTCCCCGCGCGGGGTCGGTGCCCGGCGCGGGATCATCGCTTCGAGGGCGGATGCCCCCGGCTCGCAGCACTACTGCTGCCCAATCCGCAGGAGATTGAGATAACGCTCCCTGTCGCCGGGCGACATGCTGGCCGGCAGCGGCGGAAGCTGGAAGCTCCAGGTCTCGGTAAGCGTGCGCCCATCCGCCTCCAGCGCGGCCCGCAGCTCGGACACCTTGGTGGAGTCCTTGACCTTGATCCGGTAGGTCAGGCGCCAGCCCTGGATGGCCGGGTTGGGCTGGAGCAGCGTGCCCACGACCTCGACATTGTCGTTGGCGCTGACGAGCGCCGTGACCGGCGCACCCTGAGGCAGGTCGCGCAGCCGCTCCCCCTTGAAATCGACGAGGAAGGCGAGCGTGCCGTCGCCGGCGCGGATCAGGTTGGACTGATAGATTTCGCCCGTGGCACGCAGCGTCTGCAGCACATGGGCCGGGCCGTCCTTCATGATGGCCGGCTCATCCATGGTCCAGTGCATGCGGTAGTCGAACTGCATCGGCTGGCCGGGGGGCGGAAGCGTGTCCGGCGCCCAGAAGGCGACGATGTTGTCGTTGGTCTCGTCCGCGGTCGGAATCTCGACGAGGCGGACCGAGCCCTTGCCCCAGTCGTTCATCGGCTCGATCCAGGCGCTCGGGCGCAAATCGTAACGGTCCTTCAGATCTTCGTAGCGCGAGAACGAGCGGCCGCGCTGGAGCAGGCCGAAACCTTTCGGATTCTCGGCCGCGAAGCTGCTGAGCGCGACCATCGGCGGGTTGTTGAGCGGGCGCCAGATCCATTCGCCATTGCCGGCATGAATCGCGAGCCCGTTGGAATCATGGATCGCGGGGCGGAAATTATA
This sequence comes from Allobosea sp. OAE752, assembly GCF_050433265.1. Classification (NCBI taxonomy): domain Bacteria; kingdom Pseudomonadati; phylum Pseudomonadota; class Alphaproteobacteria; order Hyphomicrobiales; family Alloboseaceae; genus Allobosea; species Allobosea sp. OAE752. Next base: position 247,159 of record NZ_JBNPXO010000003.1, read on the forward strand.
GACCGGCGACGGCTGGTTGGGGCCGTACAGGAACATGCTGGTGAGCGGTGCGACGCCGAACAGGGCCGGCTTCCCGCCCGGGCGCTGGAAGACGCGCGCCTTGACGGCGAGCACCGCGTCGGAACCGGGCGTCAGGGTGAATTCATAGGCGCCGGTCGCACGCGGGGAATCGAGCAGGGCATAGAAGGTCAGCGACGTGTCCAGCGCCGCCGGGCGGCGGATCCAGAATTCGCGGAAGGCAGGGAACTCCTCCGGAATCGACAGGCCGGTGTCGATGCCGAGCCCGCGCCCGGACAGCCCATAGATCTGGCCCTTGCCGATGACGCGGAAATAGCTCGCGCCCAGCACGCTCATGATCTCGTCGTTCTTGCCGGGCTCGTTGACCGGAAACAACACCCGGAACCCGGCCCAGCCGAGCTTGCTGGTCTGCTCGCGGTCGAAATGCAGGTCGCCGAAATCGAAGCGGCCGGGATCGTAGGGGATCTCCTTCACAGCGCCGTCGACGATCTCGTTGATCCTGACCGGCGTGTTGAACTGCATGCCCTGGTGGTAGAAGGACAGCTTGAACGGCGTGTCCAGCTCGGACCAGGCGAAGCGATCGCGCCGGGGCTGCATCTTCTGGTAGTCGAAGAACTGCATCTTGCTGAAGACGTCGGGCAGGTTGCTGACCGGCGCGGCATAGGGGGCCGCCGCCAGCGCCTTCGCCCGCGCCACCACCTCGCCCAGCCCGAAGGCCGGGCGTTCCTGCGCCATCGCCGAGGCGCAGAAGGCGAGCGTGCCGGCCACCAGCCAGCCCAGAGCCACCTGCAGCCTTGCAAGGCCGGGCCTCCGCCGGGAAGGCTTGAATCCGAACGAAGCCTGGGTGGACCGGATCGAGAAACGTCGGGTCGGATCGCAGGGTGCGGCCGCGGGACGGGTCGACAAGTTCACAGAAGCTCCCTTACATAACGAATGGCAGGATATGCGCCGGTCCTGCACTGGCAGAGGCGCGTCCGAGCACACATGCCCATCGTGGGGACAAGGGTCAAGGAATGAGCGCCGACCAATTCGACCCGCGCCCGCGCCTCCCCCGCCAACCTCGATCGAAGTGAACGAACACAGCATGGACAATCAGAACAGCGTGCCAGTCGCCGACCGGCGAGGGGATGGTTCCCGCATGGAGGAGAGCAGGAACGGCCTGTCCCGGCGGCAGGCGCTCGGGGCCATCTCATGGGCCGCGCTGGCGGTGGGAATGACCGCGAATCCCGCACTGGCAACGCCGAAACGGGCCGGAAAGCCCTCTGACGCCGCCAAGAAGGCGTTCGTCGACGACCTCATCAAACGCATGACCGTCGACGAGAAGATCGGCCAGCTCCGCCTGATCAGCATCGGCCCCGAAATGCCGCATGCCAAGCTGATGGACGAGGTCGCGGCCGGGCGCATCGCAGGCTCCTTCAACACCGTCATCCGGCGCGACAATCGGCCGCTGCAGGAGGCCGCCGTCAAGCGCAGCCGCCTCAAGATTCCGCTATTCTTCGCCTATGACGTGGTCCACGGCCACCGCACCACCTTCCCCATCCCGCTCGGGCTGGCGTCGAGCTTCGACATGGCCGTGATCGAGCGGATGGCCCGCGTCTCGGCCGTCGAGGCCTGCAATGACGGCGTCGACATGACCTTCGCGCCGATGGTCGATATCAGCCACGACCCGCGCTGGGGCCGCACCTCCGAAGGCTTCGGCGAGGACCCCTATCTCGTCTCCGAATGCGCCCGCGCCAGCGTGCGCGGCTTCCAGGGCACCTCGCCCGACAAGCCCGACACCATCATGGCGGCGGTCAAGCATTTCGCGCTTTACGGCGCGGTCGAGGGCGGGCGCGACTACAACACGGTCGATATGAGCCCGCTGCGGATGCGCCAGACCTATCTGCCGCCTTACAAGGCCGCGATCGATGCCGGCGCCGGCGGCGTCATGGTCGCGCTCAACTCCATCAACGGCGTGCCCGCGACCTCGAATACCTGGCTGCTGCAGGATCTCCTGCGCAAGGAATGGGGCTTCAAGGGCGTCACCGTCAGCGATCACGGCGCGATCACCGAGCTGACGCGGCACGGCGTCGCGCGCGACAATCGCGAGGCGGCCAAGCTCTCCGTCAAGGCCGGCATCGACCTCAGCATGGCCGATCAGGTCTATCTCGCCGAATTGCCGGGGCTGATCGCCTCGGGCGAGATCAAGATGGCCGAGATCGACGCCTGCGTCCGCGAGGTGCTGGGCGCGAAATACGATATGGGCCTGTTCGCCGACCCGTTCCTGCGCATGGGCAAGCCCGAGGACGATCCCGTCGACGTCAAGGCCGACAGCCGCCTCAACCGCCAGCCGGCCCGCGAGATCGCCCGCGAGACCATCGTGCTGCTGGAGAACCGCAACCAGACCCTGCCGCTGAAGAAGCAAGGCACCATCGCGCTGATCGGCCCGCTGGCCGATTCCGGGCTCGACATCCTCGGAAGCTGGTCGGCCCAGGGTGTGCCCGAGCAGGCGGTGACGCTGCGCGCCGGCCTCGAGGCGGCGATCGAGGGCAAGGCGCGCCTCGTCACCGCCCGCGGCTCCAACGTCATCGACGACCAGAAGGTCGTCGAGTACCTCAACTTCCTGAACTGGGACAAACCCGAGGTCGTCCAGGACCCGCGCAGCATCGAGGCGATGATAGAGGAAGCCGTCTCGGTCGCCAGCCAGGCCGATGTGGTGATCGCCGCCGTCGGCGAGTTGCGCGGGATGTCGCATGAATCCTCAAGCCGCGTCAGCATCGACATGCCCGGCTCGCAGCGCCGGCTGCTGCAGGCGCTCAAGGCGACCGGCAAGCCGCTCGTCGTCGTGCTGATGAACGGCCGGCCGCTCGCGATCGGCTGGGAGAAGGACAATGCCGACGCGCTGCTGGAGACCTGGTACACCGGCACCGAAGGCGGCAACGCCATCGCCGACGTGCTGTTCGGCGATCACAACCCCTCCGCCAAGCTGCCGATCAGCTTCCCGCGCTCGGTCGGTCAGATCCCGACCTATTACAACGCCCTGCGCATCGGCCGGCCCTATACCGAGGGCAAGCCGGGCAACTACACCTCGCAATATTTCGAGGAGGCGCAAGGCCCGCTCTATCCCTTCGGCTTCGGCCTGAGCTACAGCCGCTTCACGCTGAAGGATCTGAAGCTCTCGGCCACGCGCCTCAAGCGCGGCGAGAAGCTGAGCGCCGAGGCGACGCTGACCAATGAGGGCAGCTATGAGGGCGCTAATGTCGTGCAGCTCTACATCGCCGACCCCTACGCCTCGATCGCGCGGCCGGTGAAGGAGCTGAAGGGCTTCCAGAAGGTCACGCTCAAGCCGGGGGAGAGCCGCGTCGTGCGTTTCGAGATCGGCGAGGATGAGCTCAAATTCATCAATGGCGAGCTCAAGGAAGTGGTCGAGAACGGGCGCTTCGACGTGCAGCTCGGCCTCGATTCGCACGACGTCCTGGTGCAGAGCTTCGAGCTCGTCTGACGCGTTCCCGAAGCTCGGCAGGCTCTATGCCCTGCCCCGCCGCCCCGTGGAACTCTCGGCCGGTAGCAGCCGGCCGGCGCCGGAGAGGATGCTGGCGGCGAGCGCCCGCGCCGCTTCCTCATGCGACTGCCCGCCGACCACGACGAACTCGATCGAGCCCAGCCGCGGCAATGCCTCGCGCGGCTCGGCCTCGGCCAGCCCGGGCGGGATCAAGCGCGCCGAATGCGCGGTGACGCCGAGCCCCGCCACTGTGGCGGCACGCAGGCCCGCAAGGCTTCCGCTGGTGCAGGCGACGCGCCAGGCCCGGCCGGCCTGTTCCAGCGTCTCGATCGCATGGATGCGCGTGATGCTCGGCGGCGGATAGAGCACCAGCGGCACCACCGGTTGCTCGGCCAGCCGCGAGCCCGGCCGCCCGACCCAGACCAGCCGCTCCTCCCAGGCGACGACGCCGCGCGCGTCGCCATTGCGGCGCTTGACGAAGATGAGGTCGAGATCGCCCGCATCGTATTGCTCGTAGAGCCGGCCGCTTAAGCCCACCGTCAGCTCCAGATCGACGGCGTGATGCTGCATCGCGAATTCCGCGAGGATGTCCGGCAGCGCCGTGAAGGCGAAATCCTCGGAGACGCCGAGCCGCAGGCGCCCCCGTAGCGTCGAGCCCTTGAGATAGTGCTCGATGCGGCTGCCGGCCTCGAGCACCTGCCGGGCGAAGGGCTGGATCGCATCGCCATCCGGCGTCGGGCGGACCTCATGCGTATCCCGCGCTAGCAGCTTGCGCCCCACCCGCTTCTCCAGCCGCGCCACATGCTGGCTGACCGAGGATTGCCGTAAGCCGAGCTGCCGCGCCGCTTCGGTGAAGCTCAGCGTCTCGCAGACCTTGAGGAAGCTGCGCAGCAGCACGGGATCGAGCGGTTTCGGATCGGATGTCACCTCATCATGATTCATGATGAGCAATATCATGTCCAGTCCGGATCAAAATGAGCCGGCGATCTGTTACAGCATCGGCCCGAAAGTGGCAGGCGATTTTCGGAACAGGCCGATGCCGCAGAAGCCGCTCATTCAGGAGGGCATCAGATGCTCCGCCGCACCCTCGCCCGTTTCGGCATCGACCCCTATCTGCTTGCGCTCCTCGCCACCGTCGCGATCGCGATCATCCTGCCGGCCACCGGCCGGGGCGCCGTGGTCGCCAATGACGCGGTCTCCGTGGCGGTCGCGCTGCTGTTCTTCCTCTATGGCGCACGGCTCTCGCCGAAGGCGGTCTGGGACGGTCTGCTGCACTGGCGGCTGCAATCCCTCGTCTTCGCCAGCACCTATGTGCTGTTCCCGCTGCTCGGGCTCGGCCTGACCAAGGCGTTCGGAAACTTTCTCTCCCCCACTCTGATTCTCGGGCTGATGTTCGTCTGCGTGCTGCCCTCGACGGTGCAATCCTCCATCGCCTTCACCTCGATCGCGCGCGGCAATGTCGCCGCCGCTCTGTGCAGCGCCTCGGTCTCGAACCTGTTCGGCATGGTGGTGACGCCGCTGCTCGTCATGCTGCTGCTCAACGCGAACGGCGGGGGCTTCAGCACCGCGGCGGTGGAGAGCATCGCGCTCCAGCTCCTGGCGCCCTTCGCGGTCGGCCAGATCCTGCGCCCCTGGATCGGCACATTCCTGCAGCGGCACAAGGCGGTGATCTCGCTGGTCGATCGCGGCTCGATCCTGCTCGTCGTCTACGCTGCCTTCAGCGAAGGCATGGCGGCCGGCATCTGGTCGCAGGTCACGGCGGGCGACCTCGTCGCCGTCGTGCTGCTCGACATGGTCCTGCTCGCGGCCGTTCTGGTGATCACGACGGTCGTCAGCCGCCGCTTCGGCTTCTCCAAGGAGGACGAGATCGCCATCGTCTTCTGCGGCTCGAAGAAAAGCCTGGCGAGCGGCATTCCGATGGCCAACATCCTCTTCCCCGGCCAGGCGCTCGGCCTCATCGTCCTGCCGCTGATGCTGTTCCACCAGATCCAGCTCTTCGCCTGCGCCACATTGGCGCAGCGTTACGCCAAGCGTCCCGTCGAGACCCATCCCGAGCCGGAATCCCAGCCCATGCTCGGCCCGGCAAAGGCCTGAACGAAGCCGGGCGCGCGATCTGCGCGCTTACGTCTCACCTCGCTCCACCGGAACAAGCCGGGCTTCAGCCTTGTTGATCCCCTGCCTGCCCCCACATGAAAGGACGTCGCTCTCCCGGAAGCGAGCGCCTTCATGGAAGGGCGCCGTGGAGACAGGGCGAGGCCCAACGCGATCCGGGCTGGCCTCGCCGGATGTCACCGCTGAAAAGCCGCAACGGCCGCTGCTGCGGCCCGCCTTGAAGCGGCATCATGGCGGCTGGTCGCCATAGGGTGAAGCCCGGCCGTCGCTCACGATGGAGGATTGCATGAGCAAGGACGAGAAGGCACAGCGCGAGATCAGGAAGATCGCCTACGGCATCTGGATGCAGGAAGGCCAGCCGGAAGGCCGTGACCGCGAGCATTGGGAGGCCGCCAAGGAAATCTGGGCCTTCCGCAGCCACAACCATGTCCTCACCGACGAGAACGAGGACTCGTTCGGCGCAGCCCGGCCGATGCCGCCCGATCTGACCGACCGGCACGAACGCCGCCGCCCGCCGCGCGGCCGTGCGATGTAAGGCTGCGCGCCCGCAGGCCGGTGGGGATGCACCGGCAAGGGTTCAGGCCAGCAAAAGCCTGTTGTCAGGGGCAGATATAGCCGCTGGGCGTCGCCGCGCAGCGTGCGCCGGTCGGCAGGATGAGCGCGCCGCCGCGATCGCGCCGGACATAGTCGCCGTTCGGCAGCTGAAAGCCTCCGGTGGGATCGGGCGTGACCCGCGTCCCGTCGGGAAGGACGAGCTGGCCGCCATCGCGAAGGATCTGCTTCGCCGTGCCGCCCTGCGGGACAGGTGCAGGTTCCGGGCGATTTGAAACGCAGCCCGCAACGAGGACCGCCAGAGCTCCAAGGGTTACCGATGTCCTGATCATGACCTCACCTGTGCCGCGTCGACGAGGAAACCGAAAGGGCGATGGCGCCTCCGCCATCGCCCGATACTCACGCGGCGAAAGATAGCTCGAAAGCCATTTCCGCCGAAACGGTCAAAACGCTCAGTAGACCCAGCGGCAAACGCGGACCGGACGGCCGAAGCGGTTGCGGTGCACCGTGCAGACCTGACGCCGCGGACGCGGGCGATGGTAGGGAGGACGCGGGCGGTGGCCGGGGTGAGGACGGTGAGAATACTGCACCTGCTCGATCGGGGTGCCGTCAGGCAGCGTCGCGGCCTTCTCGGAGGGCATGGCGCCGAGCGCCTGGCCGGCAGCGCCGAGCCCAGCCGCATCAGCCTTGCCAGCGACAGCGACGGTGGCGGCGCCAGCGGAAAGGGCAAACAGCCCGAGCAGGAAAGAACGTCGTTCCATAAGCGTTTCTCCAAATCGCATGAACAAAGCCCAGTCGAATCAAACGAGACAAGGCTATTGCCCAAAACGGGTGATGAGCAAGAATGTTTCGTTAACGGCGCTCGACCGAAATCGATGGCACCGCTTTCGAGAACACGATGCAGTTTAGAATCGCGATTCTGAACGGAACCCGACAGCGATCTGGACCATCGACATTTTCTTGTCGTCGCCGCAGCCCGATCATTGGCCGACGATCCGACCAAGTCGAAGCAGGACTTCCGGCGGAAGCTATGCAGATGCCGCCATAACGGCATCCCAGACATCTCTCCCTGAGACAGAGCCTGTGGCGCGCGCTACGCCGCCGGCGGCGTACCATGCGTGTGGAAGCTCTCGATCGTCTTGAGCCCCCAGGCCTGGCCCTTCTTCCGCTCTGTCTCGGTCCAGGTCACGGTCTGCCAGTCCGGGTCCAGGATCAGGCGCGCGCCGGCATTGGCGATCTCGACGCGGTTGCCGGCCGGCTCATAGACATAGAGGAAGAAGGTCTGCTGCACCGCATGCTTGTGCGGGCCGGTCTCGATGAAGACGCCGTTCTCCAGGAAGAGATCGGCCGCCTCCAGGATGTGCTCGCGCTGGTCCACTGCATAGGTGACATGGTGGAAGCGCCCCTGCGCCGGCGTGTGGTCGCGCGTATAGGCGATGTCGTAGCTCTTGTTGTTGACGGTGAACCAGCAGCCGCCGACCTCGCCGGAATCCAGCACGATCTGCTCGGTGACGCGGCTGCCCAGCGCCTTCGGCATGAAGTCGCGGATCGCGGCGACGTCCTGCGCCAGCAGGTTGACGTGATCGATCCGGCGCACGGCGCAGCCCCGGCCATGGTTGCGCTGCGCCTGGTTCTTCAGCGCCGGCCGCTCGCCTTCGGGCGCCACATATTTGTTCGTGTCGAAATAGATCTCGAAGACATGGTTGTCGGGGTCGCGGAAGCGATAGGCGCGGCCATGGCCGAGGTCGCCCTCGACCCAACCGATGCCCGCGCCCATCTCCTCGATTCCCGCGACGCGGCGCAGGAGCGCCGCCTCGCTCGCAGCGCGATAGCCGATATGGCCGACGCCGGTCGTATTCGAGGCCGTCAGCTTCAGCGTGTGGAACTCGTAATCGTCCCAGGCGCGCAGATAAACGGAGTCGCCCGCGCGCCCGCTCTCCGTCAGTCCGAAGATGTTGACGAAGAAGTCGAGGCTCTCCTGCGGCTTGTTGGTGAAGAGCTCGACATGGCCGAGATGGGCGATGTCGAAGCAGGGCTCGGCGCTCATGTCTGGTGTCCTCTGGAGCAAGCTGATTTTGCACGGAGCCACGCGGTCATCCCGGGCTTGACCCGGGATCCATGCCGGAGCGTTTCCGATCAATGTTCAGGCATGGATCCCGGATCTTCGCTTCGCTCCGTCCGGGATGACCAGATTTCCCCCAAAGGCGCTTTCAGCCCCAGACTTCCTTCGCCACTTCGAGAATGCGCGAGAGCTTGGCCCATTGCTCGTCCTCGGCCAGCACATTGCCTTCTTCCGTCGAGGCGAAGCCGCATTGCGGCGACAGGCAGAGCTGCTCGAGCGGCGCGAATTTCGCGGCCTCCTCGATCCGGCGCTTGAGATTGTCCTTGCTCTCGACCGTGCCAAACTTCGAGGTGACGAGGCCAAGCACGACCTGCTTGTCGCCCTTGGGCAGGAAGCGCAGCGGCTCGAAGCCGCCCGAGCGGTCGTCGTCCCACTCCATGAAATAGCCGTCGACATCGATCTGGTTGAAGACGAGATCGGCCACCGGCTCGTAGCCGCCGGACGCGATGAAGGTCGATTTGAAGTTGCCGCGGCAGGTATGGGTGGTGATCTGCATGTCGGCGGGCTTCGCCTTCAACGCCGCGTTGAGCACGTCGCGATAGACGAAGATCAGCTTGTCCGGATCGTCGCCGCGCTCGGCCAGCATCTTGCGCTGCTCGGGATCACAGAAATAGGACAGGCTGGTATCGTCGAGCTGCAGATAGCGGCAGCCGGCATCGTAGAAGGCCTTGATCGCCTTGGCGTAAGCCTTGCCGAGATCGTCGTAGTAATCCTCCATCTTGAGATAGGCGCTCGGATCGATCGCCTTCCGCCCGCCGCGGTAATGCAGCATGGACGGGCTCGGGATGGTCATCTTCGGCACACGGCTGGTCACCGAGGCCAGGAACTTGAAATGGGCCAGATGCGGGTGGTCGGCCGGGAAGTCGAGCTTACCGGTGACACGGATGCCATGCCCCTTCGTGGCGACGCCCTTGAACTGGATGCCGGCATCGGTCTCGTAGGTCGTGACGCCGGTCAAGCCGTCGAGGAAGTCGAAATGCCAGAAGGCGCGGCGGTATTCGCCGTCGGTCACCGCCTGCAAGCCGATCTCCTCCTGCTTGCGGACGAGCTTTTTGATCTCCTCGTCCTCGATCTTCGTCAGCTCGGCCTGCGCCATCTCGCCCGCAGCGACCTTGGCGCGGGCTTCCTTGACGGGCGCGCTGCGCAGCAGGCTTCCCACCATGTCGCCCCGGAACGGTGGCTTCTTCCTCTGGGTCATCGCGTTTCCTCCGGTTCTTGACGGTCAGGCTGCGGCGGCGAGGCCGAGATGGTGTTCGAGCCGTTCGGGCTCGGCGATGAGCGTAGCACTGCGCTCGGCGAGGACCACGCGGCCGCGTTCGAGCACGATCGTCTCGTCCGTCAGCTCGAGGATCTTGCGCGCATGCTGCTCGATCACGATGGCGGAAAGCCCCTCCTCGCGGAACAGGGCCTTCAGCGCCTTGAGCAGTTCCTCGACGATAATCGGCGCCAGCCCCTCGGTCGGCTCGTCGAGCAGCAAGAGCTTCGGGTTGAGCATCAAGGCCCGGCCGATCGCCAGCATCTGCTGCTCGCCGCCGGAAAGCTGGTTGCCGAGATTGGTCTTCCGCTCCGCCAATCGCGGGAACATGCCGAAGACGCGGGCGGCATCCCAGGGCCCTGGCCGGGCCACCGCCGTCAGGTTCTCCAGCACGGTCAGCGACTTGAAGATGTTGCGCTCCTGCGGAACCCAGCCGATGCCGGCATGCGCCCTCTGCTCCGGCGAGGCGGCGGTGAGATCACGCCCGGCCAGCACGATCCGCCCGCCGCGCCGCCGGGTGACGCCAATGATGCTGTTGACCAAAGTCGTCTTGCCGACGCCGTTACGGCCGAGCAGCGCCAGCGACTGCCCCTGTGCAAGCGTGAGGTCGATGTCGAACAGCACCTGCGCCTCGCCATAGCCGGCGCTCAGCTTCTCGATCTTGAGCAGCTCAGGCAGCGATGCGTCAGGCATGGGCGCCCTCGCCGAGATAGGCCGCGCGCACGCTGCTGTCGCGCGCCATCTCCTCCGGCGTCCCCTCCGCCAGCACGCGGCCATTGACCAGCACCGTGATGCGCGTGGCGAAACGGAAGACGAGATCCATGTCGTGCTCGATCAGCAGCACGGAGACGTCGTCCGGGAGTGCGGCAACGGTCTGCATCAATTCGCGCCGCTCGGCCTCCGGCACGCCGGCCGCCGGCTCGTCGAGCAGCAGCACGCTCGGCCTTGCGGCGAAGGCGGCGGCGATCTCGATCTGGCGCTGCTTGCCATAGGGCAGCGTCGCGATGCGCCGGTCCATGATGTCGTCGAGCCGGAAGCGCGTCAGAATCTCGGCAGTCTGACCCACCAGCTCCAGATCGCGGTCGAGCGCGCGAAACGGATGGCTCCCCCGGCCGAGCCGCTCGGAGGTGACGAGCGCGATCATCTCGAGCGGCGTCATCGTCCCGAAAAGCTGGTTGATCTGGAAGGTGCGGGCGAGCCCGCGCTTCACCCGCGCCTCGCGCGGCAACGCGGTAATGTCCTCGCCCATCAGTTCGATGCGGCCGGAGCTCGGCCGGAGCACGCCGGTGAGCTGATTGACGAAGGTGGTCTTGCCGGCGCCGTTCGGGCCGATCAGCGCATGGCGCGCGCCCTTCGCGAGCGTGAAATCGACATGATCGGTCGCGGTGATGCCGCCGAAGCTCTTGGACAGGTCGAAGGTTTGCAGCACCGCGCTCATCGGGCCGCTCCCTTGCCGAGCCGGGCGAAGCGTGCCGCAACGGCCTTGACCGCGCCATGGATCATCTCGCGTCCACCGAGCACGAAGAGCACGAGGAAGAGCCCGATCCAGAACATCCAGTATTGCGGCGTGAAGCTCGCGATCAGGTCCTGCAGCAGCTTGAAAGCGATCGCCCCGATCAGCCCGCCATAGAGATAGCCGGCGCCGCCAATGATCAGCACGAGCATCAGATCGGCCGAGCGGTGGAAATCGAGCACGTCGAGCGAGACGAATTGCGTCGTCTGGGCAAGCAGCGCGCCCGCCGCCCCGGCATAGGCCGCCGCGAGCGTGTAGACGGCGGCAAGACGCCGATCATTCGGAACTCCCGAGGCCGCGGCCCGCAGCGGATTGTCGCGGATCGCGCGCAGGCTCAGGCCGAAGGGCGAATGCACGACCCGCCTTGCGATCAGGAACAGCAGGAAGAGGACCGAGAGCGAATAGAAATAGGCGGTGCGGCCGAAAATATCGAAATCGAACAGGCCGAGCACAGGCGCCATCATGATGCCCTGCAAACCGTCGGCGCCGCCGGTCAGCGTGCTGAACGAATTCGCCAGCTCGTAGAGGATCAGCGCCACGCCGAGCGTGATCATCAGCCGGGTGAGATCGGTGCCGCGCAAGACGAGCGGGCTGGTGACGAGGCCGAGCAGCCCGGCCGCTCCCATGCCGGCCAACAGCCCGGCGAACGGATCGGCCGAGACATGTTTGGCGAGCAACCCGGCCGCATAGGCGCCCATGCCGAGGAAGGCGGCGTGTCCCAGCGAGACGATGCCGGCATAGCCGAGGATCAGGTCGAGCGAGAGCGCGAAGAGGGCGAGGATCGCAATCTCGTTGAGCAGCAGCAGGTTGCGCGGGAACAGCAGGAAGGCCGCGAAGGCGAGACACCAGAAAACGATTTCGGCCGGATGCCAGCGCCGCGAGGCGAACAGCGCCTGCCGGACGCGTGTCTCGAACACGGGCATCGTCATGCCCGCGCCCTCGCGAACAGCCCATGCGGCCGGGTGATCAGCAGCACGACCATCAGCGCGTAGATGATGAAGGCGCCGACCTGCGGCACGAAATACTTGCCGACGACATCGGCGACGCCGAGCAGCATCGCGGCGAAGAACGGCCCGGTGATGCTGGACGTGCCGCCGACCGTGACGACGATCAGGAAGTAGATCATGAATTTCAGCGGGAAGGTCGGGTCTAGGCCCATGAGCTCGATGCCGAGCGCGCCGCCCAATCCGGCCAGCCCCGATCCGAGCGCGAAGGTCAGCGCGAACAGGCGGTTGACGGGGATGCCGAGGCCACGCGCCACCCGCGCATCGTCGACCGCCGCGCGCAGCCGGCTGCCGAAGCGGGTGCGTGTGAAGCCCCATTGCAGCGAGACGGCGAGCAGGCCGCAGACGACAATGACGAAGAGCCGGTAGCGGCCGATGCCGATGCCAGCGACCTCGAAGCGCCCCTGCAGCCAGTCCGGCAGGCGGATGAATTGCTGGGTCGAGCCCATCAGCCAGTCCGTGCCGGCCACCGCCATGAAGACCAGCCCGATCGAGAACATCACCTGGTCGAGATGGCTTTTCGTGTACATCGGCCGGTAGATCAGCTGCTCCAGCACGACGCCGACCAGCGCCGCCGCGAGGAAGGCGAGCGGCAGGCTCGCCAGGAACGGCAGGCCGAGCCGCTGCATCGCCAGCACGGCGACATAGCCGCCGAGCATCGCGAAGGCGCCGTGGGCGAGGTTGACGAAATTCATCAACCCCATGGTCACGGAGAGCCCGCAGCCGAGAACGAACAGCACCATCCCATAGGCGATGCCGTCGAACAGGATGGTCAGCATGCGCGTCGATCCGCTGCCGTCGGAAAGCCCGTCACTTGCGGGCCTTCACCGGGTCCTTGACGTCCTTGATCGTCTCGAACTCGACATTGTGCAGCTCGGAGCCGAGCTTCTGCGTCTTGCGGACATAGATGTTCTGGATGATGTCGCGGGTGTCGGGGTCGATCTTCACAGGCCCGCGCACGCTCTCCCAGGAGGCGCCTTTCATCGCCGCGATCAGCTTGTCGCCGCTGGCGTCGCCTTTGGTCGCGTCGAGCGCCTTGGCGATCAGCTTCATCCCGTCATAGCCGCCGACCGCCATGAAGTTCGGGCGCATGCCGGGATTGGCCTTCTGGAAGGCTTCGACGAAGGCCTTGTTCGCCGGGCTGTCATGTGCGGCCGAATAGTGGTGCGTGGTGATGGCGCCGAGCGCGACATCGCCCATGCCTTCGAGGATGTCGTCATCGACCACGTCGCCGGTGCCGATCAGCTTGACGCCGGCCTTGTCGAGGCCGCGCTCGATGAACTGCTTCATGAACTGCGCGCCGACGCCCGACGGCACGAAGACGAAGAGCGCGTCGGGCTTGGCCTCCGAGACGCGCTGGAGGAAGGGCGCGAAATCCGGATTGCGCAGCGGGATGCGCACGCTCTCGACGGTCCCACCGGCCTCCTTGAACGTGTTGGCGAAGGAGGTTTCGGCATCGATGCCCGGCCCGTAATCGGTGACGACGGTGAAGACCTTCTTGATGCCGTTCTTGGCGGCCCAGTTGGCCATCGGCTCGGAAGCCTGCGGCAAGGTGAAGGAGGTCCGCACGATATAGGGCGAGGCCTCGGTGATCGAGGCGGTCGCCGCCGCCATCACGATCTCCGGCACCTTGGCCTGCGTCGCGATCTGTGCGGTCGCCATGGCAAGCGGCGTCAGCCCGAAGCCGGCAAGCACCGAGACCTTTTCGTTGACGACCAGCTCCTGGGCGAGGCGCCGCGTCGCATCGGCGTTGCCGGCATCGTCCTTGAGGATCACTTCGAGCTTGCGACCGCCATGGGTGGCGCCTTCCCTGGCGAGGAAGAGCTTCACCGCGGCATCGATCTGCTTGCCGGTCGAGGCGAAAGGCCCCGTCATCGGCAGGATCAGACCGATCTTCACCGCCTCCTGCGCCAGCGCAAACCCGCTCGTCGAGGCGGCCAGCGCCAGCCCGAGCATGCCACCGAGTAACGTCCTGCGAACCGTCATGTCCGTTCCCTTCCCCTGAATTGGCTCTCTGCGAAGCCGTTCTTCGTCCCCATCGTCGTCGCGATGGACGCGGCCCGCTTTGGCAGGGCCTTTGCGCATAGCCTACATATCCCGTCCGCCTTCGCCAGCCGCCAATCGTCTAGGCTTTTCGTCTTCGTTGGCCTCGCACGCATGGCCGGCCGCCACTCTTCCCGGCGCGGATGCCCACGGGGTCACGCCAGCGCCTCCAGCGCTTCCGGGAAGAGCCGCTGATAGGCCTCGCCATAGGTCATCGCCTTGCCGGAGTTGCGGCCGCCCTGCATGCCGCGATTGAGCGCGACGCGGGTGTAATATTCCCAGAGATGCTTCTGCGCGGCGAGGATCTCGAAGGCCCGGCGCTTCACCTGCCAGACCTCGTCGATGTTGAGGATGACATTCGGCTTGAAGTCGCATTGCTCGGGCTGGTGCGGCTCGAACAGGAAGACCGGCGGGGCGGCATAGGCACGCTCCGGATCGGGCTTGTGGCCGGCCGCCTGCGCGATGATGCGGGCTTCCTGGGCGAAGCGCGCCGCCTCGGGATGGTCGACATTGTAGGGGTCTTCGAGCGCATGGGTCAGCACGAAGCTCGGCCCCAATTCGTGGAAGATGTCGATGGCGCGGTCGAGCATCTCCGGCGTGGTGCGCAGCGGATAGTCGCCTGCGTCCATGAACTCGATCTCGGCGCCGAGCAGTTCGGCCGCGGCCTCGGCCTCCTCCCGGCGCTGGGCCTTGACCTCCTCCATCCTGACGCCAGCCTTCTTCCAGGCGAACTGGCTCTCACCGCGCTCGCCATAGGACAGGCAGAGGATCTTCACCCGCATCCCGCGCTTCGCATGCAGCGCGATGGCGCCGCCCGCGCGCCAGACGAAATCACCCGGATGGGCGGTGATCACGAGACCCGTCTTCTGCGCGTTCGCCATCGAAGCCTCAACCCTCTCTCAACTCATTCGGCGGCATGGCGGGCGCTGTCCGCATGTGCGGCCAGGGCGCTCGCCGGCACGAAGGAGCGGCCCTCCATCAGGATGCGTGCGGTGCGCAGGAGCCCGGCCCGCTCGACCACAGGTCGCTCGGCCGTGCCGCCGACCGTGAGTGTCACGGTGAACTCCCCCGTGGGATGCTCGACTGAGAGCGAGCGCTCGCGGCCCTCGGGCATCGCCGCGACGGACGCCGCCGGCGAACCCGGCAGCACGGCCGCGGTCGCGACCGTCACTGCCGCGAAAACACCGATCGAGGCGTGGCATTCATGCGGGATGAAGCTGCGCGTGCAGATCGCGCCACCGGCCTGCGGCGGCGCGACGAGCGCGATCTTCGGCACGACCTTCCCGGAAACATCGCCCAGATTCATCAGCGGCCCGGCTGCGAGCCTGATACGCTCGATCCGCTGCTTCAGCTCCCTATCCTTGTCGAGCTCTTCGCGCGACTCGTAGCCGCTGCGTCCGATATCGGCCGCGCGCATCACGATCACCGGCATGCCATTGTCGATCAGCGTGCACGGCACGCTCTCGATCACATCGACGACATGGCCGGTCGGCAGCAGCGCGCCGCAGACCGAGCCCTCGGCATCGAGAAAGCCGATATCGATCGGCGCCGAGGTCCCCGGCACGCCATCGATGCGCGCGCTGCCCTCGGTGCTCGCCTCGCCATCGGGCGTATCCATGGTCAGATCGGCGATGGTGCCGGTGTTGATGGTGCGGACCCGGACGGTCGTGCGCGCGCCCTGCGCCTTGACCAAACCGCGCGCCAGGGCAAAGGGCCCGATGCCGGCGAGGATGTTGCCGCAATTCGGTGTCGTATCGACTTGCGCCGTCTCGATGCCGACCTGCGCGAACAGGAAATCGATGTCGCAGCCCGGCTCGCTGGACGGCGAGATGATCGCGACCTTGCTCGTCAGCGGATGCGCGCCGCCGAGCCCGTCGACCTGCCGCTTGTCGGGCGAGCCCATCACCGCAAGCAGGAATGCGTCCCGCGCCGCATTGTCGGCCGGCAGGTCGCCGCGCAGGAAATAGGCTCCCTTCGAGGTGCCGCCGCGGATCAGCATGCAGGGAATGGCGATCTGGGCCATGGCCTCAGGCTCCTGCCGCCGGCTTGGCGCGCGCCCCGCGCTGCTGGGCGTCCGCGATGGCGCTGGCGAGGCCGGGTTCGAGGCCGGCGGCGGCGAGCATCTCGGCGGCCTCGCGCATCTCCGCCGCCCGCCGGATGCCGTGGGTCGCGACGCGCTCGCGCATATCGGCGGCGAGCGCATGGAAATCGATGGAGGGAAAGGTCTCGTGCAGGCTGGCGAAGACGGGATCCTTGACGTCCCAGGCCTCGCAGGCGGCGGCGCAATCCACCATCAGCGCCTCCAGTCCCTTGATGACGATGCTGCGGCAGAGCTTCATCGCCGATGCCCGTCCGAAGATTTCGGAGACCGGTGTCAGGTTCATACCGAGTCGGTTGAGCACCTCGGCCGCGTCCACCGCCTTCGGGCCGCCGGCAAGGATCGGGACGCGCAGGCCGGGCTTCAGCACCGGAGCCATCACCGCCGCCTCGACATAATCGGCGCCGCTTGCCGCAATCGCCTGCGCCGCCCGCTGCTTGGTCGTGGGCGCGGCCGAATTGACATCGACGAAGATCTGGCCGGGCTTCAGCCAGCTTGCAGCCTCGGCGGCCACGGCCTCGGTGCGGTCCGCCGTGACGGCCGAGAAGATGAACACAGCATCGGCACAGGCCCGTTCGGCTGTGTCGGCGCAGGTCACGCCGATCCGGCGCGCCGCTTCCTCGAGCCGGCTGCCCGGCCCGCTGCCGAAAAGCAGGTCATAGGCGTGAATCCCGGCCACGCCATGGGTCAGGAATCCGCGCGAGAACGTCTGGCCGACCTCGCCATAGCCGATGAATGCGATCCTGGCCGAACCAGCCATCGCCGCCACTCCCTTGTGCGTTTTCTCCCGCAGCAAAGGTGGAGCAGCCTCATTCCCTCATCAAATGATAAGAATGCAGCGATTGATTAATTTCATTCATCTCGGCGCGGCGTGACGCTGCGCTTCAGGGCCTGGCTCAGCAACGAGAGAAGATCGCGCGCCACGGGCCGCAGCGGCACGGTCTTGCGCGTGACGATGCCCAGCGTGCGCGTGACGGTCGGCGAACGCAGCGGCACCGCCACCAGCCCGCCGGCCTCGACCGCGTCGAGCGCGAGCTGAGGGACGATCGCGTAGCCGATGCCGGAGCGCACCAGGCTGACCGCGGTGACCACCCGCTGGACCTCGTAGCGCCAGGTCAGGCTCTCGCGCCGTGCGCCCAGCGCATCGTCGATGAGGATGCGGTTGCCGGTTTCGGCGCTGATCCGCACCAGCGGCTCGCCTTGCAACTGCGCCCATGTCAGCGAAGCGGCCTGGGCCAGCGGCATGTCGCGATGGCTGACCAGAACGAAGGGCTCCTTCACGACCGGCTTCAGCTCCAGATCCCAGCGATTGGCGGCAACGATGGTGACGCCGAACTCAACCTCGCCGGACTGGACCTTGCCGGCGATCTCGGACGCCGAATTGTCATGGACCCTCACCCCGACGCCGGGATGGCGCCTGGCGAAGGCGGCGATGACCGACGGCATGCAATGCACCGCGACGGTCGGCAGGCAGCCGACCGAGACCTGCTCGTCCCCTTCCTGCAGATCGATCCGGACTTCGTCGAGTGCGGAACCCAGATCCTCGAAGATGCGCCGCGCCCGCGGCAGCAGCGTCGTGCCGGCGGCGGTCAGGGAGACCTGCCGGGTCGTACGCAGAAAAAGCGGCGTGCCGAGCATCTCCTCCAGCTTGCGGATGCGATGGCTGAGCGCGGTCTGGGAGAGATTGAGATGGGAGGCGGCAGCGCGGAAGCTGCCGCGCTCGGCTATGGCGACGAAAGCCTGAAGTCCCAGGACGTCAACGCGCATGAAAACAGCCCGTGCACAGCAACCCCATGGCAACTGCGCGCAATGCGGAAGAGGCGGAGAGGGATGGATGTGGCTTTCCGCGCCTCTTACCGAGTAAGATCAATAGCTTAATGCCTATCGACCGTGTGTAGCACTCCGGCAGCTCACCGTCGAGCCACCCCGAGCCTGGACTTTACAGGCTCATCTCCCGCTTCAGCAGCCGGATCCGATTGCATGAATGCGCGCCTGCAGCCGAGGGTGCCGTGACGACGTTTGCGGCCGCGCGAGGCGAGGACTAAAGGTGGCAACGGAAGGCAGCTCTTCATCTCCCGGCACGCCGCTTGCCCGGATCAACCGGCCTGCTGGAGCCATAACGACACAAGCGCCAGCGGGGCTGACGGATTGAAGGACACCCTCGCAAACCACGGCGCCCTCGCGTTTCTCAATGAATGGATTGCGCCCGTTCTGTCCTTTATTCAGGCTCACGAAGCCTGGGCGGCGCCGATTGCGTTTCTTCTGGCTTTCCTCAAATCCCTTGCCTTCGTCTCCCTGATCATTCCCGGCACAGCTTTATTGCTGGCGATCGGCGGCCTGATAGGCGCCAGCGGCATCGCCTTTCTGCCCATCTGGATCGCGATCTCCATAGGGGCTGCGCTGGGAGACTGGGTCTCCTACTGGCTCGGAAGGCGGTACGAGACAACGATGCGGCGCTCGCGCTTCGCATTGCGCCATCCTGCATTGATGGGCCGCGCAGAAGCATTCTTTCGGCAATGGGGTTGGCTCGGTATCGTCGGCTGCCGCTTTTTCGGGCCGTTGCGCGCGACGGTCCCGCTCGTCGCGGGTCTGTCGGCTATGCCACCCCTCGCCTTCCATCTCTCGAACTGGGCGTCCGCATTTCTCTGGGCTGGAGCCCTGCTCTTGCCCGGCGCCACCACAGCAAAGATGCTTTCGCCATGACGAGCTGGACCGCGGCCATCCTCACAGCCCTGCAGATCACGCTTGCCGCTGCTCCAGGAGAAGCTCCCGCGACGCGCGGCGACGTTCCGCGCCTCACTCAGGAAGCACTGAACCGGCGACTGGGGCCGGCAGCCAGGATGTCCGATCTGAGAATTCGCCCGAGCAGGCGGATGCCGGGGTTCGCCGTATGCGGCCGGGTCGCCGCGTCGGGAAAATCGGCTCAACGGTTTTTCGTCGTGATCCCCGGTACTTTCGCCGTCCTGGACGACGATGACAGAGAGCTCGTGAGCAAATACTGGAGCCTCAACGACTGCTGACCCGCGACGAGGCCGCGGATGTCGCGGGAGCAAGCTCGTCGGCCTCGATCGAAAGCCAGACATTGTGGTTCGCGGCGGACTGCCGCTTCACAAAGCGGTAGCCGACCTTGTTCCAGACCAGAATCTTCTCGCGGACATTGTCGAGGATGAGGTCGCCCCGGTCCGTCCGGACTGTCAGAACCAGATGCCCTTCACCCTCGGGGGTAACGACGACCGTCATGAGCAGCGCGGATTTCGGCCACCCGGCCTCGATGAGGAGCCGTCGCTTGAGCAGCACATAGTCATTGCAATTACCCGATCCGTCATCGGGGTAAGTCCACCAATTGGGGACCCCCATTTTTGAGATCCCGTAATGGTCGTCGTCGCCGATCGGCTTGATCTGCTTGTTGGCCAAGGCGTTGATGGCGTTGAGCTCCGCCCATGAGCCCGGCGTCAGGATCACCGCCACCGGAGCGAGCCGCGTTTCGCTGCACTCGAGCGGCTGCGCCTGGCAAAACAGGGTCCAGCCGATCATCGGCTTCGCTTGCCCGCCGATCCGGGCGAATGCGGCGGGCTCTGCGACTGGCAGGCCCTCGGCTTGGGTCGCACCGGCAGCGGCCGAGGAGATCGGCATCGAAAAATGCGCAAGCAGAGCAACAATCGAAAGGATCAACCTGGCTCTGATACGCATGCCGGGGCCGCCGTATGGTTAACAACTCCTTAACAAAATAGCGCGGCTTTCGGGCTTTCGAAAAGTTAAAACCCCGTTAATGGTTAATGCGTCACAGCAACTGCCGGCGCTCGGATCTGGTGTTGCCTGCCAATATCGGTCCGGCCCCGGTTCGTTTCCGGCTGCTTTGGAGCCCGTTTGTCCGAGATCTGGCGCCGGCTCCGCGCCAGCGTGTAAAACGCCCGGCCGAGACTTAGCGGGCACCGCGCGGTCATGCCACATTGGGAAGCAGGATCGTCCAATGGCCCGCGCTGTCGCGTGTTGTCAGCTCTCAGGCAACCCGGCGGCGATCATAAGGCTCACGACTCGTTCGGAGGCCTTGAGATACACCGGGCTCGTATTGCGGGTGGGCGGCGGCGCATTGCGTGCCGTCGAACCTGGTCTCAGTTCGAGGGCCTTGGCGATGGCTGCCCTGGCGTCGTCGGTTCGGCCCAATTGCTGATAGGCGGCGGCCAGCAGCAAATGCGTGCGTCCGCTGGCCGACGTGATGGCTATCGATCGCTGCAGCCAGGGCAATGCTTCTTCGGCGCGCCCCATGAGCAGGCAGGCCAAGCCCGCTCCGATCGCCCATGTCCAGCGAGCGACCTGTGGCGTATCGAACCGATCCGCTTGCTTGAATGTTGCGAGCGCGTCGTCGAAACGGCCCAAGAAGATCTGGGAAAGTCCGGTAAGGTACAAAGCGCTTCCGTCCCACGGATTGAGGGCGAGCACCTTACCGCATGCCACCAGGCTTTCGACGAAGCGGTTAGTCGTCGACAGAAACCGGCAATGCGTTTGGAGCACCGGGATGTAATTGGGCTGCGCGCGCAACGCGCGTTCCATGACCACGCCGACGCGGTTCTCGACCGACACGCGCTCCGCAGCAGGGAACCAGGCCATCTGAATCCCGCGCAGTTGAAATGCCGCGAGCGCAACTTGCAGGTCGACATTGCCGGCGTCGTCGGCGAGGGCTTGTTCCAGCATCGCCTGCGCGACACGAAAGCGCTCCAGCGTCGTTTGGTTGATCGAGGCCGTTGCTTGTTCTATGGCGACTTTGGTGCTGCCCGCCGGCAAGCCGTCGGCCGAGCGTTCTCCTGAATTCAGAAGCACGTTGATGCGCAGCGCCAGCGCGTGGCCCATGCCGGCCGTGAGGCGGGTCTGCTGGAGTTGCACGTCGGTGTCGGTCAGGCCGACCGACACCGATGTGGTCCACTTGACCGCGCCGGTCGTCGGCTCGGTCATGCGCACACGCAAATTCCACGCTGCTTCGGTCTTCTCCAGTTCACTGCTCACGACGAGATCGGTGGCTGGTACGGCGCCGCCGGGCGGGATCACCACCTGGATCGTCTCGATTTTCGCCAGGCCGTCGGTCAGGTCGCGGGTGACGCCGGCCGCCATCCGGGCGGCCAGGGGGTCATTGCTCGCGGTTGTCACGGGGATCACGGCGACGGTCGGGCGCGCGCCTGCGAAGAGATGGGGAAGCCGCGTCGCGGCCGCCGCCAAAGCCGACACGCCGAGCCCCGCCATGGTCAAGAGTGCGGCGCGGCGCCGCATCTTGAGATCGAGCCAGCTTCCGGCCAGTTCGCTTTCCGTTTCGGGGCCAACAGTCGAGGCGGCGTCTTCCCGCGCGCTCGTATCCGTTGTGTCCGATACCTCAGCCTCTAACAGATAGCCCCGACCGGAGACGGCTCGGATCAACTGGCGCCTGTCATCGCCCAGCGCGGTCCGAAGCTCTCGGATACACTGAAACAGGCTGTCGTCGCTGACATGGACGTCCGGCCAGACCGCCTCCATTAGCTCGTTCTTGCTGATGATTCGCCTGGGGTTGGCGGCGAACAGCCACAGCAGATCGAAAGCCTTCGGCCGCAGCTTGATCGTCCCGCCATCGGGGCCCCGCAGCTCGGAACGCCGCTGATCGACTTCAAATCCTGCGAATCTGAGCACCTGCCCCCCTTCTCCAGCGTTGCCACAGAACCGCGGTATCCTGCCAAAAGCACGCAGATTCCTCAAAAGCCACCCCGATTCCCTCAGGAAAAGAAAATTTCAGCGAAATTTCAGAATTCCCCCGCCGCCCTTTCAGGACCCTTCCGGCCCGCGCTGACATAAGGCGCTGGAGCACAACGAACGCGCTCGCGGGGCTCGATCACGGGAAGCGCGGAAAAGGCATGACGCCTGGATGCGCTGCGGGAACACAAGTCCCGATTCCAGGCTGGGGGAACGATGTCTTCAGGGGTGCATTCGGCTTCGGCCCGCGGCGTCATGGGCAACCTGTTGCGCGCCGCGTTGCTGGCCTCCACGGCGCTGACGGTGACCGGCATCCGGCTCCGACGCGGTGCTACCTGGGTACCTTCTCCCGGCAGCGGCGATACCGGCACCAAAGCACGCGGGGCATCGCGGTGAGGGCAGTCAGAATTTCCGAGGTGCGCGCCAGCCGCTCCGCACTGCGTGTGCCCGCATCGGGTGTCGTCGTCGCCTCTTTGGCTGCGGCGCTTGCGAACTCCGTCGCGCCGTTGGCGCTGATCCTCGCGGCGGGACCTGCGCTGGCGGACAGCATCGGCCAGAACGGCGGGACCGGCGGCAATGCGCCGAACTCTTCGACTGCAGGCAGCGGCGCGTCGGCGGGCCTCGGAGGGGACGGCTCGACGACCGGGTCGAACGGCGGCGGGGGCTCGACCGGCGGCTCGGGCAACCGTGGCGGCTCGGGAGGAGGATCGGACAGCGGCGGCGGCGGTGGCGGAGGCTACGGCCTGGGCGCCGGCGGCGGCGGCGGCGGCGCGGGTGGGGCGGGCCTCACGCTGACGACGGACCTTACCAACAACGCTACGATCAAGGGTGGCAATGGCGGCAATGGCGGGTCCGGCTCCGCGAACTATGCGCAGTCGTGGAACTATGCGGGCGGCGGCGGTGGCGGCGGCGGTGGGTCCGGCATCATCGTTACGACCGGAACCAGCCTCGCCAATTCAGGCGTGATAGCGGGCGGCAAGGGCGGCGGCGGCGCGGCCGTTATCGGGCCGGGCATCGCCAATCCCTTCGCCGACTTCTCGGGCAACGGCGCGGGCGGCAATGGCGGCAACGGCGTCACCGCCACCGCCTCCAGCGGACTGACGATCACCAATTCCGGTACGATCCAAGGCGGCGGCGGTGGAACGGACTTCCTAAACTCCCAGCCCTATCGCCCGCAGGCCGGCGGCTACGGCATCATTGGCCAGAACCTGACGATCATCAACAGCGGGAGCATTCAGGGCGGCGCGCGCGGCGGCGCCGGCGGTCTGTCGGGAAACCCCTCCTCCGCGATCGTCATCACCGGCGGCACGAACAGCATCACGGCGCTGACCGGCAGCAATATCGGCGTGATCGAACTGCTCGGCGGCACCACGGAGATTTCCGGCACTTACAACAATGTTCTCAATGCAAATGCAGGTGTCACGCTCGCCTTGGGTGCTGCCGGAAATGCCACCGGCTTTACCAGCCTCAACAATGCGGGCGGCACGATCAACATCGGTGACGGCAACATGCTGTCCGCCGGAACCATCTGGAATGCCGGGGGAGGGATAATCAACCTGGGGACCGGTGCCACACTTTTCGGCACCGGCAACACGCTGAATAACGATGCCACCATCAATGTCGGTACCGACGGCGTCGTGATGGACAATGGCGACATCAACAACAACGCTGGCGGCATCATCAACTTCAATGGCCCCGGCGGCACGGCGATACTTTCCCCTGGGGCTGGTTACAACGTCAACAACAGCGGCCAGATCAAGGTTCTCGGCGGCGATGTTGATGTCCAGACAAGCAACATCAACAACCAGGGCAACGGTTCGGTGTCGCTCACTGGCCGCGACATGTTTGGCGTCTCCACATTCACAAATTCAGGCGCGGCGATCCTCAATATCGGCGCAGGCCGCAAGCTCAGCCTGCAAATCCTCGCTTTCAATGGCGGCAGCATAAGCGGCACTGGCACAATCGAAGCCGCGAACGCGTTCAACCTCTGGGGCGACGGCACGGTTGGCGCAACACTCTCCGGCGCAGCGCAGCTGACCAGAGGCGGTCCCGGGACGACAATTCTCACCGGCAGCCACAGCTACACCGGCGGCACCACGATCAACGCCGGCATATTGCAACTTGGCACCGCTGGCACCGCCGGCTCGATCCAGGGCCAGGTCAATGTGAACGGCGCTGGTACATTCACCGTCACCAATGCCACCACCACGGGCATCACCGGCATCACGAATACCGGCACAACCAACTTCCAGAATGGAACCAGTGCCGGCAACGCCACCATAACCAACAGCGGCGAACTCTATTTCTACAATACCAGCAGCGCCGGCAGTGCTGTCGGGACCAACAACAATGTCCTCGAATTTCACGATACGAGCTCGGCCGGCGGCAGCAACATCACCAACAACAGCAATCTGTTATTCTACAACGACAGCCTTGCCGGCACCGCCACGATTGCCAACAACAGCGGTTTGCTGAACTTCCACAATGCAAGCTCCGCAGCCAATGCCATCATCACAAATGGCGCCACGCTGTCCTTCTACGACACGAGTACGGCCGGCGGCGCCAGCATCACCAACAATAGCGATCTCACATTCTACGACGCGAGCGGCGCCGGCAGCTCGGCGATCACCAACAACGGCAGCCTGACGTTCCGCTCCACCAGCGCGGCCGGCAACGCCAGGATGATCAACAACTCCAGCCTTGTGTTTCTCCACAACAGCAACGCCGGTGGCGCCGAGATCATCAATGGCTCGGCTGGCACTGTCGATTTCTCGGGCTCGACGGGTGCCGCCGGTGACAAAAAACTCACCGCCGGCTCGATCGCAGGTGGCGGCTCCTATCTGCTTGGCGCCAACGAACTGACTGTCGGCTCGAACAATCTCTCGACAGAGGTGAGCGGCGTGATCTCCGGCACAGGCGGCTCGCTGGTCAAAACTGGCACCGGCACGCTGACGCTGTCGGGGATCAATACTTATACCGGCGGCACCACGATCAACGGCGGCACCTTGCAGCTCGGCAATGGCGGCATGAGTGGCTCTATTCTGGGCGATGTCGTCAACAATGGCGTGCTCGCTTTCAACCGCTCGGACGCGGTGACTTTCTCCGGCGCCATCTCCGGCAGCGGCGCCGTGCGCCAGGTCGGTTCGGGCACGATAACCCTGACCGGAACCAACAGCTACGCGGGCGGCACGACGATCAGCGGCGGGATGCTGCAACTCGGCAGTGGCGGCACGAGCGGCTCGATCGTCGGCGATGTCGTCAACAATGGCACGCTCGCCTTCAACCGCAGCGATGCGGTGACCTTCTCCGGCGCCATCTCCGGCAGCGGCGCGGTGCAGCAGATCGGTACGGGCACGACGACCCTGACCGGAACCAACAGCTACACGGGCGGCACGACGATCAGCGGCGGCATGCTGCAGCTCGGCAATGGCGGCACCAGCGGCTCGATCGTCGGTGATGTCGTCAACAACGGTATGCTCGCCTTCAACCGCAGCGATGCGGTGACCTTCTCCGGCGGCATCTCCGGCAGCGGCGCCGTGCAGCAGATCGGCACGGGCACGACAACCCTGACCGGAACCAACAGCTACACGGGTGGCACGACGATCAGCGGCGGCATGCTGCAGCTCGGCAGTGGTGGCGCGGGCGGCTCGATCGTCGGTGATGTCCTCAACAACGGCACACTCGCCTTCAACCGCAGCGATGCGATGATTTTCTCCGGCGATATTTCCGGCAGCGGCATGGTGCGCCAGACCGGTGCGGGCACCACGATCCTGACAGGCACGAACACCTATGCCGGCGACACCCTCGTTTCCGGCGGCCGGTTGCAGTTCGGCGACGGCAGCGCGGGCAGCAGCAACAATCTCGGCGGCAACCTGACCGTGACCGGCGGCATGCTGGCGATCCAGACGCCGGCGACCGTGAGCGTCGCTCAGGTTGCGACCTTTGGCGACAACACCACGCTGTCGATCGGCGCCACTGCCGGCGTTCCCTCGCTTACCGCCGATAGCCTCATGCTTGGAACGGGCGTCGCCTTCAATCTCAGCGGCGTCAGCGATGCAAGTCAGCTCGACAAGGTGCTGATCGACACGCGCAACGGCTTCGACGGCGATTTCGGCACGGTGACAGTGGGCGGGTTCAGCGGGACGGTGGACTATCTCACCCTCTCGACCCACTTATCGGCAGATCATCTGCAATATCTCGCCAGTTTCGGCCTGAGCTGGACGGCCAACAACAATCTGGCGCATGGCACCTTCACGCTGACCAATCCCTCCGACACCTTCACGATGGGGGTGGCGCTCACCGATCAGGCCGCCAATCCTGCAACCGGCTGGGATGGCAGATCGCTGACCAAGGCCGGTTCGGGCACGCTGATCCTCTCGACGGACAATTCCTATACAGGCGGCACGGCCATCTCTGGAGGCACGCTGCAACTCGGCAATGGCGGCACCAACGGCTCGATCGTCGGTGATGTCCTCAACAACGGCACGTTCGCCTTTAACCGCAGCGATGCGATGACCTTCTCCGGCGATATTTCCGGCAGCGGCATGGTGCAGCAGATTGGCTCAGGCACGACGCTCCTGACCGGAACCAACAGCTACGCGGGCGGCACGACGATCAGCGGCGGCACTTTGCAGCTCGGCAATGGCGGCACGAGCGGCTCGATCGTCGGTGATGTCCTCAACAACGGCACGCTCGCCTTCAACCGCTCCGACGCGGTGACTTTCTCCGGCGCCATCTCCGGCAGCGGCGCCGTGCGCCAGGTCGGTTCGGGCACGACGCTCCTGACCGGAAACAGCGGTTACACGGGCGGCACGACGATCAGCGACGGCACTTTGCAGCTCGGCAATGGCGGCACGAGCGGCTCGATCGCCGGCGATGTCGCCAACAACGGCACGCTCGCCTTCAACCGCTCGGACGCGGTGACTTTCTCCGGCGGCATTTCCGGCAGCGGTGCGGTGCGGCAGATCGGTTCGGGCACGACAACCCTGACCGGAACCAACAGCTACACGGGCGGCACGACGATCAGCGGCGGCATGCTGCAGCTCGGCAATGGCGGCACCAGCGGCTCGATCGTCGGTGATGTCCTCAACAACGGCACGCTCGCCTTCAACCGCTCGGACGCGGTGACTTTCTCCGGCGCGATCTCCGGCAGCGGCGCCCTGCAGCAGATCGGCTCCGGCACGACGATCCTGACCGGGAGCAACAGCTACATCGGCGACACCACCGTCTCCGGCGGCCGGTTGCAGTTCGGCGACGGCAGCGCGGGCAGCAGCAACAATCTCGGCGGCAACCTGACCGTGACCGGCGGCATGCTGGCGATACAGACACCGGCGACCGTGAACCTTGAACGAGCCGCAACCTTTGCCGACGGCACCGGGCTGTCCATCGCCGCCGGCCCGGCCAGCCCGACGCTGTCGGCCCGTAGCGTCACGATCGGCAACGGCGTTACCTTCAACCTCACCGGCATCAGCGATGCGAGCCAGCTCGACAAAGTGCTGATCGACACCCCCCTGGGGATCGTGGGCGACTTCGCTAATGTCAGCGTGGGCGGCTTTAGCGGCACGGTGGATTATCTCACCCTATCCACCCGCAAATCGGACGATGGCCTGCAATATCTCGCGAGCTATGGCCTGAGCTGGACCGCCGGCAACAATCTCGCCAACGGCACCTTCACCCTGACCAGTGCGACCGACTCCTTCACGGTCGGAGCGGTGCTCGCCGACCGGGCGGCAAACCTGGCGACGGGCTGGAACGGCACCTCGCTCACCAAGGCCGGCGCCGGCACACTCACCCTGACCGGCGACAACACCTATACCGGTGGCACGACGATCGCGGGCGGTGTGCTGTCGGTGTCGCGCGACGCCAATCTCGGCGCAGCGGCAGGGGGTCTGTCCTTCACCGGTGGCGCCCTCGCGACCACGGGGAGCTTCGATACCGCCCGGTCGATCGCGCTGACGCAGACAGGGCGCTTCGACATCGCCGCCGGAACCAGCCTCGGCCTGACCGGCACGGTGTCGGGGAGTGGCGATCTGATCAAGCAGGGCGCCGGCATACTGCGGCTCGACAATGTTGCCAACGCCTTCGGCAACACCCTCGTGACGGAGGGGACGCTGATCGGCACCGCCGGTTCGATCTCGGGCAATGTCGGCAACGCCGGCACGGTCGTCTTCAATCAGACGACCGACGCCGTCTTTGCCGGCGACATAGCGGCGCTCAATGGCTCGGGCGGCATGATGGTCAAGCGCGGCGCGGGTGTTCTCAGCCTGACCGGCATGTCGTCGCTCGACTGGACGGTCGAAGCCGGCAGGCTGGTCACCTCAGCCACGCACTTCGGCGGCAATGTCGCGATTGCCTCGGGCGCCTCGCTGACCTTCGACCAGAGCGTCGATGCCACCTATGCCGGCGTGCTGACGGGCGATGGCCGCTTCAACAAGACCGGCGCGGGTTTTCTCATCCTGAACGGCAATTCCTCAGCCTTCTCCGGGACGACCACGGCCGAGAACGGCACGCTGGCAGTCAACGGCTCACTCGGCGGCACCGTCGACGTGCTGGCCGGCGGCCGCCTGCAAGGCAGCGGCGTGGTGAGCAATGTGAACGTTTTGGGCACGATTGCGCCAGGCAATTCGATCGGCACGCTGAACATCGCCGGAAACGTCATCTTTGCGGCGGGCTCGATCTACGAGGTCGAGGTGAACGCGGCGAGGCAGTCGGACAAGATCGTCGCCAGCGGCACGGCGACCATCGCCGGCAGCTCGGTCAGAGTGCTGGCGGACATGGGCAACTATGCGCCGCAGACCCAGTACACGATCCTCACCGCCAATGGCGGCCGGAGCGGCACCTTCAGCAGCGTGACCTCGAACCTCGCCTTCCTCGATCCCTCGCTCAGTTACGACGCCAACAACGTCTATCTGACGCTGACGCGGAATGTCGTCAGCTTCCAGAACGTCGGCCTGACCCCGAACCAGATCGCCACCGGCGGCGGCGTCGAGAGCCTTGGGGGAGGCAACCCGGTCTACAATGCGGTGCTGAACCTGTCGGCTCCGCAGGCGCAGTACGCCTTCGACCAGCTCTCGGGCGAGATCCACGCTTCGGCGAAGTCGGCGCTGGTCGAGGATAGCCGCTTCATTCGCAACGCCATCAACGACCGCATCCGTGCGGCCTTCGAGAGTGCCGGCGCCGCGAAGGGCATGGTCACGACCTATGTCGACGGCAAGCCGGTTGCGGTCGGCGCGACGACGGATCGTCTGGCGGTCTGGGGCCAGGGCTTCGGCTCCTGGGGGCACACCAATGGCGACAGCAATGCCGCGCGCCTCAACCGCTCGACCGGTGGATTCTTCATCGGCGCGGATGCGCCGGTGCTCGACAGCTGGCGCTTCGGCGCGGTCGCGGGCTACAGCCGCGTCAGCTTCGACGTGAAGGACCGTCACTCGTCCGGCTCGAGCGACAATTACCATGTCGGCTTTTATGGCGGCACGAACTGGGGTGATCTCACCTTCCGGACCGGCGCCGCCTACACTTGGCATGACGTCTCGACCTCACGGAACGTGATGTTCCCGGGCTTTGGCAATGGCCTGAAGGGCGACTACAACGCCAGCACGGCGCAGGTCTTCGGCGAGCTCGGCTACGGCTTCACCATGGGCGCGACCCGGTTCGAGCCCTTCGCCAACCTCACTCATGTGAGTGTCCATACCGATGGCTTCACCGAGAGGGGCGGGGCGGCTGCGCTGACCAGCCAGGGGGCCACCACGGATGCGACCTTCACGACATTGGGCCTTCGCGCCTCGACCAGCTTCGACCTCAACGGCGCGGCTGTGACGGTCAAGGGTATGGCAGGCTGGCGTCACGCCTTCGGCGATGCGACGCCGCTCTCGACGATGCGCTTTGCCGGTGGCGGCGACGCCTTCTCGACCGGCGGGGTTCCGATCGCGCGCAATGCAGCGGTGGTTGAAGCCGGCCTCGACTACGCTCTCTCGCCAAACGCGACGCTCGGCGTCACCTATGGCGGCCAGTTCGGCTCAGGTCTCTCGGACCAGTCCGCTCGCTTGAACCTCGACGTCAAGTTCTGAAAGTGGAAACTGAGTTGACTGTGAGCAAAGACACGCAAGCAGGGACAGGGACGTCGGCGCTTCCAATCTTCTACAGAGCCCCCGTGCTCCTGCGCTTTGAAGACCATAGCGATGTGGGTCTCGAACCGTCCACCAATTTCGGGTTTGCAAGCGAGGCCGTCGCCGTTCCCCTTTGCATCGGCGCGTTTGCCCTCGCCATACGCCACTATCCGATCGTCTTCGCGACCGATGGCGTGCGCAGCTATGTTCCGGCCTATGTGCGCCGCTCCCCCTTCATCGGGACCGAGACACCCGACAAGGCGCAGCTACTGGCCATCGACCGGAAGTCAGACCGTTTTGTTGCTTGGATATCGATGCGATCGGACGCGGAAGCGCCGGTTCGACGGAGAAGGCAAGCCAACTTCGACGGCGCAGGCGGCCATGGCCTTCTGCCGCGCCTACCATGTCGATGTCGTCAACACGCTCGCGTTCGTCAGAGCGCTTGGCGAGGCGAAGCTGCCCACGCCGAACCAGTCCAGATACAGTTTCCCGATGGTGCCCAACAGATGCTGAACGGCTTCTGGGCGGTGGATGAGAAGGCATTCCGGGCGTTGCCCGCTAGAACCGACACCGACTGGTACGCGAAGGGCTGGCTCGATCTCGCCACGCTCCACCTTGCTTCGCTTCAGAGCTTTCAGGGTCTGCTCGATCTCAATGTGCAGCGCGCAAACGAACGAAAGGCGCTCGCATGATGACCAGCAAAGTCCGCTTTTTTGGAACCGGCTCGGTGGCCGCACTGACGATCGCTGCGGGCGTGACAGTGCATATGGTGGCGGGCGTCGCCGTCTCCACGCCAAGCCAGGCGGATTCGATCACCGACAGCCACGACAATCCTACCCCACAACGCTTCGAGCTCGCACAGGCCCAATCCAGTGGTCAACCGGCTGGCGGGAACACTGCGTCCGGTCTTCCCGGTGGGGCATCCTCGCTGAACGAGACCTACAAGGACTGGCGTGCCACCTGTGCGCAGCAGGGCAATCAGAAGCGTTGTGTGCTGTCGCAGGTTCAGGCGCAGCAGAACGGTCAGCGGGTGCTCGCCATCGAGCTCAACGCGCCGAACGGCAACACCATGTCAGGGACGCTGGTCCTGCCGTTCGGCCTTGCGCTCGATTCCGGCGTGACCTTCCAGATCGATGACAAGCCTGCGATGCAGCCGCTGCGCTTCCGCACTTGCGTGCCGGCTGGTTGCCTCGTTTCAGTGACCTTCGAGGCCCCAACGCTGGTCGCGCTGCGCGCGGGCACGGCGCTGAAGGTGAGAGCTGTCGCCGATGGTGGTGGCGCCACGCCATTTTCGATCTCGTTGCAAGGCTTCGCTACCGCCCTCGACCGCATGGCGGTGCTGTCGCACTGAATTCGGAGCTGATTGATCCGCCCGTACCGGTGAACAGCGCAGGCAATTCGCCGGCGGATTGAGGGGACGCTACGCTGTACGACATCCACCATGGTCGGGCGGGTTCCGGAAACGAAGCAGATGTCGCACGGAGCCGTGAATGGGGCGTGGGAAGCGTCGTTCTGACGCTAGGCCCCTGAGAGTGGGCTGTGGCGGATAGGCTCAGGACAACTGCTCATTGACGCGGCTGTTGGGATGCCTGTTGACGAAAGGATTGAGCAGCAGCCGGCCAAACATAGTGAGGGGGCTAGCTGCCCACTTACCGACGCTCAATCCTCCGAAACGTGTTGGATGTCCGGTTCTGGGCATACACTCAATGTCTGGTCATGGCGCTTCTCGGCGGAACGAATCCCGCTTGCATTAAGCGGCAATCTTCTGCGTTTAGCGGTCAGCAGTGGCGGCCAGCGGCTTTTCGGACATCTCGGTCGTGATCGCCTCATCGATCGGCGTCTCATAGGTCATCAGCATGTAGCCGAGCACCGAATAGAAGCCGACCGTCGCGAGCAGGTCGAACACCGCCTCGCGCCCGATCGCCGCGGCGAGCTCCGCTTCGAGCGATAGCGACAGGCGCTTGTCGTCGAAGAGCGCATCGACCGCGCGTACGATCAGCCCGTCCTCGCCTTCCGGCTGGCCCCGCAGCGCCGCGATGCGGGCATCGCTCATGCCGAGCGCCCGCGCCCTGCTGACATGATGCGCCCATTCATAGGGCGAGCCCATGCGATGCGCCGCGCGCAGGATCACCACCTCCGAACGCACCGGCCCGAGCGCGCTGTCCTTGACGATATGCTGGCGCAAGGGCGCCCAGGCCTTCAGCAAGGCCGGATGATGCGCCATCGTCCGGTAAACATTGAGCGCGCCGGCAAAGCCGGTCTTCATCTCGGCGATGGCTTCGGGCCAGTCGGCATCGCTGATCGGCGGACAGGGAGAGGTCGTCATCGGAGGTCTCGCGAGGCTCAGGGCGTGAGGTACTTGGCGTAGAGGGCCGGCACGCGATCAGCCCAGATGCCGGTGAAGCTGCGATAGCGCGCGACCTCGGCGAGGTCGATCTCGACCCGCAGCACGTCCTCGCGATCATGATCGAGCGTGCCGAGCACGCGGCCATCCGGCGCCACCGCGCAGGAGCGGCCGAAGAAGCGCTGCCCGCCGCGGCTGCCGCTGCGGTTGCAGCTCAGGAAGAAGACGCCGTTCTCGGTCGCCCGCGTATAGGCGCGGTGGATGAAGAGCCCCTCGTCGGTCACCGGCGCATTCTCCGCCCCGAACGAAGCCCAGACCGAGGTCACGATGCTCGCGCCCTGAAGCGCGAGGATGCGGGTGATCTCGGGGAAGCGGATATCGTAGCAGACCTGCATGCCGAGCCGCGTGCCGAAGACCGGGTAGGTGTCGATGCTGTCGCCGCCGCTGAAGAACAGCTTCTCGTTCTGCCACTGGTGAATCTTGGTGTAGTCGCCGAGCACGCCCTCCGGGCCGATCAAGAGCGAGGCATTGCGCATCACGCCGGCGCGCAGGCGATCGCGCAGGCCGAGGCCGATGACGATATGTACGCGGTGCCGCGCGGCGAGTGCGACGAGCGCCCTCACCTCCTCGCCATCCGGCGCGGCGCAGGCCTCGTAGAGCGCCGCTCCGAAATGAGGGACGTCGCTGACGAGCGCCCCGCCCGGCACCAGTGGCTCGACATAGCCGGTGTTGGCGAGTTCGGGGAACAGGATGAGCTGGGCGCCTTTCGCCGCCTCGGCCGCGACGAAGTCGTGGATGCGGCGGAAGTTCTCGGCCGGCGCCAGAGACTGGACGTCGAGCTGGACGAGGCTGGCGGAAATCATGCGTCGGCTCCGGCGATGCGGCGCCCGGTGGCGAAATCCCAGTCTCGCCCCGGCGCCGCGTTGATCAAGGCCCGTGTATACTCATGGCGCGGCCGCGCCAGCACTTCGGCGGCCGGCCCGTCCTCGACGACGCGGCCGCGCTGCATCACCATCACCTCGTCGCAGATCTGGGCGGCGACGCGCAGGTCATGGGTGATGAACAGCACGGCGAGATTGCGCCGCTCCTGGATCTCCGCCAGCAGCGCGAGCACCTGCGCCTGCACGGAGACGTCGAGGGCAGAGACGGCCTCGTCCGCGACGATCACCTCGGGCTCCATCATCAGGGCGCGCGCGATGGCGATGCGCTGGCGTTGGCCGCCGGAGAACTGATGGGGAAAGCGTTCGAGGCTTGTGCCAGGCAGGCCGACCACCTCGAGCAATTCGCCCGCGCGCTTCAGCGCAGAGCCCCGCTCCTCGCCGAGATTGAGCGGCCCCTCGATCAGGCTCTCACCGATGCGCAGGCGCGGATTGAGCGAGCGATTGGGGTCCTGGAACACCATCTGCACGCGCCGACGCGCCGGGGCCAGCGCCTTCTGGCCCTGGAGCGGGGCGATGTCCTGGCCGTTGACCCGGATCTCGCCGCCGGTCGGATGTTCCAGGCGCATCAGGCAGCGCGCGACCGTCGACTTGCCCGAGCCGCTTTCGCCGACGATGCCGAGCGTGCGCCCACGCTCCAGCCTGAAGCTGACATCGTTCACGGCGCGGACAGTGCGGATATCCCGCCCCATCAGCTTCCCAAGCAGAGAACCGAAGCTGAAGGTCTTTTCGAGATTGCGGATCTCGACCACGGCCTCGGCCTGCTTCGCCGCAGCACGAGGAGCGCGAGGCACCAGCGATGGCACGGCCTGCAGCAGGTCGCGCGTGTAATCCTCGCGCGGCCGGCTGAGCACCTGCTCGACCGGGCCGGTCTCGACGATCTCGCCGCGGCGCATGACACAGACCCGGTCGGCGATGTCGACGACCACGCCCATGTCATGGGTGATGAACAGGACGGCGGTGTTCTGCTTGTCCTGCAACTCGCGGATCAGGCTGAGAATCTGCTTCTGCGTGGTGACGTCGAGCGCGGTGGTCGGCTCGTCGGCGATCAGGAGCTTCGGCTTCAAGGCGAGCGCCATCGCGATCATCACGCGCTGGCGCTGTCCGCCCGAGAGCTGGTGCGGATAGCTGTCATAGATCCGCGCCGGATCGGGCAGATGCACGGCCTCGAAGGCGGCGAGCGCAGCTTCCTTGCGTTCCTTAGGACGCATTGCCGTGTGCGCCCAGTAGACCTCGTCCATCTGGAGGCCGATGGTCAGCACCGGGTTCAGCGCGGTCATCGGCTCCTGGAAGATCATCGCCATCTCGGCGCCGCGCAGCGCCTTGGTGCGGGACGGCGTCACTGTGAGGATGTCCTCGCCGTTGAGGCGCACCGTGC
This sequence comes from Allobosea sp. OAE752, assembly GCF_050433265.1. NCBI lineage: Bacteria > Pseudomonadati > Pseudomonadota > Alphaproteobacteria > Hyphomicrobiales > Alloboseaceae > Allobosea > Allobosea sp. OAE752. The sequence continues at coordinate 281,834 of NZ_JBNPXO010000003.1, forward strand.
CGCCCGTCGCCCGCAATTCGTCGCGCGGCAGCAGGTCCATCGTCACCAGCGAGGTCACCGATTTGCCGGAGCCGGATTCGCCGACGAGGCAGAGCGTCTCGCCCGGCATGATGTCGAAGCTGATGCCCTTCAGAATCTCGCTGGGCTCGCGGCCGCGCGTCGCGACCTTGAGGTCGCGGATCGAGAGCACCGGCTGGCTGGAGGATGTCGTCGTCACGGGGCTCTCCCCTGCATCTTCGGGTCGAGCCGGTCGCGCAGCGCGTCGCCCAGCAGGTTGATCGACAGGATGCAGGCCGACAGCACGATCGCCGGCCAGAACACCAGCCAGTGGTTGATCGCGAAATAGAGCCGCCCCTCGGCCATGATGTTGCCCCAGCTCGGGATCTCCGTGCCGATGCCGACGCCGAGGAAGGACAAAGCCGCCTCCGTCAGGATGGCGGAGGCATACATATAGGTCCCCTGCACGATCAGCGGGGCGATCGTCGTCGGCAGCAGATGCTTCCAGATCAGCTTGGCAGGCGGCGTGCCGAGCAGCATCGCCGCATCGACATAGGTCTCCTCGCGGGCGGCGATGACGCGCGCGCGGACCAGCCGGACGACCTGAGGAATCGCCGGGATCATGATCGCGATGATGACGGTGGTGAGCCCGCCACGGACCAGCGCGACGATGGCGATGGCGAGCAGGATGCCGGGGATCGCCATCAGCCCGTCCATCATCCGCATCAGCACGCCGTCGACGCTGCGGTACCAGCCAGCGATCAGACCGAGCGGAAGGCCGATCACGATGGCGCCGATGGCGACGCCGGCCCCCACCAGCAGCGAGACCCGCGCGCCATAGACCACGCGCGAAAAGAGGTCGCGGCCGAAGCTGTCGGTGCCCAGCCAATAGAGGTTCGAGGAAGGCTTGAGCCGCATCGCCGCGTTGAGCTTGGTCGGCTCGAAATTCGCGATGAACGGCGCGAAGACAGCCATCGCAACGACGATGATGAGGACGAGAATGGCGAGCACCGTCGTCCAGTGCGGCGGGTTTCTGAGCAGGCGGCGGCGCGGGAGGCCGCCTTGCGCGGGGTTCGATGCGGCGCTCATTGGTAGCGGATCCTCGGGTCGCTCAGCGCGTAGGAGAGATCGATCAGCAGGTTGATCAGCACATAGGTTCCGGCCGTCAGCAGGATGATCGCCTGGATCAGCGGGTAGTCGCGGGCGAGCACGCCGTCGACGACCAGCCGTCCGAGACCGGGGATGTTGAAGACCGTCTCGGTGACGACGACGCCGGAGACCATCATGGCGAAGCCGGTTCCGACCACGGTGAGGATCGGGATTGCGGCGTTGCGCAGGGCGTGGCGGAACAGGACGATGCGCTCGCCCAACCCTTTCGCCCGCGCCGTGCGGACATAATCCTCGCGCAGCACTTCCAGCATCGAGGCTCGCGTCATCCGCGAGACCAGCGCGATGTAGAAGAAGGAAAGTGCCAGCCCCGGCAGCAGGATGCGGTGGAGGAACTGGCCGAAGCCCTCGGCGAGCGGCTTGTAGCCCTGCACCGGGAACCATTTCAGGTCCACCGCGAAGACCGCGATCAGCACATAGCCGATCACGAAGATCGGGACGGAGAAGCCGACGACCGAGAGCGCCATGACGAAGCGGTCGACCATGCCGCCATGGCGCCAGGCGGCGAGCACGCCGAGCGGCAGCGAGATGACGACCGTGAAGATCATCGCCATCACCGCGAGCGCCAGCGTCGGGCCGATGCGCTGGCCGATCATCTCCAGAACCGGGCGTTGCGAGATCAGCGAATGCCCGAAATCGCCCTGCGCCATGCCGCCAAGCCAGGTGGCGAACTGGCCGGCGAGCGGCTTGTCGAGGCCGAGATTCTCACGGATCGCGGCCAGCTGGGCCGGCGTCGCCTGATCGCCGGCAATGGCCTGGGCCGGATCGCCCGGCGTCAGGCGCAGCAACAGGAAGACGAACAGCGCCACGAAGAACATGACGGGGATCGCCATCGCCAGCCTGCGCAGGAAGTAGGAAGCCATGTGGTGCTCCGCGCCTGGGCGCTGGCCGGACAGCCAGCGCTCGGTCAAGCCAGCCGGGCGGCAATGCCGCCCGGTTCGCGAGGTTACTTGCTCACGCCCCAGAACAGGGTGAGCGGGCCGGGCTGGAGGTTCTTCAGCTTGGCGCTCCAGGCGGCGACGGACTGGAACTCGCCGGCATTGAAGTAGAAGCCCTCGTCATAGGCGATCTGCTGGATCTCGTGGGCGATTGTCTTCTGTTCGTCGAGCGTCGGCGCGGTGAGGAAGGCAGCGCGCAGTTCCTCGACGCGGGCGCTTTTCGGCCAGCCCGACCACGCCGTCTCCGCGCCCGAGCCGTCGAGCAGGGCATGCACGGTCGGGTTCCAGATGCCGGAGACGCCCCAATAGGTGAACAACATGTTCCAGCCGCCCTGTGCCACGGGTTGCGTGCTGTTCTTGCGCGACTGCAGCGTCGCCCAATCCATCGCGGCGACATCGACCTTGAAGCCGGCCTCGCGCAGGCGCTCGGCCGCGACGATCGGCTGGGTCGACAGGATCGTCAGGTCCGTCGGCTGCATCATCAGCACCGGCGTGCCGTCATAGCCGGAGGCCTTCAACAGCTCCTTCGCCTTGGCCATGCGCTCCTTGGCGCTGCCTTTGAGATATTTCGAGCCGGCATCCGAGGCGAGCGGCACGTCGCAGCCATAGACTGAGGCGCAGAGCTTGTAATACTGGCTGTCGCCGATCGCGGTCTGCATCAGCTGCTCTTGGTCGAGCGCATACATCGCCGCCTGGCGGACCTTGGGATTGTCGAAGGGCGGCAGGCGATGATTGAAGCGGCCGGTGACCTGGCTGCCCAACGCATTGATCGCGCCGGTCTTGATCTCGTCATTGGCCTTGAGCAGCGGCAGCAGGTCGATCGTCACCTGCTCGATCAGGTCGACATCGCCGGATTGCAGCGCATTGATCGAGGTCTGCATGTCCGGCATCGCCTTCCACACGACCTTGTCGACATTCACGGTCTTGCCGCCGGCGGTCCAGCTCATCGGCTCGGCGCGCGGCTTGTAGTCGGTGTTTTTGACATAGACGGCCTGATCGCCGGGACGATACTGGGCCGCGACGAACTTGAACGGGCCGGAGCCGACCATCTCCGTCACCTGCTGGCCGGCAGGCGTCTCGGCAAGACGCTTCGGCATCATGAAGGGCGGCACCGGCGAGGGCTTCGCCAGCAGTTCCAGCACCTGGCCGAAAGGCTTCGCCAGCTTGATGACGAGCACCTTGTCAGAGGTCGCCTCGATCGAGGCGACCGAGCCCATCATCGTGCGCCCGGCGCCGTCATTCGCGGCCCAGCGCTTCAGCGAGGCGACGCAATCGGCCGCGGTCACCGGCGTGCCGTCATGCCATTTCAAGCCGTCGCGCAAGGTGAAGGTATAGGTCATCTTGTCGGCTGAGACGGCGTAGTCGGCCATCTGCGGCTGCGGGTTGTACTTGGCATCCATGCCGAGCAGCGTGTCGAACACCATGAAGCCATGCGTGCGCACGATCTGGGCGGTGCTCAGGATCGGATCGAGCGACCTGAGCGGCGCCTGCATGACGACATTGAGCGTCGTCTCGGCAAAAGCCGGCAATGCGTGCAGGGAGCCGGCGAGCAGCGCCGCAGCCCCGAAAGTCCTGAACCGAAACGTCATTGTTATCCCCTCGTTTTTGGTTGCTTGGATTGGCGCGTGTCGTCAGGCGAGAGCGTCGCTCCATGGATAGGCGCGTGCCGTGTCGAGCTGGCGGTATGGGATCAGCCTGACATTGGCGGGGCCGAGATCGGGCGTGTCGACCACCAGGACGCGGTCGGCCAGCGGCTCGTAGTAGTCGCGGAAATGCGTCTTCGAGCGCAGCAGGATGACGTCGTAATCTTCTGGTCGCTCGCCGAAGATGAAGAATGGGTCGCCATCGACGGCGAAGGCGAAATGCGAGACCACGGAGATCCGGACCGCGCCAATCTGGAGGAGTGCCGTCAGCCCGAGATCGACGAAGGAACCGCGCTGGTAGCGGCCGGAGACGTTGAAGGATTTCGGCCCCGACCAGAGGACGCGTGCCACCGCCTCGACCGGCCCACCAGTCTCCGGCGCCGTCTTGCCGGCGAGCGCGACCGTGATCTCGGCGCCTTCGCCCGCTGCATTGGCCTGCGCGGCCGTCTCGGGGTCGAGCAGGAAAGGCACGTTGACCCTCCCGACATCGCGGCCGAGCAAAGCCCGCAGCAGATGGGTGGAATCGTTCATCCGGTCGGCATGCTCGAGCAGCACGATCGGCCGGCCCGTCGCGGGACTGCGCTCGATATCGGCCAGGGCGTCCTCGACGCTCAGGATCGGGATAGCGTTGGCGATGGCCTTGCGCGCCGAGCGCAACCGGCCCGAGAAGGCCTGCGCCTTGGCCTCGGCCGCCTCCTGCCCGTCCCAGTCCAGGCAGATCACCGACATGCCGGTATTGGCGCTGTCGGCATAGGAGAAGCCGGCCATGATCGAGATGTCGCAATCGCCGTCCTGCTCGGCGGCCCGCGCCTCGGCGATGATCGAGGCCAGCGGTGCCAGCGCCGTCGCCGACATGATCGAGGGGATGACGACATCCGGCCGTGCCACCGCGAGACCCGGCCGACGGCCCTCGCGCCGGAACCTGAGCAGCGCGCGGGCCGCCCGCTCGCCGGTCTCGCCCATGTCGATATGCGGGGAATGGCGATAGGCGACGGCGATATCGGCGCCGCGCAGCGTCTCGCGGTCGATATTGCCGTGATAGTCGAGCGCGACGGCGATCGGCAGCGCCGGAAAGGCCGCGCGCACCGCATCGATGACGTGCCGCTCGACATCGGCATAGCCGGGCGCCCAGCAGGCACCGTGCAAGAACAGGATGGCGCCGTCGAGCGGGCCATTCTTGCGGAGGCCCTCGGCGATCTCGCCGGTGTAGTGCGCAACCGCCTCATCCGCAGTCGGCCCGAGCGCGCCGAGCAGCGTGTGGAACAGCGGCACGAACTCCGCGCCTTCCGCCTCGCAGATCTTCAGGCAGCCGCCGGGTACAGTGTTGGTACCGCGGAACCGTTCCGTCAGTTCAGCCCCGCGCACGCAGACGCGCTCGAACTCCGCCAGCTCCACGATCTGCGGAACGGCCGTGACCGATTCGAGATTGAAGCCGGCGAAGGCGATGCGGAACGCCATGGCAGCGGTCAGACCCTGACCGCCGCGTCGATCGCGCCGCCGATCCGCTCGACGATCAGATCGATTTCCTCGGGCGTGATGATATAGGGCGGCGCCAGCAGGACATGATCGCCGATCCGCCCGTCGATTGTGCCGCCCATCGGGTAGCTCATCAGGCCGCGCGCCATCGCCTCCTTCTTGATCCGGGCATGCACCTTCAGCGCCGGGGCGAAGGGCGTCTTGGTCTCCTTGTCAGCAACGATCTCGATGCCTCGGAACAGGCCGCGGCCGCGGATATCACCGACATGGGGAGACTGGCCCAGCCGTGCATCGAGCCCGGCCTGAAGGCGCTCGCCCATCAGGCGGACGTTTTCCAGCATCTCCGGCTGCGAGATCAGCTCAACGACCTTGTTGGCCGCCGCCGCCGCCATCGGATGGCAGATATAGGTGTGGCCGTGCTGGAACAGGCCGGAACCTTCGGCGAAGGCGCGGTAGATCCTGTCCGAGAGCAGCACCGCGCCGATCGGCTGGTAGCCGCCCCCCAGCCCCTTGGCGATGGTGACGAGATCGGGCGAGATGCCCTCCTGCTCGCAGGCGAACATCGTGCCGGTGCGGCCCATGCCGCACATCACCTCGTCGAGGATCAGCAGGACGCCATATTTGTCGCAGATGCGGCGGATGCGGGCGAAGTAGTCCGCGACCGGCCCGACAGCGCCGAGCGTCGCGCCAACCACCGGCTCGGCGATGAAGGCGATGACCTCTTCCGCGCCGAGCTCGAGGATCTTGGCCTCCAGCTCGTCGGCAAGACGGGCGGCATAGGCTTCCGGCGTCTCGCCGGCCTTCTGGCCGCGATAGGCGTAGCAGGGCGAGACATGGTGGGTCTGCGGCAGGATCGGCTGGAACTGCGCCCGCCGCCAGGCATTGCCGCCGGCGGCAAGCGCGCCCAGCGTATTGCCGTGATAGCTCTGCCGGCGCGCGATGAAATGGCGGCGCTGTGGCTGGCCGATCTCGACGAAATACTGCCGCGCCATCTTCATGGCGGCCTCGACGGCCTCGGAGCCGCCGGAGACGAGATAGACGTAATCGAGCCCCTCCGGCGCCAGCCCGACCAGGCGCTCGGCCAGCTCCTCGGCGACATCGGTGGTGAAGAAGGAAGTATGGGCGTAGGCGATGCGGTCCATCTGCGCGCGCATCGCCGCCATGACCTCGGGATGGCCGTGGCCAAGACAGGAGACGGCGGCGCCGCCCGATCCGTCGATATAGCTGCGGCCATCCGCGTCGGTGATCGTGACGCCCTGCCCCGCAACCGCTTGCGGCAACCGGCCGCCGATCGAGCGATGGAGAATCCTGGTCATCTCAAGCTTCCCGGATTGGCGCGGACAGGCCGCCGCGACGCGCAGCCTCATGACACGCCTCATCGAGTGATGCAACATTTGTTTTATATGATACAAATCGGAAACGATTGACGCTAAAACTCTCGCGACGGAACAGTCCAGCGCAACGCCCTCAAAGGCTGAGGGAAAGCCGAGAAACCGTTTGAAATCCGACCGGCGCGCGGGAATGGTCGCGACGGGGCAAAGAGGGTGCGATTCAAATGTTGCAGGCGGATCCCTTGCGCGAGCGCATCGTCAGCCTCTTCGACGCCATGTCCCCGCAATTGCAGCAGGCGGCGCGTTACATCATCGAGCATCCGCAGGAGGTGGCGCTGGTCTCGATGCGCGAGCTGGCGCGCAATGCCGGTGTGCAGCCCTCGACGATGACGCGGCTCGCGAAGTTCCTGGGCCTCGCCGGTTATGACGATATCCGCGCCCATCATGCCGAGGCGATCCGCTTCCGCGTCGACGGCTTCGCGGCACGCGCGATGAAGACCGACGAGAGCGAGCAGGACATGGCTGCCGCGCAATTGTCGCGGCGCATGCTGCAAGGGCTCGCCGCCCAGATCGCGCGCCTGTCGGAACCGGCCTCGCTGGAACGTCTCTCGGCGGCGGCCGACCGGCTGGCGCAGGCGCGCCGGATCTATGTGCTGGGCCTGCGCTCCTGCCATTCGGTCGCCTGGCATTTCCACTATGTGATGGCGCTGCTCGGGGAGAAGACGATCCATCTCGACGGGCCGGCCGACACGGTGGGCGACGGGTTGATCCGAGCCGACGCCGAGGACGTGCTGCTCGCCATCTCGATCAATCCTTACGCGCGCCACAGCCTGGAGCTCGCCGAGCTCGCTCGCGAAAAGGGGCTCGGCATCATCGCGATCACCGACAGCGAGGTTTCGCCGCTGGTCGGCATCGCCGATCAGGCCATCCTCTGCTCCACCGAGAGCCAGAGCTTCTTCCACACGCTGGCACCGGCGCTGGCGATCTCCGAGGTGCTCTGCGGATTGCTGGCCAACAAGGATCGCAATGCGGCGCTCGCTGCGCTTCATCGCGCCGACCGCCACCTGCTCTCGCTGAACACCTATGCGACCGCCATTCCTCGCAGAAAAATCTAGTTTTTTGGGGCGAGCGCGCCGCTAAATCTTGAAACGATCTGGCAAGATCGGTTCGAGAGCTGGAAAGAGGACCTCTGCCACGAACCTTCCCAGGGCAGCGCGGCTCATCCTCAAGCCTTCATTGTTACCGATTGGTGATGTCCGCTTCCAGGCAAAAGCCCAATGTCTGCAATTGGCGCTGCGCGGAAGCGGGGATCTCTTTCGAGAAAGCACTTGAGGCAACTGTCGGTGGTTTCAGGCCCGGCAACCAAATTTACATAATTGTGCAAACCCCGTTTCCCCACGAGACGGGGCTTTCGTTTGTTGGGAACACCGCGCCAGAATCCGCGCCAATCACCGCGAAGCTCCAGCGATAGGCCCTCCGCTGGCATAGGAAGCGGGCCCTGGGGTCTCATAGCCCCAGTCTCTCAGAAGTTGGCACCTCCGGCGAACCCAGGGCGGCTCAATTCCGGCCTCGGCTTCTTCCAATGGACCGGCGGAAAGAAAAACCGACTCCGCACATCCTCTCTGCGGCCGGTGGCGATTCGCCGGCATCTGCTGGCCTATCCAACTCCTCGCCGATCACGCACTGCGCTTCTTGCGGTCATCCTTGCGCTTCTCTGGCTCGGCCGCTGCCTTCGTCGACCGGACGAGGGTCGCGATCGCCAAGGGCGGCTTGCCCGACTTCTCGGAGATGATCTGGTCCTGCTCCAGGATTGCCGCCTTGGCCGGCTCATCGCCATCGAGCCCCCCGAGCAGCGCTGTCGGAACGCGTCGGTTGGAGGTTCTCGACCCATCCTCATAGATGACATCGAACATCGTGAACTCGGTATCGAGAGCTTTGGATTTCGTACGCTTGGCCATTCCCGCTTCCTAAATGTTGTCCCATTTGGCGCCGAAGCGCATTCCGCGCCGGCCTGAGGAGAGCTGCTGCATGCGTCGTTCGGCGTGCTGAAAAAGAACGAGGACGCGGTCGGCGCGCACGCATGATGATTGCGTCAACCTTTGCGGGCTTTCGCCCACTTTCCCAGCGCAAGCCGGGAACGGATCAGGTCAGGCGCGGTGATATCGATGGTCTCAATCCCTTGGCGGGATGATGGCGGACAGGGAGGGATTTGAACCCCCGATACCCTTGCAGGTATGCCGCATTTCGAGTGCGGTGCATTCAACCACTCTGCCACCTGTCCGCGGTCGCTATCGGTCGAAGCGAGGCGCTTACTACACAAGCCACGCCCGAGGGGCAAGCCTCCCGGGCGGGAGAAATCGACCGTCCCCCGCCGCTTTCGCTTGACCTTCGCGGAGAGCCCGACTATCGAGCACCGTCCGGCGTGGGGAAACCCGCGCCCGATCTCTTTTGGCATGTGCGCTGCGTCGCATGCCGGCAAGAGCAAACCAGACCACGCAATCGACTGCCAAAAAGCCGTCCCGCATGCGCTTCCAGTCCGGAGGCCGTGACAGGGCGGGGCCGAACATGGAGGACAAAATGTTCGCAGTCATCAAGACCGGCGGGAAGCAGTTCCGCGTCGCCGCCAACGACAAGATCACCGCTGCCAAGATCGAGGGCAACCCGGGCGACACCGTCGCTTTCGGCTCCGTGCTGATGCTCACCGAAGGTGAGAAGACCACGCTCGACGCCAAGGCCCTCTCCGAGATCACCGTCGTCGGTGAGATCGTCGAGCAGGCCCGTGGCGAGAAGGTCATCGCCTTCAAGAAGCGCCGCCGCCAGAACTCGAAGCGCAAGCGCGGCTTCCGCGCCGAGCTGACCGTCATCCGCATCACCGACATCCTCACCGGCGGCAAGCAGCCGGAGATGAAGAAGGGCGATGCCGCCGCCGCTGCTCCGGTCGCCGCCAAGGCGAAGGCTGCTCCGAAGGCCGCCAAGGCCGAGGCCGGCGAGGATGCCGAGAAGCCGAAGAAGGCCGCGGCCAAGAAGGCCCCTGCCAAGAAGGCCAAGGACGAGGCGTCCGAGGCCTGAGACCGGGTTTCCCGGCGTCGATATCCACGCCGGATCGCCATCGCCGAAGGCTTACGTCCTCGGCCTGTCGCTCCTGACAGAATGGTGCTCCGGCATTTCGTATCCGAACCGGGTGGCTTTCGCCGCCGATTCGGGTTAGAGAGACACGAGAAGTTTTGAGGTAGGGCGTTATGGCTCACAAAAAGGCAGGCGGCTCGTCGCGTAACGGCCGCGATTCCGAAAGCAAGCGACTCGGCGTGAAGCGCTTCGGCGATCAGGCCGTCGTTGCCGGCAACATCATTATTCGTCAGCGCGGCACCAAGTGGCATGCCGGCGCGAACGTTGGCATGGGCAAAGACCATACCCTCTTTGCGACGACGAATGGCCGCGTCCGATTCACGACGAAACTCGGCCGAGCTTTCGTGAACGTAGTCCCGGCCCAAGAGGCCGCAGAGTAAAAGGCGGATAGGGAATTCTCTCGATCCGCCGGTTCCATCGAACCGAACGGATCAAGGGTTGAAGGCCCGAAATGGGTCTCCCGAAGGTCAGCGAAGGGGAGATGGGACCGAAGTCCCAGCTCCCTTTTTTCGTTTGCGCCGACGGAGAGACGAGAATGTTCCCCGAACTGACCCGCGACGACGTCTTCCGGCTCGAGACCCGCCGTCTCTGGCTGCGCTGGCCGCGTATGGCGGACGCCGCCGCCATCCTGCGCCAGGCCGGTGAGAAGGCCGTGGCGGAGATGACGGCCAATATCCCGCATCCCTACCCGCCCGAGGCGGTCGAGCCCTTCATCTTCGCGATGCGCAAGGGCAATGCGCTGGGCGAGCACCTCGTGCTGGCGGTCACCCCGCGCGCGAAGCCCAACGAATTGATCGGCATGATCGGCGCGCACCGGCAGGCCTCGGGCACGCCCTTCATCGGCTACTGGCTCGGCACCCAGCATTGGGGCAAGGGCTACGCGACGGAGGCGGTGCAGGGGCTGATCGACACCTTGTTCTCGCTGGTCGACGTGCCGGCGATCGAGGCCGATACCCGCGTCATCAATCCGGCTTCGCGGCGGGTGCTGGAGAAGTCCGGCTTCCGGCCGGAGGGCTCCTTCCTCAAGTCGCTGCCGGCGCGGGGCGGGCTGTTCCCTTGCGAGCAGTTCCGGCTCGACCGCTCGACCTGGGCGGCGCTGAAGAGCTGGGGCGCCACCGGCTGGGCCCATGCGCCCGAGCTCGAGGCCAGGACATCCGCCGATACGGAGCCGGAGCTTCCGGCACGGCTCCAGCAGTCGCAGAGCGAGACCTGTGCGGCCTGAGCGCGCCGGAGCCTGAAAAAGAACACGCCCGGCTCAAGGCCGGGCGTGCCGCAGATGGAAGCGTGATGCTAACGGCCCTGAGGCCGGCAAAGTCACTTCACGAAGGTCCCGTGCAGTTCGTCCTCGATATGCACGCGGATGATCTCCTCGAAATTCGACTCCGCCTTGAAGCCGAGCGCCAGCGCGCGCTGGGGGTCGAAATTGCGCGGCCAGCCGGCGACGATCCCATCGATCACCGGATCAGGCACCCGCTTGATCCGCTTCACGACGTTCTCGCCCGCAACCTTGCGCAGCGTCTCGATCTGCTCGGCAACGGTGCAGGAATAGCCCGGCATGGTCAGCGCCCGGCGCGGGCCGATTGCCGTGGTGTCCATCGTCGCGGCATGGACGAGGAAGCCGACGGCCGAACGGGGCGAGGCGTGCCAGTGCCGCACCTGGTCGGAGACCGGCAGCACGGCCTCCTCGCCGTTCAGGGGCTCGCGGATGATGTTGGAAAAGAAGCCCGAGGCCGCCTTGTTCGGCTTGCCCGGCCTCACGCAGATCGTCGGCAGGCGGATGCCGATGCCGTCGAAGAAGCCGCGCCGCGAATAGTCGCAGAGCAGAAGCTCGCCGATCGCCTTCTGCGTGCCGTAGCTGGTCAGCGGCGTGGTGAAGAACTCATCCTCGATCTTGTCGTGGAAGGGCGCACCGAACACCGCGACGGAGGAGGTGAAGACGAGGCGCGGCGTATAGCCCTCGATTCGACGGATCGCCTCGAACAGGTAGCGCGTGCCGTCGAGATTGATCCGATAACCCTTGTCGAAATCGGCCTCCGCCTCGCCGGAGACGATCGCCGCAAGATGGACGATCAATTCGGGCCGCGTCGCGATCAGCGTCTCGGCCGCGCCCTCGACCGACAGATCGGAGACCACCGCCTCGAAATCGAAGGGCGCAGCCGGCGGCGGTGAGGCCGGCACGACGTCCTGCGCCGTCACGCGGGTGACCGGCTTGCCGCCCAGCCCGCCATCGCGCGCCAGCCGCTCGATGAATTTGCGCCCGACCATGCCGGCGCCGCCGAGAACGAGGATATGCACCCTGACCTCCCTTGAGTTTTTGTGTGCGCGTCAGAGCGCGAAGCCGCCATCGGCGAGGTGGATCTGGCCGGTGGTGTAGCTCGCTTCGTCGGAGGCGAGATAGACCGCGAGCCAGGCGATCTCCTCGGCCGTGCCGAGCCGGCCCATCGGCTGGCGATCGATGAAGGCCTGCCGCGCCGCAGCCTCGGTGACGTTGGTCGCCGCTGCCAGATCCTTGATGCGCTGGTCGAGCGAGGGCGACTGGATCGTCCCCGGGCAGATCGCATTCGAGCGGATGCCCTTCTTGATGAAGTCGGCCGCGACGGCCTTGGTCAGCCCGATCACGGCCGCCTTGGTCGCGCCATAGGCATAGCGGTTCGGGATGCCGCGCACCGAGCCGGCGCCGGAGGCGATGTTGACGATCGAGCCTGCGCCCTTGGCCAGCATGCCCGGGAGGAAAGCCTGGATCGTGCGGTGCATCGCCTTGACGTTGAGGTCGAAGGAGAAGTCCCAGGCCTTGTCGTCGGTGTCGAGCACCGTGCCATGATGGACGAAGCCGGCAGCGTTGACGAGGATGTCGATCGGCCCGACCTTCTCGGCGAAGGCGTTGACGGCCTTGGTCGAAAGCACGTCGAGCTTGCGCTTCTTCGCCTTCGGAATGCCTTCGAGCAGGGTGACGTCCTTGTCCGTCGCCCAGACCGTGGCGCCTTCCGCCACGAAGGCCTCGGCGATCGCACGGCCAATGCCCTGCCCCGCAGCGGTGACCACCGCGACCTTGCCCTTCAAACGACCCGCCATGCCTTCGTCCTCTTTTTAGCCGGCTTTGGAAAATGTCTTGCGCATATGGGTGAGGCGCCGGTCGGCCATGTCCTCATGATGCGTGATGGTGAAACCGAGACGCTCATACCAACCGATGCGCTGGCTGAGCTTCGCGTGCGTATAGAGATGGATCGAGGCGTAGCCGAGCACCTTCGCCCGCTCCTCGGCAAAGTTCATCAGCGCCGCGCCGAGCTTGCGGCCCGCGGCCTGCGGCGAAACCGCAATGCTCCAGATCGTGAAATCCTCCGGCTCGATCTCCAGCACCAGCGCGGCATCGAGCCCCGCTTCGCCATCGAGCAGCCAGACCTCGTGCTTGGCCAGCACCTCGTGATAGTCCGCGAGGCGCGGCAGCGAGGGCACGCCGATGATCGCCTCGTTCGGCAGATAGGCTGCCTCCGTCAGCGCGACGATCGCCGGAATATCGGCAGGCGCGGCGCGGCGCGGCGTCATCGTCAGGCCTGGACCTTGGCGAGATCGGTGAGCGACGCCTTCTGCTGGCCCTGCGCATCGAAATTGTCGGGCGCGAGCCAGGCCTGGAAAGCGCGCGCACGCGCCGGCCACTCGGAATCGATGATGGAGAACCAGGCCGTATCCCGGTTCGCGCCCTTCACCACCATGTGCTGGCGGAACAGCCCCTCATACTGGAAGCCGAAGCGCAAAGCCGCGCGCTTCGAGGGCTCGTTCAGATTGTTGCACTTCCATTCATAGCGGCGATAGCCGAGCGAGAAGCCGTAATCGCCGACGAGATAGATCGCTTCCGTCGCCACCCGCGTACGCTGCAGCGCCGGCGAATAGGTGATCCAGCCGACTTCGAAGACGCCTTGCTCGGGGCGGATCTCCATGATCCAGAGATGGCCCTTGGCCTTGCCATCGGCCTTGTCGATCACCGCGAGCGGCACGATGCCGGCTTTCGCTACCATCGATTCGAGCAAAGCGCGGTATTCGTCCTTGCTCTTCGGCGGCGCGGCCGGCAGCCAGTCCCAGATCTGATCGTGGCCGGTCGTCGCGGCCCAGATGTCGTCGAGATGCCTGCCGACGTCGAGCGGCTCCAGCCGGCAATAGCGCCCTTCCAGCACCTTCGCCGGCGGGAACGGCACGGGCTTCCAGTTCTGCAACGAGGTCATGACTTTCCCTTTTCCCGCCAGCCGGTCAAATCCTGCCGGATGTCCCAGCCCGCGCCCAGCTCGCGTGCGATCGCATCCGCGATGGCGTGCCCTTCGGCCTCCCAGGCCAACCGCTCGACCTCGCTTGGGAAATCGGAGGCCGCCTCGTCGTCTTCGTCATAGATCGCGTCGAAGGAATCCATCCAGGCTTCGAGCCGGTCGGCAAGCTTCTCCGACAATCCAATATCCTCGGCATCGACAGCCTTGCGCTTGCCCTTGGCGTCGATCTGCCAGAGCCCGCTATGGCCAAGCCACTCCGGCGCGATCAGCAGCACGCCGCTCACGAACGCGCCTCGAGATCCCCACGGAAGAAGGGATTGAGCGGCGCCGAGGGGCCATTATTGGCGAAGCCCTTGAAGCTGCCCTCCTCGGCGATCAGCCGCGTCGCCTCGATGAAGGCGGCCCAGGCCGCCCGCGCCAGCGCGCCGCCGATCGAGATACGCCGCGCACCGGCCGCCGCGATATCGGAGACGGTTAGCCCGAAATCGCCATAGACCAGCGCATTGACCGGCTTGCCGCCGGCCGCATCGACGATCGTGCGGATGTCGTCGGTCGTCTTCGGGCCCGGCGCGTAGAGCACGTCGGCGCCCGCCGCCGCATAGGCCTCGATGCGGCGCACCGCTTCCTTCAGCGGCTCGGGATGGCCGGTCAGGAAGCATTCGGCGCGCGCCGTCAGCAGCACGCCCGAGCCGGTCTCGTCGATCGCCTTGCGCGCCGCCTTCACCCGCGCGACCGCAAGCTCGAACGGATAGAGCGGCTCTGCCTCGCGGCCCGTGGCATCCTCGATCGAGAGCCCGGCGACGCCGGTCGCGACGCAGAGCTTGACGTTGGCCCCGACGCCATCGGGCGTATCGGCATAGCCGTTCTCGAAATCGGCATTGACCGGCAGGTCCGGCACCGCCTTCACCAATTCGGCGAGATGGGCGAGCATCATGTCGCGCGGCACATCCTGATCGGCCCGCGCTTGCGTGAAGGCGAAGCCCGCGCTGGTCGAAGCCAGCGCCTTGAATCCCTGCCCGCGCAGCCAGCGCGCCGAGCCGAGATCCCAGGGGTTGGGCATCACGAAGCAGCCGCTCTCATGCAGCTTGCGGAAAGTTTCGACCTGCGGGGAATAGCTCATTTTAAATCGTTTCAGATCAGCGGGAGCTGCGGGCTGGCATAGTGTCGAGCGCCGGCCCGTTTGTCAGCCCCATCCGCGCGCATTGGCAGGCGGGGGCCGTTGCGCGCGGCGAATGCCACCTGGTCCGTCATTCTCGGGCGATGCGAAGCAGCGACCCGAGAAACTCTGACCGGAGCAGGCACTGGAGCCTCTTCGTCGAGAGATGCTCGGGTCTTCGCCCGAGCATGACGGCGCCTGTGGCGCCTCGCTCAATGATTGTCGCGCGGAATACCGAATTTCTTGTTGATCTTCTGGTACTTGACCGCCGGTTTCAGCACCATGCCCTCGGAGAGCTCATCGACGATCTTGCGCTGGATCTCCTGCCAGGGCGTCTGGCTCTTCGGATATTTGTAGCCGCCCGCCGCCTTGAACGCGGCCTTGCGCTCGGCCAGTTCCGCCTCGGAGATGAGGATGTCGGCCGTCCGCTTCTTCAGGTCGATGCGGACCTTGTCCCCCATCTTGAGGAGCGCGAGCCCGCCGCCCGTCGCCGCTTCCGGCGAGGCGTTGAGGATCGAGGGCGAGCCCGAGGTGCCGGACTGGCGCCCGTCGCCGACGCAGGCGAGCGCGGTGACGCCCTTCTTGATGAGATAATCCGGCGGCCGCATGTTCACGACCTCCGCCGCGCCGGGGTAACCGATCGGCCCCACGCCGCGGATGAACAGGATGCAGTGCTCGTCGATGGCGAGCGCCGGATCGTCGATGCGGTGGTGGTAGTCCTCCGGCCCGTCGAAGACGATGGCGCGGCCCTCGAAGGCCATCGGGTCCTTCGGGTTCTCCAGATAGCGCTTGCGGAATTCCGGCGTGATCACGCTGGTCTTCATGATCGCCGAGTCGAACAGGTTGCCGGAGAGGTTGAGGAAGCCAGCCTCCTTCTTCATCGGCGCGTCATAGGTCTTGATGACCTCGCGATCGCCCGAGAAGGCCCCGGCGCAGTTCTCCTCATGGGTGCGGCCATTCGCGGTGATGGCGGGCTTGAGCTTGCCCTTGGCGAGCAGCTCCGCGATCACTGCCGGCAGGCCGCCGGCGCGGTAATAATCCTCGCCGAGATATTCGCCGGCCGGCTGCATGTTGACCAGCAGCGGCGTGTCGTAGCCGATCTTCGTCCAGTCCTCGTTGTCGAGCTTGACGCCGATATGCTTGGCGATGGCGTTGACGTGGATCGGCGCATTGGTCGAGCCACCGATCGCCGAGTTGATGACGATGGTGTTCTCGAAGGCCTCGCGGGTCAGGATGTCCGAAGGCTTCAGATCCTCCCAGACCATCTCGACGATGCGCTTGCCGGTGAGATAGGCCATCTCGTAGCGGTCGCGGTAGGGCGCGGGGATCGCGGCAGCGCCGGGCAGCGTCATGCCCATCGCCTCGGCCAGCGCGTTCATCGTCGAGGCCGTGCCCATGGTGTTGCAGTGGCCGGCCGACGGTGCCGACGACGCGACCAGGTCGACGAAGCCCTTATAGTCGATCTCGCCGGCGGCCATCATCTGGCGCGCCTTCCAGACGATGGTGCCCGAGCCGGTGCGCTCACCGCGGAAGGAGCCGTTCAGCATCGGCCCGCCCGGCAGCGCGATCGCAGGGATGTCGACCGTCGCGGCAGCCATGATCTGCGCCGGTGTGGTCTTGTCGCAGCCGGTGGTCAGCACCACGGCATCGAGCGGATAGCCGTAGAGGATCTCGACGAGCGAGAGATATTGCAGGTTGCGGTCGAGCGAGGCGGTCGGGCGCTTGCAGGTTTCCTGGATCGGATGGATCGGGAACTCGAAGGGAACGCCGCCCATCTCGCGAATGCCGTCGCGGATGCGCGGGGCGAGCTCGAGATGATGCCGGTTGCACGGGGCGATGTCGGAGCCGGTCTGGGCGATGCCGATGATCGGCCGGCCGGACTGCAACTCCTCGCGCGACAGGCCGAAATTCATGGTGCGCTCGATATAGAGCGCGGTCATGTCGGCATTGGCGGGGTTATCGAACCAGGCTTTCGAGCGGAGCTGTTCCGGTTTGATGCGCCGCTTTGCCTTGCGCTTCGCAACCGCCACCGGGCGGTCCTGCCGCGGCACATTGCTCTCCGGGGTCTTTGCCATCGAACGCTCCTCTCCCGCGCTGCCGTCAAGGCCTTGCGGCAGCGCCTTTTCTTAGAATGATTTGACGATTATCCGGTCCGGCCCCTTCGCCCGCAAGAGGGCCCGTCACGATAAATCATACTATTTTTCATGCGCGCCTTGCATGGTCGGGGCGCGACCGACCGCGCGGGCTTGCATCGCAGCGCCCTTTCCGGCGAAGACTGTGGCCTAAGGCCGCTGGCAAGCAGGCCGCCGGAAACGATCACGCCCGAGGCCATCATGACCCTCCATGTCGCCCCCGCCTTCGCCCGAATCGGCGAGGAGAACGCCTTCGCCGTGCTGGCACGGGCGACGGAACTGCAGCGGCAGGGCAAGGACATCATCAATCTCGGCATCGGCCAGCCCGATTTCGCGACGCCGGAGCATATCGTCGAGGCGGCGGTGAAGGCGCTGCGCGACGGCCATCACGGCTACACCCCGGCGAATGGCATCCTGCCGCTGCGCGAGGCCGTCGCTGCCGATCTGCACAAGCGCTTTTCCGTGGAGGTCTCGCCGGAGAACGTGATGATCGTGCCCGGCGGCAAGGTCACCATGTTCATGGCGATCCTGATGTTCGGCGAGCCCGGCGCGGAAATTCTGTATCCCGACCCCGGCTTCCCGATCTACCGCTCGATGATCGAATACACTGGCGCGACGCCGATCCCGGTGCCGGTCCGCGAGGAGAACGGCTTCGCCTTCTCCGCCGAGGAGACGCTCTCGCTGATCACGCCGAGGACGCGCCTGCTCATCGTCAATTCGCCGGCCAACCCGACCGGCGGCGTCACGCCCAAGAGCGAGGTCGACAAGCTCGTCGCAGGCCTGGCGAAGTTTCCCGACGTCGCGGTCATGTCGGACGAGATCTACGACCAGATGGTCTATGACGGCGAAAGCCACGTCTGCCTGCTCAGCTATCCCGAGATCCGCGACCGGCTGATCCTGCTCAACGGCTGGTCGAAGACCTACGCCATGACCGGCTGGCGGCTGGGCTACTCGGTCTGGCCGAAGCCGCTCTACGACAACGCCCGCAAGCTCGCGGTCAACTCGCATTCCTGCGTCAACGCCCCCGCGCAATGGGCGGGGCTGGCGGCGCTGACCGGCCCGCAGGATGCCGTCCACGCCATGGTGGCCGAGTTCGACAGGCGCCGGAAGGCGGTGGTGAAGGGGCTGAACGGCCTGCCCGGCGTCTCCTGCGCCGTACCGAAGGGCGCCTTCTACGCCTTCCCGAACGTCTCCAGGACCGGCTGGAAAGCGAAGAAGCTCGCCTCCGCCCTGCTGGAGGATGCCGGCGTCGCCACCATCGGCGGCCCGGATTTTGGCGTCCATGGCGAGGGCTATATCCGCCTCTCCTATGCCAACTCGCTGGAGAACATCGAGAAGGCGCTGGAACGGATGCGCGCTTTCCTCGAAAGCCGGCAGGTGGCCTGAGCATGATAACCTGCCATCTGCGCTATATCGTCGATCCCTATCAGCTTCCGGCCTTCGAGGCCTATGGCAAGCTCTGGATCCGGCTCGTCGAGAAGTTCGGCGGCGTGCATCACGGCTATTTCATGCCGTCGGAAGGAACCTCCAACGTCGCGCTGGCGATGTTCAGTTTCCCGTCGCTCGCAGCCTATGAAGAGTATCGCGAGCGCGCAGCCACGGACCCGGAATGTCAGGCCGCCTTCGCGATGAACGAAAAGGACCGCTTCATCGTCAGCTATGAGCGCTCCTTCTTCCGGCCGGTTTTCGAGGATGACCGCGGCGCGTCCCGCGCTCCCTCGGAACGCCGGACGAACGCCGTGACCGCATGAGCTATCTCTACCTGGCCATCGCCATCGTCAGCGAGGTGATCGGCACCTCGGCGCTGAAGGCCTCGAACGAGTTCACGCGGCTGGTGCCGTCTCTGATCACCGTCGCGGCCTTCTTCTGCGCGTTTTATTTCCTGTCGCTGTGCCTGCGGACGATCCCCGTCGGCATCGCCTATGCGATCTGGTCGGGCGTCGGGATCGTGCTGATCAGCCTGATCGCGCTGGTGCTTTTCGACCAGAAGCTCGACCTGCCCGCGCTCGGCGGCATGGCGCTGATCGTCGCCGGTGTCATGGTGATCAACCTGTTCTCGAAGTCGGCGGCGCATTGAAGGCTTGCTGCCGGGCGTCATTCTCGGGCGAAGCACGGCTTCGACCCGAGAATCTCATGACGGGAAGGCTCTTGTTTCAGAGATGCTCGGGTCAAGCCCGAGCACGACGGCAGATCCCGTCAGTTCCGAGCCGCGCTCGCCGTCACGCCCGGGTCGACCTTGAAGCTCGACGCCTCGATCACCGCCGTGCCAATCATCGTCTTCACCGAGATGCGCACCGGCACCATCACATCGGTGCCCGCCACGGGCGCGAGCCAGGTGGTGATATCCTTGTTCTCGGCCATGAACTTGGTGCTGGGCCGGAGCGCCCGGTGGCCGGCGATGGGGACATAGCGCGCCTGGCAGATCGAGACCGGCCCGCTATAGCCGTCGAGCTTGACGTGGCGGGTGCCCGCGCTCGAGAGCTTGATGTCGTAGCGCGCCGCGCCGTCGAAGATCGGCAGGGTGCGGTTGCAGGCGTCCTTACCCTTGCCGTTGACCGGCATGATGAAAGCGCTGAGCGGGTCGACGATGTTGCGCTTGTTGCCATCGGTCAGCGGCACGCGATCCGGCTTCTCGTCGATCGGCGGCTCGATGTCGATGCCGGCGACGCTGTTGTCGGCGAGCGCCATCCGCACGGTGCGGCTCTCGCTGGAGTTGGCCGCGCTCACAGCGAAGGTCTTGGGCGAGAGCTTGCCGCCGACGAGCGCCCCCGTCGCGGCGCCCGAGCCGCGGCCGCCGGTCACCCCGCCGACCACGCCGGTCAGCTTGGCGACGAGGTCGAGCTTGTAGTTGGCGCCGTCGATGCTGCCGCTCAGGCCGGCCTTGCCGAAGGTGATGCCGAGCAGCGAGACATCGTATCTGGCGTCGAGCGACGCCGCCTCCACCGCCGCGGTGGCGAAAGAGATCGAGAGGATCAGACCTGCCAGGGACGATGCGACGGCGGGCTTCATCCAGTTCCTCCGGAGCGGCGCGATCATGCCGCGACATGCATTGTGAATCGGTCCGAATCGTGACCGCAGCGCCGCCCTCGGGCAGCTTTCCGATGAAAGCATCCGGCCCGGCGCTTTACGATCCCTTAACGCTGATGGATTGCCATCGCGGTGCTTGGAGTTTTTCTTGACGTGGCTCACAGCCTTGGCTATGGAACCGCCAACTCAATTTGACTTCCGGTGCTCGATGGCCGGCACGTCGCGTGTCGGCATTTTTATTTGAGCGAACCGGGGATGCAAGGAACGATTGCCATGGCCCGCCGTTGCGAACTGACCGGGAAAGCCACCCAGAGCGGCCACCTCGTCAGCCACTCGAACCGCAAGACGAAGACCGTCTTCCGCCCGAACCTCGTCAATGTGACGCTGCAGTCGGACGCGCTCGGTCGTTCGGTGCGCCTGCGCATCTCGGCCAACGCCCTGCGTTCGGTCGAGCATCGCGGCGGCCTCGACGCCTTCCTGCTCAAGGCTGCGGCCGACGACCTCTCGGTCGGCGCTCTCGGCCTGAAGCGCGACCTCGAGAAGAAGCTCGCTGCCAACTGAGCGGGTTTTCATCTCGGGTTTGAACGAAGCGGCCGCAAGGCCGCTTTTTTCGTTGGCGAATGAGGCGTCATTCTCGGGCGAAGCGTAGTGCAGACCCGAGAATCTCGGGACGAGAAGGCATCGGAACTTCATTCGGCAAGAGATGGTCGGGTCAAGCCCGACCATGACGCCCACTATGCGACCAGCTCGAATTCCAGCAGCAGCGTGCGCTGCAGGATCGAGAAATTATCGTCCGAGATCAGGGTGAGAATCGTCCGCCCCTGATCCAGATGGACAGAGAGCCCTTCCATATTGTCGATCTCAAAACCGAGATCGGCCTCGATCAGGTAGGGCCCGTCGAGCAGCGCGCCGGGCTTGAGGTCGCGCCCGGCGATTCGCCGGATCCGCATGCCGACGCCACGCCACGGCCTGTACCAGCGCTCCAGCACCAGCATGTCGCCGGAGGGCAGGAAGGCGAGATCGGTGATGTCGTAGCCGTCATGGCGCACGACCTTGAACAGCCCCGGCCGGCCGGGGCTCAGGATCACCCCCAGCGTCGGCTCGTTCTCGCGGCCGGAGCGCTCGGCGATCGCGACCACGGTGCCGGCAAGCGGCCCCGCCGGCACCACGCCGACCGCCTCCAGGCTGCGGTTGCTCGGCAGGCGCTTGACCTCGGGCGGCACCGGCAGCGAGCGCGCCCGCGCCTCGACGCCCTCCCCGGCCCAGTCGAAGCGCAGCACCTCATGCGTGCGCTCGACGCCGACATAGGCGACGCCACCGGCAATCGCGAGGCTCTCCGTGTCGAAGGAGCGCGTGCGCGCCAGCGGCCGCCCCGAGGCGCCGAGGATGGGTGCCATCTCGGCGCTCCCCAGCCCGACCGGCCGCCCAGCGTCCGAGGCGACCTTCGCCGTCAGCCAATAGCCGCGATCACTGACCGAAACGAGTTCGCGCCCATCGACGGAACGCCACAGCCCGGAGAACCCGCCGAAGCGCGGATGGCTGCAGGACAGCACGAGCCCGCCGCGAAACTGCAAGGCGCCGAAGCGCCGCTTCTCCGGGCTGCGCGGCTCGAAGGCGGCGATGCGCCGCGCGCCGATCTCGACGGAAAAGCGATTCTGCTCGATCGCTTGCGCCGCCGGTGGCAGCGCGAGCGAACCCAGCCCTGCCAGCAGGCCACGACGGCTAAGGCGCATCAGTGCAGGCGGCGCGAGCCGGAAGCGGATCCGGAAGCCGGGCCATCTTCCTCGAACAGCTCTGCGAGCTTCTCGGTCATGACACCGCCGAGCTCCTCGGCATCGACGATGGTGACGGCGCGGCGGTAATAGCGCGTGACGTCATGGCCGATGCCGATGGCGATCAGCTCGACCGGCGAGCGCGTCTCGATCTCGGCGATGACATGGCGCAGATGCCGCTCCAGATAGTTGCCGGCATTGACCGACAGCGTGGAATCATCGACCGGCGCGCCGTCCGAGATCACCATCAGGATCTTGCGCTGCTCGGGCCGGCCGAGCAGGCGCTTATGTGCCCAGTCCAGCGCCTCGCCGTCGATATTCTCCTTGAGCAGCCCCTCGCGCATCATCAGCCCGAGGTTCTTGCGGGCACGGCGCCAGGGCGCATCGGCGGCCTTGTAGATGATGTGCCTGAGATCGTTCAGGCGGCCCGGATTGGCCGGCTTGCCCGATTGCAGCCAGGCCTCGCGCGACAACCCGCCCTTCCAGGCGCGCGTGGTGAAGCCGAGCAATTCGACCTTGACGCCGCAGCGCTCCAGCGTCCGCGCCAGGATGTCGGCGCAGGTCGCCGCGACCGTGATCGGCCGGCCGCGCATCGAGCCGGAATTGTCGATCAGCAGCGTGACGACCGTGTCGCGGAAATTCACATCCGATTCCTGCCGGAAGGAGAGCGGCTGGAACGGGTCGATGATGATGCGCGGCAGCCTAGCCGGGTCGAGCGCACCCTCCTCCAGGTCGAACTGCCAAGAACGGTTCTGCTGCGCCATCAGGCGGCGCTGCAGCCGGTTTGCAAGCCTCGCGACGACGCCCTGCAAATGCGCGAGCTGCTTGTCGAGATAGGCGCGCAGGCGGGTCAGCTCCTCGGCGTCGCAGAGCTCCTCGGCCGTGACGATCTCGTCGAACTTGACCGTATAGGCCTTGTAGTCCGTCGCCAGGCGGCCGTCATTCTTGCCTTCGCGCGGGCGTGGCGCCTCGCCGGCCTCCTCGGATTCGGAGTTCTCGTCCTCCTCCTCCCAGTCGCCCGCCGGCGCGTCGGATGATTCGGAGGCGCCCTCCTGCAATTCCTCGGTCGCATCCTCGCTGACCTCGACCTCGGAGCGGTCGGAGCCGCTCTCCTGGTCGGACTCGCCTTCCTGCTGCTGCTGATCCTCGGAGGACTGATCCTGATTGTCCTCGTCCTCCTCGGATTCGTCGCCCTGCGCGCTCTGGTCGGCCATGTCGAGCGCCGCCAACATGTCGCGCACCGTGCGGGCGAAGCCGCGCTGGTCCTCGATGGTCTTCGACAGCCGGTCGAGATCGTCCCCGGCCTTGGCCTCGATCTGCTCGCGCCAGAGCTCGACGATCTTTTCGGCCGCCTTGGGCGGCTTCAGCCCCGTCAGCCGCTCGCGCACCATGAGCGCCACCGCATCCTCGAGCGGCGCATCGGCCCGGTCGGTGATCTCCTCATAGCGCCCGCCGCGGTGATAGCGGTCCTCCAGCATCGCGGAGATGTTGCCGGCCATGCCGGACATGCGCCGCGCGCCGATGCACTCGACCCGCGCCTGCTCGACCGCGTCGAAGACGGCGCGCGCCGCATCGCCCTCCGGCGCGGCGCGGCGGTGGATCGCAGCATCATGGCAGGCGAGGCGCAACGCCATCGAATCGGCGTGCCCGCGCAACACCGCGACATCGCCGGCCGTCAGCTTGCGCGGCGGCTCGGGCAGGCGTGCCCGCTCGCCGACCAGAGAAGGCTTGTCGGCGGCGAAGACGATTTCCATCTCCGGCTTGCGCGCGATGGCCTTCATCGCACCGGAAATCGCCCGCTTCAGCGGCTCGGCCGGGGCTTCCTTCGGCGTTCCGGGCTTGCGGTTCGAGATGCTCATAGCGCCTTCGTGAAATGATGCAGCGTTTGACCGGCCACCGGATAGTTCTCCATCCGACCGCACTCGCGATAGCCCAGCTTGGGGTAGAAATCAGGAGCCTGGATGCTCATCGTCGAGAGATAGACGCCATGTGCGCCATAATCCCTCGCCCGCTGCTCGGCCTCGGCCATGATGGCCGCGCCCTGTCCCGCACCGCGCTGGCTTTCGTCGATCCAGAACAGGTCGACATGGAGCCATTCCCACTTCAGCTCGCCGACCAGCCCACCGAGGATCGCGCCATCCGCATCGCGCAGGCTAATCGTCAGCGGCTTGCCGTTGCGCGGGCCGACCCTCGACTGATTATGGGCGCTCAGGCCGCGCAACACCGCGGCACGCGTCTCGTCCTGCTCGGGCTCGACCGTGATCGCGACCATCGCTCCCCCTAGCGCGAGCGCCCGTCATAGGCCGTCGGCGACAATTCGGTCGGCTCGACGCCGACGAGGCAGCGCACATTCACCGCGACCATCGGCGTGCCGTCGGGCCCATTCGCCTTGGCAAAGGATTCGATGCCGCAGCTCTCGCAGAACAGATGCTGGATCTTCTGCGTATGGAAGCGGTACTCGGTCAGCGCATCCTCGCCCTTGGTCAGGGCAAATGAGCTCGCGGGCGAGAACGCGAGAATCGAGCCACGGCGCTGGCAGTAGGAGCAGTTGCAGGTGAGCGTCTGCCCGAGATCGGCCTCGACCTCGTAGGCGACCCGCCCGCAGTGGCAGCTTCCCTGATACTGCGCCATGGCGCGCGTCCTCTCGTTAGCTCAGCACCACGTTCGCGGCGCTCTCGGGCAGTTCCTTGCCGAAGGAGCGCTGGAAGAACTCGGCCACCAGCGTGCGCTCCATCTCGTCGCACTTGTTCAGGAAGGTGACGCGGAAGGCGAAGCCGATATCGCCGAAGATCGCCGCGTTCTCGGCCCAGGTGATGACGGTACGCGGGCTCATCACGGTCGAGAGATCGCCGTTCATGAAGGCGTTGCGGGTGAGATCGGCGACGCGGACCATCTTGTTGACGATGTCCTTGCCCTCCGGGCTCTTCTGGTAGTGCTTCGACTTGGCGAGCACGATCGCGACCTCGTTGTCATGAGGCAGGTAGTTCAGCGTGGTCACGATCGACCAGCGGTCCATCTGGCCCTGGTTGATCTGCTGCGTGCCGTGATAGAGGCCGGACGTGTCGCCGAGCCCGACCGTATTGGCGGTGGCGAACAGCCGGAACGCCCCATGCGGGCGGATGACGCGCTTCTGGTCGAGCAGGGTGAGCTTGCCGGATTGCTCCAGTACGCGCTGGATCACGAACATCACGTCCGGGCGGCCGGCATCGTACTCGTCGAAGACGAGCGCGATGTTGTTCTGCAGCGCCCAGGGCAGGATGCCGTCCTGGAACTCCGTGATCTGCTTGCCCTCCTTCAGCACGATCGCGTCCTTGCCGACGAGGTCGAGGCGCGAGACATGGCTGTCGAGGTTGACGCGCACGCAGGGCCAGTTCAGCCGGGCGGCGACCTGCTCGATATGGGTCGACTTGCCGGTGCCGTGATAGCCCGAGATCATGACGCGGCGGTTATGCGCGAAGCCGGCGAGGATCGCGATCGTGGTGTCGCGATCAAAACGGTAATCCGGGTCGAAATCCGGCACATGCGGATCGGCTACCGAAAAGGCCGGCACCTCGAGGTCTGTGTCGATCCCGAAGGTCTGGCGCACCGACAGTTTCATGTCGGGCAATCCGGGCGCGGTCGTCGTCGTCATCATCGTGTCTCCGGGCGCAGGGCCTTGACCGGAAGTTGCCGGTTACCCAGTGCCGACCGAGGAGGGAGGCGGATCATCCCTCATTAGAGCGAAAGACCGGAAGCGGCAATTCGCAAAGCTGCACCCCAGCCCTCGCAAAGGGCATGCCGGCTCAGTGTCCCGGACATCTCAACGCCGCTCCCGCAGCAGCCGTTTCACCGCCGCGACGGCGCGTCCTCCGTCATCGGGCCGAAACCCGCCGGCCGGAACGGGGCGCCCGATCTGCGTCTCGACGGCGCGAGCCAGCCCCTCGGCCGTCAATGGCTCGGCGCCCGACAGCCGCAGGCACAGGGCAAGCCCGGCCCGTTCCAGCGCCTCGGCCCGGACAGCCTGCTCCGTCTCCGCCCCCGCATCGAAAGGCACGACGATGGCCGGCCTCCGCGCCGCGATCAGATCGAGCACAGTGTTGTAGCCGGCCTGGCTGATCGACAGCGCGCAGCCGGCGAGCAAAGCGGGGAAATCGGGCCGCGCGCGTTCGACGATGGCATGGTCCGGCGCCCCGGCCATCAGGCGCCCGAACGCCTCCTCCGACACGCCGCGCCCGACGAGAATGCGCCAACGCCGCGTCGCCGGCCCCAAACGCGCGGCGGCGAGAGCAAGCTCGAACAGCGGCATGGCCGCAGCCGAACCGCCGCCGGAGACGACGATTTCGCCCCTCCCCTCCAGGCCTTCATCCTGAGGAGCCATTTCGCCGGAGATGGCGTCTCGAAGGATGCTTGGAGCAGGCTTCGGCCTGTCCGCGAGATAGCCCGTATAGCGCAGCTTGGCCCTGAGCCCGGCATCGACCGGCCAGGATCGATCCAGCGGCAGGAAATCGTCCTCGCCATGGACCAGCACGGCATCGAACAGCCCTGCGATACGCTCATGCGCCTCGGCGATGCGCGTGGGCTTGGGCGTCACCAGCACGTCCCGCACCGAGGCCAGTACCAGAGCAGCCGAGTTCGCCGCCTTCGCGGCCGCAATCGCAGCCAGGAACTCCTCCGCCAGTTGCCGCCGGCCGAAGGGGAAATGCTCGGTGATGACGACGTCCGGCCGCAAACGCGCCGCCAGCGCTTCCAGCATGGCGATGCGCGCGGCCATCCGCCCGGCCTCGACTGGCCGCCCCGCCTCATCGAGCAAGCTGCGGAAATCGACGCCCTCGGTCCTGACCGGCGGCAATTGCACGAAAGCGAAGGGCTCCCCCTCCATCGACCGCAGCGTCATGCCGCCGCTGGCGAGCGTCACCGCGAAGCCGCCGCGCACCAGCGCCCGGGCCAGATGCGCCGCCCGCACCAGATGCCCGCTGCCGAGCAGATGCGTGACGACAATCAGGACCGTACCGCTCATGCGCCCTCGCCCGACGAGGCCCGCAGCATGCCGGCGATCCGGTCCAGCCCGGCGGCAGCCGAGAAGGATGTCGTCAATCGCAGGAAAGCGGCCTCCCCCAACACCGCGCGCTTCTCCGGCGAGCCGGCGAGCTCGGCCAGCGCCATCGCCAATCCATCGACATCGCCGGGCGGCACGAGCAGCCCTTCGACGCCCGGCCGCACGAATTCGGGAATGCCGGCGAAATCGGTCGCGACGATCGGCAGCTTCTGGCTCGCCGCCTCCATCACGACATTGGGCAGGCCGTCGCGGTCGCCATCTCCCGCCTGTTTGGAAGGCAGCACGAAGATGTCCGCCTCCTGCAAGGCGGCGATCACCTCGCCTTGCGCCTTCGGCCCCGCCCAGCTGATCCGGTCCGCGAGGCCAAGCGCCCGCGCCTGTTCCTTGAGCGCCTTCAGCATCTCGCCGCCGCCGATATGGGTCAGCCGCCACTGCAGCAGGCGGGGCAGTCGTGCCAACGCGTTCAGCAGATCGTCGAAGCCTTTCTTGGCGACGGCGCGCCCGACCGTGACGAAACGCACCGGATCGGCCGCATCCGATCCATCACGCACCGAACGGGCGACGGGCGCTGGAAAGCGCGCGAGGTCCAGCCCGTGATAGACCAATGCGACCTTGCCGGGCGGATCGGAGAGCCGCTCCAGCTCGCCATGCCCATCCTGCGTGCAGGTGACGCCCCAGGCGGCATCAGCGATCTTCTCGCGCTTCTCCCAGTCGGGCGTCGTCCAGATGTCCTTGGCATGAGCGGAGAAGGACCAGCTCAGGCCCCGAAGCATCGCCGCGTAGCGGATGACCGAGGCCGGTGTGTGCAGATAATGCACATGCAGATGCCGGATATCGGCCGGCAATTCCCGCGCCATGACGCAGGCCTGGCCGAAGCGGCGCCAGCGGTTGCGCGTGCGGTCGCGGGCGAGATCGCGCAGGAAGACCGGCAGCAGTCGCACCAGCCCCCGCCGCCGCAGCGCGGCAAGGATGCCGCGCGCCACGCGCGCCCACTCGTCATGCAGATATTCCGGCAGATAGCGCAGCGGTGCCGTGATCTGCTTGTGCATCAGATGCCGGTCAGCATCGGTCGGGTGGCGCAGCGACCAGATCTCGAAGGGGACGTCGCGCTGCTGCAATCCCAGCAGCTCCTGCGCGATGAAGGTTTCCGACAGGCGCGGATAACCTTTCATCGCGATCGCGATGCGCGGCGGAGCAGAACGGCTCATCGCCGGCCGATCAGCATGAAGCGGGTGTAGTTCTTCGTCGGCCGCGCTCCGGCGAAGCAGATCTCCGCCAATCCCGCCTGCTCGCGAAAGGCGTCGAGCGAAGGCACGCAGCTGCGATGGTCGGGCTCCCGATAATAGTCGTTCGACTGCAGCAGCAGCGGCAGCCCGGCCGGCAAGCTTGCAAGCCAGCCCGGCACGTCGTCGAGATGCTCGCAGCTCGTGTTGACGACGAGCCCCGGTGCCGGCGAAAGCGCGGCGAAATCCAGCTCCGTCATATCCGCGGTCACGGCCCGGAAGCGGCCGGTGGCGACATGGCGATGGTTCAGCGTCTCGGCCACCGGAGCGCAGGTGGGATCAATGTCGAGGCTGACGACCTGCCCGATATCGAGCCGGTCGTCGTCGAGCAGCAGCGCGCCGAGCACGCCATACCAGGCGCCGAGCACCCAGACCGGGCCATCGGGCCTGGGCAAGGTCTCGGCCAGGGCCTCGACCAGCCACTGCTTCGAGGCGATCTGCTTGTGGTTGCAGGCGATCGAGAGGTCGGGCGGCGCGCCCTTGCCGTAGAGCCGGGCGATGTCGCCGACGATACGGTTGCCCGACAGGGCCGCCATGCCCTTCAGCAGGTCGTGGAAAGCCTCGACGGGCGGTTCTGGCGTCATGGTTCGTTCGGATAGGATGAGGGCGGGCGGACCATAGAGGCGGTCATGACCCATGGATAGGGGGCGCGAAAGCCCGAGCCGGCAGGCTCAGGGCGCGGGCGGCTTCGGGGGCGCAGCGTCGGAAGCCCCCTCCGGTCCTGCCTCTGCGACCGCAGCCACCTCGCCGCCGGCCGTGGCGCCCGACGGGGCCGCCGCAACGGCCGCGCTCTCCCGCTTGCGCTTGGCGATCTCGGGCGCGCTGGCGAAGCCATAGGCGATGAGGGGCTTCTCGCGCCCCTTGATCGCGATCTTGAGAGCGGTCGTGCCGGCATAGCTGCGCCCGCTCGCCCGGATGGTGTCCTCCGAGACGACGACATCGGAGAGCACCCGGCGCGTCGCCGATTCGAGCTGGCTCGCGATCATCACCGTCTCGCCGACCGTGATCTCGCGCCGGCCGAGATTGTCGTTCCCGACCGCGCCGGTGATGGCGTTGCCGGTGTGAATGCCGATGCCGATCCTGAGCGGCAAAGGCAGCGCGGCGCCGAACTCGCGGTTGAGCGCCTCGACGGCGCGCACGATGTCGGCCGCGGCCGCGATCGCCGCCTGCGCGGCCCTGGCCTGCGAGCCCTCCAGGCCGAAAACCGCCATGAAGCCGTCGCCATAGAAGGCGTCGATGCGCCCCTCATGGGCGGTGATCGCCTGGCCCATCTCGTCGAAGAAGCGATTCAGCAGGCCGATGAGCTCCTGCGGCAATTGCCGCTCAGACAGGGCGGAGAAGGCCCTGAGATCCGCCACCACCACGGTCAGGTCGCGCTTGCCCATGGTCGCGTCCGGCTCGAGGCCGCGCCCCGGCGCGGCGTTGAGGCGCGAGGCGAGCAGGATCTGGACCTGGAGATCGTCGCGCGGCCGGATCTGGCATGCCAACCTGACGCGATCGGGCGCCGAGATTCGCCGCAGCAGCTTGGCCTCGTTGGCCGTCGGCGGCGGCAGGGTGTCCGCGCCGTCGATCACCAAGACGCGGCAGGTGGCGCAGCGCGCCCTGCCGCCGCAGAGCGCCGCATGGGGAATGCCGAAACGGCGGAACATCTCCAGCACGGTCGGGCCCGGAGCCAATCGCCGCGTGCCGTGCCCGACGAAGCGCATCGTGATCTGCCGCGTGGTCCGCACCCTGATCTCGCGCGCGCCGACGAACAGCACGAAAGAGCCGACGAGGCCGTAGAACAGCCCCTTCGCCCAGGTCACGTTGAAGTCGAACATCGACTCCTGCGCCTGGCTGATCCGCTCGGGCGGCAGCGCCATCTGCAGCGCCTCGCGTGCGCCGACCGCGAAGCCGATCAGCGCCAGCAGCGGTACCAGGATCGCCGCCAGCAGGAAGACGTCGCGCCAGTGCCGGTAGCTGTCCCGCGAGCGCAGCAGGAAATGGATCCCGATCATCCCATGCGTCCAGACCAGCAGAAGCAGGAGGGACTGCGACAGGGCCAGGCGCGGCCACAGCCGCCGCAGCATCGAATGATAGCTCTCGTCGACCTGGAAATAGGCCCCCATCACCCGCGTGCTGATGATGTGATCGACGAGCAGCAGCGGGATCGCGAGGCCGAGCGCGATCTGGAGCATCTCCCGGACCGGCATCTTGAAGGTTCGGCGCTGCGCGACCCGCACCAGTGCGAAGAGCGGATGGACGATGAAAGAACCGTAGAGCGCCACCGTGCCGGGCCAGGTGTGCCAGAGCCAGTAACGCCAGTTCTGCACCGCCTCCATGGCCTGCAGCCCGAAGATGCCGACGGCGTGATTGATGAAATGCGTGGTCGCGAAAGCCAGCAGGATCAGCCCGGAAACCAGGCGGATGTCGCGGCTCCAGGACGATACCTGCTGCATGCCGGCGTCCATGGCTGCCCGCCTGGCGCCGGCGATCTGTGGCAAACTCATATGCTGGCCTGCTTCATAAAACCGGTTCGTCCTCGTGCAGCAGGACGTTTGCCAGGCGCGCCACGCGGTCGGCCAGATCCCGGCAGATGGCAAGGCTGAACTCCGGCACGGTCTGCAGCAGCTCGAAGAACAGATCCTTCGGGATCCGCAGGGCCAGCACGTCGGAGCCGGCCGTGACCTTGCCGAGGAAGCGCTTGCCGCTCAGCAGCGAGACGTCGCCGATGATGCTGCCCGCCTCCTTCTGGAAGCGGCGGCCGCCGCCGTCCTCGCGCTTCTGCGAGAACTCAACTTCACCCCGGAGGATGACATAGACCCCGTCGGGCCGGTCCTGGTCGCGGACGAGCAGCGTTCCGGCGGGAAAGCTCAGCCGCTCGCCCATCAGCGCCACGAGCTTGAGGCGGGACGGCGGCAGCTCGCGGAACAGCGGCAGTTCACGCAGGCAGGCGATATCGGTTTCGAGCGTCATGACCGTACCTCCATCCGCTGGACGTCCTCGAAGCGAGGCGGCTGCCGGCCGGCATCGTTCGCCGCCTCCGGCAAGGCTCCGGCCTCGACCGAGCCGGTCGAGCCGTGGAAGACCACCCGCAACGGAACGTCCTCGACCAGATTAGCATCTCCCACAAGAAGAAACAGCGTCATGCCGCTGCAATAGCCGCGCAGGCGGGCGACGATGCCGGCGGGATCGTCCGATATCGCCAAAAGCCCGGTGACGTCGAGCACCGCGATCTGCGGCGCCTTGATCAGGGCCTGCATCAGCGGGATCGCCTGGCGCAGCCGCGCCGGCAGATAACGCCCCCGGATGCCGCTTTCCGTGTCGAGCCCCAGGCGATAGAGCGCGCCCTCGAGCCCGGCGCGCGACAGCGCCCGATGGACCACATCGGCGACCTTGCGCTCGGCATCGACCACCCCGTAGCCGATACGGCCGAACAGCAGGTTGTCGCGCACGCTGGCGCCGAACATCACCTTGTCAGGGTCGTAGAAATCGACATCGTCCACCGCATTGGCCGGCAGATGCTTGCGGAAGCTGGCGCGGGCCCGCAGAATCCGCCTTTGCAGGCGCTGGTCGATCAGGTTCAGCCTGTGCTTGGGCTCGATATAGCCGAGTGCAAGCGCGACGAGATCGCGCTCGCTCTCCTGATCGAGCGGCGAGCGCATGTCCTGCTTCGCCAGGATATCCGAAAGCTCGCCCAGCCGCTCCAGCTCGAAATTGGCCCCGAAGGAATAGCGCTCGAACAGCGCGTGGCCCTGCGGCAGCCCTGCGAAGATTTCGACCACGGTCGCGACGATCCGCGCCCCGATCTCCGCCAGCGGCTCGATCAAGGCCTCCGCCTTCAGGATCGCATGGGCATAGGGCTCGAACAGCAAGGTCGCATTGTCGAAGCGCGGCGTCGTCCGCGTCCCGAAGATCAGGTTTTCCGCCACGCTCGCATTGGCGTTGTAGCGATCGGCGACGAAGGGCTCGATCAGCTCGCCGAGATCGGTGCGCGCGAGCTCGTGGGCGACCGCGCGACGCGCCTCGATCAAGCGCTGCGTCCCCTCCTCGCTGAGCGGCGGCATCACCTTGCCGCCAAGGCCGAGGCTGTAGACGTCCTCGGTGCAGCCCAGCACGTCGAGGAGCTCGCGCACCCGCTTGGCGAGCGCGCCCCGGTCGCCCAGGCCCGCGCCGTCGTAATCGGTCCAGTCCGCCTCGAACGGAAAGGGCGAATTGCCCGAGCGTATCGCCTCGACGAAGTGGCGATGCTCGGCCGGCGTGACCGCACCCACCGGCTTCAGGGCCGGGCGGTGCCGCTGCAGCGGCAGCAGGATGTTGTCGCGCATCGACCCCGCGATGATCTCGGCCTCGTCGCCGGCATAGCCGATAATGTGGCTCGCACGCTCGACCGACATGGCCGCGAGCGGCTCCCCGTCGATCAGGACGCGGCCGGTATAGTTGGTGGCCTGGCGGCCGAGGATGCGCCCGAGCACATCCTTGCCGCCGCCATGGGGCCCGACGACCGCGACGATGCCGGGGCGTGGCACGCCGAAGGAGAGCGGCGTCAGCAGGGGCTGGCCGCGATTGTCGAGCAATTGCAGCGCCTCGACCTGGACCTCGCCGGTCGCCGGCAGCGGCGCCACCGCCTTCTCCTCGTCGAGCACCAGCGTGTCGTCGCTGTTGAACTGCGAGATGACCTGATCGTATTTGATGGTGACGTCGTTGCGCTGCTGGTCCCAGTCGATCAGTTCCTTGATCGGCGGTGGCAGGTCGCGATAGGCGGCGATCACGGCGACGAGCTGGCCGATGTCGAGCCGCCCCTGCAACGCGAAATAGCCGCCGATCGCGTAGAAGAAGAACGGCGTGACCTGAGCCAGCAGGTTGTTCAGGAACTTGACCGCGAATTTGCGCTTGTAGAGCGCGTAGCGGATGTCGAAGAGACGCCCGAGCCGCCCGGCGATGTCGGACTGGACATAGGCCGTCGCGCCATGCGCCTGGATCATCGGACCGGCATCGACGATCTCGCCGATGCGCCCGGCGAGCTGGCGCGAGACGATCTGCCGCTGGCGCCCGAGCCGAAGCTGCTCGCGCCGCAGGATCGGGATGATGATCGCCTGCGCCAGAACGATCAGCAGCGCGATCGAGCCCAGCCAGAAGCTCTGCGCCATGATGAAGACGAGCGCCGTCAGTGCCTGGCTGAGCAGGAAGACCGGCTGGATGAAGGCGTCGCCGACGAAGCTGCCGACCGGCTCGACCTCGTCCTTGATCATGCTCGCGATCTCGGCCGGCTTGACCGCCCGGATATCCTCCGGCCGGAAGCGCATGAGCTGGCTGAAGAGGTCGTAGCGCATGCGCCGCAGCATGCGCTCGCCGAGGATGCCCTTGCGCACGTTGATGACGTATTTGAAGGCGCCGTTGATCAGGACGAGCAGCAGGAAATAGCTGGAAAGCCCGATCAGCAGGCCGAGCTGCCCGACCTGGAAGCCCTCGAACAGCTTGACGCTGGCGCCGCCCAGCCAGGACGGCAGGCGCAGCGTGAGGTCCATCAGGGTCGCGGTGGTGTGGCCGCCCTTGAAGGCGCCGCCCTGGATCGCGTCGTTGACGATGCGCTTGGGAACGTCGAACGAAGCCCAGTTGAACGGGATCGACACGAGGATGATCGCCAGGACGACGATCTGCTCGCCGCGACTCTTCTGCCAGATGTAGCGGAAAAGGTTGGGCTCCAAAGGAGACGATCCTGTTCGGCGCGGACACGCGCCCGATTGTATTATGCCCCGCAGACCGCACCCCGCGGGTGTCCATATATGGTTAGTACGCGGTGCTGTACAATGTGCGTCGGTTAGCGGCGAAAGCGTGGATCGGCGACGGGGCCGGTCGCATGCGGGGGGATATATGGGCGATCTTGCCGTCAGGCATCGGCTCGGGCGCGCGGCGTTGCTGTCGCTGCTCCTGCTCTCGGCGGCGCAGCCCGCTGCGACGACACCCCCGACCGATCCGGCCGACCTCGTCCTGACCGATGGCTTCGAGCAGCGCGGTTTCGCGCCCGAAGGCGGCCTTTTCTACAAGGACAACCCCGAACAGCGTGGCGGGCAGGTTGTTTTCGGCACGCGCTCGCCCTTGCGCGGGCGGGGCGAGCTGACCCTGACGGCGATGCCGTCCTGCGATCCGCGCGCCAAGGCATGCAGCGAGCGCGCCGAAGTCTGGGAGCGCCCGGAGGTTCTCGCCCCCTACTCGCGGACCGTCTGGTACGGCTTCGCCATGCGGCTGAACGATCCGCTGCCGCAGGATGATCGCAGATATGTGATGGCGCAGTGGAAGCGCGAGATCCTGCGCGACGCGCAGGGCGACTTCTCGCCCTTCCTGGCTCTGCGGCTCTACCGGGGCCGTCTCGGCTTCACCGTCGAGACCGACCTGGTCGAATCCTATCCGATCGGCGGCCCGCAGCGCCCGCAAGGCTGCCTGCCCGGAGAGGCGCGCGTGCTCAGCCGACCGCAGGTCCACCAGACACGGGCGCTGGTCGCCATCGAAAGCGGCTCGGTGCCGGAGGAATATCCCTCCTATTTCGGCGCCTGCGCCCCCGGAATCCGGGTGACGCGCCATGCCGACCTGCCTGCGGCCCAGAAAGGCTGGATCGATTTCGTGGTCCGCTCGCAGCCCGGCCCGTCCGGCGACGGCCATATCGAGATTCTGGCCGACGGCATCCCGATCGTCACGGTCAAAGGCCACATCGGGCACGCGGCACCAGGCCTCGACCGTAATCAATATTTCAAATTCGGTCCCTATCGCGCCCCGAACGTACAGCCCTGGAGCATCAGCTACGACGATTTCCGCCGCGGCCCGCGTTGCAGCGATGTCATCCGCGCCGGCCAATGTCCGTCCGAGTGATCCGGCCTGCCGAAAGCCATTGGCAAGACGGAACTTTCGACGTCTAGTGACGTCAGGTGAGGGTAAGGACCTCCCGAGGGGAAGTACAAGTTCGGTTCATGGACATTCTTCGCGTCAGCGATCTGCGTATCGGT
This sequence comes from Allobosea sp. OAE752, assembly GCF_050433265.1. Taxonomy (NCBI): domain Bacteria; kingdom Pseudomonadati; phylum Pseudomonadota; class Alphaproteobacteria; order Hyphomicrobiales; family Alloboseaceae; genus Allobosea; species Allobosea sp. OAE752. The sequence continues at coordinate 317,153 of NZ_JBNPXO010000003.1, forward strand.
TTCACAGTCCACGGCCTCGCCCGCGACGTGGTGAAGGGCGTCGGCCTGCGTGTTCCCGCCGGCAAGACGGTCGCGCTGGTCGGCGAATCCGGCTCAGGCAAATCGGTGATCTCGCAGGCGATCATGGGGCTTCTGCCGCGCGCGGGCTCCGTCACCGGCGGCGAGATCCTGTTCCGCGACCCGCTCGCGCCCGACGCCGTGATCGACATCGCCGCCCTGCCGCGGGAAGGCCCGGGCATCCGCGCGCTGCGCGGCGGCCGCATCGGCATGATCTTTCAGGAGCCGATGTCCTCGCTCTCGCCGGTCCACACCATCGGCAACCAGATCGAGGAAGCCCTGCTCCTGCACCGCCCGATGCCGAAGGCGCAGGCGCGCGAGCTGATCGAGGCGATGCTCAAGCGCGTCGGCTTCAAGAACCCGCATCGCGCCTCCGGGCTCTACCCCTTCGAATTGTCCGGCGGCCTGCGCCAGCGTGCCATGCTGGCGATGGCGCTGATCTGCCAGCCGGCGCTGCTCATCGCCGACGAGCCGACCACCGCGCTCGACGTCACCATCCAGGCGCAGGTCCTCGACCTGATGCGCGATCTCCAGGCCGAGATGGGCATGGCGATCCTGCTGATCACCCACGATCTCGGCGTCGTCGCCAACATGGCCGACGAGGTCGTCGTCATCTTCCACGGCGAGATCATGGAGCGCGGCCAGGTCGAGGACATCTTCAGGCGCCCGCGCCACCCCTATCTGAAGGCGCTGCTGAAAGCCTCGCCGCATTTCGACATGCAGGAGGGCGAGCGGCTCGTGGCCCTGCGCGAGGCCCGGGCCCGTCCGCCCGCCGCGGCGAAGCCAGCGCCCGCGCCGGCCGCCGATGCGGCTCCGCTCCTGCGCGTGCGCAACCTGAACAAGACCTATGTCACCGGCTCGCGCGGCTTCTTCGGCAAGGGCAGCCTTTCCGTCGTCAAGGCGGTCAACGATGTCGGCTTCGATATCCGCCGCGGCGAATGCCTCGGCCTCGTCGGCGAGAGCGGCTGCGGCAAGACCACCGTCAGCAAGATCGTCATGCGCGCCGTCACCGCCGATTCCGGCGAGGTGATCTTCGATGACGGCCATCGGCGGACCGATGTGCTGGCACTCGAGGGCGAGGCGCTGCGCGCTTTCCGCCCGCGCGTCCAGATGATCTTCCAGGACCCGGTCTCGTCGCTCTCGCCGCGCATGACCGTGAAGAGCATCCTGCGCGAGCCGCTGGTCATCCACGAGCGCGGCGAGGCGCCCGGACAGGCCGAGCGGGTCAAGGCGCTGATGCAGGATGTCGGCCTCGATACCCGCTTCCTCAACCGCTATCCGCATTCCTTCTCCGGCGGACAGCGCCAGCGCATCGGCATCGCCCGCGCGCTCGCGCTCGATCCCGACCTCATCATCTGCGACGAGCCGGTCTCGGCGCTCGACGTCTCAGTCCAGGCGCAGATCCTCAACCTGCTGAAGGACCTGCAGGCCGAGCGCGGCCTGACCTTCCTGTTCATCTCGCACAACCTCGCGGTCGTGAACTACATGGCCGACCGCATCGCGGTGATGGCCAACGGCCGCATCGTCGAGCTCGCGCCGCGCCACACGCTGTTCACCCGGCCCGTCCATCCCTACACCAAGGCGCTGCTGCGCTCGGTGCCCTTCGCCGATCTCGACCGCAAGCTCGACTTCAAGCTGGCCGCGCCCGGCGGCGCCTCGGACGATAGCGGCTGGGGCAGCGCCTTCAAGCACGGGGCGGACGACCGCGAGCTCACGCACCTGGCCCTCGGCGACGGCCATTATGTGCTGGCGCGGCCGAATGCCGATGTGAAGGAGCTGGTGTCGTGACGAAGCGCCGCCTTCCTCCGACGCGCCGCTCGGCGCTGCTTCTGGGAACGGCCACCGCCGCCGGCCTCGGCCTGCCGCGCGCCTTGCGCGCCGCGCCCGAGCAGCCTCCCGTCCAGCCTTCCTCTGCCCAGGCTCCCGCCGCCCAGACCCCTGCCGCGATCGACAGCCCGTTCTTCGCCGACCGCGTGGCGGCCGGCGCGCTGCCCCCGGTCGGCGACCGGATTCCGGACGTTCCGCGCGTCATCGACATGGCGAGCCTCGGGCGCAGGGCCGGCCGGCACCGTGGCAATATCCGCCTGCTGATGGGCGACCAGCGCGACCTGCGCATGATGACGCTCTATGGCTATACGCGCCTGGTCGTCTACGACGACAAGCTCGAGCTCGTCCCCGACGTGCTGGAGAGCTTCAACGTCGATGAGGGGCGCATCTTCACGCTGCGCCTGCGGCCCGGGCATTGCTGGTCGGACGGATCACCGCTGACGAGCGAGGATTTCCGCTACTGGTGGGAGGATGTCGCCAACAACAAGCGCCTGTCGCCGGGCGGGCCGCCTCAGGCGCTGTTCTCGGCGGGCGAACCGCCGGTCTTCGAGATCGTGAGCGAGACCGAGGTCCGCTATAGCTGGAAGGCGCCCAACCCGATCTTCCTGCCGGCTCTGGCCGCCGCCCAGCCGACCTATATCTTCATGCCCTCGCAATATCTGCGGCAATTCCACGAGCGCCACGCGCTGAAGCAGGAGCTCGCCGCGAAGATCAAGGAGAACCGGGTTCGCGACTGGGGCGCCCTGCACGAGCGCAACTCCCGCATGTACCGGCCCGAGAACCCCAAGCTTCCGACCCTCGAGCCCTGGCGCAACACCACGCCCCTGCCCGCCGAGCAGTTCGTTTTCGAGCGCAACGCCTATTTCCACCGCATCGACGAGAACGGCCGGCAATTGCCCTATGCCGACGAGGTGACGATGACGATCGGGACGAGCGCGCTCATCCCGGCCAAGGCCGCGGCCGGCGAGGCCGACCTGCAGGTGCGCTACATCCGCTTCGACAACTACACCTTCCTCAAGGAAGCCTCGAAGCGGATGAATTTCGAGGTCAAGCTCTGGAAACGGGCCGAGGGCGCCTATTTCGCGCTGCTGCCCAATCTCAACGCCATCGACCCCGTCTGGCGCGACCTCAACCGCGACGTCCGCTACCGGCGGGCGATCTCGGTCGCGATCAGCCGGACCGACGTCAACAAGGTGATCTTCTTCGGCCTCGCCCGCGAAAGCGGCAACACGGCCTTGCCGGAAAGCCCGCTCTACGACCCGGCCCTCGCCTCGCTCTGGATCCAGCACGATCCCGGCCTCGCCAACCAGCTCCTCGACGAGATCGGCCTGACCAAGCGGGACGATGACGGCGTGCGCCTCCTGCCCGACGGGAGACGGCTCGAATTCACCATCGAGACCGCAGGCGAGAACACCGAGGAGACCGACATCCTCGACCTGCTGAAGCAGAACTTTCTCGATGTCGGCATCAAGATCTATCCGCGCTCGAGCCAGCGTGACGTCTTCCGGCGTCGCATCGTCGCCGGGCAGACGATCATGTCGGCCTGGGCCGGCATGGACAACGCGCTGGTCACGCCGGAGATGGAGCCGGACGCGCTCGCCCCGACCTCCACCGCCCAGTTCCAGTGGCCGCGCTGGGGCCAGTTCATCGAGACCAATGGCCGCGAAGGCGAGCGCCCGTCGCTCCCCGAGGCGAACGAGCTCGTCAGGCTCTACAACGAATGGCGGATGAGCGTGACGACGGCGCAGCGCCGCGAAATCTGGCAGAAGATGCTGCGGATCAACGCCGAGCAGCTCTTCACCATCGGCGTCATCAACAGCACGCTGCAGCCCATCGTGGTGTCGCGCGACCTCAACAACGTTCCCGATCACGGGCTTTACAGCTTCGAGCCCGGGGCCTTCCTCGGCCGCTACATGCCAGACACCTTCTGGTTTCGTAGAAAGAAAGACGGCGAGGGCTGAGCGGTGCTCTTTCGCTACATCTTCAAGCGCATCCTGATCATGATCCCGACGCTGCTGGTCACCAGCGCGCTGATCTTCACCGTGATCAACCTGCCCGAAGGCGATTATTTCGAGACCCTCGCCGCCGAGATGCAGGCGCAGGGCGAGAAGGCCGATATGAGCCGCATCGAGTTCCTGAAGAAGGAGTACGGCTTCGACAGGCCCCCGGTGGAGCGCTATGCCTGGTGGGTCGCGGGCCTGCTCCACGGCGATATGGGCTATTCCTTCGAATACCAGCGCCCGGTGCGGGAGATCGTCGGCGACCGGCTCCTGCTGACGATGATCGTCTCCTTCGCCACGATCCTGTTCACCTGGATCGTGGCCTTCCCGATCGGGATCTATTCCGCGACGCATCAATATAGCTGGGGCGATTACGGCCTGACCTTCCTCGGCCTGATCGGGCTTGCCGTGCCGCACTTCCTGCTGGCGCTCGTCTTCATGTACTTCGCCAATCTCTGGTTCGGCCTCTCGATCGGCGGTCTCGTCGATCCGCAATATCTCAACCAGCCGATGAGCTGGGCGAAGCTCAGATCGGTGCTGGAGCATCTCTGGATCCCGGTCATCATCATCGGTGCCGGCGGCACCGCGGGCATGATCCGGGCGCTGCGCGCCAACCTGCTCGACGAATTGCAGAAGCAGTACTACACCACCGCCCGCGCCAAGGGCCTGCCGCCGGGCAAGGCGCTGCGCAAATACCCGTTGCGCATGTCGCTCAATTTCTTCATCTCCGATATCGGCGACATCCTGCCCTCGATCGTCTCGGGCGCGGAGGTCGTGGCGATCGTGCTGTCGCTGCAGACGACGGGCCCGCTGTTGATCCGCGCCCTGCAGAGCCAGGACATGTATCTCGCCGGCTCCTTCCTGATGTTCCTCTCCTTCCTCACCGTGATTGGCGTGCTGATCTCGGACATCGCGCTGGCCATCCTCGATCCGCGCATTCGCTTGCAGGGGGCTGCAACGAAGTGACCGCGAACTCGCTCAAGGATCTGCCGCCCGAGGGCGCGCCGCTGCCGCATGCGGTCTCGACGGCCCCGTTCGAGCCCTATGCCACCGAGGAGATGACCGCCGAGCAGGAGCGGGTCTATCTCGCCTCGCAATGGCAGTTGATGTGGTGGAAGTTCCGCAAGCACAGGCTCGCGGTGATCTCGGCCGTCCTCATCTTCGTGATCTATGCGATGGCGGCCTTCGCCGAGTTCCTTGCGCCCTATCACTACAGCACGCGCAACACGGATTTCATCCGCGCGCCCGGCCAGCAGGTCCGCCTCTTCCACGAGGGCGCGTTCGTCGGCCCCTTCGTCTATCCCTTCAAGCTCCATCTCAACATGGAGAACCTGAAGCGCGAATATGCCGAGGATCGCGAACGGCCGGAGAAGCTGCGCTTCTTCTGCCGCGGCGACAGCTACAGCTTCTGGGGGCTCGTGCCGGGCAATCTGCACCTCGTCTGCCCGCCGGAGGGCGGCACCTTCTTCTGGCTCGGCTCGGACCGGCTCGGCCGCGACATGCTCTCCCGCATCCTCTATGGCGGACGCATCTCGCTCTCGATCGGCCTGATCGGCGTCAGCATCTCCTTCGTGCTCGGCGTCATCATCGGCGGCATCGCCGGCTACTATGGCGGCCGGGTCGACCTCGTTGTCCAGCGCATCATCGAGATCGTGCAGTCGCTGCCGCATATCCCGCTCTGGCTGGCGCTGGCCTCGATCATGCCGCCGTCCTGGAGCCCGGTGGTGGTCTATTTCGGCATCACCGTGATCCTCGGCCTGATGGACTGGACGGGGCTCGCCCGCTCGGTGCGCTCCAAGCTGCTCTCTCTGCGCGAGGAGGATTATGTCGTTGCCGCCCAGCTCATGGGCGCGCGGCCGCGGCGCATCATCGCGCTGCATCTGGTGCCGGGCTTCATGAGCCATCTCATCGCCTCGGCGACGATCACCATCCCCCGCACCATCCTCGGCGAAACGGCGCTCTCCTTCCTCGGCCTGGGCTTGCGGCCCCCGATCACGAGCTGGGGCGTGATGCTGAACGAGGCCCAGAACATCAATGTGGTGGCGCTCTATCCCTGGCTGCTCTATCCGGTCATCCCGGTGATCGTGATCATCCTTGCCTTCAACTTCCTCGGCGACGGCCTGCGCGACGCGGCCGATCCTTATCGCTGAGACATCGCCACGCCGCCTGCGAACCGACTTTGCGCATCGCTTTCCACACTCCGCTCAACCTGTACGACGATGACGGCGTCTCCGGCGACCGCCGCATGGCGCGCCAGCTCGTCGCGGCCCTGCGCTCGCTCGGCCATGTCGTCGAGCCGGTGAAGGCGGGACGGGGCTATCTGGCCGGTTCAGACGCGACCGCCCTCGCCCGGCTCGAAGCCGACGCCGCCGGATTGCGCGAGCGCCTGCTCACCTCCTGGCGGGACGGGGCGGCCGAGCCCCCCGATCTCTGGTTCACCTACCACAACTACTATCGCGCCCCGGACCTGCTCGGCCCGGAGATCGCGGCCGCGCTCGGCATCCCCTATGTCACGGCCGAAGCAAGCGACGCCGCGCAGCGCGCCCAAGGCGAATGGGCACGCCACACGGCGCTCGTGCGCCATGGGCTCGAGGCCGCCGACACGCATTTCTTCTTCACCGACCGCGACCGGCAAGGGCTCGAGCCCTGGCGCCAGGAAGGGACCGCGCTCCTGCCGCTGCCGCCCTTCGTCGCCTTCGACCGCGAGCCGCCCCGGCACATCGCCCGCAGCGGCGCGCCGCGCCTCGTGACCATCGCGATGATGCGCGAGGGCACCAAGCTGAACAGCTATCTCGCGCTGGCCCGCATTCTCGAACGCATCCGCGACGAGGACTGGAGCCTCAGCGTCATCGGCGACGGGCGCAAGCGCGGCGAGATCGAACGGGCTTTCGCCGGCTTGCCCGCCGGGCGCATCGCCTGGCTCGGCTTGCTGGACCGCGAACGGGCGCTGGCCGAGCTCGCGGCTCATGACGTCTTCGTCTGGCCGGGCATGCGCGAGGCTTACGGGCTGGTCTATCTCGAAGCGCAGGCGACAGGACTGCCGGTCGTCGCCTTCGACAGCGGCGGCGTCTCGACCACCGTCGAGGCCGAGAAAACCGCCCTGCTGGTGCCGGAAGGCGACGAGGCCGCCTTCGCCGCCACGCTCTCGGCCCTGTTGCGCGACGGCGCCAGGCGCGCTGCCATGGGGGCGCAGGCGCGTCGCTTCGTGCTGACCGAGCGCACCACGGAGCGGGCCGCCGAAAGGCTGGCGGCGGGCCTCGCCATCGCCTGCCGCAACCGCAGCCTGAAGCGCCGCGCCGCGACCGGAAGGGAGGCTCCATGAGCGCCGCCCTCTGGTCTCCCCTCATCGAGGAACTTGACCACTGGCACGCCGCCGGCCGGCAACTCCGGCTCTGGCTGCGCGATGACGACGCCGTCGGTCCCAGCGCCGCGCTCGACCGGCTCGCAACCTGTGCCGAGCGCTTCCATGTGCCGGTCCTGCTCGCCGTCATCCCCATGCTGGCGGAAACCGCCCTTGCCGGGAGCCTGCGCGACAGCCCGGCGCTCCTGCCCTGCCAGCACGGCTGCTGGCATCGCAACCATGCCCCCGCCGGGGCGAAGAAATCCGAATTCGGGCCGGATCGCGCGCCAGAGGCTGTCGATACCGAGATCGTGAAAGCCTCGTTGCGCCTGCGCGACGTGCTGGGCGAGGCCATCCTGCCGGTCTTCGTGCCACCCTGGAACCGCATCGATCCGGGCCATGCTGCCCGCCTGCCGGAGCTCGGCTTCACGGCGCTGTCCTGCTTCCGCGATCATCGCAACGGCCCCGATGGCGGGCCTCAACTCCTCAACACCCATATCGACGTGATGGACTGGCATGGCGGGCGCATCGGCCGGAATCCCGCCGGATTGATCGCCGAAATCGTGGATCTGCTGATGGAATGGCGCGGGCGGCCGCAAGGGCCCGACACGCTCGGCCTCCTCCTGCACCATCGCGATCACGACGAAACCGCCTGGGCTTTTCTCAGCGACCTGCTTGCGCTGGCGGACAGCCACTCTGCCGTCGCGCTCGCCGATCCGCGCAGCCTGATAGGCCGGGGCGGCACGGCATGAAAAAAGCGGCATCTCCCTCGGTCAGGCAGGCTTGGATCGCCCTCGGCGCCACGCTATAGGTGGGTACAACCATGCTGCAGCATGGCTGTCTGGTGTGCTCGGCCCCGCCAGGAAGTCGTCTGACCCGTTGTGGAGGCCGGCGTTCCCATGTCGTCCAATGTCATTGATCTGGTGGGCCCCGAACGGAGCCCGCGCAGTTCCCACGCCCCGCGTGTGCTGATCTACAGCCACGACACCTTCGGGCTGGGCCATATCCGGCGTTGCCGCGCCATCGCCAACGCGCTGGTCGCGAGCTTTCCGCACATCTCGGTCATCATCGTCTCGGGTTCCTCGGTGATCTCGAGCTTCCAGTTCGGCGACGGCGTCGACTATGTCCGCATCCCCGGCGTCGAGAAGCAGAGCGACGGCCATTACGGCCCGCATCACCTCAATCTCGAGCTCGACGACACGATCCGCCTGCGCACCGACATCATCAAGCAGACGGTGCTCTCCTTCGATCCGGACGTCGTGATCGTCGACAAGGAGCCCGTCGGCCTGCGCGGCGAGCTCAAGCCCGCGCTCGACATCCTGCGCCGGCGCGGCGCCCGTATCGTGCTCGGCCTGCGCGACGTGCTCGACGAGCCAGGCAAGCTGCTCGAGGAATGGCGCCACAGCGGTGCGCTGGAAGCGCTCGACACCATCTATGACGACGTCTTCGTCTATGGGCTGGAGAGCGTCTACGAGCCGCTCGCCGGCCTGCCGGATCAACAGCGCTTCTCGGCCAAGACCCGCTATCTCGGCTATCTCAAGCGCGCGGTGCCCTCGCCCATGCCGCCCAACCGCTATCCGCGCATCACCAAGCAGCCCTTCATCCTCGTCACGCCCGGCGGCGGCGGCGACGGTGCCGGTGTCATCGACTGGGTGATCTCGGCCTATGAGGCGGACCCGACGATCGCGCTGCCGGCGCTGATCGTCTTCGGTCCGTTCATGTCCCGCGAGAAGCGCAAGGATTTCGCCGAGCGCATCGCGCGCAATCCCAAGCTCGAAGGGCTCGGCTTCGAGCCGCGCCTCGAACTGCTGATGAACCGCGCCCACTGCGTCGTCGCCATGGGCGGCTACAACACCTTTTGCGAGATCCTGTCCTTCGACAAGCCGGCGCTCGTCGTGCCGCGAGTCCGGCCGCGGCTGGAACAGGCGATCCGCGCCCATCGCGCCGAGGAGCTGGGGCTGATCGACGTCCTGGCCGACCCCGCCCAGGACGGCGACGGTGTACGCGACCCCATGGTCATGGCGGCAGCGCTCCACGCCCTGCCGAAGCGGCTGCCGCCGTCACAGGCCTTCGTGCCCGATCTGCTCGACGGCCTGCCCGCGATCTGTCGCGCGCTCGCCGAGAACCTCTCCTCGCCGGTGCGGACGCGTGCCCTGGCGCCGAGCGTGGCCTTGAGCTGAGCTGCGACATCTTGCAACCACCGCGGCAGCCATCTCGATGCTGGCAAAGTGCCGGTCGGCGGATTAAGCCTCAGTCATGACGCTCTCGAATTCGCTCGTCCCCATCGCCGTCGGTGCCGTTGCGGTGGTGCTGCTGCTCGGCCTGATCAACATGATGCGCGGCGGCAGCGCCAACACCTCGCAGAAGCTGATGCAACTGCGCGTCCAGCTTCAGTTCCTTGCCATCGTCATCGTCGTCTTCGTGCTCTGGTGGCGCAGCGGGCCGTGATTGGCCACGATGTTGCAAACATTTGAATCAATTTGACTTTCCGAATCGAAGGCGCTGTGGATCGAGGCCTTCAGGAAGGGCTTTGCCACAATCCGAACACGAGTGTGTGCGCTTCACTAACGCCAGTTTCCCTTCTCCGCCGGTGATCATGGTTCGCGTCGCGTTGCTTCTTGTTGCCGGTTGCCTGCTCAGCTCGCCGGGCTGGGCACAATCGAGATCACTGTCGCCGGCCGTGTCGAGCTACGCGCCCGCCGCGGAACCGCCCGCTCCCGCCTGGGAGGCGCGCATCGGCGGAGGCCTCGCGAATCCGGGCGGCCGCGAGGGCGGATTGGCCAATATCGCCGGCGAGGTCCTGTCGCCGCGCCTCGTCCCGCTCAGCGACCGCATCGCCGCCGCCTTCATCCCGCGCTTCAACATCGGCTCCAGCGTGAACCTCAACGGCACCCGCTACGCCTATGCCGGCGCGGCCTGGACCTTTGACATCAGCAAGGACATCTTCGTCGAAGCGAGCCTCGCGGCGGCGGTCCATGACGGCAAGACCGGAGCGATCATCCCGGAAAATCGCCTGAGCCTCGGCTGCAACGCCGGCACGCGCGAGGCGGCGGCGCTCGGCTTCCGCCTGTCCGATCGCTGGAACCTCGTCACGACGCTCGAGCATTTCAGCACGGCGGGCTGCTCAAGCCAGCCCGGCACGGCGTCGCCGCGCGGCCCGGCCAATATCGGCGCCAAGCTCGGCTACACCTTCTGACATCAGGATGAGGACGGGGCGGCGAAGAGCCTGCTTCCGTCGAACCCGCGCCGCGCTATAAGCGGTGCATGGTCAAGCTCAACCGCATCTACACCCGCACCGGCGACGACGGCACCACCGGCCTGACATCCGGCCCGCGCCGCCCGAAATTCGACCTGCGGGTCGCGGCCTACGGCACCGTCGACGAGACCAATGCTTGCATCGGCCTGGCGCGGCTTCATGCCGCAGCCGAGGATGCCGAGGTCGACGCGATGCTCGGCCGCATCAGCAACGACCTCTTCGATCTCGGCGCGGATCTCTCGACGCCGGAGACCGACAAGCCCCTCACCTTCGAGCCGCTGCGCATCGTGCAGTCCCAGGTCGACCGGCTCGAAAACGAGATCGACCAGCTTAACGGGACGTTGGCGCCGCTGCGTTCCTTCGTGCTGCCGGGCGGCACGCCTGCGGCAACGCATCTGCATCTCGCCCGCACCGTCAGCCGCCGGGCCGAACGCCTGATGGCGGAGCTCGCCGCCATCGAGGGCGAGGCGGTCTCGGGCCCGGCCCTTAAATACATCAACCGGCTCTCGGATTTCCTGTTCGTTGCATCCCGCTTCCTCAATGCGAAGGCCGGTGGCGACGTTCTCTGGATTCCCGGACAGAACCGCTAGAGCCGGCCATGTTCGTCCCGATCTATGATGGCGTGCCGCTGCGCTTCACCCGCTCAGCCTTCATCACCTACGGGCTGGTCGCGGCCTGCACGGTGATCCAGATCGCGCTCCGGTACTGGCCGCATCAGGAGAGCGACATCGCCATGATGGCCGGCTTCGGGATGATCCCCTCGGTGCTGTTCGGCACGGCCGTACTGCCGGAAGGGCTGGTTCACGCGCCGGCCTGGCTGACCCCCTTCAGCAACATCCTGCTCCATGCCAGCTTCGCACATCTCATCGGCAACATGCTGTTCCTCTGGGTCTTCGGCGACAATGTCGAGGACGCGATGGGCCATGCCCGCTTCCTCGCCTTCTTCTTCCTCTGCGGGCTCGGCGGCTCGCTCGCGCACGCGCTGGTCTATCCGGATTCGGAGCAGCCGCTGGTCGGCGCATCCGGCGCGATCTCGGGCGTCATCGCCGCCTATCTGATGCTTTATCCGCGCGTTCGGATCTGGGGTCTCGCCTTCAAATGGATCCCGGTCCACGTCCCGGCCGTCTATACGCTCGGTGGCTGGATCGTCTTCCAAGCCGCCTCGGCCTGGTTCGATCCGCAAGGCAATATCGGCTGGTGGGCCCATCTCGGCGGGCTCGCCACCGGAGCGGCGCTGACGCCCCTGTTCATCCGCCGCGGCGTCACCCTGTTCGGGCGTCGGGCCGCGCAGCCATGACACTGCCCGTCCCGGCTTCGATTCCGCCCGGATTGCGCCGGCTGACGGCGTTGACAAGCGCAAATGCCCATCGCTACGGTCCGACCGCATTCCAGCCGAAGGCCGCGATGCCGCCATCCCGCTCTCTCCGGCGGCGCGGCGCAAGGCGCATTTCTTCTGAACGGTGATCTGACGATGAAGATCTTGGTGCCCGTGAAGCGGGTTGTTGATTACAACGTGAAGATCCGCGTGAAGGCGGATGGGTCTGGCGTCGAGCTTGCGAACGTCAAGATGTCGATGAACCCGTTCGACGAGATCGCCGTCGAAGAGGCGCTGCGCCTGAAGGAAGCCGGCAAGGCGACCGAGGTGATCGTGGTTTCGATCGGCCCGGCTCAAGCCGCCGAGACGATCCGCACGGGCCTGGCCATGGGCGCCGACCGCGGCATCCTCGTGAAGGTCGATGGGCTGGTCGAGCCGCTGGCGGTGGCCAAGCTCCTGAAGAAAGTGGTCGAGCAGGAGGCCCCCGGCCTCGTCATCCTCGGCAAGCAGGCGATCGACGATGACGCCAACCAGACCGGCCAGATGCTCGCCGCGCTGCTCGGCTGGCCGCAGGGCACCTTCGCCTCGAAGGTCGTGGTCGGCGACGGCTCGGTCGACGTCACCCGCGAGGTCGATGGCGGCCTGCAGACGGTCCAGCTCAAGCTGCCGGCGATCGTCACCACGGATCTGCGCCTGAACGAGCCGCGTTACGCCTCGCTGCCCAACATCATGAAGGCGAAGAAGAAGCCGCTCGACGAGACCTCGGCCGAGACGCTTGGCGTCGATGTTTCGCCGCGCCTGAAGGTGCTGAAGACCGAGGAGCCGGCCGGCCGCTCCGCCGGCATCAAGGTGGCCAATGCCGCCGAACTCGTCTCCAAACTCAAGACCGCCGGGGTGATCTGATGACCACGCTGCTGATCGCCGAACACGACAACGTTTCCGTCAAGGACGCCACCGCCAAGGCGCTGACCGCCGCCGCCCAGCTCGGCGCACCCGTCCATATCCTCGTCGCCGGTGAGGGCGCCAAGGCCGCGGCCGATGCGGCTGCGAAGCTCGCGGGCGTCGAGAAGGTGCTGCTCGCCGACGACGCGGCCTACGGCCGCGCGCTGGCCGAGCCGCTGGCCGCGCTGATCGTCAAGCTGGCAGGCGCCTACGACGCCATCGTCGCCCCCTCCACCACCACCGGCAAGAACGTGCTGCCGCGCGTCGCCGCCCTGCTCGACGTGATGCAGGTCTCGGACGTCACCAAGGTCGTCTCGCCCGACACCTTCGAGCGCCCGGTCTATGCCGGCAACGCCATCCAGACAGTACAATCCGCCGACGCGAAGAAGCTGCTCACGATCCGCACCGCCTCCTTCCAGGCGGCCGGAGAAGGCGGCTCGGCTGCCGTCGAGAGCGTCTCGGCCGCCGAGAACCCCGGCAACTCGTCCTTCAAGGGCGAGGAGGTCGCCAAGTCCGACCGTCCGGAGCTGGCCTCGGCCAAGATCATCATCTCGGGCGGGCGGGCGCTGGCTTCGGCCGAGAATTTCACCAAGGTGATCGAGCCCGTCGCCGACAAGCTCGGCGCCGCGATGGGCGCCTCGCGCGCCGCGGTCGATGCCGGCTACGCCCCCAACGACTGGCAGGTCGGCCAGACCGGCAAGGTGGTCGCGCCCGAGCTCTACATCGCGGTCGGCATTTCCGGCGCGATCCAGCATCTCGCCGGCATGAAGGATAGCAAGGTCATCGTCGCCATCAACAAGGACGAGGAGGCGCCGATCTTCCAGATCGCCGATTACGGCCTCGTCGGCGACCTCTTCACCGTCCTGCCGGAGCTCGACGCCGAACTCGGCAAGGCCGGCAAGTAAGACTTGGACTGAACGTGCCGGGCCGCCCCCATGGGCGGCCCGTTCGCTCCCGCGGGGAGCGGGAAAGATATCGGGATCGGATCATGTCGGACCAGGCGATCAGGAAGATCGGCATCATCGGGGCGGGCCAGATGGGCAACGGCATCGCCCATGTGGCGGCGGTGGCCGGGTTCGACGTGAAGCTGCACGACCTCGCCGAGGAGCGCATCAATGCGGCGCTGGCGACGATCGACGGCAACATGGCGCGTCAGGTGATGAAAGGCGCGCTTGCCGAGGACGAGCGCCGCGCGGCCATCGGCCGGATCGAGGCGGCCCCGGGGCTGGAGAATCTCGGCGAGTGCGACCTCGTCATCGAGGCCGCGACCGAGAACGAGGAGGTCAAGCGCAAGATCTTCACCGCCGTCTGTCCGCATTTGCGGCCGAAGGCGATCCTGGCCTCCAACACCTCCTCGATCTCGATCACCCGGCTCGCGGCCGCGACCGACCGGCCCGAGCACTTCATCGGCATTCATTTCATGAACCCGGTGCCGCTGATGCAGCTCGTCGAGCTGATTCGCGGCATCGCCACCGATGACGGCACTTTCGAGCTCGCCAAGGACTTCGTCGGCAAGCTGCACAAGACGGCTTCGGTGTCGGAGGATTTCCCGGCCTTCATCGTCAACCGCATCCTGCTGCCGATGATCAACGAAGCCGTCTACACGCTCTATGAGGGCGTCGGCTCGGTCGAGGCGATCGACGTCGCCATGCGGCTCGGCGCCAACCATCCGATGGGGCCGCTCCAGCTCGCCGACTTTATCGGCCTCGACACCTGTCTGTCGGTGATGCAGGTGCTGCATGACGGTCTCGCCGACTCGAAATATCGCCCCTGCCCGCTGTTGGTGAAATATGTCGAGGCCGGCTGGCTCGGCCGCAAGACCAAGCGCGGATTCTACGATTATCGCGGCGAGAAACCCGTCCCGACCCGCTGAGCGAGCCTTGCGGCACCTCCTGCGCCGCGAAGATGGCGGGTTTCCCTGCCCGCCATGGCGAGGGGAAATGCCTCTCGGTCACGCGCAGGCATGTCGCACCCGCAACAAGTTCCTTCACATTCCTGTCGTCTCGCGCTTACATTGATCGTCAGGCGGGATTCGTCCCGCTGACGAAGCGGAGGTGCGACGGGTTTGACGGCGCATGTGATGCATCCGATGGCGTCGCCGGACGGCTGTCCGGCTCTCGTCCTCAATGCCGATTTTCGGCCACTGAGCTACTATCCGCTATCTCTCTGGAGCTGGCAGGACGCGATCAAGGCGGTCTTCATGGACCGCGTCAACATCGTCTCGGAATACGATACGGTGGTCCGCAGTCCGAGCTTCGACATGCGGCTGCCCTCGGTCGTCTCGCTGAAGAGCTACATCAAGCCATCGCGGACACCGGCCTTCACCCGCTTCAACGTCTTCCTGCGTGACCGCTTCGCCTGCCAATATTGCGGCACGCGCGACGAGCTGACCTTCGACCATGTCGTGCCGCGCTCGAAGGGCGGGCTCACCACCTGGGAGAACGTCGTCGCGGCCTGCTCGCCCTGCAACCTGCGCAAGGGCGACAAGATGCCGGCCTATGTCGAGATGTTCCCGGCCCAGAAGCCCTATGCGCCGACGGTCAACGACCTCCATCGCAACGGCAAGCTCTTCCCGCCGAACTACCTGCATGAGAGCTGGCTCGACTATCTCTACTGGGATTCCGAGCTGGAGCCGTAAGCCGCATCCTTCATCGCGCCCCTCCATCATCGCCCGGCTGCTGCAGGAACTGCCTCAGCAAATCCATCGGCAAGGGGAACACCACCGTCGAGGTGCGCTCGCCGGCGATGTCGTGCAGGGCTTCGAAATAGCGCAGTTGCATGGCTTGCGGCTCGGCCGCCAGCATGCGTCCCGCCTCGACCAGCTTTGCCGCCGCCTGCTGCTCGCCATCGGCGTTGATCACCTTGGCCCGCCGCAGCCGCTCCGCCTCGGCCTGCTTGGCGATGGCGCGGACCATGCTCTCGTTGAGATCGACATGCTTGATCTCGACATTGGAGACCTTGATGCCCCAGGCATCGGTGCGCTGGTCGAGAATCTCCTGGATGTCGCTGTTGAGCCTGTCGCGCTCAGCCAGCATCTCGTCGAGCTCATGCTTGCCGAGCACCGAGCGCAAAGTCGTCTGCGCCAGCTGGTTGGTGGCCGTCATGAAATCCTCGACCTGGATGATCGCGCGCTCGGCATCGACAATGCGGAAATAGAGCACTGCATTGACCTTCACCGAGACGTTGTCGCGCGAGATGACATCCTGCGGCGGCACGTCCTGCACCACGACGCGCAGGTCCACGCGCACCATCTGCTGGACGAACGGGACGAGGATGATGAGGCCCGGCCCCTTGACCCCGGTGAAGCGGCCGAGCGTGAAGACCACGCCGCGCTCATATTCCCTCAGGATGCGGATCGCAGCCGACAGGAACAGCGCTGCCAGCAGCGCTATGATCAGATAGGCCACATAACTGACGATCATCGCTTTGCTCCGTCATTTGCCGCATCGCGCCGCCGCACTGTCAGCACGAGGCCGCTGACGGCGGTCACCTCCGCGCTGCCCCCCGGTGCGATGGGCTCGTCGGCCTTCGCCCGCCAGCGTTCGCCGAGCGCCAGCACATGGCCCTCGCCGCCGTTCCAGTCGAGGACGTCCACGGCAAGGCCGCGCATGGCCTCGCCGCCGATGCGCGGCGGATTGCGACGCGCCGTCCAGAAATAGGTTCCGGCAAGCAGGGCGAGTGCCAGGCTGAGCGCAGCGGCGGGGCCGATGACGGCCCAGGACACGCCGAAGCCCGGCCCTTCGGTCTGAAGCAGCATGGTGGAGCCGAGCAGGAAGGCGGCTGCGCCGCCGAGCCCCAGCACGACCGTCGGATTGAAGGTCTCGATGATGAGGAAGGCAACGCCGAGCAGCATCAGGGCCAGCCCGGTATAGTTGATCGGCAGCTGATCGAGCGCGTAGAGGCCGAGCACGAGGCAGATGGCTCCGACGACACCGGGCGCCACCGCGCCGGGGCTGACGAATTCGAAGACGAGGCCATAGAAGCCGACCAGCATGAGGATGACGGCGGTGTTCGGGTTGGTGATGACGGCGAGAAGCCGGATGAACCAGCCGGGCTCCAGCGTC
This sequence comes from Allobosea sp. OAE752, assembly GCF_050433265.1. NCBI lineage: Bacteria > Pseudomonadati > Pseudomonadota > Alphaproteobacteria > Hyphomicrobiales > Alloboseaceae > Allobosea > Allobosea sp. OAE752. The sequence goes on from NZ_JBNPXO010000003.1 coordinate 333,954, forward strand.
TCGACGGCCAGGCCCTTCGTGGCCAGAACCTCCTTCTTGCCGGCCACCTCGACGGTGCGGCCATCGGCCAGTTGCAGGAGTTCGGCCGTGTCGCGGGCGACGAAGTCGATGACACGCTGATCGAGCGCTGCGCTGGCCGAGAGGCTCGCCCCCTCGCGCACGGCCTTTTCGCCCCAGTCGCCATTGCGCCCGCGCAACTCGGCAAGCGAGCGGATCAGCGCGACCGCGTCATTGGTGACCTTGGTCGTCATGGCATCGACGGGCGCCCGCGCGCCGGTGTCCTTCCCGATGCCGCCCGGGCCGTTATCCTTCTCGCCGCCGGGAAGCGAGGGCAGCCCGCCGATCTGCACCGGGGTGGCGGCCCCGAGATTGGTGCCGGGTGCCATCGCCGCGACATGGGTGGCGTAGAGGATGTAGGTGCCGGCGCTCGCCGCATGGCCCCCCGCCGGAGCGACATAGCCGATGACGGGAACGGGAGAGGCCAGGATGTCGGCGATCATCTCGCGCATCGAGGTGACCAGCCCGCCCGGCGTGTTCAACTGCAGGATGAGGACCGCGACCTTCCGCTCGGCAGCGACGTTCAGCGCCCGCTTGAGCTGGCGGGAGCTTGCCGGACCGATGGCGCCGTCGATCGCGACACTCAAAGCGACCCTGCCCGCCACCGTTTGCGCGGGAGAGAAGGAGGAGAGGATCGCCGCGGCCGCGACGGCCGCCGCGAAAAGGGCCACCCGCGCGAGTCTCACGCTCAGAACTCCGTGGAATCCATATGGGGTGGATTCCTGCGAAATCCATGAGGCCGGCAACGGCGGCGGAACGGCCAATGCCTCGCTGGCGTCGGTCTGCGCGGGCTCAGTTGACGAGCTTCTCCGTCCGCTTGTCGAAGACCCGCAGGCTGTTCGCCTCGGCCCCGAAGGCGACCGCATCGCCGGGCTTGAACGAGACCGTCGAGGGCGCGCGGGCAACCAGCTGGCCGGCCGGCAAGTCGAGCAGGACGAAGGTTTCGGAGCCGTGCGGCTCGGCCACCCGGACCCTGCCTTCGATCCGAATGGGGAGGTCGCCGCGCCCGCCGGTAAGCAGATGCAGCTCCTGCGGCCTGACGCCGAGAACGATGGGCTGGCCGGCCTCGACACCGCGCGGCAAGCCGCCGAGGCCGGAAAGATCGACGGCAGCGGCATTGGCCTCCAGCTCCACATGGCCGTCGGCGACAATCCCGTCGATCATGTTCATCTCCGGCGTGCCGATGAAGCGCGCGGTGAAGATGTCCGCCGGCCGGTTGTAGAGATCCATCGGCGCGCCGACCTGCAGGATGCGGCCGTCGCGCATCACGACGATCCGGTCGGCAAGCGACATCGCCTCGACCTGATCATGGGTGACGAAGACGATGGTGCTGCCGAGCCGCTGGTGGAGCTGCTTGATCTCCAGCCGCATCTGGCCGCGCAGCTGGGCGTCGAGGTTCGAGAGCGGCTCGTCGAAGAGGAAGGCGACGGGATCGCGCACCATCGCCCGGCCGATCGCCACGCGCTGCCGCTGCCCGCCGGAGAGCGCGGCGGGGCGCCGTTCGAGATAGGGCTCCAGGCTCAGGGTCTTCGCCGTCTCGCGGATCCGGGCCTGCTTCTCGGCCTTGGAGAGCTTGGAGGTGTAGAGCCCGAAGCCGATATTCTGCGCCACGGTCAGATGCGGGTAGATCGCGTAGTTCTGGAAGACCATCGCGATGTTGCGGTGCTTGGGCTCGCGGTCATTGACCACCTGCCCGCCGATGCGCAGCGTCCCGCCCGAAATCGCCTCCAGCCCGGCGATCATGCGCAGCGTCGTCGACTTGCCGCAGCCCGAGGGGCCGACGAGCACGACGAACTCGCCGTCATCGATCGTCAGGTCGATGCCGTGGACCGTGGTGATGCTGCCATAGCGCTTGACGATCTGCTCCAGCTCGATGCGTGCCATCATCCACCCTTTGCGATCTCGTGAACGCGGCGTTCGAGCTCGGCGGCCGCGGCGCTTTGCCGTTGGGCGATGTCCGTCGCGTGCCGGTCGAATCCATCGAGCGCCTCGCGATAGCCGGCAAAGGCGGCATCGAGCGCTGCCGGCGCCGGGCCGCCGAAGCGGTCGCGAACCGCGACGAAATGCTCCGGCGAGACCATCCGGGCGAATTCGGCCGCATCCGCCGCCGGCTTGCGCCCGACATGGTGCTCGAAAGCCGTGGTGAAGGCCGGATAGCCGTCGGTCGGCAAATCGCCGGCCATGGCCACGACGGCCCGGGCGACATCGGCGGCAATCTCGTGGCCGAGCCGGAAGGACAGCCCCTCGCTGCGCACCAGCCAGTCGGCAAGCTCGGTGATCGTGGCGCAGGAGCGGCTGAGATTGACCGCGACCCGGTCCGGGTCGATCTGCCCGGCGCGGATCGTCGCGGTCAGCAGGTCGAGGACGCGAAGCCCGACATCGATCGCCTGATAACCCATCTCATGGGTCTCGGACTCGCTGTCGGTCATGTCGGTGAAGGGGGTGTTGTGCATCACGTCGACCACGGCACGGGCACGCCCAACCGCCTGGCCCGAGAGATGGCGCAGATGCTCGAACGGCACCGGATTGCGCTTCTGCGGCATGATCGAGGAGATCTGCACGAAGGCGTTCGGCAGATAGAGCTGCCCGACCTCGAAGCTCGACCAGAACTGGAAATCCTGGACCGGCCGGCCAAGATGCAGGAACAGCAGCGAGACCGCGCTGTAGATCGAGGTCAGGTAGTCGGTCGCGGCGATGCAGGAATAGGAGTTCTGCAGTGGCGCGGCAAAGCCGAGAAGGTCGGCCACGCGCTGCCGGTCGATCGGAAAGCCCGAAGTGGTGATCGCGGCCGCGCCGAGCGGGCAGAGATCGACGATGCCGCGCGCGGCCTCGATCCGCTCGATGTCGCGGATCAGGATCTCGATGATCGCTGCGAGATAATGCCCATAGGTCGTCGGCTGGGCCGGCTGGCCATGGGTATAGGCGACGATCAGCACGTCGCGGTCGCGCGTGGCGGTCTCGATCAGCGCCGCCAGCAATTGTCGGCAGGCCGCGAGCAGCCGGTCGATGCGCGGCAGCAGGTCGAGCTTGAGGAAGGTGTGGTCGATGTCGTTGCGCGAGCGCGCCGTGTGCAGCCGCCCGCCGATATCGGTCCCGGCGCGCGCCTTCAACTCGCGCTCCATGTAGAAGAAGTAATCCTCGACATCCCCGCCATAGGCGAGCGCGGCGGGGTCGATCTCGCGCTCCATCGCCAGCAGCGCGCGGGCGATCGCCGCGCCCTGGCCGGCGTCGAGAATGCCGGTTTCGACCAGCATGACGAGATGGGCGCGGTCGATCCGGCGCAGCGCCCCGGCATGGTGGTGGCGCGCGCCGTCGAAGAGCGGCCTCAGCACGGTCTCGCGATAGACCGGATCGGGAAAGCGCGATCGGTCGTTGGTCTGTAAGGAACCCATAGCCTAGCCTTTGACCCCGGCGAGCATGACGCCGCGTACGATGTAGCGTTGGAAGAACAGGAAGATCGCCAGCGTCGGGATGGTGGCGAGCGCCGCCCCCGTCATGATCAACTCCCACTGGATCGACTGCTCGACGGCGAAACTCGAAAGGCCGACCGGCAGCGTGTAGAGCGACGGGTCAGTGGTGACGATCAGCGGCCAGAAGAAGGCTGTCCAATTGCCGAGGAAGGTGAAGATCGCCAGTGCCGAGAGCGCGGGCGTGACCAGCGGCAGCGCCACCTTCCACCAGATCGCGAATTCGTTGAGGCCATCGACGCGGGCCGCCTCGAGGAAATCGTTCGGCACCGTCTCGAAGAATTGCCGCATCAGGAAGACGCCGAAGGCGGTGACCAGCCCCGGGAACATGATGCCCCAATAGGTGTCGATCCAGCCGAGCTTGCTCGCCATCAGATACCAGGGAATGACCAGCATCTCGGTCGGGATCATCAGCGTCGACAGGATCGCCAGGAAAACCAGGCGGCGGCCGGGAAAGTCGAATTTCGCCAGCGTGTAGGCGACGAGGCTGTCGAAGAACAGACAGGACAGCGTGACGATCGTCGCGATCAGCGTCGAGTTCAGGAACCAGCGGACGAAGCGCCCGTCGGACAGGACCTTGACGTAGTTGGCGAGCGTCGGCTGCTCGGGGATCAGCCGCAGATCGTAGACATGGCCGGCCGTCTTGAGCGATGTCGAGAACATGAAGAGCAGCGGCGTCATCATGACGATGCCGCCGAGGAAGAGGATCGTCCAGGCGACGATCCGGCCGGGGCGGATGGTGCTGCCATAGGCGTAGGAGGGCTTTGCGCTCTCGCTCATCTCAGCGGCTCCTCAGGATCCAGAGCTGCGCCATCGAAATCGAGAACAGGATCACGAACAGCACGACGGTCTGGGCCGCGGCATAGCCCATCTGGTAGGAGGAAAAGGCCGTCTGGTAGATCATCAGCACCAGCGGCTTGGTCGAGTTGAGCGGCCCGCCGGGGTCGTTGCTGGTCATGTTGTAGACCTGGTCGAAGATCCGCAGGAAGCCGATCGACGAGAACACGACCAGGAAGACGGTGGTCGGCTTCAGGAGCGGGATGGTGATGCGGGTCAGGATCGCCCCCTCCCCCAGCCCGTCGATGCGCGCCGCCTCGTAATAGCTCGTCGGAATGGCGCGCAGACCCGCCATGAAGATGATGATCTGGAAGCCGAGATGCGCCCAGATCGCGGTCAGCATGATCGCCGGCAGCGCCTGGTCGATCGAGCGCAGGAAGGGCTGGGCCGGGATGCCGACGGAGCCGAGAATGCTGTTGATCACGCCGATCGGCGGCGGCTGGTAGAACCAGCGCCAGACCCAGGCCATCGCCGCCGCCGTCGTGAGATAGGGCAGGAAGTAGAGCGCCCGGATCAGCCCGTGCAGGAAGGTCACCCGGTCGAGATAATAGGCGATGGCGAAGGAGAGCAGGATCGCGATCGGCGTGCCGAAGACGAGATAGGCGAAGGTGTTGCGGAAAACCTGCCAGAACACCGGATCGGCGAAGAGCTTGCGATAATTGTCGAGGCCGACGAAGCGCGCCTCGTTCAGCAAATCCCAGTCGGTCGTCGACAGGTAGAAGCCTTCCAGCGTCGGGTAGAAGCGGACGATGGCGAAGAACAGCACCGGCAGGGCGAGGAAGGTCCAGGCCCAGACGATCTGCTTCGTCGAAATCGACAGCCGCGCCCAGACCCCGCTGGCGCCGGCGCTCCGGGGCGATAATGTCACGGACATGCGCGGGCCTCTTATTTGGCCTTGAACTTGTCGAGGATGGCCTGCTCACGCGTGGCCGCCGCATTCAGCGCGTCCTTGATCGGCGTGTCCTTCAGCAGCACGGCGTTGATCATGTCGATCGAGACCTGGCGCTGGGCCGCCTCGTCGACCATCGGCGGCGTCGCCGCATAGTCGAGCCCGCGGATGAAGGGGCCGTAGATCGGGTCCTTGATATTGGCCTCCGTCAGCGCGACGACGCGCCGGGCCGGCAATTCGCCGACCTTCTCCAGCCAGATGTTCATCGCCTTCTCGGAGGAGATGAAGGCCATGAACTTCTCGGCCGCCGCGAGCTTCTCGCCCGCCGCCGAAGCGCCGATGGCATTGGCGAAATAGCTGCCGAAATTGGCCTTCTTGCCGTCGTGGGTCGGCAGCTCGACCACGCCCCATTTGAAGCTCTGGATCGTCTTGTAGGAGGCGACGCGGAAGGTGCCGTCCACCACCATGCCGGCGAGGCCCGCACGGAAGGCCGCCTGGCCCTCGTCCATGAAGCTCTCCTGGCCGACACGGTGCACCTTCTGCAGGCCGGTGTAGAAGGCGAGCGCCTTTTCTCCGGCCTCGGTGTTGTAGGCGACCTTGCTGCCATCGGCGGAATAGGATTCGCCGCCATACTGGCGCACCAGGATCTCGCGCCACCAGTTATGGTCCTGCCGGGCGATGTCGAGCGCGATGCCGACCTGCTGGAAATTCCCGGCCGCGTCGCGCTTGGCGATCGCCTTGGCGGCCGCGACGAACTCGTCCAGCGTCCGCGGCGGCTTTTCCGGGTCGAGGCCGGCCTTCTGGAACAGGTCCTTGTTGTAGAACAAGGCCATGGAGCGCACGGCCGTCGGCAAGCCGTAATACTGGTCGCCGCGCTTCATCGCCGAGACGATCGGGAAGAAATCGCGCTCGATCTCGGCATTCTTGAAGGCCGTCTGCGGCAGCGGCTGGACCAGCTTGCCGGCGATGAAGGTGTCGAGCCAGCCATAGAAGAGCTGCATCACCTCCGGGCCGCGCCCGGCCGCCTTGGCCGCGATCAGGCGCGTCTGGTAGTCGGCATAGGGGAAGGTGACCTGCTTGACGGTGATGCCGGGGTTCTCGGCCTCGAACTGCTTGATCAGCTCAGTCATCGCCTGGACGCGGGTGTCGAAGACGTATTGCCAGTACTGGATCTCGACGGCCTGCGCGCGGCCGGAGCCGGCGGCGAAGACGCCGAGCGCCAGCGCAGAGGCCAGAAACGATCGGCGGGCGACCTTCATGAAATTCATCTGGGGCATCCTCCCGGGAGCATCACTGTTTGCCAGTGTATTATGCAAGCGCTTGCATGCTACGGAGATGCGTGGATTTGTCAACCGGCCCTGATATGGGCTATTTCTGGCAAGTACCCGGCAAGCGACTGACACCTTGCCGCATGATGAAAGCAAGCGCTTGCACAAGAATGCCGCCGATCTGAAGACGCTCGCCCTGCAGCTCGGTCTGTCGCAATCCACCGTGAGCCGCGCCTTGCGGGCCCATCCCGGCATTCCCGAGACGACCCGCCTGCGCGTCGTCTCGGCGGCCGAGGCGGCCGGCTATCGGCCGAATGCGCGTGCCCGCAGCCTCGCGCTCGGCCGGGCCGAGACGATCGGGCTGTCCTTTCCGCTCGAGCGCCTGCAACTGCCCGAGACCAATTTCGTCGATGTGCTGGCGGGCATCTCGACCGCCATCACCAGCCGCAACTACAATTTGCTGCTGTCTCCTTTCCAGGGCGACGAGGCCGCCGTCCTGCGCCGGCTCGCCTCGTCGAAGGCGGTCGACGGCATCATCATCACGCGCCCCCTTGTCGACGATCCCCGCATCGCCCTGCTGAACGAGCTTCGCCTGCCCTTCGTCGTGCATGGGCGCAGCGAGGTGGAGGAGCCCTATTCCTTCGTCGACACGGACAATGACAACGCCTTCGAGCGCCTGACGACCCTGCTCCTCGATTACGGGCATCGGCACATCGTCGCGATCAACGGCCTCGCGCAGTTCCGCTATGTCGCGGCGCGCGCGGCGAGCTTCCGGCGTGCCTTCGCCGCGCGCGGGCTGACCCCGCCGCCGGATGCGATCGAGTTCGTCTCGATGACCGAAGCGACGGGCTACGAGACCGCGATGCGTCGGCTTTCCGATGCGAAACGGCCGACCGCCTTCCTGTGCGGTTCGGTTTTCCAGGCGCGCGGCGTCTATCGCGCCCTGGGCGAGCACGGGCTGAAGGTCGGCATCGACGTATCGGTGGTGTGCCACGACGACGGCGTCAGAGGCTTCAGCGCGGCCGACTTCGTGCCGTCGCTGACGGCGACAGCGACCTCGATCCGCAGCGCAGGCGAGGAGCTTGCGCTCATCCTGATCGACCTGATCGAGGGGAAGGTCCCCGGACCCATCCGCAAGATCATGCCCTTCGAGCTCGTCCTGCGCGATTCCGTCGCATTGGCGAGACCAGAGCCGTAGAGGCCGACATCGCCCGGCGCTCGCGACGGCCGGGCACCGAGGCGCCCGGCTCTACCGACCCGAAGGCTCAGGCCACCGCGCCTTGAGGCTTCAGTTCTTCGACTTCCGGTATCCGGCCCTCGAACCAGTAGGCCGCGGCCGCGCGCGACATCGCAGCCCCGTCATGGCCGACACCTGCCACCGTGATGAGGCTCCAGTTGCAGGCGGTGCCGAGCCGCGCGGCTTCGGCCCGCGCGAAGTCCAGCATGAAATGGGCGCGGCCGTAGCGATGCGGTCCCTGCGCCAGCGCCTCGGGCTGCGCCGGCAGGTTGGGGTCGTCGGTGACGATGTCCTGATCGCCGGCGAAGAGGATCATCGGATAGGCGAGCCAGCGCGCCAGCGCCTCCCGGTCGAGCCCGAGCCCGCCGAGCCCTTCCGGGAAGCGGCGTTCCAGTGTGGGCAAAGTGTACCAGCCCGGATTGGAGGCCATCGCCGCCGCGAAGAGCTCGCCGCCCTCGATCGCCAGCATGCGATGCACGAACTGGCCGCCGGCCGAATGGCCGAAGATGCGGATGACGGGGCTGTCGATCGCGCCGCCGGCACGCAGCGCGTCGAGCACGCGTTCCGGCACGGTGTAGAGCCACTGCCCGCGCGGAGCGATGGTCCCGTCCTCCGAAACGACAAGACCGTTATTGTAGCTCTCGGCCTTGGGGAACGCCTCGTCGGGAAAGGTCGGCGCGACGATCAGCAGGTTGTGCTTCTCGGCCGCATCGATCCAGAAATCGCGGTAATCGTCGCCATTGCGCAGCATGCCGTGCTGCACGACGATGACCGGATCGTTCGGCCGGTGACCCGCCGGCCGATAGAAGTTCACCACGAGTGGCCGGCCGGGATGGAAGCCATCGACGAAGGGCAGCTCGCCCCGGCCGACCGCCGGGTTGAGGGTGGTGGTGATCATGCGGCCTCCGGAGCCTTGTGCAGATGGCAGGCGGCGCTGCGGCCGGGCGCGATCTCGATGAGCTTCGGCCGGACTTCGCGGCAGACGGGCATGGCCTGCTCGCAGCGCGGATGGAACGGACAGCCCGGCGGCGGCGCCAATGGCGAGGGCAACTCACCCTTGAGCGGCTGGAAGGCGCGCTTGCGCCGCGCTGCTGACGGAATCGCCGCGATCAGCGCTGCGCTATAGGGATGCGCCGGCTCGGCGAAGATCTCAGCCGCCGTGCCGACCTCGACGATGCGGCCGAGATACATGATCGCGACGCGGTCGCTGATATGGCGGACGAGGCCGAGATCATGGCTGACGAAGAGATAGGTCAGGCCATGGCGTTCGCGCACATCCATGAACAGGTTGATGACCTGCGCCTGGATCGAGACGTCGAGCGCCGAGACCGGCTCGTCGCAGACCAGGAAATCCGGCTTCACGGCAAGAGCTCGCGCGATGCCGATACGCTGGCGCTGTCCGCCCGAGAACTGGTGCGGATAGCGCTCGCGATAGGCGAGATCGAGCCCGACCTCGCTCAACGCCTGGTCGACCGCCCCATCGATCTCCGCCTTCGGCAGCAGCTTGTGAACGCTGAGCGCCTCGCCGACGATGCGGCTGACCTTCATGCGCGGGTCGAGCGAAGCGTAAGGGTCCTGGAAGATCATCTGGACCTTCAGCAGGAAATCGAGCCGCTCCTTGCCCTTGAGCCCCACCACCGGCCGTTGCTCGTAAACGACCTCGCCGGTCGTCGGCTTCAGGATGCCGGTGACGACACGCGCCAGCGTGGACTTGCCACAGCCGGATTCCCCGACGAGGCCGAGCACCTCGCCGCGCTTGACGCTGAGATCGATGCCGTCGACGGCGCGCAGCACCGGTGGCGCCTTGCCGCGCCCGGTCGCCATCAGGATGCGCTCCGCCAGCGTCGGCTTGCGGCGGAAATGCTTGGTGATGCCCTTGAGCTCGATGATCGGGGCGTCGCTCTGGGCGCTGGTCGGGGCACTCATGCCGCTTCTCCCACCGGCACCGGATTGTGGCAGCGGAAGCGATGCGCCCCCTCGCCTGTCGTCTCGGGGTCACTGATGGCACAGACCGGCTGGACGCGCGGGCAGCGCGGGCGGAACGGGCAGCCGCTCGGGCGGGCGTCGATGCGCGGCGCGACGCCGTCGATCTGGTTCAGCCGCTCGCCAGGCAGAACGTTGGCGGCCGAGGAATGGAGCAGGCCGAGCGTATAGGGATGGCGCGGTGCATCGAGCACTTCGTCGACCGGCCCAATCTCAACGACGCGGCCGGCATACATCACCGCCACCCGGTCAGCGAGCTCGGCCACCACGGCGAGGTCATGCGTGATCCAGAGCACCGCCGTCCCGGTCTCGCGGGCGAGCTTCTGCACCTCGAACAGGATTTGGCTCTGGATGGTGACGTCGAGCGCCGTCGTCGGCTCGTCGGCGATGATCAGGTCGGGCGCATTGAGCAAAGCGGTCGCGATCGCGACGCGCTGGCGCATGCCGCCGGAGAATTCGTGCGGGAATTGCTTGAGCCGCGCTTCCGGCGAGGAGATGCCGACGCGGGCGAGCGCCTTGGCGGCTTCACTGAGCGCTTCCTCGCGGCTGCAATCGCGATGCTCCAGAATCGCCTCGCTCATCTGCTCGCCGATGCTGAGCACCGGGTTCAGCGTCATCAGCGGGTCCTGGAAGATCATGGCGATGCGGTCGCCGCGGAGGCTCCGCAGACGCTCCTCGGAAGCCGCACGCAGATCCTCGCCGCCGAAGCTCACCGTGCCGGCGACGATCTCGCCCGGCGGATCGATCAGGCGCACCAGCGAGAAGCCGGTCACGGACTTGCCGGAGCCGGATTCGCCGACCAAGCCTAGCACCTCGCCGCGCGAGACGCTGAGATCGACGCCGTCGACGGCGGGCCAGGCGCCGTCGAGCGCGTGGAAGACGGTCCGCAAGCCGCGGACATCGAGCAAGGGTTCACTCATGAGCGCACGTTGAAGCTGCGGCGCAGCCGGTCGCCGACGAGGTTGAGCGAGCCGATCAGCAGCACCAGCGCGATACCGGGGAAGACCGCGATCCAGTATTCGCCGGAGAGCAGGAACTCGAAGCCATTGGCGATGAGCAGGCCGAGCGAAGGCTGCGTCACCGGCACGCCGACGCCGAGGAAGGAGAGCGTCGCCTCCAGCGTGATCGCCCCAGCGATGCTGATCGAGGCGACGACCAGCACCGAGCCGACCGAGTTCGGCAGCAGATGCGCGATCATGATGTGCCGGGTCGGCAGGCCGAAATTGAGCGCGGCCTCGATATATTCCTTGCGCCGCTCGACCAAGGCGGAGGCGCGCATCAGCCGGGCATATTGCGCCCATTGCACCAGGACGATGGCGAGGATGACCTTGTCGACCCCGCGCCCGATCGAGGCGAGCAGCACGAGCGCGATCAGAATCGAGGGGAAGCCGAGCATGAAATCGACGACGCGCATGATCACGGCATCGACCACACCGCCGAACTGCGCCGCCACGAGCCCGGCCGAGATACCGATGAAGAGCGCGCCCAGCGTCGCGATGAGTCCGACCATCAGGCTGGTGCGTAGTCCGTAGAGGATCGCGCTCAGCATGTCGCGGCCCTGCGAATCCGTGCCGAGCCAATAGGTCATGCCGTTCATGCCGGCATCCCCCGGCGGCAGGCGGTTGTCCATCACGCTGAGCGAGGCGAGGTCATGCGGGTTCTGCGGCGCGATGACCGGGGCGAGCAGGGCCAGCGCAACCATGATGCCGAGCAGGATCGCGGCGCCGCGCGTCGTCGGCCGGCTGCGGATGCGGCGCAGCACCTTCTCGCGCAGCGGCGTGTCGGCATAGGCCGGGACGGCGGGAGCTTTCGCTGGGGCGCTCATGCCATCTCTCCGGTCAGCTTCACACGCGGATCGAGCGCGGCATAGAGGATGTCGACGAGGAAGTTCACGGTGACGAAGAGCAGCGTCGCCAAGAGCACATAGGCGACGACCACCGGCCGATCGAGCTGGTAGACCGAGTCGATCAGGAGCTTGCCCATGCCGGGCCAGGCGAAGACCGTCTCGGTGATGGTCGAGAAGGCGACGAGACTGCCGAACTCGATGCCGACGACGGTGACGACCGGGATCAGGATGTTGCGCAGCACGTGCCGCCCGACGACGCGGCGCGGTCTGACGCCCTTGGCGCGGGCATATTTGACGTAGTCCTGCGTCATCGCCTCGCTCGTGCCGGCCGCGACGAGGCGGGTCATCAGCGCGATCTGGGGAATGGCGAGGTTGATCGCGGGCAAGGCGAGATGGACGAGCCCGTCCCAGGTCACGAGGCTGGTCCGGATGCCCAGGACCGAGACCGTCTCGCCGCGCCCGGCCGTCGGCAGCCAGTGAAGGACCACCGCGAAGAGCAGGATCAGCATCATGCCCTTCCAGAAGCTCGGCAGCGAGAAGCCGAGGACGGTGGCGCCCATGATGATGCGCGAGGGCCGGCTGTCCTGGTCGAGCCCGGCATAGAGCCCGAGCGGCACGCCGGTGACGATGGCCAGCGTCATAGAGAGCAGGACGAGTTCGAAGGTCGCCGGCAGGCGCCCGAGAATGAGCTCGATCGCCGGCACGCCATGCACGAAAGAACGGCCGAGATCGCCCTTGAGCGCATTGCCCATGAAGACGAAATATTGCTGCCAGACCGGCAGGTCGAGGCCAAGGCGCCGGACCAGCGCCTCGCGCTCGGCCGCGCTGGCCGATGGCGAGACGAGCAGTTCGACGGGGTCGCCGATACCGTAGACGGCGAAGAACACCACGACCGAGACCGCGAGCAGCACGAGCACGCTCTGGATCAGTCGCTGCAGGACATAGGCGGTCATGATGCTCGACCGGCTCCGCTCAATGGTTCGCGGGCCGCCCTGAAAGAGGCGGCCCGGCTTGTCGATGGCCTGTCGGCCGGCGGCTTACTTGGCCTTCGGCTTGACCGACATCGCCAGCATGTACTGGTCGGCGCGGCCCGTGACGTCGAGCTCGGACTTGAAGGCCCAGATGCCGCTCTCGAAATGGATCGGGATGAAGGCGTAGTCGGCGAGGACGAGCTTGCCGGCTTCCTGCAGGAGCTGGTCGCGCTTGGCGTCGTCGAGCGTGGTGACGGCCTCGCGGATGACCTTGTCGAACTGGTCGTTCTTGTAGCCGCCATAATTCGAGCCGCCGAGCGTCTTGGCCTCGTTCGGGGTCGGCGGCCACTGCCGCAGGAAGGAGGCCGCCTCGCCGGTGCCGGAGCCCCAGCCGCCGATCGCGACCGAGAATTCCTTCTTGGCGCGGCGCGGGAAGTAGATCGCCCGCGTCATCGCATCGACCTCGGCCTTGATCCCGACCTGGGTCAGGTACTGCGCGACGGCCTGGGTGATCTGGCTGTCGTTGATGTAGCGGTCGTTGGTGGTCGAGAGCGTGAGCTGGAAGCCCTTGGCATAGCCGGCTTCGGCCAGCAGCTTCTTCGCTTGCGCCGGGTCATAGGCCAGCTTCTCCGGCTTGGCCTGCGTGCCGAACATGCCGGTCGGCAGGTACTGGTAGGCCGGCTCGGCCGCGCCGTCCATGATGCGCTTGACGATGGCGTCGCGGTCGATGGCCAGCGACATCGCCTTGCGGACGCGCAGGTCCTTGAGCGGGTTCTTGCCGTCCTCCGACTTGACGAAGGGGCTCTGGTCGCGGGCGACGTCGAGCTGGAAATAGACGACGCGCGTCGAGGGCGTGATGACATGGCCGAAGCGCTTGTCGTCCTTGATCCGGCCGAGGTCGCGCGCCGCCGGGTTCTCGATCACGTCATAGTCGCCAGCGAGCAGCCCGGCGAGACGCGGGCCGGCATTGGTCACCGGCAGCAGGCGGACCGTCGCCCAGGGCTCGGCCTTGCCCCAATAGCTCGGGTTGCGCTCGAGCTCGATCGCCGATCCCCGCACATAGGACTTGAGCTTGTAGGGGCCGGTCCCGATGGCGAGCGTGCCGTCATTGAAGCCGCTGACCGTCGGCCAAGCACCGGTGACGCCGCAGTTCTTGGCGACGTCGTAGCTGATCGGGCCGTGCTCGACGATGGAGGCCGAGAGGATGGGGAGCGCCGAAAGCAGGTTCGGCAGCAGCGGCTCGGGATTGGTGGTGGTGATCACCAGCGTCTGCGGATCGGGCGCCTCGACGGCCGCGAAATTGCCGGTGACGTCTGCGAAGGAATCCGAGACCTTGGTCTCGTTCTTCAGCGTGCGGCAGAAGGTGAAGACCACATCCTCGGACGTGAAGGGCTTGCCGTTGGAGAATTTCACGCCGTCGCGCAGCTTGAAGGTCCAGCGGTTCTTGCCGTCGTTCTCCCACGAAGCCGCGAGGCTCGGATGCAGCTTCTGCTGCGCGTCCTGGCTGACGAGCGAATCGAAGATATGCTGCGCCAGCGCATTGTTCGGCGTGAGGTCGTGATAATGCGGATCGACAGCCGTCGGCTCGGAGGCCAGCGCAATGCGCAGGGTTTGCGCGGAGACCGCCGTGGTGGACAGGCACGCAACCGCAAGGGCCGCGCGGAACAAGGATGTGCGCATGACGATAACCGCTCCCGCTTGTCGTTTTGACAGGTTTATTTTCGTCGAGTAGCAAACATGAAAATTTTTGAACGTCAACCGGTCGGAGGCACATGTCCCAGGGCTTGAAGCCGTCGACGGATCTCTCGAACCGGATCGCGCAGATCTACCCGTCGCTCAGCAGCGGCCATCGCCGTGCGGCCGATTTCGTGCTGCAGCATCCGCTCGACGTCGCCACCATGACCATCGAGGGGCTGGCGGAAGGCAGCGGCACCTCCAACGCCACGGTGACGCGCTTCGTCCGGGCGCTCGGCTATGGCGGCTATGGCGAGTTTCGCGGCGCGCTCTCGGCGGCGCTGAAATTCGCCCATGCCCCGGTCGACAGCTTCGCCGGCGCCCGCGCCGAGGCCGGCTCGAGCTTCGCCACCTTCGCGACCGCGCTTGCCGATCAGGCCGGAAACCTCCAGGCAGCGCGCGACGGGCTCTCGGAAGACGCCGTGACGCGGGCGGTGGAACTGCTGCTGAAGGCGCCGCGCGTCTTCATCGCGGCGTCCGGCGCGAGCCACCATGTCGCGTCCTTCCTCGAGGACGGGCTGGCGCTCTATCTCGACGCCAATGTCATCTTCGCCTCATCCCGCACCGGGCCTGAGCGCGCCATCCGGCACATGATGTCGGCGGGCCCCGACGATCTCGTCGTGGCGATCTCGGTGCCGCGCTACTCCCGCGCGACCCTGGATCTCGCGAGCTTCGCCAAGAAGCGCGGCGCCCGGGTGCTCGCGCTCACCGACAGCCCGACCTCGCCATTGACGCCGATCGCCGACGTCACGCTCTTCGCCCCCGCCCGCAGCCATCTCCTGCCCAATTCGCCGACCGCGGTCTTTGCCCTGGCGGATGCGCTGATCGCGGCCGTCGCGCGCGAACGGCCGGACGCGGTCGAGGCGCTCAAGGAACTGAGCGAGAGCCTGCTCTGGACCTTCTTTCGCTAGAGCATTTTCGAGCGAAGTGGATGCCGGTTCGCGTGAAGAAAATGCAGAAAAACAAGGAGCTAGAGCATTTCCGCGTTTCAGAGAAACGCGGAAATGCTCTAGAGCCCGGCCCGAAAAGCGGAAAGTGGTTTTCGGAAAAGAGGCTACCGCGCCGGACCCGCGATCTGGGCGCGTCGCGTCAGCCCGAAGACCGCGAGCAGGAAGAGCCCGGCCGAAACCACGGCGTTCCAGCCAGCAAGCGACAGGCCGAGAAAGCGCCACGCCGCCTCGCCGCAGGAGACCACGCGCACGCTCTGCAACTGCTTCATGAAGTCCTGGACGCCGGCCGCAGCGGAAGAGCCGCCACCGCAATCGCTCGGCCCCAGGAACCAGCCCCATTCCACGCCGGAATGATAGACGCCGAGCCCGGCGCTCCAGGCCATCAGCACCGCCAGCGCCAGCAGCGCCAGCCATTGCAGCCGCGCTGAGCGGGCCAGCAACAGCGCCGCGAGCGCGAGGCCGATGGCGGCGTAATGCGGCACGCGCTGTTCAAGGCAGAGCTTGCACGGCACCAGCCCGAGCACGAGCTGGAAATACCAGGCACCGGCGATCAGCGCGGCGCTGATGAGGCCGATCGCGCCGATGAGCCGCAGCGGCGTCAGCATCCGGCTCCGGTCGGGGACGGTCTCGAAAGTGGAACTGGTCATGGGCGTCGGCTCAGCAGGACAGAAGCTGTCCCGACCCTGCGACCAGCTTGAGGCCGAAATAAAGCAGAATCAGCACGGCGGCCGCGACGACGGCGATCACTTTCAGGCGACGTTCGATGAAGTGGCGGATCGTGTCGCCATAGCGCCTAAGCAGGAAGGCGAGCGCAAAGAAGCGCGCCCCGCGGGCAAGGATGCAGGAGACGACGAAGAAGGTCAGCCCGATATGGACCGCGCCGGCCAGGATCGTCACCACCTTGATCGGCGGCAGATGGGCCAGCCCCGAGGTCGTCAGCAGGATCAGCGTCGTGTCGGGGCCGGCGCAGGCGCGCAGAGTGTCGAAGGCATCGAGCTTGCCGTAGAAGGCGAGCACCGGCTTCGCCAGCGCCTCGAAGGCATAATAGCCGATGGCGTAGCCCATGATGCCGCCCAGCACCGAGAACAGCGTCGCGATGAAGGCCAGCCGATAGGCCCGCATCGGCCGCGCCAGCGCCATCGGCACGAACAGCACATCGGCCGGGATCAGGAAGAACGAGCTTTCGACGAAAGCGACGACCGCGAGCCACAGCTCGGCCCGGGGGCGGGCGGCGAGCGACATGGTCCATTCGTAGAGGCGCTTCAGCATGGCGGCTCTGGAGCAGGATGCGAAAAAGCGGGAACCGGTTTTTTCGCGATAATCCTGCTCTAACTCCCTGGTGAGAGACGGATTCAGATTTCGGATGGGATCGCCTTGTGGTGCCCTCTGAAATCATCCGGCTCTAGAGCATGCGTCGGCCGGTGACGCAACGGCTTCGGCAGGCCGAAACATCGCCATCTTGCGCCGGGACCGAAAAACCTCTCGGCTGCGTCGCCGCGGCGATTGACCGGTATCGATCGATCGCTATAGTCCGCCGGCCCGTCGGGGCCCCTGTGGCGGAATTGGTAGACGCGCTCGACTCAAAATCGAGTTCCGCAAGGAGTGCTGGTTCGATCCCGGCCAGGGGCACCAAAAGCTTATTCGCCAAGGTTCGTCAGCCTTCGCCTTCCTGAGAAAATCTCGCAATATCAACGAGCCGGTGTTCACTGGGCTTCCCCCGCTTTCGTTGATAACCGCAAGAATTGTTGGCCTTTTGGAGCGCCAAGGCCAACAGGCTGACTTTTTCAGGCTAACACATGCCGCTGACAGACGTCGCAATTCGGAACGCCAAGCCGCAGGAGACCACTGTGAAGCTCTCGGATGGCGGCGGCCTTCAACTCTGGATCGAACCAAAGGGCGGGAAGCTCTTGCGCCTTGCCTAGCGACGGCAAGGACCCGGCCGCCGCGCCGGCGCACCTGCAGCTTCTCCTCGCGATAGAGCCGCTGCAGCTTCTTCTGGTTCATCACGATGCCCTGACGGTCCAGCATGATGTGGATCCTGCGACAGCCGAACCGCCGGCGCTCTTCCGCCACGGCCTTCATCGCCTCGCACAACAGGGCATCGTCCGGGCGGGCGCTCGTGTAGCGCACCGTCGAGCGGTCGATCGTCAAGGCCAGGCACGCCCGACGCTGGCTCACTGCGTGCACCGTGCAGGCATGAGCCACCGCCTTCCGTTCGCATCGGGCGTCACCATTTTTTTGCGGCGACACCCTTCAGGATCGCGTTGTCGAGCAGCTGTTCGGCCAGCAGCTTCTTGAGGCGGGCGTTCTCATCCTCAAGGGTCTTCATAGGGTCGGTGTCGTCGCCCGCCAGATCAGGTCGGGTTCGATGACGATGCCTTGCTGGGCGTTGCGGCCGGCGATCCGGTCGAGCAGCATCTGCATCGCCATCTCGCCCAGGTCCTGTTTGGCGATCCTCAGCGTGGTCAGGGCCGGAGAGACCAGCGACGCTGCCGGAATGTCGTCGCAGCCGACGATGGCAATATCGTCCGGCACTTTGACGCCCGCACGCTCGAGTGGCTTCATCAGCCCGAGCGCGATCAGATCGTTGTAGCAGATGATGGCGTCGAGCTGCCCGGCCTCGGGCAGGAGTCGGGCGGCGATGTCGGCCCCGCCCTGCAGGTCCGGTGAGCAGGGCATGTCGAAGGCGAGGGAGAGGCCATGGCGCGCCAAAGCCGCCTCGATGCCCTCCCGCCGCTTGCGCCCGCCATGCGACGAAGCCAGTCCGGCCGCAAAGCCGAAGCGCCGCCGCCCCTGGGCGACAAGCTGCGCTACGGCGGCCTCGACACCGGCACGATAATCGACCTCGATGGTGCCGGCATGGCGCTTGGCGGCCGTGCGGTTGATCAGCACCACGGCCCGGTGCGGCGCGATCGCGCGCAGGAGCCGCTCCTCGTCGAGGCGGGCGCTGCAGATGATGACCCCGTCGACGCGCTTGTCGAGCAGCGTCCTGAGCACCTCCTCCTCGCGCTCCGGATCCTCGATCACGTTGCAGGACAGCAGCGTGTAACCGGCCGGCCGCGCCACAAGCTCGGCGCCGCGGATGATCTCGGGAAAGAACGGGTTGACGATATCCGGCACCACGATGCCCACCGTATGCGAGCGATCGCTCTTCAGGCTTTGGGCGAAAGCGTTGGGGCGGTAATTCAGCGCCTGGGCCGTTTCCAGCACGCGCTGGCGTGTTTCCTCGCCGGCGCCGCCACGGCCGTTGAGCACGCGCGACACGGTCATCGGCGAGACGCCGGCCGCCGTGGCGACATCGATGATCGTCGGCGACCGCAAGGTGGGTTTCATGTCCATGTCGTCTTATCTCACGATAACGATATCTTTTTCCAGAGACTTCTCTTTCGCCAAAAGCATAAGATTTTTCCGCATGAATGTGCCGAAACGCCGCAAAGCGACACCATGCGTCAATCGGTGCAAGCAGGCTTGACGCTTCGATTGAGATAACGATAACGTAGCTTCATAGCGCCCGCCACCGAGCAGAAGGCGCAGTGGAGGAGACGATGGCAGTTTTCCCTAGGCGCGCCCTGCGTGGCGTTGCGCTGTCCCTCATTCTGACCCTCTCGGGAGCGGCCGGGGCGACCGACTACAAGGAGGCGCCGAGCCTCTCCGAGCTGGTCAAGGGCGGCAAGCTGCCGCCGGTCGAGCAGCGCCTGCCCGAGAAGCCGCTGGTGCTCAGCCCGGTCGAGAAGGCCGGCAAATATGGCGGCACCTGGCGCCAGGCCCTGATGGGCGGCAGCGACTCGCTGATCGAGCGCTCGGTCGGCTACACACGCCTCGTTCGCTGGAACCGGGACTGGACTGCGGTCGAGCCCGATGTTGCCGAAAAGATCGACGTCAAGCCGGACGGCACCGAATATGTCTTCCATCTGCGCAAGGGCACGCGCTGGTCGGACGGCGCGCCGTTCACCGCCGACGACATCCTGTTCTGGTACCGGGACGTGCTGATGAACAAGGAGCTGACGCCGTCGGTGCCGCGTTGGCTGCGCAGCGGCAGCGACCCCGTCATCGTCGAGAAGATCGACGACGACACCGTCCGCTTCCGCTTCACCGGTCCCAACGGCATGCTGCTGGAGAACATGGCGACGACGTTCGGGTCCGACATCCTCGCCGCGGCGCCGGCGCATTACCTCAAGCAGTTTCACAAGACGTATAATCCGGACGGCGTCGACAAGCTGGTCGCGGAAGCCAAGGCGGCGAACTGGGCCGCCCTCTTCCTCAACAAGACCAGCTTCCCCGGCCGCTGGCGCGACACCGGCCGGCCCGTGCTCGACCCGTGGAAGCTCACCGTGCCCTATGGCGGCACGACGCAGGTCGTGCTGGAGCGTAATCCCTATTACTTCAAGGTCGATCCGGAGGGGCGGCAACTGCCCTATATCGACCGCGTCACCTTCGACATCATGGGCGACCAGCAGGCGATCGTACTCAAGGCGATCAATGGCGAGCTCGACATGCAGAACCAGCGCCTCAACGGGCTGGAGACGCGCATCGTGCTGGCCCAGAACCGCCAGCGTAGCGGCTACCGCCTGTTCAAGGCGCAGCCGGCCTGGTCGAACGCGATGTGCATCTCGCTCAATCAAACCAGCAAGAACCCGGTGCTGCGCGAGGTCTTCCGCAACAAGGACTTCCGTGTCGCGCTCTCGCTCGCCATCAACCGCGACGAGATCAACGACCTGATCTATGCCGGCCAGTCGCAGCCCTATCAGGCGGCCCCGCGCCCGGGCACCGCGCTCTACGACGAGCAGATGGCCACGCAGTACACCAAGTTCGATCCGAAAACCGCCAACGCGCTGCTCGACAAGGCGGGCTTCGCCAAGCGCGACGCGCAGAAATTCAGGCTCGGGCCGGATGGCAAGCGCATCTCCTTCGCCGTCGATGCCGCGACCTCGCGCCGCTACCAAATCGACGCGCTCGAGCTGATCAAGAAATACTGGGCCGCGGTCGGCATCGAGATGCAGGTGAAGACCGTCGAGGAATCCTTCGCCTTCGCCCGCATGCTCGCCAATGAGCACGATGCGATGGTCTGGATCGGCGGCGGCGGCTACGACTTCCTCGGCATCCTCGACCCGAAATGGTACTTCCCTTACGAGAACCAGGCGGCCTTTGCCTCGGCCTGGGGGATCTATTTCCAGAACCCGAAAGATCCCAACGCCGAGGAGCCGCCGGAGGCAGCCAAGCAGCAGCAGGCGCTCTACGTCCAGATGCAGAAGACGCCTGGCACCGCCGGCCAGATCGAGGTCATGAAGAAGATCCTCGCGATCGCCCGTGACCAGTTCTACGTGATCGGCACGAATATGGACGCCGATAATTACGGCGTCGTGAAGAACAACATGCGCAACGT
The DNA here is from genome assembly GCF_050433265.1 of Allobosea sp. OAE752. Taxonomy (NCBI): domain Bacteria; kingdom Pseudomonadati; phylum Pseudomonadota; class Alphaproteobacteria; order Hyphomicrobiales; family Alloboseaceae; genus Allobosea; species Allobosea sp. OAE752. The sequence continues at coordinate 354,576 of NZ_JBNPXO010000003.1, forward strand.
GCCTGACCTGATGCCGGACACGTTCTTCTACATGACGCCGGGCCCGACCAATCCGGAACAGTATTTCTACGAATAGCTCCAGCTATCGTCATCTGGCCCGGAGCCTCCGCTCCTGGCCATTCGCCCCGCCCGATTGCACCGGAGGCTCGAGATGCTCCGCTACATGCTGAGACGGCTCGTCTATACGCTGGCCACGCTGGCCGCCGTGTCGGTCGTCGCCTTCCTGGTCATCCAGTTGCCGCCAGGCGATTTCCTGACCTCGTTCAGCGCCAAATTCGCCGAGCAGGGCGGCTCGCTCGACAACGACACGCTGGCTGCGCTCAAGCTGCGCTACGGGCTCGATCAGCCCTGGTATGTGCAATACTGGCTCTGGATCTCCGGCATCCTGTTCCGCGGCGATTTCGGCGAATCCTTCGAATGGAACAAGCCGGTCTCCGAATTGATGTGGGACCGTTTCGGCCTCACCGTCCTGCTCTCCGGCATCACCCTGATCGTCACCTGGCTCGTCGCCCTGCCGATCGGCATCTACAGCGCGGTCCGCCGCTATTCCTGGCTCGACTATGTCGTGACCTTCCTCGGCTTCCTCGGCCTCGCCGTGCCGAGCTTCCTGCTGGCCCTGGCGCTGATGTACGTGTTCTCGCGCTATTTCGGCATGAGCGTCAGCGGGCTGTTCTCGCCGCAATATGTCAACGCGCCCTGGAATCTGGCCAAGGTCGGCGATCTCGCGATGCACTTATGGCTGCCGGTCTTCGTGCTGGCGACCCATGGCACGGCGGCGCTGATCCGCGTCATGCGCGCCAATCTGATCGACGAGCTCTACAAACCCTATGTCCAGACCGCCCGCGCCAACGGGCTCGGCGAGATGGAACTGCTGTTCAAATACCCGGTCAGGGTCGCCCTCAACCCCTTCGTCTCGACCATCGGCTGGGTGCTGCCGAACCTCGTCTCGGGCGCGATCGTGACCTCGGTGGTGATGAGCTTGCCGACCGCGGGCCCGCTGCTGCTCTCGGCGCTGCTGGCGCAGGACATGTACCTCGCCGGCAGCTTCATCCTGATGCTGAGCGCGCTCACCGTGATTGGCACCCTGATCTCCGACATCCTGCTCGCGTGGCTCGATCCGCGCGTGCGTTACGCCTGAGGTGCGCGCATGACCGATATCGCCGCGCCCACCGTTCCGGAAACCGTTGCCCCGGCTGGCCGCCGGCTGGCCGAAGCGAGCCAGTGGCGGCTGATCTTCCGCCGCTTCCGCCGGCACCGGCTGGCCCATGCCAGTCTCTTCGTGGTGCTCGGCATCTATCTCGTCGCGCTGCTCGCCGAGTTCATCGCCCCCTTCTCGCCCGACACCTACAACGCCCGCTTCACCTACGGGCCGCCGCAGGCCCTGAAGTTCTTCGGCACGGATGCGTCCGGCGAGACGCACTTCATGTATGTCAACGGCTACCGGATGAGCTTCGATCCGGTGGCGCTGAAGCGGAGCTTCGTGGTCGACGAGAAATCGGTCAATCCGATCGTCTTCTTCGCCCAGGGCGAACCCTACAAGCTCTTCGGGCTGATCCCCTGGGACCGGCACCTGATCGGCCCGGCCGACCCGTCCCAGCCGATGTATCTCTGGGGCGCCGACAGGCTCGGGCGGGACGTGCTGTCGCGCACCATCCACGGAGCACGCATCTCGATGTCGATCGGCCTCGTCGGCGTCGCGGTCAGCCTCTTCCTCGGCCTGCTGCTCGGCGGCATCTCCGGCTATTACGGCGGCTGGATCGACGAGGTCGTCCAGCGCTGCATCGACTTCCTGAAATCGATCCCGACCATCCCGCTCTGGATGGGGCTCGCCGCCGCGGTGCCGGCGAGCGTGGACCCGCTGCTGGTCTATCTCTGGATCACCATCATCCTTTCGCTGATCGGCTGGACGGATCTGGCGCGCGTCGTGCGCGGCCGTTTCCTGTCGCTCAGGACCGAGGATTTCGTGCTGGCGGCGCGGCTCGACGGCTGCTCGCGCCAGCGCGTCATCTGGCGGCACATGGTGCCCTCCTTCACCAGCCATATCGTCGCCTCGGTGACGCTGGCGATCCCCAGCATGATCCTGGCCGAGACGGCGCTGTCCTTCCTCGGCATCGGGCTGAAGGAGCCGGTGGTGAGCTGGGGCGTGCTGCTCAAGGACGCACAGAGCATCATGGCCCTGACCACGGCGCCCTGGCTGCTTGCGCCGGGCGCCGCGGTGGTCGTCACGGTGCTCGCCCTCAACTTCCTCGGTGACGGAATTCGCGATGCGGCCGATCCCTATGCTTGAGCCCGGTTTCCACGGAAGACCGGCGCCGGAGGATGGAGCGGCGCCACCGCTCGTCACCGTCCGTGACCTCAAGGTCCAGATCGGCACCGATGACGGGCTGGTGCGTGCGGTCGACGGCGTCACCTTCGACGTGCCGCGCGGGCGCACCCTCTGCATCGTCGGCGAGTCCGGCTCGGGCAAGAGCGTCACCGGGCGGGCGCTGATGAGCCTGCTGCCGCCGAGCGGGCGCATCGCAGCCGGCAGCATCATCTATTCCGGCAGCGACGGCGAGGCTCTCGACGTCACCGCGCTCGATCCCCGTGGCCGCCGGATCCGCGCCTTGCGCGGCAAGGAGATCTCGCTGATCTCGCAGGAGCCGATGGCGGCGCTCTCGCCGGTCCACACCATCGGCCAGCAGCTCGTTCCGGTGATCCGTCGGCACCTCAACCTCTCGAAGAAGACGGCCGAGGCGCGCGCCGTCGAGATGCTCGGCCGGGTCGGCATCCCCAAGCCGGCGGAGCGGCTGAACAACTACCCGTTCGAGTTTTCCGGCGGCATGCGCCAGCGCGTCTGCATCGCGCTCGCTTTGTCCTGCCGGCCACGCCTCCTCATCGCCGACGAGCCGACCACCGCGCTCGACGTCACCACCCAGGCCAACATCATCGACCTGCTGCAGGAATTACAGCGCGAGGACGGCCTCTCGATCCTGTTCATCACCCATGATCTCGGCGTGGTCGCCGAGATCGCCGACGATGTCGCGGTGATGTATCTCGGCAAGATCGTCGAGCGCGGCACGGTCGAGGAGATCTTCGCCGATCCGCGCCATCCCTATACGCGGGCGTTGCTGAATTCCGTGCCCAGGCTCGGCGCCGGGCGCGGCACGCGCCTCGCCGCCATCCGCGGCATGGTGCCCTCGCCTTTCGACCGGCCGTCGGGCTGCGACTTCCACCCGCGCTGCGACGCAGCGCTCAAGGGCGTCTGCGACGTCGCCGATCCCGGCACGGTCTCGATCAGCCCCCGGCGGGACGTGCGCTGCATCCTCGCGCGCCAGCCATCTGCCATGGAGGGCGCCCGTCATGGCTGATCCCACTTCGCTTGCTCCCGACGTGCTGCTCGAAGTGCGCGGGCTGACCAAGCTGTTTCCGCCGCGCCGGACGCTGTTCCAGCGCAAGGCCGCCAATCCGGTCCGCGCGGTCGAGGATGTCTCCTTCGCGATCCGGCAAGGCGAGACGCTCGGCCTCGTCGGCGAATCCGGCTGCGGCAAGTCGACGGTGACGCGCCTGCTGCTCGGCATCCACCAGCCGACAGCCGGCACCATGCGCTATCGCCGCAAGGATGGCGGCGCCGTCGATCTCGACCGGCTCTCGGAGGATGAGCGGCTCGCCTATTGCACCGATCTGCGCATCGTCTTCCAGGACCCGCAATCCTCGCTCAATCCGCGCCTGCAGGTCCGCGACATCGTCGGCGAGGTGCTGAAGGTCAACCGGCTGGTGCCGTCGGGCGAGATCGAGGCCAAGGTCCGCGAATTGCTCGCCAAGGTCGGCCTGCGACCGGAATACGCCCGGCGCTACCCACACGCCTTCTCCGGCGGCGAGCGCCAGCGCGTCGGCATCGCCCGGGCGCTGGCGACCCATCCCCGCCTCGTCGTGCTCGACGAGGCCGTCTCGGCGCTCGACGTCAGCGTCCGGGCGCAGACGCTCAACCTGCTGCGCGACCTGCAGGAGGAGTTCGGCCTGACCTATCTCTTCGTCAGCCACGACCTCAGCGTGATCGAGTATATCTGCGACCGCGTCGTCGTGATGTATGTCGGCCAGGTCGTCGAGATCGCGAGCTCCGAGGCGCTCTTCGCCAGGCCCTTGCACCCCTACACCGAGGCCTTGCTCTCGGCCCTGCCGATCCCCGACCCCGCCCATCGCCGGCAGAACCGCCGCATTCGCCTGTCGGGCGAGGTCGCCGATCCCGCGAACCGCCCGAGCGGCTGCGCCTTCCACCCACGCTGCCGCTTCGCCACCGAGACCTGCCGCACCACGCAGCCGCCCTTGCGCGATCTCGGCGACCGCAGCGTCGCCTGCCATCACGCCGAGACGCTCACGCTGCGCGGCGTCGACGCCATCCAGACCGGACAAGCTACCCATGCCTAAGCACATCCGCGCCCGCGACAACGCCAACCACGCCATCGTCTCGGACGATCCGGCCCTGCCGCATGTCCATTTCAACCTGCTGCGATTGCCGCCGGGCGAAACGATCGAGCAGAACCTGCCGCGGCATGAGAGCGTCTATGTCGTGCTGTCCGGCACGGTCGACATCGTCGTCGACGGCGAACGCTTCGCGGCCGTTGGCAAGCGGCGCGACATCTGGTCGGGCGAGGCGGATTCGGTCTATGCCCCGCCGGGCAGCGCGGTCCGGCTGGAGAACGCCACTGGCCCCGTCGAGGTCGCCGTGGCCGGCGGGCTCTGCGACGATGAGGGGCTGAAACCCTTCCGTATCGCGCCGGACGAGGTCGCGATGGTCGATGTCGGCTCGCCCGACACCCATAGCCGCCGCCGCATCTTCCATATCCTCGGCCAGAACGGCCAAGGTCGCGCCGGCAATCTCCTGGTCAGCGAGCTCTATGCCGACCCCGGCTGCTGGTCCGGCTATCCGCCGCACAAGCACGACGACGATCGGCAGGGCGAGACGGCTCATGACGAGCTCTACCACTACCGCTACGAGCCCGGCACCGGCTTCGGCGCCCAGATCATCTATGCCGACGGCCGGTCCGAATGTTTCATGGTGCAGGATCGAGACACGATCCTGGTCGATCGTGGCTATCACCCGACCGTCACCTCGCCCGGCCACCGCTGCTACATCTTCACCATCCTGGTCGGGAAGACGCAGCGCGGGCTCGTCCAGCATTTCGACGACCGCCATGCCCATCTGATGTCCGCGATCCCCGGCATCCAGTCGATGCGCGACAAGTTCAAGTAAATCACCCCATCAATTTAGCCGGCAATTTTCTCGCTCCTGCTCCTCAGCGAAGGACCCGTCATGCCCGACAAGACCCGCATCCATGTCGACCTCTCGGCTCCGACCAAACCTTTCCGGCGCTTCTGGCACAGCACGGGCTTCTCGCCCGCCGAACTGCTGCTGGAGCCGGAGATGCGGCAGACGCTCGCCTATGTCGGCGGCGTACCCAATCGCGGCATCGAATACATGCGCGTGCATTACATGCTCGACCTCGTCACCGCCTCCGCCTTCGGCAAATACGACTGGTCGCGGCTCGATGCGGCGCTCGACGTCATGCTGGAGCATCGCATCCGGCCCTTCTTCGAGCTGATGGGCAATCCCTCCTACATCTACACCGACTTCAACGACGTCGCGCAGGCGCATCACTGGCGCGACTTCATGGGCGAGATGGCCGAGCGTTATCGCGCCCGCTATGGCGCCGAGGAATTGCGCCAGTGGTATTTCGAGACCTGGAACGAGCCGGACATCTGGTGGAAGCTCGGCGGCGAGACCGGCTTCAACAACTATTACGACGCCTGTTCGGAAGCGCTGAAGGCGGTCGATCCCAAGCTCCGGCTCGGCGGCCCCGGCGTGGCCCGACGCATCCCGCCGATCTTCAAGAGCTTCCTCGCCCATTGCGACACCGGCACCAATCTCTTCACCGGCGAGACCGGCGTGCGGCTCGATTTCATCTCTGTGCATGAGAAGGGGGCGAAGAAACATGCCGAGGATCTGACGCCGAACAGCCTCTCGATCATCCGGCACGAGATGATGGCGGTCGACTATATCCGCGAGCATCATCCGCGCTTCGCCAACCTGCCTTTCGTCAATGACGAATGCGACCCGCAGATCGGCTGGCATCTCTACCATACCTGGCACGGCATGCCCTATTTCGCCGGGCTCGCCGCCAAGATCATCGACCAGCACCAGCGCCTGATGATCGATGGCGAAGGCGTCGATTACGAGGTGCTCAGCAACGATAACGGCTTCGTCGGCCATTGGGGCCACCGCACGCATCTGACCTATTTCGGCAAGCGTCCGGTGCGCGCGGCCCAGTCCGAGCACAAGACCGACATCGCCGCGCTGGAAGCACGCCGCATCGAGCCCGAGCCGTTCGACCTCGTCAAGAAGCCGGCGCTCAGCGTCATGGAATTGCTCGGCCTGCTGAGCGAGCGTCGCTTCGCGCTCGACGGCCAGGGGCTCGATCCCGACCGCAACGGCCTCGGCGCGATCGCGACCGCTCTCGGAAGCGCCGCAGAACCCTCCGGCGCCAGCGTGCTCCTCTACAACAGCGTCGACCGCATCTGGCAGTCCGGCGAGAGCGCGGTGGAGCTTGCCTTTTCCGGATTGCAGCCCGGCGCCTATGCGCTCGCCAGCTTCCGCATCGCCCATGGCAAGGGCGATCCCTTCACCGTCTGGGAGGATCTCGGCGCGCCCGACCTGCCGAACGCGGCTGAGCTCGAAGCGATGCGCTTGGCGCAGGAACCCGCCCTGGCGGTCGAGCATCTCCAGATCGGCAGAACCGTTGCCGGGCATGCATTCAAGCTCGACATGCCGCTGCCCTCTGTGGCGCTGGTAGCGCTTGTGCGGCGGGACGATGCCGTTCCCGCCGCGCCCTCCGCGCTCAAGATCAGCCATTTCGGTGGCTTGAACGGCGGCAATCGCGTCCTGTTCTGGGAGCCGGCAGCTTATGAGGGCATCCAGCTTTTCGACGTGCTCTTGAGCGCGCACGAAGAGGGGCCCTGGCAGGTGATCAATCCGGTTGGCTTGCTGTCGAGCGTATACCTGCATCCCGGAGCCGCGGCCGGCTTCTACCGTGTGCGGGCGCGCGATCTGTTCGGGCGGGTCAGCGCCGAGAGCGACCCGATTGTAGTAACCTGAAACGGCACGGCATCATCAGCGATATCTGCCGCGGAGAAGCGGGAAAACGATGAAGCTTCTTCAATCGGCCCCTGCCCTGATGCCACGCCACAAACATCGCCTGTAGACGCCAGCATTTCGAATTGCGCCACCATCAGGCCGTAGAATTCGATTTTCTAATGTCTGTGGGCGGTGCAATCCAACCAGCACCGCCCAAGCCAGAGCATTTTCTAGCGGAAGGGACTGCGTCTTCCATGGGCGCAGCGACACTGTGGGTCGGCCAGCGATGCGTCCAAATCGCGGCCAACCGCCCGAGCACGACCGTAGGCCGCAACGTCGGTCCAGGATCTATGTCTTTGAAGGTCTAGTTTCCGGAAACATCGCAATGTCCGCTCGTGGCGCAAAGGAACGTGCATAGCCGCGACCGGTCGAAAACATCAAAATTTTCTCAGGCGACTATTTCGCGCGATGAAGTCAGCGAGATAGGAAGCTTCGCTGGAAGCTGCAGAATGAGCGTATAGACCGACATCGATAAAGGGAGACCGAGGAAACGAGCCCGAGCTATCCAGGACTCGGCAGTCATTGGGGACCGTCGCAGCGATCATTGGTCCGATGCCGATTCCGACACGCACGGCGGTGATCATCGCAACCAGCGTCGATGCTTCGCAGACGACGCTCCATCGTCGTTTGAGGCCGGCCAGAGCGGCCATCGTCGGCGCGCGCCACGGGCAAGATTCCTCGAACATGATAACCGGCAGCGGCGCATCGGCGGGCAAAACGAGATCCGAACGGGCGATCCAATGCAGCTCCTCGTTCCAGACCAGGATCGGCTTCCGAGCGATCTGAGAAACATCGCAGATCGTCACATCGAGTTTGTCGGTCTCGAACAGGGTAGCGAGGCGGCGGTTGGGTTCGACGATGATGTCGATGTCGATCCGCGGGTTCTGGTCGCGGAACGCCTTGAGGATCTGGATCAGCCGTGTCGCCGCGAAATCCTCGACGACGCCGAGCCTCACCCGTCCTTCGATCTCGTTGCCCTGAAACCGTCGCCGCACCTCCTCATTGAGGGCGACCATCTCACGCGCATAGCTGGCGAAAAGCTGGCCGTCCGCGGTGAGGGTCAAACCACGGGAAGATCGCTCGAACAAACCTTTCCCGAGGATATCCTCCAGCTTGCGAATCTGCATGCTCACGGCGGCTTGAGTGCGGTTCAGAGCGTTCGCCGCACCGTTGACCGTGCCTATTTCGGCAGCGGTTAAAAAGGCACGCAGGAGATAGGGGTCAAGATTCATCGTTCACATATCATTATATCGAACCTCGGCTCGCAAGCTCGAAATCCCTTGGTTTTCTGGCAATTACATGCTCATGCCCGGTCGTATCGTTTTTTGGAGCCGGCGCTGCCGCGTTCAGTTTTCGTTATATCGCCACCAGCCTTTTGAGGCTATGCGGGTCAGAGCCGCAATGCCACCGTCCGGGAAGATAGTTCGTTGCTCTTGCGAACTCCGTTCCAGCGCAACAGAACCCTGACGACAAGCGACGATCATGCCCATTGATGTTCTCGATTTGGAAGACTTGCGGACGCGCTATGGCAGTGCCGGTGGCGGAGACATGTTCGATCCGCATTTCCGGGACGTCGCGCGGCAAATCTTTCGCGATTCGGACGGCCGCAAATGGCCCTTCGCCGATCCCGCGACGCTTCTGGCTGCGCCCTTCATCGCCAATGGCCTGAAGCCGGAAGTTCTCGAAACTCTGGACGTGGCGCTGATCGGGGTGCCGATGGACCTCGGTGTGACGAACCGCAATGGCGCCCGCTTCGGACCACGCGCGGTTAGGGCTATCGACCGCGTCGGTCCTTACGAGCATATCCTGGGGCTGGCCCCCATGGGTTCGCTCGCCGTCGCTGATGTCGGCGACGTGCCGATGCGCAGTCGCTTCGACTTGGCCGAGTGCCATGCCGATATCCAAGCCTGCTATCGAATGGTGTCGAAAACACGGGCAATCCCGCTTTCGGTCGGCGGAGACCATTCGATGACCGGTTCCATCCTCAAGGCGCTGGGCGCGGAGCGGCCGGTCGGGATGATCCAGATCGATGCGCATTGCGACACCGCCGGCCCTTACGAGGGCTCGAAATTCCATCATGGCGGCCCGTTCCGCGAGGCCGTCCTGGCCGGCGTCCTGGATCCTCGGCGGACGGTCCAGATCGGCATCCGCGGCGGAGCCGAATATCTCTGGGAGTTCTCCTACGCTTCGGGCATGACCGTCATCCACACCGAAGAGCTCGTCGAGCAGGGCATTCCGGCGGTGATCGCAAGGGCTCGGGAGATCGTCGGCACCGGTCCGACCTACATCACCTTCGACGTCGACAGTCTCGACCCTGCATTTGCGCCGGGCACGGGGACGCCCGAGGTCGGCGGATTGCTGCCGCGGGAGGCCTTGCAGCTTCTGCGCGGCTTTGCCGGACTCGACATCATAGGCGCCGACGTCGTCGAGGTCGCCCCCCAATATGACGCGACCAGCAATACCGCCCAGGTCGCCGCCCAGATGCTGTTCGAACTGCTCTGCCTGGTCGCGCTCAAGAACGGCGAAAAGCCGCGATAACAACAATCGGTTGCTTGTAAGAGGGGATCAAGACAATGAACAAATTCGAAGGGCGTGGCTTCTTCAATCATCAGATTTCGCGCCGCTCCTTCATCCGGACCGGCGCCGCTCTCGGCTTCGGTGCTTCGGCTGCCGCGTCCCTCGGGCCGGTCATGGCTGCTGATGATCAGGTCCTAAACCTGCTGAGCTGGCCCGGCCACGCCGGTCCGGAGGTCGTCGGCGCATTCGAGAAGAAATACAACGTCAAGGTCCAGGCCAAGGAATATACCGGCGGCGAGGAGATGCTGGCGTTGCTGCAATCCTCTCCGCCCGGAACCTTCGACGTGGTCCTGACCGATGCCGAATACGTCACCATGCTGGCGCAGGCCGGAAAGATCGATGCGCTCGATCCGGTGCAATATCCGCTGAATGACTTCTGGCCGCAGTTCCAGAAATTCCCGACGCACTGGAAGGACGGCAAGCTCTACTCGCTGATGAACAGCTTCGGCTATCTCGGTCTGGTGTACAACAACACCAAGCTCTCCGCCGAGGAGGCCAAGTCCTACAAGATTCTCTGGGACAAGAAGGTCGCCAAGAAGGTCGGCATGTACGATTGGTACCTTCCGAACATGTCGTGCCTGAGCATGTATGACGGCAACAAGCCGCCCTCCAATTTGGACAAGGCGCAGTTCCAGAAGCTCAGCCAGAGCCTGCTGTCGCTGTCGCCGCAGATGTCAGGGATCGGCCCGTGGTCGTCCGTCTTCTCTTCGCTGACCAATGGCGAGGCCTGGGTCATGCCGGGCGTCGGCGCCTGGGCGGCGATCCTCCTGCAGAAGAACGGCGTGCCGATCACCGCCTCCATTCCCGATGAAGGCGCGGTGCAATGGACGGAGTCGCTGTCGATCGTCTCCTCGTCGCGGAAAAAGGATCTCGCGGTCAAGTTCCTGCAGTACCGTGCCTCCCCCGAGGGGCAGGTGCAGACGGCGACGAAATCGTCCTATGTCGCGTCGATGCCGAACAAGGCCGCCTGGGAGCTGCTCAACAAGACCGACCCCAAGATGGCCGATCTGCTGGAACATCGCCTCGATACGCGCAACGTGATGACCGAAATCACCGAGGGCAAGATCCAGATCCGTGGCCTGCCGGTGCAGCAGTCCATCGAGGAGTGGACGGACGTCTGGACCCGGTTCAAGAACGCCTGATCATCAGCCCGCCCGGCGGCAGTTGCCCTGCCGCCGGGATCTCTGTCCTTGCATACGGGAATTCAAGACAATGCCAGGCGACGCGCCCCGCAACGGCCGCGCCAGCGGCGGAATAAGCGTGTTCGGGATCGCTCTGGGCGCTCCGATGCTGATCTGCCAGGTGCTCCTGTTCGTTGTGCCACTCGGCTTCCTCGTCATGATGACGTTCTGGAGCGTCCGAAACTTCACGCTGTCCCCCGATTTCACCTTCGCAAACTGGAGCAAGGTGCTCTCGACCGGCTATTTCTGGGACATCTATCTAAGGACGCTGCTCTACGGCCTCCTGGCCGCGCTCATCACGAGTCTTGTGAGCTTTCCGGGAGCGTTCTACCTCGCCTATCGAGCCTCGGCGGGCTTGCGGCGCGTCGTCGTCTTCCTGCTGATCACGCCGTATTTCACCAGCTATCTGGTGCGCATCTATTCCTGGAAGATCCTTCTCACCGATCAGGGCCTGATCAATCTCGCGCTCGGCAGCGTCGGGCTCGGCCCCTTTCGCATGTACAATAACCTCTTCGGCACGATGATCGGCTATGTGACGTTGTGTTTCCCGCTGGTGCTGCTGATCCAGCTCATCAGCCTGTCCAATGTCGATCGACGCCTGATCGAGGCCGCGCATAATCTGGGGTGCGGCCGCCTGCGCACGGTGTTCGCGGTCGTCATCCCCTCAGCCAAGGTCGGGCTCGTCCTGGCCGCCACCTTTGCCTTCGTCCTGTCCTTCGGGGATTTCGTCAGCCCGACGCTCCTCGGCGGCAGCAAGCCGCCCGTGCTCAGCAACTTCATGGTTGATACGGTGCGTTCGGGGTCCGATTGGCCGCGCGCCTCGGTCGTCGCCATGGTCATGGTCGTGACGCTGCTGGCGGCCGGGCTGGGCGCGCTCAAGCTCGCCTATGGAAAGCAGGGAGTGGGACGATGACCAACCGCCTCATCGGCTGGGCGCTGCTCGGCTATGTCGGGCTGATGATCGCCTTCATCCTGGCGCCGATCCTCTCCAGCTTCGTGTTCTCCTTCAATGCGGGACGCTTTCCAAGCCTGCCCTGGCAGGGGTTCAGCACGGATTGGTACGCGGCGGTGCTGACGGAGCCGTCCATCCGGTCGGGACTTGGCAACAGCCTGATCGTGGCCGTGTGTTCGGCGGCGATCGCGACAGTTCTCGGCTTCAGCGCCGCCTATACCGACTATCGCTACAATTTCACCGGCAAGGCGGTCTATGTCGCGCTGGCGATGCTGCCGCCCAACGTGCCGGTGATGATCCTCGGCCTAGCCATGCTCGTCTACCAAAGCCAGCTCTCGCTCGCGGGCGGCCTGCACTCAGTCATCATCGCCCACGTGATCTATTGCGCGCCCTTCGCCATGGCGCTGATACGCCTGCGCCTGTCGCAGATGGATCCCGACCTCGAAGCCGCCGCCTGGAATCTCGGGGCCGGCCAGACACAGGCGCTACGGCATGTCATCTTGCCCTTCGCGCTGCCGTCCATCCTGGCGGCCTTCTTCCTGACGATGGCCGTCTCCTTCGATGAATTCGCGATGGCTTGGTTCGTTTCCGGATTCAACGAGACGCTGCCGGTGCGCATCCTGGTCTTGCTGCAGCGTGAGGTCAGCCCTCGGGTCAACGCCATCGGCAGCATCGTCTTCTTCGTCACCATCGTTCTGGCGCTGGTGGCGCTGGCCTTATTCTCCTGGCGTCGGGCCGGAGACCGTCCAGAGGGCTCCCCCCTTTCCCCGAACAAAAGCGATACCTGATGAACTCGCCCCTGCTCGTTCTCGACAAGGTTGAAAAGGACTATGGCGGCTTCGTCGCGGTCAAGTCGATCGATCTGGTCGTCGAATCCGGCGAGTTCATCGCCATCATGGGCCCCAGCGGCTGCGGTAAGACGACGACGCTGCGCATGATCGCCGGGCTCGAAGTTCCGACCGCAGGGGAGATCCGGCTGCGCGACAAGGTGTTGAACCATGTCGATCCCTGGCAGCGACAGACCCCGCTGGTCTGGCAGAGCTTGGCTCTTTTCCCCTTTCTCAACGTCCGCCAGAACGTCGAGTTCGGCCTCAAGATGCGGGGCGTCGACGCCGCAACCCGGCGCGCAAAGGCCGATAGCTGGCTCGAACGCCTCGGTCTCGGAGCCTTCGCGACGCGCCCCGTCACGCAATTATCGGGCGGGCAGCGCCAGCGGGTCGCCCTCGCTCGCTCGCTCGTGCTCGAGCCCGAGTTGCTGCTGTTGGACGAGCCCCTGAGCGCGCTCGACGCCCATCTGGTGGTGAAGATGCAAGCCGAGTTGATCCAGTTGCAGAAGCAGCTCGGCATCACCTTCTGTTATGTCACCCACAGCCAGTCGGAAGCCTTTGCGATGGCCGACCGGGTGGTGATCATGAACGGCGGCACGATCCAGCAGGTCGGCGCGCCGCGAGAGATCTTCCGCAAACCGGCGAACCGTTTCGTGGCGGAGTTCATCGGCACCAACAACATCATTTCCGGCAAGGTTCGCAGCGATGGCGGCGGCGCGATGATCGAGTCCGGCTTCGGTATCCTGCAGCTTCCTCGCAGCAGCGACCTGACACCGGGGCGCAAGGTCGAGCTGGTGATCGGCGCCGATTTCCTGGCGCTGTCGCGCCAGCGCCCGGAACTGCCGAACGTCGTGCCGGTGCGCGTGGTCGGCGAGCAGTTCGTCGGTTCGGTGGTGGTCGTCCATCTCGACGCAGGCGATGATCGCAGTCTGCGGGCCCAGTTGCCGCTGCATCAGTTCGAGCAGCTCGCGCCGAGCCATGGCGAGGCGCTGTTTGCCGGTTGGCAACCGGCAAACGCCTATCTCCTCGAACAATGACAGCCCGCCAGCGCATGAGGGAACGACGTGACTAGCTTTCGCATGACCGAGATGACCTGGTTCGAGTATCGCGACGCGATTGCGCAGGATCCGATCCTGCTGATCCCCGTCGGAGCGACCGAGCAGCACGGCCCGCATCTACCGCTCTCGGTCGATGTCATCCTGCCGGCGGCGGTCTGCGAAGGCGTTGCCGCGAGCGGAGGCCATCTCGTCGCCCCGCCAATTGCCTATGGCTACAAGTCGATGCCTCGCTCCGGCGGCGGACAGCATTTCCCGGGGACGACGAGCCTCGATGCGGCGAGCCTGATTGCGCAAGTCAAAGATCTGACGCGCGAGTTCGTCAGGCATGGCGTTCGCAAGATCGCATTCATCGTCGGCCATACCGAGAATCTCTGGCATGTCAGCGAAGGTTGCGATCTCGCCTATCGCGAGAATGCGCGTCTGGCGGAAGGGCTTCGTATCCTCAATGTCGGGTACTGGCAGTTCCTGCCGGCAGAAACCGCGAGCGCCATCTTCGGCACGACGCAGATCGACTGGGATCTCGAACACGCCGGCATCATGGAAACGTCGATGATGCTGCATCTGCGCCCGGACCTCGTCCATATGGACCGCCTCGTCGAACATGCCCCCTCCCGCGTACCCGGCTATGAGCTCTGGCCCTACGATACCGAAGCCGTTCCTTCCGATGGCGTGCTTAACACCGCGATAGCGGCGACCGCGGACAAGGGTAAGCAATTCCTCGATGCATATGTCTCCAGCCTGACGCAGGCGTTGAAACAGGCATTCAACAGGCCATGAGGGGCGCCATGCATCGTCTCGTGCGGGAAGAGGCTGGGTGAGGATATGCCGCTACAATGCGCAAGGGCTGCTTTCGGGCAACCGCCCAATGTCGGCATTTGGCGCGACGCTGCCGGCTGATGACGAAACCCGTAGCGGACGCTCCCGCGCGTATCGAGCAACCAGTCATTGCGCAGGGAGCTCCAGCTGATGCGAGGCAGCTTGTTGACGAGGGCGGTAGGGAGCTTGTTGCTAAGGCGCTGCTCCCTTCAACCAGTTTCCGAAGCTGAACTTCTCCTAATTCTTCGGTCTCATGATGATGCCTTCGCGGCCTGGATCGATGACGCGGTCCTTCGGGGTTGTCTCATCTGCGCTCCTGAGTGGCTGCGATGATCCCGAGAAACGCTCTTTCGAAAACCCGAAATGGTCTCAAGGGCGCTGACGGCGGCCACGGCAAAGCGCGAGAGAGTGCCAGCAAAGCCCGGAGACCTCCTCGCTTCTCCCGGATGTGCAACAGAGTGCACGCGGCCTGTTCAAGGCCCCTTTATTTCGGCCAGTCCTGAGCGCCGGACATTGTCCAAGGCGTTGTCGTGGCTGTGCAGGAGATGTCGGCGTAAAGCTTCTCGCGTCTGGTCGGACGAACCGGCCTTCAGCGCATCGAGAATGTCGCGGTGTTCGTCGGCCGAGCGGCTGTAATTGCCGGCAAGATAGACGAACACGGTATGGGTCTGTCCGAGAATGCGCTGGTGCCATTCGCAGATCATTTGGTTGCCGGCCGCCGTCATCAGCGCGCTGTGGAACTTGCGATCGTGGACGAGGGCGGTAGTGATGTCGTCAAGCGTACCGCGCCGCGCATAGAATTCGTGGGCGTCGAGGCAGCGTGACAGATCGGTGATCAGCTCGGGCGCAATCGGTCCCTTTTCGAAGATCTGGCCGACAGCGTTCAACTCGATCAACATGCGCGCTTCGTAGAGCTCCTCGACGTCGGCGCGCGTGAATTGGCGCACGACCGCCCCTTTGCGCATCGGCGAGACGACAAGACCATCGGCCTCCAGCCGCAGCAGCGCTTCCTTGATGGGGGTTTGGCTGATCGCAAGGTTAAGCGCCAGCTCCTCGGGGAGAAGTCGCCTCCCGCCCGGTAGTACCCCCGAGAGGATGCGCGCTCGCAGTTCCTCATAGGCCTGATCGGACAAGGTGGCGCGAACGACTGAGCTCATGCGCGCCATCATCGCGCAATCTCTCTGGGAGTGCAATCTAAAAAATAGAAAATTTTTTATTTTACATTTCCGTCGTGCTGAGTAACGTCACGCCTCGTGAGGGAGGACGACAATGACAAGCGAGCTTGCAGACCGAGTTGCACTCGCAAGCCTTCGGGCAACGGCCGAGACGTGTGATGCGCTCCAGATACAAGACGGTGTCGATCGTCGTGTTGGCAGCGGCGAGCGACACTCGGCCCTCGACCGCTCCCCGGCGACGGCATGACGATAATCTGCGTCGCCCACGAAAAGGGCTTCGCTCGGCAAATCGCCGATGGCGGCGTCTTCATGGATGCGGGCGCGATCGTTGAGGGCGCGCCGCTCGCCGAACTCTTCGCGTGCCGCGCCACGAGCAGTCTCGCAGCTGCCTCGCACAGCCCCTGCGCTGACGCGTGAGATGCTGCGCCCCCTCCCCATTTTTCAGGAACCGGAAGGCCCCCAGCCGATGAAGATCGTCGCCGTAGAACCATTCATCCTGCACTTACCTCTGACGGAAAGCTCGATCTCCGATTCGACCCACAACATCACCCATTGGGGCGTGGTCGGCGCCCGCATCCGCACCGACGACGGCCTGGAAGGCTATGGCTTCACGGGCACGCATGCGCATCTCGAATCCGACCGGCTGATCACCTCCTGCATAGCGACCTCCTATGCACCGCTGCTGATCGGCGAGGATGCGAATGACCGCTCGCGACTCTGGACGAAGCTCGCACGCTATCCGGCGCTTCAATGGGTCGGGCGGGCCGGGATCACCCATCTGGCACTGGCCGCCATCGATGTCGCCTTGTGGGACCTTGCGGCAAAGAAAGCAGGCCTGCCGCTGTGGAAATTCCTCGGTGGCCAGAACATCAAGAAACTAGAGGCCTACAACACGGATATCGGCTGGCTGTCCTTCTCGAAGGAAGCCCTGATCTCGGGCGCGAGGAAGGCTGTCGAGGTCGACGGTTTCACGCGCATCAAGATCAAGGTCGGACATGACGACCTCTCTGTCGACATTGAGCGTCTCTCGGCCGTGCGCAAGGCGATCGGACCCGGCATCCGCGTGGCGGTCGACGGAAACGGCAAATGGGATCTGCCAACCTGCCTGCGCTTCTGCGCGCAGGCTGAGCCGCTCGACATTTTTTGGTTCGAGGAGCCGCTTTGGTATGACGATGTTGCGGGTCATGCGGCGCTTGCCCGCTCCACCTCGATCCCCGTCGCGCTCGGCGAGCAGCTCTACACGCTGGACGCCTTCAGGGCATTCCTGACAGCCGGCGCCCTGACCTTTGTCCAGCCCGATGTGACCCGGCTCGCCGGCATCACTGAATACATCCAGGTCGCGGATCTCGCTCATGCGCATCGTCTGCCGGTGGTGCCTCATGCCGGCGAGATGAGCCAGGTCCATGTCCATCTCTCTTACTGGCATCCGGCCGCGACGATCCTCGAGTACATCCCGTGGATCAAAGATCACTTTCAGGAACCTATCAGAGTCGAGAGCGGCATTTACGCGCTGCCCCAGCAGCCGGGAGCAGGCACGACGCCACTGCCCGCCAGCATGGAGCGTTACGGCAAGAGCTTGTGACCGGCGGCCGATAGCAGGCCCGCCGCAACAAGAGCGGCAACGCAATGCCGAGCGACAATTAGAAAAGGGAGCCGATAGTGGCCAAGATCGTATCCATCGAAGTGTTGCAGGCTGACCTGAAGCCGAAGGTCAAGCGCACCGACGCCGTGCAGAGCTTCGAGCTGCAGGAGACGCCGATGGTCCGCATAACCGATGCGGATGGGGTGACCGGCACGGGCTACAGCTACACCATTGGTACAGGCGGCTCGTCGGTCAGTAAGCTGATCGATGACCATCTCGCACCGGTCCTGATCGGCCGCGACGCCGACGAGATCGAGGGGATCTGGCGCAGCCTGTTCTTCCGCGTGCATGCCACGACAGTCGGCGCCATCACCTCGATCGCGTTGGCCGCGATCGACACGGCGCTCTGGGATTTACGCGCGCGCAAGGCCGGACTGCCGCTGCACCGCATCGCCGGCGGTGCCAAGAACGCGATCGACCTCTACTATACCGAGGGCGGCTGGCTCCATATGGAGCAGTCCGAGCTGGTCGAGGAGGCGCTCAAGGCCAAGGAGCGCGGCTTCGGCGGGACCAAGGTCAAGGTCGGCCGCCCGCATGTCGCCGAAGACGTGAAGCGCCTTTCCGCCGTGCGCGACAAGGTCGGCTGGGATTGGGAGGTGATGACCGATGCCAATCAGGGCCTCTCGCTTGACGAGGCCATCCGCCGTGCGCGGCACTATGAGAAGTTGGACGTCGCCTGGTTCGAGGAGCCGATCCATGCTGATGATGTCGGCGCGCATCGCCGGCTCTCGCAGTCAACGACGGTGCCGATCGCGGTCGGCGAATCGATGTATTCGCTCTCGCAGTTCAAGGACTATCTCGAAGCCGGCGCCTGCTCGATCGTGCAGGTCGATGTAGGCCGTATCGGCGGCATCACGCCCTGGCTCAAGGTCGCGCATATGGCCGAGGCCTTCAATGTGCCGGTCTGCCCGCACTTCCTGATGGAGATCCATCTCGGCCTGTGCTGCGCCGTGCCGAACAGCCGCTGGCTCGAATACATCCCGCAGCTCGACCTCGTGACCTCCTCGCCAATCCGGATCGAGAACGGCAAGGCGATCCCCTCCGACAAGCCGGGCCTCGGCATCGACTGGGACTGGGAGGCGCTCGACAAGACCATCGTCCACCGCAAGAGCCATGGCACGGCACCGGGCCTGAAGGCGGGAGCCTGAGATGGGTGCGCTCAACGGACAGGTCGTCGTCATAACCGCCGCGGGGCAGGGCATCGGTCGGGCGACCGCCGAAGCCTTCGGCCGCGAGGGCGCCATCGTCTGGGCGACGGATATCAACGAGGCGGCGCTGGCCGGGATCGAGGCCGGGCCACAATTGCAGCGCCGCAGGCTCGACGTGCTCGATGCAGCGGCCGTCGCCGCCTGCTTCGCCGAGATCGGCCGGGTCGACGTGCTCTTCAACTGCGCCGGCATCGTCCAGAATGGCACGGTGCTGGAGGCGAGCGAGGCCGATCTCGATTTCGCCTACGACCTCAACGTCAAGGCTATGACGCGCACGATCAAGGCCGCGCTGCCCGGCATGCTCGAACGCAAGGCCGGTTGCATCGTCAACATGGCCTCGGTCGCCTCCAGCGTGAAGGGCGTGCCGAACCGCTTCGCCTATGGCGTGACCAAGGCGGCTGTGATCGGCCTGACCAAGTCGATCGCAGCCGACTATGTCGCGCAAGGCATCCGCTGCAACGCGATCTGCCCCGGCACGGTCGAAAGCCCGTCCTTGCAGCAGCGCTTGAGCACGCAAGGCGACTACGAGGCGGCGCGCGCTGCCTTCGTTGCCCGCCAACCGATCGGCCGCATCGGCACGCCGCAGGAGATCGCCGATCTCGTCGTCTATCTCGCCGGCGCCACCTACACCACCGGGCAGGCTCACATCATCGACGGTGGCTGGACCATCTGACCGGCACACGCCCGAAACAGAAGAACAAGCGGGCGGGAACAGGAGGACAACGCATGAGTGAGGCCTCATCGCAGAAGCCCGCGAGCACGACGGGCAGCCGCTACCGCGCCGACGACCTCGTCGCCCTCGCACGCGGCCTGCTGGAACGCGCCGGTATGCCGGCCGACAAGGCCGCCGACGTGGCGGAGGTGCTGGTCGAGGGCGATTTGTTCGGCAAGTCGACGCATGGCCTTGCCTTGCTGCCGCTTTATCTGCGCGAGATCGAAACAGGCGGCTTGATGGTCGCGGGCGACCCGAAAGTTCTCAACGATTTCGGGGCATGCCTGACCTGGGACGGGCGCAAGTTGCCCGGTCCCTGGCTGGCGCGCCGCGCCACCGCTGCGGCTATCGAACGGGCGAAGCGTTTCGGCCTCGGCGCGGTAGCCATTCAGCGCAGCCACCACACCGCCTGCCTCGGCGCCTATCTCCAACCAGCCGTCGATGCCGGCTGCATGATGCTGCTCACGCTGACCGATCCCGGCCACAGCAGCGTCGCGCCCTTCGGCGGGGTGACGCCGGCGCTGACCTCCAATCCGATCGCTTTCGGCGCGCAGGCGCCCGGGGGGCCGATCCTGATCGACATGTCGACGGCGCTGATGACCAATGGCGGCGTCGCAGCGTTTCGCCAGCGCGGCGAGCCGCTGCCGCATCCCTTTCTAATGGATGCTCAGGGACGGTCGACCGTCGATCCGAATGTCATCGCTGCTGATCCGCCGGGCTCGATCCTGCCGCTCGGCGGCCTGGAGGCCGGGCACAAAGGCTTCTCGATCGGGCTCATCGTCGAGCTCCTGACCGGCTGTCTCTGCGGGCGCGGGCGGGCCGAGGGTGGCGACGGTTGGAGCGCGGCGGTGTTCATCCTCGTAATCGATCCGTCCGCCTTCGGCGGAGCTGATGACTTTGATCGACAGGTCGAAGCGCTCGTCGGCCTTTGCCGCGCATCGGCGCCGCGACCCGGCTTCGATCATGTGGATTTGCCCGGCTCTCGGGCGCTCGCACGGCGGGATTGGCAGCGAAGCGATGGCGTCCTGCTCTCGGCAGGAATTGTCGCGGGACTTGCCGAGAGCGCGAGGCGGTTCGGGTTCGTAATGCCGGAAACCGTCACCTGAAGTCATTCGAAGCAGCTTAGCCAATCTCAACAACAATATTGAGGGAACCCCAAATGACGATATCAATCGCGGCAGGCCGTGCCCCGGCCGAGCAAACCAATATCCGACGCGCGGTCGCGGCAGCGACGATCGGGACCATCATCGAATGGTTCGACTATGCGCTTTACGGAGCCGCTGCCGGCTTGATCATCAACAAGCTGTTCTTTCCCCAGTTCTCGGAATCCGCAGGCGTGTTGGCGGCTTTCGCGACCTTCGCCGTCGGCTTCTTCAGCCGGCCGCTTGGTGGCGTGCTGATCTCGCATATGGGAGACCGGTTTGGACGCAAGCCCGCTCTCATCTTCACGATCGCGCTGATGGGCGCGTCGACCGTGGCCATGGGATTGTTGCCGACCTATGCGCAGGCCGGTCTCTGGGCTCCGGTCCTCCTCGTCATCCTGCGCTTGCTCCAGGGCTTCGGGGCCGGTGCGGAATATGCCGGAGCGGTGACCTTGGTCGCGGAATATGTGCCGCCGGAGCGCAAGGGCTACTATACCGCCTATCTCCAGGCCGCGACGGTGGTCGGCATTATGCTCGCGACGCTGATGTTCCTGCTGGTGTCCTATCTGCCGGAGGAGACGCTGTTCGGCTGGGCCTGGCGCGTACCCTTCCTAATCTCGGCGCTGCTGTTCTTCGTCGCGCTCTATATCCGGAAGAACCTCGACGAGACCCCGGAATATGTCGCGGCGATGGAAAGGGCCGCCGAGAAGCGCCACGAGGCGCGCGTCCCGCTTGGTGAGTTGATCACCAAAAGCCCGAAGGAGCTGCTCTTCGGCTTCCTGTCGGTCACCGGCCACAATGCCAACGCCTATATCCTGAGCGCCTTCAGCCTCAGCTACATGACCAATACGCTCCATATGAGCCGCACGGATTCGCTGACCGCGGTGATGATTGCGACGCTCACAGGCATCGTCCTGACACCGCCGATGGGGGCGCTTGCCGATCGTGTCGGCCATGCGCGAGTCTATCTCTTTGGCGCGATTTTTGTTTTCCTCTACGCATTCCCGATGTTCGCGCTGCTCGATACGAAGAATGTCGTGCTCGCCTCGATCGCGCTCAGCATCGGATATGGCATCGGCTTCGCCGGGCTCGCCAGCGCCCAGGGCGCGTTCCTCGCGAACCTGTTCCCGACGCGCTACCGCTTCTCCGGCATCGCGATGACGCGCGAGTTGAACAGCTTGCTCATTGCCGGGCCCACGCCCTTCATCGCCTCGGCGCTGGTCGCGCAAGCCGGCGGCAAGCCGATCTTGGTCGTCGCCTATCTGATGCTCTGCTGCGCGATCAGCGCGATTGCGATTATCGCGGTGCGTTCGCGCTCTTTCGAGCGTGGGTCGGAGTAACAGCATATTGGCAAGGACCGGTTGGCTGCGGCGTGCGTTCAGGGCGGAGGACGATGCTTCGCCGGATGCCGTCGCATCCAAACTCGCCAAGATTCGCCGGGGCCCTTTGGAGGGCGCCGCGCTACGCCACTTATTGCCGCACTCAGCGGACGCCAGGTGAAACGAGGTGGCCTGCAGCCGGTTTCGTGGGCACCGAGATTGGGTGTTTCATGAAACCGGAGGTGGCGTATGCGGCGAAGACAGTTTGGGCGTGAGCTCAAGATCGAGGCGGTGCGCCTGATCAAGGATCGCGGAGTGAGTGTGGCGCAGGCGTCTCGGGATTTGGATGTCCATGAGAACCAGCTTCGCAAATGGGTGAAGCTCTTTTCTGCCGATCCTGCTCAGGCTTTTCCAGGCCATGGTCAGATGAAGCCGGAGCAGCTTGAGATCGAGAAGCTGCGGCGAGAGGTGGCCAAGCTCAAGGCGGAGCGCGACATCCTAAAAAAAGGCCGCAGCCTACTTCGCGAAGGACGTGACATGAGGTTCACGTTCATTGCGAAGCACCGGGGGATCTGGCCGGTGGCATGGCTTTGCGAAGCGCTGGATGTGTCGCGCTCGGGCTTCCATGCCTGGCTCAACCGATCACCGAGCCGGCGTGCACGCGACGACGAGGAGATCGGCAACTGGTTCGGATCGGACCTATGGTGCCAGGCGTGTCTGGCGGGACGTGCTGGCGGAAGGCGTCGATTGCGGCCTGCATCGCATCGAGCGGCTGATGCGTGCCCAGGCTTTGCGTGCCAGGCCGCGTCGGCGCAGCCTGCCCGGGGTTGATGGCCAGCGATCGACCATCGCGCCGAATAGGCTCGGCCGGGAGTTCCATGCCGAGCGTCCGAACCAGCGCTGGATCGCGGACTTCACCTACATATGGACCGCGGAGGGTTGGCTCTACGTTGCAGCCGTCATCGACCTCTTCTCCCGCCGGGTGGTGGGCTGGTCGATGAAAGCCGAGATGACCGCCGGGCTCGTGACCGATGCGCTGATGATGGCGATCTGGCGCCGGGGAAAGCCTGATGCCCTGCTGCACCATTCGGATCAGGGCAGCCAGTACGCCAGCGAGCCGTTCCAGAAGCTCATGGCCGACAACGGCGTCACCTGCTCGATGAGCCGCTCCGGCAATGTCTGGGACAATGCCGCGATGGAGAGCTTGTTCGCTGCTTCGCGCGGCCCTTCGGGTCTCATCGCTGAACACAGAGCGGATCAGAGGCAGGGTTTACCGGACACGCGACGATGCTCGTGCCGACGTGTTCGATTACATCGAACGGTTCTACAACGCTGTTCGTAGGCACTCGACCATCGGCTACATCAGCCCGGTCGAGTTCGAAAAGAAGGTGAGATTAGCCTAACCACATGTCCACGAAACCGGCGGCAGGCCACTTCACGGAGCTTGTGGAGTTCGGCTCTCCATGATCCCGCACCTGGCTTCGCCGCTGAAAAGCGTGAACCCGGTTCGCAACCTGCATCCGCACGATCACGCCGCAGGCCACACTCCTAGCTGCCCTCGATGCCCCGCTTCCGGCGCAGTGCCTGGACAAGCACAGCTCCCTTCACTGCGAGGAGGAGGAGGAAGGTGAGGATCATGATGATGAAGGCGGCTGCGGCGATGGCCGGGCTGATGTTCTCGCGCAGGGAGGAGAACATCTGTCGGGCGAGCGTCGTCTGGTTGGGGCCGGCGACGAACAGCGTGATCACCACCTCGTCGAGCGAGGTGGCGAAGGCGAAGACCGCGCCGGTGAGGATGCCCGGCATGGCCAGCGGCAGGGTCACATTCCGGAAAACATCGACCGGGGAGGCGCCGAGACTGGCCGCCGCGCGCTCCAGCGCCGGGTCCATGCTGGCGAGCGAGCCCGAGACATTGACGAGGACGAAGGGCACGCACAGCACGGCATGCGCGATGATCACCCCGAGATAGCTCGAGGCCAGCCCCATGCGGGCATAGAGGATCTGCATGCCGACGCCGAGCACGACCGCCGGCACCACCATCGGCAGCAGAAAGATCGAGCGCAGCAGCCCCGAAAAGGGCACGAGCTCACGCCTCAGGCCGAGCGCCGCCAACGTCCCGATCACCGTCGCGACGACGGTCGCGCCCGTACCGATGATCAGCGAATTGACGATCGCGCGGGTCCAGGCCTGGCTTTCCGCCAGCGCCCCGAACCAGCGCATCGAGGGGCCGCTGATCGGATAGACGAGGAAGACGCTGTCGGTGAAGGCCAGCGGGAGGATTGCGACCAGCGGCAGCAGCAGGAAGGCGACAGCCAGAGCCCCGAAGGCGAGCCGCAGCGCGTTGAAGGCCGCGCCGCCCGGACGAACCGCGGCGACGCTCATGCCGGCACCAGCGGCGTGCGCGAGAGCCGGTTGTAGACGATGTAGAGCACGGTCGTCGGCACCAGCAGGAACAGGCCGAGCGCACCCGCCATCCCCCAATTCGCCGTTCCGGTGGCGTAGAAGGCGATGACCGAGCTGATCATCTGATCACCCGCTCCGCCGGTCAGGGCCGGGGTGATGTAGTAGCCGAGCGCCACCATGAAGACGAGCAACGAGCCCGAGAGCAGGCCCGGCATGGCGAGCGGCAGCAGGACGTGGCGAAAGGCCTGCAGCGGCGCGGCGCCCAGCGCCGCGGCGGCCGGCATCAGATTGCGCGGGATCGCGATCAGGCTGGCATAGATCGGCAGCACCATCAGCGGCAGCAGCACATGCGTCATCGCGATCAGCACGCCGGTGCGGTTGTAGATGAGCGCAAGCGGGGAATCGATCAGCCCGATCGCCCGCAGCATCTGGTTGATGAGCCCGTTATCCTGCAGCAGGATCAGCCAGGCCGCCGTGCGCACCAGCAACGACGTCCATAGCGGCAGCAGCACGGCGATGAGCAGCGCATTGCGCTTCCAGCCCGTCACGCTCGCCGCCAGCATCGCGAAGGGCAGCCCGATCGCGGCGCAAAGCAGCGTGACCTGTGTCGCGATGGTGAAGGTGCGCAGCATGATCGCGCGGTTGACGGCGAAATCGGGCTCGACCGGCTCGATCCGCGCCTCGTCATTGCGCTTGAGGTCGACCGCCGCCAGCAGGTTGGCGTCGGTATAGGCCGGCATGCTGCGCTTCAGCGCCAGCCAATAGCCCTGATCGCTCCAGCGCGGATCGACGGCCTGAAGATCGATCGCATCGGTTTCGCCGCTCTCCCGCACCGCACGCGCCGTGCGCGGGAGAAGCGTGCGGAAGCCGGCCTGCTGACTGTTGAGCGTCCGCACGGCATCGCCGAAGCGCTCCTGCGGCGTATCGGCCCGCAAATCCCGGACGAGCGCCGCCTGCAGCGGGGCCGGCGGCGGGCCGCTGCCGTCCCAGCTCGCGATCGCGATCGCCGTCTGGGGGAAGGCCAGGCGCACGGTGCCGCCCTGCACCGCAGTCGAAACCATCATCCAGAGCGGCCAGAGGAAGAACAGGCCGAGGAAGATCACCAGCGGCAGGATCAGCAGCAGGGCTTTGAGGCGCGCGCTCATGGCGCCACCAGGGAGCAATCGCCCTGGGCGAAGCTGGCGAATGCCTTGCTGCCGATCGGCGGCGCCGCATCGCGTCGCCCGGCCCGGGCGACGAGCCGGCTCTCGCCGCAGGCGAGGTGCAGGCGAATGTGATCGCCATGATAGACATGGTCCTCGATCGTCACCGGCAAGGCGTTGGCAGCGGCGGCATCCTGCACGAGATGCAGCATTTCCGGACGAACCGAGATCATCACGTCGTGGCCGGTCTCGAAGGCCGCCGCGCTGTCGCAGGTCACGCGCGCACCGGATGCGAGCAGGATCGTCGCGGTCTCGCCCTGGCGCTGCGAGACACGCCCGGCGAGCAGGTTCGTCTCCCCGATGAACTCGGCGACGAAGCGTGTCCGCGGCCTGTCATAGAGGCCCGACGGCGTATCGAACTGCTCGATCTTGCCGCGGTTGAGCACGGCGACACGGTCCGACATGGTCAGCGCCTCGCCCTGATCATGCGTGACGAAGATGACCGTCAGCCCGAGTTCACGATGCAAGGCGCGGATCTCGAGCTGCATATGCTCGCGCAATTGCTTGTCGAGCGCGCTCAGCGGCTCATCCATCAGCACGACCTTGGGCTCGTAGACGAGGGCGCGGGACAAAGCGATGCGCTGCTGCTGGCCGCCGGAGAGCTGCGAGGGCTTGCGGTCGGCGAGATGGCCGAGGCGCACCAGCTCGAGCGCGCGCTTCACCCTTGCCTCGCGCTCGGCCCGGGCGACGCCGCGCATCTTGAGCGGAAAGCCGACATTCTCGGCGATCGTCATATGCGGGAACAGGGCATAGTTCTGGAAGACCACGCCCATCTCGCGCTTGTGCGGCGGCAGATGCTCGACACGCCGCCCATCGACATGGATGCTCCCGCCGGTGGGGGTCTCGAAGCCGGCGAGCATCATCAGAAGTGTCGTCTTGCCCGAGCCCGAAGGGCCGAGAAGGCTGACGAACTCGCCCTGCGCGACATGGAAGTCGAGCGAATCGACCACCGTGACCGTGCCGAATACCTTGCTGATGGCCTCGAAATGAATGAACGGATTCGAATCTCGCAAAGGATCAATCTTCTCGTGACGGATGAGGCGAAGCCGTCTTGGCCGCGGCGAGGAGCCCTTCGCAAGGACGATGCCACACCGGGCGATCGGCTGGAGCGACCTCGGACGCACGTGGCGCGCCCGGGGGCTCTCTGCATGAAGCACGGCGAAGCGGAGACGGCTGCTGGCCGCCCCGCTCGCCGATCCGCTTGCCGACCTACTTGCCGACCCAGGCGTTGAAGCGCTTGGTCAGGTCTTCAATGTTGTCGTTCCAGTAGTCGACGTCGATCGCGATCGCATTCTCGAGATTCTGCGGCGCGGTCGGCAGGTCCGCGGCGAGGTCGGCCGGGACGGCGGCCGCGGCGGCCTTGTTGGGCAGGCCGTAGGCGATGTCCTGCGGCAGCTTGGACTGGTTTTCCGGCAGGCTGGCGAAAGCGATGAAATCCATCGCCTGGTCCTTGTTCGGGCTGCCCTTCAGGATCACCCAGCTATCGACCGCGTAGATGCTGCCCGGCCAGACGGTCTTGAACTTGGTGCCCTCGGTCTTGTTGATGCCGCTGATGCGGCCGTTATAGGCCGAGGTCATCACGACCTGCCCGGATTTCAGCAGTTGCAGCGGCTGCGCGCCCGACTCCCACCAGACGATATCGGACTTGATTTCGTCGAGCTTCTTGAAGGCGCGGTCGACGCCGCCCTTGTCGCGCAGCACCTTGTAGACGTCCTTCGGCGCGACGCCATCGGCGATCAGCGCGAATTCGAGCGCATATTTCGGCCCGCGACGCAGGGCCCTCTTGCCCGGGAACTTCTTGGTGTCCCAGAAATCCGCCCAGGAGGTCGGCGCGGTCTTCAGCTTCTCGGAATCGTAGGACAAGAGCGTCGACCAGACGATCGCCCCGACGCCGCAATCGCTGACGGCGCTCGGCAGGAACTTGTCCTTGCCGCCGAGCTTGTTCCAGTCGAGCTTTTCGTAGAGGCCGTCGGCGCAGCCGATGGCGAGCTCGTCGGCCTCGACCTGCACGGCGTCCCAGTTCGGCGTCCCCGCCTTCACCTTCGCCTGGACGACGCCGACGCCGCCATCCCAGGATTCGTCGAGCACCGGCTTGCCGGTCTTCTCGGCGAAGGGCTTGAAGTAGATCTTGCGCTGCGCGTCCTGGTAGTTGCCGCCCCAGGAGACGACGGTGAGGTCGCGGGCAGCCGCCGTGCCGAGGCCGGCGAGCATCAGTCCAGCCGCGAGCGTCGAGCCTGCGAATAGGGCCTTCAACGATGTCATGGTCTTCTCCCGTTCTGATCCGGCTGCTCCGCCCCTCGCGGAATGCCGGCTACCTTGCCCGTATTGGACCTCGCTTCGCAGCCTCACGCTACGGAAATCTTCTTGCTGATCAGGCGCCGATCTCGCTCAACAATTGCGCGGGCGCCAGACGCAGCGCCGCCGCGCGGCGGTGCCCTTCGAGCCCCTCGCTGGCGCTCTGGCGCATGGCCGGCGGGGCCACGGCCGCGACGCCACGCTCGTCCAGCCATTGATGCGTGCAGGTCTTGAGGTAGGAGCCGACCCAGAGGCCGCCGGTATAGCGCCCGGCCGCCATGGTCGGCAGCGTGTGGTTCGTGCCGCAGCATTTGTCCGAATAGACCACGCTCGCGGCAACGCCGATGAAGATCGAGCCGTAATTGCGCAGCTTCGCGGCCGTTGCATGCGCATCGCGCGTATGCACCTCCAGATGCTCGGCGGCGATCTGGTCGGAATAGGCCAGCATCGTCGCCTCGTCGGCACAAACGGCGATCTCGCCATAGTCGCGCCAGGCCGCGGCGGCGACCGGCGCCGTCGAGAGGTTGCCGAGCTGGCGCTCGATCTCGACGAGCACCTTCTCCGCCAGGCCGCGATCCGTGGTGATCAGGCCGACGCGGGTGCGCACGTCATGCTCCGCCTGTGCCAGCAGATCGACCGCGATCGTCACCGCATCGCCGGTCTCGTCGGCGACGACGAAGATCTCGCTCGGCCCGGCGAGCTGATCGATGCCGACCAGGCCGAAGACCTGCCGCTTGGCCTCGTTCACATAGGCGTTTCCCGGGCCGACGATCTTGTCGACCGCGGGGATGCTTTCGGTGCCGAAGGCCATGGCGGCGATCGCCTGCGCGCCGCCGACGCGGAAGATCCGGTCGGCGCCTGAAAGGTGACAGCCCGCGATCATCGCCGGATGCGCTCCCGGGGGCAGGCAGGCGACGACCTCGTCGCAGCCGGCGACCTTGGCCGGCACGATCGTCATGATCGGCGCCGAGAGCAGCGGATAGCGTCCGCCCGGCACATAGGCGCCGATGCGCGCGATCGGAATGATGCGATGGCCGAGATGCAGCCCCGGCAGCGCCTCGATCTCCAGGGGAAGCAGCGTCTTGCGCTGCGCCTCGGCGAAGGCCCGCACACGCTCGATGGCGAATTCCGTATCGGCACGGGTCTGCTTCTCGAGCCCGTCGAGCGCAGCGGCGCGCTCCGCCGGCGTGATCTCGAAAGCCTCGATATCGAGCTTGTCGAACTCGCGTGAATAATGCCGCAGAGCGTCGTCGCCATCGCGCCGCACACGATCCAGAACGGCCTTCACCGTGGTCTCGACGGGAGTGTTGTCGCTCCAGGCGCTGCGCTGGGGGGCCTTGATGCGCGTGATCCGGGCGTCCAGGGCGGGGGCGGAGTTGGGCATGCGGCGTGTTCCAGTGGGCGGGAATGGGCGGCAAGCTTCCCCGCCGCATGGCAGCGACGCAAGGAGGGCACCTGGGTGTGTTGAAGATAATCACCAATTGCGCTCAGATGCGGCGCCCGCATGAAGGAGGCCTTCCATGAAAATCGGCGACCGGTTGAGGGAGCTGCGCCAGCGCCGCAAGCTCAGCGTGCGCGCCGTCGCCCTGCGCTCGGGCGTGTCCCACTCTTCGATTTCGCTGATCGAGCGGGACCTGATCAGCCCGTCCCTCGACACGCTGCATGCGGTGCTCGACGCGCTCGGCACGACCCTATCGGGCTTTTTCCTGGATTTTAATGCGATGTCGCCGCCAAATCCGTTCTGCCGAGCTGCGGAGATGGCGGAAATCGGTCGTGCGGACGCCATTTCCTACCGCGTGATCGGGACCGGATTCCCCAACCGCTCGATGCTGATGCTGCATGAAACCTACGCTCCCGGGGCCGATACGGGCGAGGCCTTCTTTCATTCGGCCCAGGAGGGCGGCCTCGTCATCCGCGGCGCGGTCGAGGTGACCGTCTCGGGCCGGACGGCGATCCTGCACCCCGGCGATGGTTATTATTTCGACAGCCGCGAACCGCACCGCTTCCGCAATGCAGCCGACGAGCCGAGCGAGATCGTCAGCGCCATCACGCCCCCCACATATTAGCCGCGAGGAGATTGCCGCCAGAGAGGCTGGTCAGGATCTCCTTCCGGTTGACGGCGAAGGCGGTCGCCTCGCGCATCTTGATGTCGGTGAACGGCTTGCAAAGACGATTCAATTAGGGCTCGGCTATGCCCCGAACATGGGCTTCGGGGACGGATTCGACTGGCGATGGCGATGGCGACAGGACAGGCCGATGTCATCGTGCTCGGAGCCGGCATCATCGGCGTCAGCACCGCCCTGCATCTGCAGGAGCGCGGCCGCACCGTCCTGCTGGTCGATCGCGGCGAGCCGGGAGCCGAAACCAGTCATGGCAATGCCGGGCTGATCGAGCGCTCTTCCGTCGTTCCCTATGCCTTTCCCCGCGATCTCGCGACACTCGCCGCCTTCGCCTCGAACCGCTCCATCGCCGTGCGCTACCGGCCGGCGACATTGCTGCGGATGGCGCCCTGGCTGGCGCGCTACTGGTGGAACTCGGCGCCGGACCGACTCGACAGGCTGGGCCGCGCCGTCCTGCCCCTGATCGAGCGCAGCATCGACGAGCACCGGCACTGGACGAAAGCCGCCGGCACGGAGGCGCTGATGCGGAGCGAGGGCTGGATCGAGCTCTATCGCGACCCGCGCGCCCTCGCCCAGGCGGTTCGAACGGCGGCAGAGCTGAGTGGCTACGGGCTTGCT
Source organism: Allobosea sp. OAE752 (assembly GCF_050433265.1). Classification (NCBI taxonomy): domain Bacteria; kingdom Pseudomonadati; phylum Pseudomonadota; class Alphaproteobacteria; order Hyphomicrobiales; family Alloboseaceae; genus Allobosea; species Allobosea sp. OAE752. Next base: position 384,994 of record NZ_JBNPXO010000003.1, read on the forward strand.
TATGACGTGCTCCAGCGTGAGGCCCTGCGCAGCCTGGAGCCTGCCTTGCTGCCCGATGCCGCAGCCGGCGCCGTGCATTGGCGCGATCCGGTGACGGTCCGCGATCCCGGCGCGGTGACGCGCGCCTATGCCGAACTCTTCTCCGCGCGCGGCGGCGCGCTGGCGAAGGCGGATGCGTTCGCCTTGCGTCAGGAAGGCGCGGAATGGCACCTCCCAACCAATGCCGGAACCTGGCGGGGCTCCGAGGTCGTCGTCGCGCTGGGGCCCTGGTCAGGCGATGTCTGTAAAGGCTTCGGCTACCGTTTCCCGCTCGGCTTCAAGCGCGGCTATCATATGCATTACGCCGCCGCGGACGAATCGGCGCCGCAATATCCGCTCTGCGATGCGCAGGCGGGTTTCGTTCTGAGCCGGATGCAGCGCGGCATTCGCCTGACCACCGGCATCGAGCTGGCCGGCCGCGACGAGCCGTCGGACACTTGGCAGCTCGATCGCGCGGAGAAGATCGCACGGCGGATCATGCCGCTCGGCCAGCGTCTCGATGCCGAGCCCTGGCGCGGCGCGCGCCCTTGCCTGCCCGACATGCTGCCGATCATCGGCCGGGCTCCCCGGCATCGCAGCCTGTGGTTTGCATTCGGCCACGCTCATCACGGCTTCACCTTGGGTCCGGCCACCGGTCGGCTTCTGGCGGAAGCGATGACCGGCACCCCACCCTTCTGCGATCTCAAGCCCTTCGCGGCCGATCGCTTCTAGGCGCATCATCGCCCCAAGGGGCAGGCCACGGCCACGGCTGAGCTGACGGCCGCCTGGATCCGCATTATGGTGCCGGCGCTTGAGCTCACCGGGGCTGCGAGCAGCCCGCCTTGCCTCCTCTCGACGCTTCCCCGAAAGCCCAGATGCGCCTCCTCCTCATCAACCCGAATACGATGCCGGAGATGACGGCGCTGGTCGTGCGGGCTATCCAGCCGCATCTGCCGCCGGAGACGACGCTCGTCCCGGTCACGGGCCGCTTCGGCGCGCAATACATCGCCAGCCGCAGCGCCGCCGCCATCGCGGCCCATGCGGCGCTCGACGCCTTCGCCGAGCACGGCGCGGATTGCGACGGCGTCTATCTCGCCTGCTTCGGCGATCCCGGCCTCCTCGCCCTCAAGGAGCTGGCGCGCGTGCCCGTGATCGGCATGGCGGAGGCATCGAGCCGGCTCGCGGCCCGGCAGGCGGAACGCTTCTCGATCGTGACCGGCGGCGAGCGCTGGGGGCCGATGCTGCGGGAGTTCCTCGGCTCGCTCGGGCTTGCTGGCCGGCTCGCCGCGGTCGAGACCGTGGCGCCGACCGGCGCCGACATCGCGCGCGATCCCGACGGCTCTGTCACCCTGCTCGCGGAAGCCTGCAACCGGACCGTGGCGCGTGACGGTGCCGGCGCCGTCATCCTCGGCGGAGCCGGGCTCGCCGGCCTTGCCGCGCGCGTCCAGCCGCATGTCTCCGTGCCGGTGATCTGCTCGGCCGAGGCCGGAGTGACGATGCTGCTCGAAACGCTGCGAGAGCCGCCGGCGAAACCGCAGAGCGGCGATTTCGCCCTCCCCGCCCCCGTCGGCAGCACCGGCCTCTCCGACAGCCTCTCGCGGCTGCTGGCAAACCCCTGAAGCGTCACCCCTTCGCGGCGAGCGAGACGCCGTTGAGTTCCGCGATCCAGTCCGAGATCATCGGCACGTAATCCCCGCCCCGCCCGCCGGCGACGGCGGTGGCGTAGCTGTTCTTCACGGCATTGCCGATCGGGTTCGCGACGCCGGCCGCATTGGCGACGCCTTCCAGATAGCGCACATCCTTCAACGCGTTGACGAGGGTGAATTTGTGCGCGTCGCGGTCGCGCTCCAGCACATATTGCATGAAGGTCTGGTAGAAGCCGCAATCCATCCGGCTGCCCCGGATCACACTGTCGAAGGTCTGCGGCGTGATGCCGATCTTCTGACTGAGCGTCAGCGCCTCGGCATAGATCGCGGCATAGCCCATCGAGAGGAAGTTGTTGATCAGCTTCATCTTGTGCCCGTCGCCGACCGGACCGAGATGGACGATCTTCTGCGCCCAGGCCTCGCAGGCCGGCCTGATCCGGGCGAACACCTCGGGCGCGGCGCCGATCATCGCCGAGAGCTGGCCCTGCGCGGCCTGGGCCGGCGTGCCGCCGAGCGGCGCATCGGCAAGGTGCAACCCCTTGGCCTCGAGCTCGGCGGCGAGCCGGACCGTGACGGTCGGATCGGAGGTCGAGCAATCGACCACGATCGTGCCGGGCTTCGCCCCGGCGATGATGCCGCTCTCGCCCTTGAGCACCTCCTCGACCTGCGCCGAGCCGGTGACACACAGGAAGATGATGTCCGAGCGCGCCGCCAGCTCCGCCGGCGTCTTCGCCTCGACGGCGCCGGCCGCAACGAGATCCTCGACCGGCTTGCGGTTGCGGTGACCCATCACGGTCAGGGAGAAGCCCTTCGCGACCAGATTGGCGGCCATGCCCTGGCCCATCAGCCCGACGCCGATAAAGCCGATCGCTTCCTTGCCAGCGCTCATTTTCATATTCTCCTGCTTGTCTGTATGAGTATGCGAACGGCAGAGATATCGACGAAACGACTGGCTTCGGGACGCTTGACGAGGCCAGCCCTTGACCTGGACCCCTGATGAACGCCGACGGCCCGTCCCCGCCAAGCCCCACGCCCCCCGCCGGCCGCAGCCGCGTCACTCTTCAGATCATCGCCGACCATCTGTCGGTCTCGACGGCGACGGTCTCGCTGGCCCTGCGGGATTCGCCGCTGGTCGCCGAGGCGACGCGCGGCCGCGTGCGCGAGATCGCGCGCCAGATGGGCTACAGCTACAACCGCAGTGCCGCGGCGCTCCGCACCGACCGCACCAACATCATCGGCGTCGGCTTTCACGACATCACCAATCCGTATTTCGCCGAGCTTCTGGCGGCGATCGACGGAGCCACGGCAGCCTATGGCCGCTCGATCCTGCTCGGCACCTATGCCGAGGATCTTGAGCGGCAGGAGCGCGTGCTGAACTCCCTGGCCGAGTACAGGCCCGACGGGATGATCCTCTGCCCGGCGGGCGGCAGCACGGCCGACAGCCTGCGCCACCTCGTCGATGCGGGCGTGCCCATCGTGCAGCTCTCGCGCGAAGTGCCGGGGCTCGGCCTCGATTTCGTCGGCGCGGACGACCGCCATGGCATCCTCCAGGCGATGGAGCATCTGATCGGGCTCGGCCACCGCCGGATCGCCTTCCTCTGCGCCAATGAGAGCATCTCGACCGGGCGCAACCGCTATCACGCCTATCGCGAGGGCCTGACGGCTCATGGCCTGTCGATCGACCCCGCGCTGATCTATTTCGCCTACGGCACGCGCGAGAACGGGCTCAAGGGCATCCAGCAGGTGCTCGACGCTCCCGCACCGCCGACCGCCGCCATCTGCATGAACGACCTCTCGGCCTTCGGCGCGATGCTCGGCCTGCGCCATCGCGGACGCGAGGCCGGCGTCGACTTCTCCATCGTCGGCTGCGACGACGTGAAGGAGGCGGCCCAATGGTTTCCCGCGCTCACCACGATCCACAATTTCCAGAACCAGATGGGCGCCAAATCGGCGGAATTCCTGCTGCGCCGCATCGCCGAGCCCGCCGCGCCGCAGCAGCGCCTGCTGCTGACGCCCGAACTCGTCCTGCGCGGGACGACCTGTCCGCCCCGCTGAGCCTTCAGGCATCGTTCGCGGGCTTGGCGTTGAGGGCGCGATAGGCCCGCACGACCTGCGAATCGTCGCGCCCGCCATGGCCCAGCCCCGAGGCCGCGAGGAACATCTGATGGGCCGATGCCGCCAGCGGCAGCGCGACCTTCGCCGCGCGCCCGGCATCGAGCACGATGCCGAGATCCTTGACGAAGATGTCGACGGCGCTGGCGACGACCGGGTCGGGTTCCTGCATGCGCGGACCGCGATCCCTGAGCATCCAGGAGGATGCCGCCGAGCCGCCCATGATCTCGAACAGCAGCCGCCCGTCGATGCCGGCCTTCTCAGCCAGCGACAGCGCCTCCGCCGCCACCGCGATATGCACGCCGCAGAGGAGCTGGTTGACGGTCTTCACCGTCGCGCCCTGCCCCGGCTTCTCGCCGACATGGAAGACCTTGTCGCCGAGCGCATCGAGCACCGGCTTTGCCCGTGCGAAACTCTCCGGCGCCGCGCCGACCATGATGGTCAGCGTCCCGCCCTGCGCGCCTTTGACGCCGCCGGAGACCGGCGCGTCGATGAAATGCCGGCCGGTCTTCGCGACCTCCGCCGCGATCGCCTCGGCCTCGCCCGGCGGACAGGTCGCCATCAGGATCACCGTGGCGTCCGGCGCCAGCGCCGCGAGCGCCCCGGCTTCGAAGAGCACCGCGCGCGCCTGCGCGGCATTGACCACCATCAGCACCAGTGCATCGGCGCCCTTGGCCGCCTCGGCCGCATTTGGGGCAGCCTGTCCGCCAGCTGCAGCCAGCGCGTCGCGCGCCGCCTCCCGCATGTCGAAGCCGGTGACCCGGAACTGCCGCTTGACCAGGTTCTCGGCCATCGGCGCACCCATCGCGCCAAGCCCGATGAAGGCGATGCTGGAAATCGGCGTGTCTGGCATAAGTCAGGTACTTTCTCGGAGCTCGCATGCCACGCATGCAGCACCATGAGTTGAGCGCGGATGCCCGGCGCCGGACAAGCGGCGCCGGCGCATCGGCCTCATTCCTTCACCGCACCCGTCATCGACGCCACGTAGTAGTCGACGAAGAAGGAGTAGAGGATCGCCACGGGAATCGAGCCCAGCAGCGCGCCGGCCATCAACGAGCCCCAGTGATAGACGTCGCCCTCGACGAGCTGGGTCAGCACCGCGACCGGCACCGTCTTCTTCTCCGCAGACTGGATGAAGGCGAGCGCATAGATGAACTCGTTCCAGGACAGGGTGAAGGCGAAGATGCCGGCCGAGATCAGGCCGGGCATGGCGAGCGGCAAGGTGATGCGCCACAACGTCTGCAGCCGCGTCGCCCCGTCGATCATCGCGCATTCCTCGAGCTCGTAGGGGATCGACTTGAAATAGCCGATCAGGAGCCAGGTGCAGAACGGGATCAGGAAGGTCGGGTAGGTCAGGATCAGCGCCAGCGGCGAGTCGAACAGGCCGAACTGGAAAATCAGCGTCGCCAGCGGAATGAACAGGATCGAGGGCGGCACGAGATAGGCGAGATAGATCGCCAGGCCGACATATTGCGAGCCCTTGAACCTAAGCCGCTGGATCGCATAGGCGGCGAGCACGCTGGAGAACAGCGAGAGCGCCGTCGCCACCGCCGCGACCATCATCGTGGTCCAGAGCCATTGCGGATAATCGGTCTGGAACAGCAGCCTGTTGATGTTCTCGAGCGTCGGCGACTTCACCCAGAACGGGTTGTTGTTCTTGTAGTCGAGCAGCTCGGCGTTCGGTTTGATCGCCGTGATCGCCATCCAGTAGAACGGGAACAGCAGCACGAGGAGGAAAAGCGACAGCGGCAGGTAGAGCGTGAGGAGGCGCCGCGGGCCGGACGACCAGTCGATAACGCCTTCGCGCTCCTTGTCCTTGAGATGCGGACGCGCACTGAGGGTTTGATCAGTCATTCTCTTCCCCCTGCTGCCATTTGCGCCGGGACAGGCCGAAATAGCTGAACAGCGTCGCCATCACGAGGAACGGGATCATCGCCACCGCGATCGCCGCGCCCTCGCCGAGCTGGCCACCCGGGATGCCGCGCTGGAAGGCGAGCGTCGCCATCAGATGCGTGGCGTTCACCGGCCCGCCGCGTGTGATGGCGTAGACGAGCTGGAAATCGGTGAAGGTGAACAGCACCGAGAAGGTCAGCACGATCGCCAGGATCGGCATCAGCATCGGGAAGGTCACGTGCCGGAAGCGTTGCCAGGCATTGGCACCGTCCAGCATCGCCGCCTCGTAGAGCGACGGCGAGATGGTTTGCAGGCCGGCGAGCAGCGAGATCGCGACGAAGGGGATGCCGCGCCAGATATTCGCCGCGATCAGCGAAAAACGCGCCGGCCAGGGCTGGCCGAGAAAGTCGATATAGCTGTCGCGCCAGCCGAGCACGTCGACCAGCACATAGGAAATGATCGAGAACTGCGGATCGTAGATCCACCAGAAGGCGATCGCCGAGAGCACCGTGGGCACGATCCAGGGAATCAGGATGATCGCCCTGAGCAGCGACTTCATCGGCAGGTGGTTGTTGAGCAGCAGCGCCAGCCACAGGCCGAGCGCGAATTTCCCAATGGTCGCCACGCCCGTATAGAGCATCGTGTTCCAGACCGAGGTGATGAAGACCCGGTCGTACCAGAGCGACTGGAAGTTCTCGAAACCGATGAAATGGCCGACCCGGCCGATGCGCGTATCGGTGAAGGCGAGCCAGATGCCCAGGCCCAGCGGATAGCTCAGGAAGACGAGCAGGAACCCGGCCGCGGGCAGCAGGCAGAGGAAGACCAGGAAAGGCTTGTAGTCGAACAGACGCACCAGCCAGTTTTGCTGCAGGCTGTGGACGGTTCGCAATTCGGCGGCAGCTACGGCCATGGCGCTCTCGCGTTGGGGTCGGCTACGGCATCGGACCGAAAAGGGGAACCCATCTTTCGGAACAACCGGATGCGACAACACATCAGGAGATCATCGTTGTTGCGTCCGATCGGATGCGCGACGATCTCGCATCGGCCGCCGGACGAACCGGCGGCCGTAAGGCTTCCGGCTCAGGTCCGGTAGTAGCGCTTGGCGCGGCGCTCGGCTTCCGCCGCCGCCTCCTCAGGCGTCGCCTGACCGGCGCAGACCGAGGCGACCATCTGGACGACGACGTATTCGGCGTTGACCGTGCCGGCGGCCTCGTTGATCGAGCCCTTGTAGCCGCTCCACAGCGCCCGCTCCCAGGTGTCGCGATAGACCACGATCTTGGGGTCGCTCGACCACACCTTGCTCTCGGCATAGCCCTTCAGCGGCTGGGTCCAGTAGCCGTAGCAGCCGGTCAGCCACTTGTCGTACTGCTCCTTCTCCATCATGAAGCGGAGATATTCCTTGGCCGCGTTCGGGAATTTGGTGTGCTTGAACGCCATGGCGTTGATGATCAGCGCCGGCTCCGACGGCCGCCCGAGCGGACCGACCGGCATGGTCGCGTGGTTCAGGTCCTTGCCGATGGCGGCGGTCTTCTCGTCCTTCGAATTCTTGATCGAGAAATAGAGCGAGACGCCGTTCTGGGTGACGCCGATCTCGCCCGCCGTCAGCGCCTTGTTGTTGCTGATGTCGAGCCAGGAGAGCGTGCCGGGGATGAAGGTCTCATAGAGCGCCTTGGCGTATTTCAGCGCCTCGATCGTCTCCTTCGAGTTGATCGCGACCTTGTTGTTCTCGTCGACCATGTAGCCGCCATGGGTCCAGACGAGCCAGTTGCAGTAGGCGTTGCCGTCGCCCACCGCATTGCCGAGCGCGAAGCCGGCAGGGTGGCCGTTTTCCTTGAGCTTGCGGCAGAGCTTGAGGAAACCGTCGAGATCCTTCGGGAAGGTATCGAAGCCCGCTTCCTTGACCCAGGATTCACGATAGACCGCCGGTGCGCCCGACGCGCCCATCGGGATCGAAACCCACTGGTTGGTCTTGTCCTTCTTGCCGTATTTCTCGGCGATCGGGTACCAGCCGCCATATTTCTTGCCGAGATCCTCGGCGATATCGGTCAGGTCGATCAGCTTGTCGGAGAAGATGTGCGGATCGTCGGCCCAGCCGACCACGACATCGGGGCCGGCGCCGGTATTGGCGGTCACCGCCGTCTGCGGGCGCAGATCCTCCCAGCCGGCATAGTCGACGCGCACCGGCACGCCGGTCGCCTTGGTGAAGGCTTCGGTATTCTCGTTGAAGATCGCCTGGTCGGGATCGACGAACTTGGTGGGGCGCAGCACGCGCAGCGTCGCGCCCTGCTCGATCTTGGCCTGCGCGATCGCCGGTGCCAGCGGCAGGCTCGCCCCCGCGGCAAGCCCGGCGCCGCCGATCAATACGTCACGTCTCGAAATGCTCATGATGATATTCCCTCCGTGAAAAGCCGCGAGGGCCTGCATCGGACCCTCGTCATGCATGATTGTCGCCGTAAAACTGCGCCCGCGCGCGGCCCGGGCGACGGGCCCGCGCGCGATTGCCTCTAAAGACGCTTGCCGGTGGCCGCGTCGAAGAGATGGGTCACGCTGGTGTCGGGCGTGATGCGGATAGTCTCGCCCGGCTTGGCCGTGATGCGCTCGCGGAACACGCAGGTCAGGTTCTGCCCGCCGCAGCGGACCACCACCTGGGTCTCCGAGCCCATCGGCTCGATCACCACGACCTCCGCCTCAAGCCCGTTGGCATCGAGATGGATATGCTCCGGGCGGATGCCGAACACGGCGGCCTTGCCGTTCGAATCGGCCGGATGCTGACCGACCGGCCAGACCACCCCACCCTCCGTCTCGAAGCCCGACGCCAGGATCTTGCCCTTGAGCAGGTTCATCGAGGGCGAGCCGATGAAGGCCGCGACGAACAGATTGGCGGGCTTGTCGTAAAGGTCGAGCGGCGCGCCCATCTGCTCGATGATGCCGTCATGCATCACGACGATCTTGTCGGCCATGGTCATGGCCTCGATCTGGTCGTGCGTGACATAGACGGTCGTGGTCTTCAGGCGCTGGTGCAGCTCCTTGATCTCGGTGCGCATCTGCACGCGCAGCTTGGCATCGAGGTTGGAGAGCGGCTCGTCGAACAGGAACACCTGCGGGTCGCGCACGATCGCGCGCCCCATGGCGACGCGCTGGCGCTGGCCGCCTGAGAGCTGGCGCGGGTAGCGCTCGAGCAGATTGCCGAGGCCCAGGATCTGCGCGGCCTTGCTGACGCGCTCCTCGATCTCGGCCTTCGGCGCCTTCCGGAGCTTCATCGAGAAGGCCATGTTGTCGGCGACCGTCATATGTGGATAGAGCGCATAGTTCTGGAACACCATGGCGATGTCGCGCTCCTTCGGCGGAACGTCGTTCACCACCTTGGGGCCGATGCGGATCTCGCCGCCGGAGATGTTCTCCAGCCCCGCGATCATGCGCAGCAGCGTCGACTTCCCGCAGCCCGACGGCCCGACGAGAATGACGAACTCGCCATCGTCGATATCGATGTCCACGCCGTGGATGACCTGCGTCGAGCCATAGGCCTTGCGCACGTCGGCAATCTGGACAGATGCCATGTTTTCTTCCCTGCTTCCGTTCCCTTGATCCTCGCAACTGCGCGAGCATCGCTGTCGCCTATCGGCTTCTTGTGACCGATTGATGCATATGGCCCCGCCTCTCCTGAGCGGTTGTGTCCCCATGCGTCTGCGATAAAGTCATACGATAGCCGGAAAGCTGTCAAGCGCGACACAGGTCGAACCGAGTTCAGGGGAAACGCGATTGGCACAGAGCGAGAGGACGGGTCGATCGATGCGGATGCGCGATTTCTCGCGGCCGACGACGCTCAATCCCGACAGGCTTTTCGGCCAGGTTGCCCAGAGGCTGGCGGTCGCGATCATCAGCGGCCGGATCGGCGCGGGCGAGCTCCTGCCCAACGAGGACGACCTGCGCGCCGACATCTCGGTTTCGCGCACGGCCTATCGCGAAGCGGTCAAGGTGCTCACCGCCAAGGGGCTCGTCGAAGCACGTCCGAAAAGCGGCACGCGCGCCGCCCCGCGCGACCGCTGGAACCTGCTCGACACCGATGTCCTGGCCTGGCATTTCGAGGCCGACCCGAACGAGAAATTCATCCGTGATCTCTTCGAGTTACGCCGATTCGTCGAGCCCAGCGTGGCGCGGCTGGCGGCCCAGCGCCGCACCGCCGCCGACATCGCCCGCATCGAGGCCGCGTTGCGGGCCATGATCGACAATCCGCCCTATTCGGATGCTTGCGTGCGCGGCGATCTCGCCTTTCACGAGGCCATCTTCGCGGCCTCGCAGAACGCTCCGCTGCAATGCCTGTCGAGCGCGGTCATCGCCACCCTGCAATGGTCGCTCGTGCTGAAGAAAGGCGTCGACGAGGCCTTCATCGCCTCCCTTCCCGATCACGAGAACATCCTCGCCGCGATCGTCGAGCGCGATGGCGATCTCGCCGCCGTGCGCATGGCGGGACTGGTCATCGACAGCTTGAACACGACGCTGGCATCGGTGAATGTCAGCCAGGCCGAACCCGACAAAATCACCCGAATAAAGCATACTAAATAACAGCCCCGCCGATACGGCGTGACGCTGACAGCCCGATCACAGGCCGTCCGAGGGGTACCCGGCGGCTAAATTCGAATTTAATCGATTCACAAGACACGAATCAACGCAGAGATGGACCAGACGACGATGCCAGCCTCCGACCGCACCGAGATCATCCAGACCGGCCCGCTGATCGCCCATGCCGCCGATCAGCTCAAGCAGCACTTCACCGTCCACGAATTGTGGAAGGCGGCCGACCGCGCCGGCCTGCTGCGCGAGGTCGCGGATCGCGTGCGCGGGGTCGCCGCGGGCGGCGGCCACAACCGGGTCGACGGCGCGCTGTTCGACGCGCTGCCCAAGCTCGAGGTCATCTCCAGCTTCGGCGTCGGCTACGACCATGTCGACGCGGCCGAAGCCGGCCGGCGCGGCCTCGTCGTCACCAACACGCCCGACGTGCTGACCGACGAGGTCGCCGACCTCGCCATAGGCCTGCTGATCGCCACGGTCCGCCAGCTCCCGCAGGTCGATCGCTATCTGCGCGAGGGCAAGTGGCTCAAGGGCAATTACCCGCTCACCACCTCGCTGCGCGGCCGCAAGGTCGGCATCGTCGGCCTCGGCCGCATCGGCAAGGCGGTGGCGCAACGCGTCGAGGCCTTCGGCCTGCCGGTCGTCTATCACGGCCGCTCGCGCCAGCCGGACGTGTCCTATCCCTACTATCCCTCGCTGGTCGACATGGCCGCCGATGTCGACACGCTGATCTCGGTCGCGCCGGGCGGCGCCTCGACCCACCACATCATCAACGCCGAGGTGCTGAAGGCACTGGGTCCCAATGGCATCCTGGTCAATGTCGGACGTGGCACGGTCGTCGACGAGCAGGCGCTGATCAAGGCGCTCAAGGAGAGGACCATCCTCTCCGCCGGCCTCGACGTCTTCGAGGATGAGCCGCGTGTGCCCGCAGAGCTGATCGCCATCGAGCATGCCGTGCTGCTGCCCCATGTCGGCTCGGCCTCCGTCCACACCCGCGAGGCGATGGGCCAGCTTCTGGTCGACAACATGGTTTCATGGTTCGATGGCAAGGGTCCGCTGACGCCCGTGCCGGAGACACCATGGAAAAAGGCCTGATTCGCCGGCTGCTGCCGCTTCTCCTTCTCGGCGCCGGCAGCTTGCCGGCCGCCGCCCAGTCGGCGCCGCTTCCGCGTGGCGCCGACAAGGCTCCGGACGCGATCCGGCGCTGGCTCGGCGCCTGGGAGCTCGAACTCGCCGACGCGCCGCGCCGCTGCACCCTCACCTTCGGCACGGAAGCGACCGCAAACGGCCGCCAGTTGCGCTTCCCCGCGACCTGCCGCCGCGCCCTGCCCATCCTGGACAGCGCGACGGCCTGGACGCTGAATGCGAGCGGCCAGCCGCAACTGCTCGACGCCGGCGGCAAGGCCGTGTTGAGCTTTCAGGGCGGCTCCGCCGAAACCGGGGTGGAGGGCAAAGGCAGCGACGGCAAGGGCTATCGCCTCTCCGGGAAGGGGCATCCGCGCCTCGCCGCCCGTGCCCCGCAGGGCGCCGCCGCAGCTGCATCCGAAGCCGCGCAACGGCAGACGACGGTCGATCCGGCCCAGGCACCCGCGCCCGAGACGGTCCCCGGCCGCTACATCCTGATGCGCCAGCAGAACCGCGAGGCCTGCCGCCTCGTGCTCTCGGCCCCGGCCGCAGGCGGGCAGCAGGGCGGCACCGCCTTCGAGGGCTCCTGCCAGGATGTCGGCCTCACCATCTTCGACCCCGTCGGCTGGCGCTATGCCGGCGGGCGGCTGTCGCTCGTCGCCCGCCGGGGCCACGGCACCGAGCTCGTCTTCGAGAACGGCCAGTGGCGCAAGGACCCCGCCATCGGCGCGCCGCTGCTGATGCGCAAGCTCGCGCCCTGACGGCGACGGCCGACGGCGTCATTCGGCCGCGGTAGCCGGCTTCAATACACCGCGCCGGACCTGGTCCTCCTCGATCGATTCGAACAGGGCCCGGAAGTTGCCCTCGCCGAAGCCGTCATCGCCCTTGCGCTCGATGAACTCGAAGAAGATCGGCCCGAGCACCGTGCCGGAGAATATCTGCAGCAGGACCTTGCTCATCCGGCCCGCCTTCTCGCCAAGCGCCACTGCCCCCTCGCCATCGATCAAGATGCCGTTGGCCTTGAGCCGCTCGACCGGCTCGCCATGGTTCGGCACGCGGGCATCGACCTTCTCGTAATAGGTCGCGGGCGGCGAGGGCATGAACGGCAAGCCGTTGCCGCGCAGGGCCTCGACGCTGGCATAGATGTCGCGCGAGCCCATGGCGACATGCTGGATGCCCTCGCCCTTGTACTGGCGCAGGTATTCTTCGATCTGGCTCCTGTCGTCGAGGGATTCGTTGATCGGGATGCGGATCTTGCCGCAAGGCGAGGTCAGCGCCCGCGAGATCAGGCCGGTCAGCTTGCCCTCGATGTTGAAGAAGCGAATCTCGCGGAAATTGAAGAGCTTGCCGTACCAGCCGGCCCAATGGTCCATGCGGCCACGATGGACGTTGTGGGTGAGGTGATCGAGATAATACAGCCCCGCCGGCTCGGGATGTGGGTTCTTCTCGCCGATCCATTCGAAATCGACATCCCAGATCGAGCCCTTCTCGCCATAGCGATCGACGAAATAGAGCAGCGAGCCGCCGATGCCTTTCACCGCCGGAATGGCGAGCTCGCCGGGGCCGATCCTGCTCACATAGGGCTCGGCGCCGAGCGAGACGGCGCGATCGAAGGCCTGCTTCGCATCGACGACGCGGAAGGCCATCGCGCAGGCGCAAGGCCCATGCGCAGCGGCGAAATCCTGCGCGAAGGAATTCGGCTCGGCATTGACGACGAAATTCACGTCACCCTGCCGGTAGAGCGTCACGCGCTTCGAGCGGTGGCGCGCGACCGGCACGAAACCCATCGTCTCGAACAGCGCGCCGAGCTTTTCCGGCTCCGGATGCGCGAACTCGACGAACTCGAAGCCATCGGTGCCCATCGGATTCGCCTCGGAGATTTCAGGCGGCGCGGCATCATGCGGAAACGGTCCCATAGCGATCTCCTCCTCGAGATGATCGCCATGATCGCGCGACCCGGCGGCATGTGGCGTGCAAACTCAATTGCAAATCCGAAAATGACGCACGATACTCGCATTCAAAGCGAGAAGGCCGCACGAAATGACCGCTCTCGACGCATTCGACTGGCGCCTGCTCGATGCCTTGCAGCAGGATGCGTCCCTGACCAACGCGGCTCTGGCGGAGCGGGTCGGCCTGTCCGCGAGCCAGGTCTCGCGCCGCCGCCAGCGGCTCGAGCAGGAGGGCGTGATCCAGGGCTATCGCGCGGCGCTCGATCCCTCGGCGGTCGGCCTCGGCGTCATCGTCTTCATCCATGTCGCGCTCGACACCCATTCCCGCGACAATGCCCGTCGCTTCCGCGATCTCGTGCGTCTGACCCCGGCGATCCTCGAAGCCCATGCGCTGACGGGCGAGGCCGACTACCTGCTCAAGGTCGCCGTCGGCGATCTCAAGGAGCTCGCCCGACTCGTGAACGAAGTGCTGATGCCGCATGAGAGCGTGGCCCGCGTGCGCTCCGAGATCGCCCTCGAAACGCTGAAGGAGCCGGGCCTGTTGCCGCTGCCGATGACTTGAGCGCGAAGCTGTGCAAACTCCTGCCTTCGTCAGGCCGTCTTTGCATGGCTGATCCGACCGGCCGCATCCGCGCCTAGCCGAAATCGTCAGGGAGAACCGACATGTTCAACGCCAAATCGCTGCTCGATGCGCTGGTCAACGCCGGCAGCCAGGCTGCCGGGCAGACGGGCCAGCAGGGCGGTCTTAGCGGCGTGCTCGGCGGGCTGGCGGAGCAGGTTCAGCGCTCGGGCGGGCTCGGCGGCCTCGCCGGTCAGATCCTCACCCAGGCCACGCAAGGGCTCGGCGACGCCGCACGCCAGACGGGCGTGCAGCAGGGCGCCTCGGATGCGCTCGGCCGCGCCACCGGCGGACGGACGCCCGACGAGTTGCTCGCGCAGGCCAAGGGCGTCCTCACCAGCAATCCGGCCCTGGCGACCGCCGTTCTGGGTGGCCTCGGCGCTCTCGTCTTCGGCACCGGCGCTGGCCGCTCGGTCGCGGCGTCGGCCGCCAAGCTCGGCGGCATGGCCCTTATCGGCGGCCTCGCCTACAGGGCCTACCAGAATTACCAGGCCGGCAAGCCGCTCCTCGACGGCAATCATCAGCAGATCCTGCCCGCGCCCGCCGGCAGCGGCTTTGAGCCGCAGGCCGCCACGGAGGCGACGGCCCTCACCCTCATTCGCGCCATGATCGCCGCCGCGGCGGCCGACGGCAACATCGATGCGCAGGAGCGCGGCGCCATCCTCGGCGGCCTCAAGGACGCCGGGCTCGATGCCGAAGCGCATGACTGGCTGACGAAGGAGATGGCCAAGCCCGCCTCGATCGATCAGCTCGCCGATGCCGCCACATCACCGGAGATGGCGGCGCAGATCTATACGGCCGCACGCATCGCCATCAATCCGGATACGCCCGCCGAGAAGGACTTCCTGGCGGGTCTGGCCGGCTCTCTCGGGCTCGACGCCGAGCTCGTCGCCAATATCGACGCCGCCGCGAGCGCCGCGAAGGTCTGAGCCGACCTCGCTTCGCTCGGCGGCGGCTGCGCGCGCCCGCGGCGTAACGAATGACGGGCATGGGCGGCAGCGTCCGTGCCCGATGCCCCGGAGCCGGCTTCGCCTCCGGAGCCGGTTTCCGCGATCGTGGAAGCCGCCTGTTAAGCATGGCGTTGAATTCATTGCCCGTTTTTGCGGCTCATGCACGTCAGCTTAGGAGTTTTCCGCTCAAAACCCCGGCGCCGGTACAACCGGCCGTTGCTGCCCCGTACGGCGGGAAGCAGCGCATGTCGCAGGAGCGCTGGGAGCCCGAACATGTCTGCGTCCGCCATGATCCGGGCCATGCGCCCCCATCACTGGCTCAAGAACGGGCTCGTCTTTGTCCCGATCCTGCTTAATCACGATGTCTTCGACCCGGCGGCCCTCTGGCACGGCGTCGTCGCCTTCATCGCCTTCAGCCTGATCGCCTCCGCGATCTATCTCCTCAACGACATCAAGGATGTCGAGGCGGATCGCCTGCATCCGACCAAGCGCAAGCGCCCCCTCGCCGCCGGCGAGATCACCACCGCCCAGGCCTATGCCGCGGCGCCCGTGCTCCTGCTCGCTGCGTTCTCGACCGTCCTTCTCGTGCCGCAGCCACAGAGCTTCATGCTGGCGCTGCTGGCCTATCTCTTCCTGGCGCTGACCTATCTCCTCTTTCTCAAGCGCAGGCTGCTGGTCGACGTTCTCGGCCTGGCGGCGATGCACACGCTGCGCATCCTGGCCGGCAACGCGGCCGCGGCCGTCCCGATCTCGTCCTGGCTATTGGCCTTCTCGATGTTCCTCTTCCTCAGCCTCGCGCTGGTGAAGCGCTATGCCGAATTGCGCATCACCGCGGACCAGTCCGGCCTGAAAAAGGCCGGGCGCGGCTATCAGGTCGAGGATATCGAGGCGCTCTCGCAGCTCGGCATGGCCTCGGGCTGCACTTGTGCGCTGATCATGGCGCTCTATGTCGACAGCGCCAATGTGAAACAGCTCTACCGCCACCCCGAGCTGATCTGGCTGCTCTGCCCGATCGTCCTCTACCAGATGGCGCGTATCTGGTTCATGGCCCGCCGCGGCGGCATGCCCGACGATCCGCTGGTCTTCATGATCCGCGACTGGCGCAGCCAGCTCATGGGCCTCGTCGTCATCGCCATCATGGTCCTGGCGACGATCCTGCCATGACCGTCCCCCGCGGTGCGTATCGCTCCTGGGGCGGGCTCTCGGCACAGGGCAGCGAGATCGTCGATGCGGCGGACTGGATCGAGCGGCCCGATCGCTTTCGCCGCCCCGTCCTCGCCTACGGCAATGGCCGCTCCTATGGCGATTCCTGCCTGAACAGCCGGGGCTCGCTGATCGACGCGCGTTCGCTCGCCAACGTGCAGACCTTCGACCGGGAAACCGGTCTGCTGACCTGCGGCGCGGGACTCCTGCTCGACCGCCTGCTCGATATCGTGGTTCCGGCCGGCTGGTTCCCCTGCGTCACGCCCGGAACGAGCTTCGTGACCATCGGCGGCGCACTCGCCAACGACGTCCATGGCAAGAACCATCATGCCGCCGGCACCTTCGGCTGCCATGTCCGCGCCTTCGAGCTGATGCGCTCCGACGGCCAGCGCATCCTTTGCGCGCCGGACATGAATGCCGATCTCTTCGCCGCCACCATCGGAGGCTTCGGGCTGACCGGGCTCATCACGCAGGTGACGCTCCAGCTCATGCCGATCCGCTCGGCCGCGATGGAGCAGGAGGTCCTGCATTTCGACAGCCTCGACGGCTTCTTCGGACTGGCGGCCGAATCCGACTCGACGCATGACTACACCGTGGCCTGGATCGACGCCCTCGCGAGCGGCCGGCATTTCGGCCGCGGCGTCTTCTTCCGCGCCAACCATGCGCCCGATTTCGGCTTCCTGCCGCCACAGCCCGGCCGCAGCCTGCGCTTTCCGATCGAACCGCCCTTTCCCCTGATCAACCGGGTGACGCTCAGTGCCTTCAACTGGCTCTATCGTCACAGCCAGCCGCGCGGGGCGGCGCCGCGGCGTGTGCCTTATCGGCCGTTCTTCTACCCGCTCGACCGGATCCGCGACTGGAACCGCGCCTATGGCCCGCAGGGCCTGAGGCAGTTCCAATGCGCCGTGCCGATGGCCGGCGCCCGCCGCGCCGTCGAGGAGATGCTGAGCCGGACGCTCGCTGCCGGCGAGGCCTCGTTCCTGACCGTGCTCAAGCTCTTCGGCGCCAAGCGCTCGCCGGGGCTGATGTCCTTCCCGATCCCGGGCGCGACGCTGACGCTCGATTTCCCCAATCGCGGCGCCCGGACCGAGGCGCTGCTGAGGGAATTGGACCGGATCGCGATCGAGGCCGGGGGCCGGGTGAACCCCTACAAGGATGCCCGCATGTCGGCGGCGACCTTCCAGGCCTCCTTTCCGCAATGGCGCGATTTCGCCACCCATATCGATCCGGGCTTCTCCTCGGATTTCTGGCGGCGCGTCAGCGACGGCTGAGGCCGCGCGAAAATAATCGTCACCGCCTTTGAACCTCCCCGCTCCTCCCTGCGACCAATGAGCATGAAGAGCGAGACCTTCGCTCTCGCAACGATCGGGAGAGACGAGCATGACCACGTTCCGCAAGACGCTGACCGCGACCCTCGCGGCCGTGACCCTGGCCACCACCTTGATCGCGTCCGGCGCCGAAGCGCGCCCGCGCTGGCACCGGGGCTATGGCTGGGGCGTCGGAGCCGGTGTGGTCGGCGCGCTCGCCGCAGGCGCGATCATCGCCGGCGCCACCCGCCCCGCCTATGGCTACGGCTACTATGACGCTCCTGCCCCCGTTCGCTCCTGCGACCTGGTCGAGCGCTTCGACCGCTGGGGCAACGTCATCGGCTACCGCCGGGTCTGCGGCTACTACTGAGCTTCCCTGGACGCCCCTGTTTCGAGACCCCAGACTCAAAAGGCCGGCTCACGCCGGCCTCTTTTTTTGTTGCGGGTCGATCGGGGCGCTCAGCCCTTGGCAGCAGCGACCTTGCGCAGGTAGCCGGTGACGATGCCGGTGACGCCGCGCGACAGCACATCCTCGAACGCCGCGAGGAACTGATCGCACTGCTCGCGCGTGACGATCAAGGGCGGCTCGAGCCGGATGACGTTGCGGTTGTATTCGGTGAAGGCGACGAGCACGTCGTGCTCCTTCAGCAAGAGCGCGCCGACGAAGCCGCAGAGCGAGCCTTTCAGCTTGTCGTCGAGCAGTGCGACCATGTGCTTGACCCCGAAAGGCATGGTCTCGCTGATGTCCTGGAACTCGATGCCGATCATCAGCCCGCGCCCACGGATTTCCTTGAGCAGCGTCGGGTATTTCGCTCGCAGGCCGTTCAGGCGCTCGATCAGATAGTCGCCCTGCCGCTTCGCATTGCCCATCAGATCCTCGTCATAGAGGACGTTGAGGGCCTCGATGGCGGAGACGCAGGCCTCGCCCATGCCGCCGAAAGTCGCCTGCGCATGGATCAGCGCGGTCTTCGGCTTGCCATAGGCCTTCATGTAGATCTCGCGACGGGCAATCATCGCGCCCATCGCCGCCTTGGAGCCGCCGAGCGCCTTGGCGAGCGCGGTCACATCCGGCACCACCCCGTCGCGCTCGAAGGCGAAGAACTGACCGGTGCGGCCAAGCCCGCACTGCACCTCGTCGGCGACCCAGAGCACGCCGTGCTTGTCGCAGAGCGCGCGCAACTCGCGCCAGAAACCCTCCGGCGCCTCGACGATGCCGCCGCCGCCCTGGATCGTCTCCATCACGACGATGCCGATCGAGGGGTCGTTCTCCAGCGCCTGCCGGACCGCATGGATGTCGCCGAAGGGCACCTTGACGCGGTTCTCGACCAGCTTGAACTGCGACTGGTAGAGCGTCGAATCGGTGACCGAGAGCACGCCCTTGGTCTTGCCGTGGAAGGAGTTCGCCGCATGCAGGATCTTGGACTTGCCCGGACCCTGCGCCTGCTCGGCGACCTTCAGCGCCGCCTCCATCGCCTCCGAGCCGGTCGAGCCGAGGAAGACCATGTCGAGATCGCCCGGCGCGATGGTGGCGAGGTTTTTCGCCAGCGCCGCCGCATATTGCGACATGAACGCCATGCAGATCTCATGGCGGTTCTCGTCCTGGAACTTCTGCCGGGCCGCGATGATGCGCGGATGGTTGTGGCCGAAGGCAACCGAGCAAAAGCCGCCGAAGAAATCGAGGATCTTCCGGCCGTCCCTGGTGATGTAGTGCAGGCCCTCGGCGCGATCGACGAGGATCTTGTCGAAGCCGAGCAGCTTGAGGAAATGAAGCTGGCCGGGGTTGATGTGGGCGGCGAAGAAATCCTTCACCTGGGCGGCGTCGAGCTGCTTGGCAGCCTCGACGCTGATGAGTTGCGGGCGCGCTCCGCTCACCGGCGCATCCTCCTGGCTGAAAGCGGGCATGCTCATGCGGCGAGGCTCCTCTGCGCCTGTTTGTGGGCGTCCTTGCCCTTGCGATACTCGGTATAGGCGGCGAGCAGCATATCCTCGTCGCGGTATTGCGGGTGCCAGCCGAGCTCGCGCTTGGCCTTGGACGTGTCGAGAATACAGATCTCGTCGGCGATCTTGTATTGCTCGGGATCCATGATCGGCATGTTCACCGCGTCGAGCGCATCGAGCGTGAGCTTCACCAGCGAGGCCGGCGTCGGCAGCAGGATCGATTTCGAGCCGGCATGCTTGATCAGGTCGCCGAGCAGCTTCTTCACCGGCGGCGGCTCGTCGGAGCCGAGATTATAGGCCTCGTTCGGGAAGCCCGCCTTCCAGGCGCAGACACAGGCGCTGGCGCAGTCGAACACCGAGATGAACTGGTAGGGATTACGCCCCGAGCCGATCATCGGCACCGGCAGGTTGAGGTCGATCAGCTTGAACAGCTTCACCAGGATGCCGAGCCGGCCGGGCCCGATGATCAGGCGCGGCCGGAAGATCGGGATCTTGAAGCCCTTGGCGCGGTATTCCTCGGCGAGCCGCTCGGTCGCGAGCTTGCTCTCGCCATATTCGCCGAGCGGATGCGCCGGATGGGTCTCGTCCTGCGGCACCGTGACCGAATGACCGTAGATCATGTCCGTGGTGAAATGCACCAGCCGGTCGGCGCCGCGCTTCTCCATCCAGCTCAGGATGTTCTGCGTGCCGTGAAAATTGACCGGCCAGAAGAAATCGTGTCGCTCGGCCCGCGTGACAATCGGCGAGAGCATCTTGGCCGAGAGGTTGTAGACCACGTCTTCAGGCGAGAGCGGGATCGTGTCCACGCTCTCCGCCTTGGTCACGTCGATCTGGACGAAGGGCACCTTGGCGTAATGCGCATGGCTGCTCTTGTGGATGTCGGCGACGAGGACGTCCTCGCCCATCGCCGCAAGATCAGCCGCCAGGCGCGAGCCGACGAAGCCGTCGCCGCCGATGATGATATGCTTCATGACCGGCTCCTATCGGCGCGACCGGGGCGCCGGACGAACCCGCACCGGCACGGGAACCGGCGTCAGCATGGTCTCGGGCCGCGGCTCGAACAGGGCGCCGAGGCGCAGGAACAGGCGAACGATCAGGTCCATGGTACCCCTCAGCTTTGTGCGATGAAGATGGTGCCGATGACGATGAAGCCGATCCCGGCGATGCGGCTCGGGCTCAGATCCTCATGGAAGGCGAAATAGGCATAGGCCGCGACCACGACATAGGCGAGGCTCAGGAACGGGTAGGCGTAGCTGATCTGCACCTTGGACAGCACGACCAGATGCGAGGCCATGCTGACGACGAAGGTGCACAGGCCCGCGAAGACGAACGGGTTGAAGACGACCCGGAAAACCGTGGCGACGATCCCGTCGCCGGCGATGTCGAAGGAGCCGAAACTGCTCATGCCGCGCTTGAGCATGAGTTGCGCCGCCGCATTGGTCAGCACCGTGAACAGGATCAGAGGAATATAGGAACTCATCGTCGTGCCGGGATTTCCTGCGTCGCTTTTCAGCCTCCAGATGCCGAGAAAAAAACTTCAAATGCCTTAGTGCGCGAACCCTACTTCATCATAACGTTAAGACGATCCTGCCGCGATCGACGAAACCCTGCGTCATCCGGGCACCGGCCCGATCCTTGCCTGAGCTCTGGCGGTCAAGGTGTCCGGAGAGGGTGACGATGAAGCGCGAAGAGCTGACCGAGAAGATTCTCGACATCAAGCGCGAGAAGGGCTGGAGCTGGAAATACATCACCGACGAGATCGGCGGCATGTCCGAGGTGCTGGTGGTCGGCGCGCTGCTTGGCCAGATGAAGCTGGTCCGGCCGCTGGCCGAGCGCGCGGCCGCGCTGTTCGGCCTGTCCGAAAACGAAAAGCGCATGCTCAACGAGGTGCCCTATCGCGGCACCGGCACGCCGATGCCGCCGACCGACCCGCTGATCTACCGCTTCTACGAGATGGTGATGGTCAACGGGCCGGCCTGGAAGGCGCTGATCGAGGAGGAATTCGGCGACGGGATCATGTCCGCGATCGATTTCAACATCTCGTTCGAGCGCGAGCCCAATCCGAAGGGAGACCGGGTCAAGATCGGCATGTCGGGCAAATTCCTGCCGTACAAGTACTACGGCAACGAGCAGGGCATTCCCGATTACGGCTTCAAGGAGGAGTGACGCGGGCCATTGCTGTCTCAGCCTGTCGCGGCGGTCGTTACCGTGGTTAGGGTTATCACCTCGCTCGGAAGGTCTCATGCCCCTGCCCAATCGCGTCAGGCCCGACGGCGCGCTCTTTGCCGATCCGGCCCGCGGCACCCTGTTCGGTAATCGCGGCGGGCGCTTCCACGATCCGCGGACGCAAGCCCTGCCGCGTCGCATCCAGGCCAGCCGCCAGTGGATCTGCTGCGTGCTGTCCTTCAAGGGGCGCCGGCATCAGGTCTGGGGTCCCGGCTACACCGACCTCTTCTTCTGCGATGAGGTCACTGCCTTCGCCGCTGGCCACCGCCCCTGCATGGAATGCCGGCGGCACGACGCCCTCGCCTATCGCGCAGCACTGGTGAGCGGCCTCGGCATGACGCAGACGCCGTTCTTCCCGGAGATCGATCGCATTCTCGACGGCGAGCGCCGCGACGGCCGGGGCAAGCGCACGCATCGCCTGCCGGTGGAGAATCTGCCGGACGGCGCGATGCTGCTCGCCGAGAACGGAAGGGAATTCCTGGCGCTGCGCGGCGGCTCCGCCCTGCTCTGGGCGCCGGCCGGCTATGCCGCGCGCTGCGACCGCCCGGCGGGAATCGTGACCGTCCTGACGCCTCCGGCCACGCTCGCCGTGTTGAGACAAGGTTATAGGCCCCTCTGGCATCCGAGCGCCGATGCCTTCACGCCGCCACCCGGCACCGGCGAGTAGGAACTTTCACGCCACAAAAGGCGTTGGCACAGCATCATCCTTTCCCAAAAGGGGCTGTCCATGCGTTCGATCATCCTGTGGCTCGTCGGGGTTCCCATCCCGATCATCATCCTGTTGTGGTTCTTCATGAAATAGCCTCGAACGAACCGAGGAACGTGCAGGGCCGGGCCTCGCGCCCGGCCCTTTGCATGATCGTTGCCGCCACACCTTGGCAGGAATTCGCGCGTCTCCAGCCCTGTCAGCCATCGCAACCGGCGACGAACAGGCCTATATGGCGGCCATGCTCATGTCCTCGACATCCCCGATCATCTCGGTCTCCGGGCTCTCCAAGACCTATGCGACCGGCTTCAGCGCGCTCAAATCCGTCGATCTGGAGATCAGGCGCGGCGAGATCTTCGCCCTGCTCGGCCCCAACGGCGCCGGCAAGACGACGCTGATCAGCATCATCTGCGGGCTGGTCAAGCCCAGCACCGGCACCGTCCTCGCCGACGGCTACGACATCATCCGCGACTATCGCGCCGCCCGCGCGACCATCGGCCTCGTGCCGCAGGAATTGACCACCGACGCCTTCGAGACGGTCTGGAGCACGGTGAGCTTCAGCCGCGGCCTGTTCGGCAAGCCGAAGGACCCGGCCTTCATCGAGCGGATTCTCAAGGAGCTGTCGCTCTGGGACAAGAAGGACACGCAGATCCGCCGGCTCTCCGGCGGCATGAAGCGGCGCGTGCTCATCGCCAAGGCGCTCGCCCATGAGCCGCGCATCCTCTTCCTCGACGAGCCGACCGCCGGCGTCGATGTCGAGCTCAGGCAGGACATGTGGCAGATGGTGCGCCGGCTCAAGGAATCCGGCGTCACCATCATCCTGACGACGCATTACATCGAGGAGGCGGAGGAGATGGCCGACCGCATCGGCGTCATCTCCAAGGGCGAGATCATCCTCGTCGAGGAAAAGGCGGAGCTGATGCGCAAGCTCGGCAAGAAACAGCTCAGCCTTCAGCTCCAGCAGCCGATCGAGGCCGTTCCTGCCACGCTCGCCGCCTTCAATCTCAGCCTGTCGCCCGCCGGCGACGAGCTCGTCTACACCTACGACACCCAGGCCGAGCGAACCGGCATCACCACCTTGCTGCAGGGCCTCGCCGAGGCGGGCATCCGCTTCCGCGACCTCAGCACCAGCCAAAGTTCGCTCGAAGACATCTTCGTCAGCCTGGTGAGGGAGCGCGCATGACCACTGTCACGACGAACCGCGACGCCGAGGCCGGCATGCGCCTCAACTTCCGCGCCATTGCCGCGATCTACCGCTTCGAGATGGCGCGGACATGGCGCACCCCCTCGCAGAGCATCGTCTCGCCGGTGCTCTCGACCGCGCTCTATTTCGTCGTCTTCGGCGGCGCTATCGGCTCGCGCATGCAATCGATCGACGGCGTACCCTATGGCGCCTTCATCGTGCCCGGCCTGATCATGATGTCCCTGCTGACGCAGAGCATCGCCAATGCGTCCTTCGCGATCTATTTCCCGAAATTTACCGGCACGATCTACGAATTGCTCTCCGCCCCCGTCGCCTGGTGGGAGGCGGTGATCGGCTATGTCGGCGCAGCCGCATCGAAATCGATGCTGCTCGGGCTGATCATCCTGCTGACGGCCACCTTCTTCGTGCCGCTGCGCATCGAGCATCCGGCGATGATGCTGCTTTTCCTCGTGCTGACGGCGACGACCTTCAGCCTGTTCGGCTTCATCATCGGCATCTGGGCCGATGGCTTCGAGAAATTGCAGGTCATACCCCTGCTGATCGTGACGCCGCTGGCTTTCCTGGGCGGCTCCTTCTACTCGATCGCGATGCTGCCGCCCTTCTGGCAGAAGGTGACGCTGTTCAACCCCGTGGTCTATCTGATCAGTGGCTTCCGCTGGAGCTTCTACGGGATCGCCGACGTCAGCCTCGGCGTGAGTCTGGGCATGACGCTCTTCTTCCTCGTGCTCTGCATCGGCATCGTCGGCTGGATCTTCAGGACCGGCTACCGGCTCAAGAACTGAGCCGGCAGGGTCTCCTGCACGGTCAAGTGCTAGAGCGCGTCGCCAGCCAGTCCTGACCGCCGCCTTCAGCCCGTCCGATCATGCGATTTTCCTCGACGCGGCCTGTATAGCGCTGCCCGTCCGCCAGGAAGCTGATCTCGCTGCCCGTCATCTTGGCCTCGGAGATCGGCACGGACTTGCCGTTGCGCGTCAGCGTGCCCGACAGCATCTGGAAGCTCTGCGAGAGCCTGAGTTCGCCATCGCCGAGCCGCCATGTGCCGGCGACCTTGGCGGGCACGATCCAGTGATAGGCGCGGCAGAAGCTCGAGCAGTTCTCGGCCAGCACGACGCTCTGGTCCGGCTCCCAATCGTCCATGGTGAAGGTGTTCGAGACGACCCGCGTGCCGGGCTTCATGTCGAGGATGGTCGGCCGGAGCTTGAGGTTGAGTTCAGGCAGCAGGAACAGCGTCAGCACCGTCGCCTGCGAGAAGTCCGATTCGAAGATGTCGCCCCGGACGAACCGCGCCCTGTCGGTCACGCCCTCCGCCTCGGCGTTGCGCTGCGACAGCGTCACCATGTCGGGATTGTATTCGATGCCCATGGCTCGCACGCCGCGCTTGGCGGCGGTGATGACGGTGCGCCCATCGCCCGAGCCGAGATCGATCAGATAGTCGTCCTTCGTCACCTTGGCCATGTTCAGCATGCTGTCGACCAGCGCCTGCTGGGTCGGCACCCAGACGACGTCCTTCCCGGCCTGGCCCGAACGCGGCACGTAGTCGGGAGCGGCAGCCGGATTCTGCGTGGCCTGCACGGGCTGGGCGTAAGGTGCCGCAGGCGCGAGCAAGCCGAGGGCGCAAGCGGTGGCTAGAATGTGAAGCCTCTTCATCATCTGTCTCCGTTGTCGAAAGCGTCGGTGGGCGAAACGTGACGGGTTGGGCTTGATGGGGCGCACTCACTCGGCCGCTGCTGGCCTCGCGGCGCCGGGAATGACCTCCCCCTCATCCCCCTGCTTGCGCCGGAACAGCAGGAGCGGCAGGCCCGCGAGCACCACCGCGAGCCCCACCAGCGCGCCGCTGCCGGTATAGGCGAGGCTGGCATGCAGCATGTAGGCGCAGCCCAGACAGAACAGGATCGGCGTCAGCGGGTAGAGCGGCACACGGAACGGCAGATTCCGCTTGGGCTCGCGCCAGCGCAGGATCGGCAGCGCTGCGCCAACCAGCAGCAGGAAGGCCCAGAACACCGGCGCGCTGTAGTCGACCATGGACTGGAAGCCGTCCCGGCTCGCCGCGCCGAAACCGACGAGCAGCAGTGCGACGGCACCTTGCAGCAGGAGCCCGTTCGCCGGGGCGCGGCCGCGCTCGTCCCATTCCCCGACGCGCGGCAGCAGGGTGAGATCCCGCGCCATGGCGAAATAAACCCGCGCGCCCGTGAAAATGGTGGCGTTGAGCGTCGAGAGCGCGGCGACGACGATGGCGAGGCTGACGATCACGGCGCCCGGCTCGCCGGCCACCTGCCGCATCATATCAGCCGCCACCGCCTCCGAAGTCCGCAGGCCGTCGAGGCCGAGGATCGCGAGCAAGGCGAGATTGGCGAGCACGTAGATCGCGACGAGGATCGCCGTGCCGATGGCCAGCACGCGCGCCATGTTGCGCGCCGGGTTCTCCAGCTCGCCCGAAAGATAGGCCGCCTCGTTCCAGCCGCCATAGGTCAGGAGCACGAAGACCATGGCGAGGCCGATCGCCGCCGTCCCGGGCGCAGGGGCAGCCGGCTGCGCCGGAGCATCGCCGCCGAAGCACAGGCCGAGCAGGATGATGGCGGCGAGCGCCCCGACCTCGATGAAGGTCATGAGGATCTGCAACCTCTTGCTCTGCACCGTGCCGATGACGTTGAGCGCCGTCAGCGCCACCACCGAAAGCGCGGCATAGAGCGCCGGTCCCATCGGTCCGATCGGCGCGACCTGCGCGGCGTAGTCGCCGAGTACGAAGGCGACCGCCGCGATCGCCCCGGTCTGGATCACGGCGCCGCGCGCCCAGCCGAACAACATCGCGACGGAGCGGCCATAGGCACGGGCGAGGAAATGATATTCGCCGCCGGCGTGAGGATGCGCGGCGGCGAGCTCGGCATAGCAGAGCGCACCGATCAGCGTCGCCACGCCGCCCATGATCCAGACGCCGATGAAGGCCGCCTCGCTGCCGACATTCGCGGCGACCACGGCCGGCGTCTTGAAGATGCCGATGCCGACGACGATGCCGACCATGATCGTCACGGCATCGAATACGGACAAGCTCGGCTGCGGCTCGGCCTTGACGGCTGCGGGCATTCCGGTCCCCTCGGCTGGCATGAAGAGTCGTACGACGGAAGTCGAAGGGGAGAATGCGGCGGGAATGGCGGTTGTTCCGCTCACAAAGCGGTCGGCAATCCTCACGGAGCCGTGAGCGGCGCGGAATTCGGCACGCGCCGCCACGGCGCGGCGAGAATGATTGACTTCGCCCGCCTCATCCTGTCTTCAAACCGGCCATGACCGATCTTTCGACCCTTCAGGCCCCGGCGGCCGAGGCGCCGCACGCGCGCCGGCGCACCTTCGCCATCATCTCGCACCCGGACGCGGGCAAAACGACGCTCACCGAGAAGCTGCTCTATTTCGGCGGCGCCATTCAGCTCGCCGGCGAGGTGCGCGCCAAGCAGGGCCGCCGCCAGACCTCCTCGGACTGGATGAAGATCGAGCGCCAGCGCGGCATCTCGGTCGTCACCTCGGTGATGACCTTCGAGTACGGCGGCCACGTCTTCAACCTGCTCGATACGCCAGGCCACGAGGACTTCTCGGAAGACACCTATCGCACGCTGACCGCCGTCGACGCCGCCGTCATGGTGATCGACGCCGCCAAGGGCATCGAGGACCGCACCAAGAAGCTGTTCGAGGTCTGCCGTCTCCGCGACATCCCGATCGTCACCTTCATCAACAAGGTCGACCGCGAGACGCGCGATCCCTTCGACCTGATCAACGAGATCGAGACGACGCTGGCGCTCGACGTCGCGCCGATGACCTGGCCGGTCGGCCGCGGCCGCGAATTCGTCGGCACCTACGATCTCAAGGCCAATACCTTCCGCCGCAACCAGAAGGGCGACGAGCGCGCCGAGGACCGCCAGGTCTCCGGCTGGGACGATCCGCTCTTCGACGAGCTGCTGCCGCATGGCGCCGCCGAGACCTGGCGCGAGGAGGTCTTCCTGGCCGCCGAGGGGCTGAAGCCCTTCGATCTCCAGGCCTTCCGCGAGGGCCATCTGACGCCGCTCTATTTCGGCGCGGCGCTCCGTGACTACGGCGTGCGCGACCTGATCGACGCGCTCGGCGCCTATGCCCCGAGCCCGCGCGCGCAAGCATCCGACAAGCGCCCGATCGAGGCGGACGAGCCGAAGATGACCGGCTTCGTCTTCAAGATCCAGGCGAACATGGATCCGAACCACCGCGACCGCATCGCCTTCATGCGCATCTGCTCGGGCAAGCTGTCGCGCGGCATGAAGGCCAAGCTGGTCCGCACCGGCAAGCCGATGCCGCTCAACGCCCCGCAATTCTTCTTCGCCCGCGACCGCTCGATCGCCGAGGAGGCTTTCGCCGGCGACATCGTCGGCTTGCCGAACCACGGCACCTTGCGCATCGGCGACACGCTGACCGAGGGCGAGGACATCGTCTTCAAGGGCGTGCCGAGCTTCGCCCCGGAAATCCTGCGCCGCGTCAAATTGAAGGACGCGATGAAGGCCAAGAAGCTGCGCGAGGCGCTGCAGCAGATGGCCGAGGAAGGCGTCGTCCAGCTCTTCCTACCGCATGACGGCGCGCCCGCCATTGTCGGCGTCGTCGGCGCGCTTCAGCTCGACGTGCTCAAGGAGCGCATGGACGCGGAATACTCGCTCCCCGTCGATTTCGAGCCCTGCCAGTTCTCGATCGCGCGCTGGGTCTCCTCGGAGGACAAGGTCGCGCTGGCCAAGTTCGTCGGCCACAAGCCCTCGGCCATGGCCGATGACCTCGACGGCGACCCGGTCTTCATGGCGTCGAGCCAGTTCACGCTGAAATACGATGCCGAGCGCGCGCCCGACATCACCTTCTCGGACGTGAAGGACTACCAGAAGGTCACGAAGGCCTGATCCGGGCTCAGCATCATGCTCGCCCTTGTGGCGAGCATCCACGTCTTGAACACGGCTCTCCGTGGATGGTCGGGACAAGCCCGACCATGACGGCAGAGGAAAGGTCCGACGTCAGCCAGCCCGATTGCCGGACACCACCGCCAGCGCCGCGACGAACCTGTCGAGATCGGCTTCCATGATGTAGGGCGCCGGCGAGATGCGGATCGTGTTGCCCTTGGCGACGCCGCCGCGACGCACCGTCATCACCTTGTGCCGGTCGCGCAGCGCCGCGACGATTGCGTTGGTGTCGGCGGGCGAGCGCTTGCCGGTCAGCGCGAAGGAGGTGATGCCGGCGACCATGCTCGGATCGTCCGGCGTCTGGATTTCGACGCCCTTGAGCTCGCGCGCCTTAGCGACCCAGTAATTGCGCAGATGGCGGTAGCGCGCTTCCTTGGCCTGCGGCCCGATCTCCCGGTGCAGGGCGAGCGCCGCCGGAACGGTGAGCTGAGCGGCGAAGTTCGGCGTGCCCGTATGCAGGCGCGAGCGGATGTCGTCGGCCTTGAAATCCTCGTCGGCCATATAGGGGTCGATATCGGCGAGGCGCTCCCGGGCGATGTAGATCATGCCGACGCCGAGCGGGGCTCCGATCCACTTGTGCAGGTTGAAGCCGATGAAATCGACGCCCAGATCCTTGGCCTGGAAGTCGATCTGGCCCCAGCTATGGGCCGCGTCGAGGATGACGTCGGCGCCGCGCGCCTTGGCCATGGCCGCGATCTCCTTCACCGGCATCATCAGGCCGGTGCGGTGGCTGACATGGGTCAGCAGGAGAAGCTTGGTCTTCGGATTCGCTTTCAGGGCAGCGTCATAGGCGTCGAGCACGGCCTGGCGCGTCGCGGGTTCCGGAATGTCGAACTTCGCCACCGCGACACCGCGCCGATCCTTCAGCCAGTTCATCGCATACTGCATCGAATCGTAGTCGAGATCGGCATAGAGCACGGTGTCGCCGGGCTTCAGCTTGTTGTAGCCCGAGATCAAGGCTTGCAGCGCCTCGGTCGCGCCACGCGACAGCGCGATCTCCTCACGCGCGACGCCGAGAAACTCCGCGAGCGGAGTCCGAACATTGTCGAGATCCGCCCCGATCTTGGTCCGGGCATAGACCGTGTTCTCGAAATTCACGAAATCGGTCAGGCGCTTGTATTCCGCCTTCACCGGCTCCGCCATGATGCCCCAATAGCCGTTCTCGAGGTTCACCATGTCGGGCGTGACGCTGTAGAGGCCGCGCACGGCCTGCCAGTAGCCCGTATCCGCCCCGAGGTTCGATGTCGGCAATGCCGGCAGCGAACGCGCAAGAACCGGCCCCGCCAGCGCGGCGGCCCCGAGGCCGAGCAACAGCGCACGGCGGCTGGTCTGAGGAACCGGGTTCGACATGTTCATGATCTCCTGGGACGGCCCGCGCGGGAGGTAGCGCCAAGCTGTCTCAGTGCTGTGACATGCCACGCATCCGCTTTCCGCGAACCGGTCCGACCCTCAATGTCCCGGCAGCGCGAATCCCAGCGGGACCGCTGTCGTCGACTTCAGCTCCTCCATGGCGAACATCGAGGTCACATCGGAGAGATCGATGCGCGAGATCAGCTTCTTGTAGAGCGCGTCATAGGCGGCGATATCGGAGACGCAGGCCTTGAGCAGATAGTCGATCTCCCCGCTCATCCGGTAGAAATCGACGATCTCCGGCAGGTCCTGGACGGCGGAATGGAAGCGTTCCAGCCATTCCATCGAATGCCGCGCCGTCCTGACCGCGATGAAGACGGTGACGCCGGCATTGAGCTTTTCCCGGTCGAGCAGCGCGACGCGGCGCTTGATGTATCCGCCCTCCTCCAGCTTCTGCACCCGCCGCCAGCATGGCGAGGGCGAAAGCCCGACCGACTCCGCCAGCTCCGCCAGCGGCAGGCTCGCATCCTCCTGCAAACGCGCGAGAATGCGCAGGTCGAAAGCATCGAGCTTGGCCATATGCCCTCAGCAGATTCGGAACCAGCTTCTTAAGCGAAGCATACACCGGGTTTATTTTTCCACATTTTCTGAAATCAAGGGTACAAAATTTCGATAAGAGCAAAAAATTCTCGATCTCTGCAAACCGCTGCCCGCCCTCTCCCGGTACCATTCTCCTGGTCGGATCGAGAGGGTGACGGGATGCAGGGTTTTCTGAGCGCGGAGCGGCAGGGCGCGGTGCTTCGCAGCCTGCGTAGCGACGAGGGAACGCTCTCGCGGGACTATCTCGCGGCGGCCCGCGATGTACTGCGCGAGCTCGTCGCCATGCCCGATCTGATCCAGCGCCTGCCGCTCGAGCGTAAGCCCGGCTGTTACGCCCGCAACCTGCTCGCCGGCGACGAGAATGTCAGCATCTGGGCGATCGTCTGG
The DNA here is from genome assembly GCF_050433265.1 of Allobosea sp. OAE752. Taxonomy (NCBI): domain Bacteria; kingdom Pseudomonadati; phylum Pseudomonadota; class Alphaproteobacteria; order Hyphomicrobiales; family Alloboseaceae; genus Allobosea; species Allobosea sp. OAE752. The sequence continues at coordinate 415,751 of NZ_JBNPXO010000003.1, forward strand.
GGCGAGGGCTCCGCGACCTCAATCCATGATCACCACTGCTCCTGCTGCTTCGGCGTCGTCTCGGGCGTCGTCACCGAGACCTGGTATCGCGCCATCGACGCCAGCCGCGCCGTCCCGACCGAGGAACAGCAGCGGCAGCCCGGCTATGTCGCCTGCATGCTGCCCTCGGGACCGAATATCCACCGGATGCGCAATTTCGGGCCGGGCGAGGCGATCTCGATCCACATCTACGGCTTCGACCACGAGGCCCATGCCTCCTCGATCGAGACCGAATACACCGCCGTCGGCGGCTGATCTCGGGCCGGACGCTCCCGGCAACTTATCCCCGCGATGCACCGCCACGCGATGATGGCCTCCTTTGCAGGAGGCCAGCCATGTCGCTCAGAGGCATCGTCGCATACATCTCCGGGACATCGCCGCAACCCGAACTCGCCGTCACCCGCGAGCGTCTTCTGCGCCTCGCCCCGAACGGCAAGGCGCATATCGTCAACGGTATTGCCCTGCGCTTCGACGCTCTCGCCCGCGAGCACGATGTCTCGACGCGGCTGCGTCTATGCCACTTCCTCGCCCAGGCCGCCCATGAGACCGACGGCTTCCGCACGCTGGAGGAATATGGCGGCGCGAGCTATTTCCTGCGCTATGAGGGCCGGCAGGACCTCGGCAACACCCAGGCCGGCGACGGCATCCGCTATCACGGCCGCAGTATCTTCCAGCTCACCGGTCGCGCCAATTACCGCCGCTTCGGAGAGATCATCGGCATCGACCTCGAAGCCGAGCCGGAGCGCGCCAAGGAGCCGGACATCTCGCTCCTCGTTGCCTTCGCCTATTGGAGCGAGCGCGCGATCAACAATGCCGCCGACGCCGACGACGTCGCCGCCGTGACGAAGTTGATCAATGGCGGCCGCAACGGGTTGGCGGAACGGGCGCGCTATCTGGAAAAGGCAAAAGGGATTTGGGTGTGATCCCCTGGCGCACGCGTCATTCTCGGGCGAAGCGAAGCGCAGACCCGATAATCTCGTGACCAGAAAGCTGGTTTCAGAGATGGTCGGGTCAGGCCCGACCATGACGGCAGGCGGTAGCCGCTCAACCGTGCCCCGCCTTCAGCGCCTGGTCGAAATCGGCGTAGAGATCCTCGACATCCTCGATGCCGGTCGACAGCCTGAGCAGGTCTGTCGGGCAAGGCGAGCCGGCGCCCTCGATCGAGGCGCGATGCTCGATCAGGCTCTCGACGCCGCCAAGCGAGGTCGCCCGCTTGTAGAGCTCGACATGCGCCGCCGTCCGGATCGCCGCCTGTTCGCCGCCCGTGACCTGGACCGAGAGCATGAAGCCGAAGCCGTTCTCCATCTGCCGCGCCGCGATGTCGTGGCCGGGATGCTGTGGCAGGCCGGGATAGAGCACGCGCGCCACCAGCGGATGCGCCGAAAGCCGCTGCGCCAGCGCCATGGCCGAAGCCGACTGGCGCTCCTGCCGGACATGGAGCGTGCGCATGCCGCGCATCAGCAGATAGGCCTCGAACGGCCCGAGGATGCCGCCCTGCCCCCTCCGCACCGTCTTGATGCGGTTCCAGAATTCATCATCCTCGCGGGCGCAGAGCGCGCCGGCGATGACATCGGAATGGCCGTTCAGCACCTTCGTCGCCGAATGCATGACGATGTCGGCGCCGAGCGTCAGCGGCCGCGTATGCACCGGCGAGGCGCAGGTCGAATCGACCGCGAGCTTGGCCCCGGCCTTGCGCGCGATCTCGGCGACGGCGGCGATGTCGGTGATTGTCCAGAGCGGGTTGGAGGGCGTCTCGGCCCAGATGAGCTTGGTCACGCCGGGCTTCACGGCGGCCTTCAGCGCGGCGAGATCGTCGGTCTCGACGAACTCGACATTCAGGCCCCAGCGCTTCGCCTCGGTCATCAGCCAGTTGCGCAGCGCCCAGTACATCACCTTGGAGGCGACGACATGGTCGCCGGGCGAGAGCGCCAGGAACACGGCCGTCGCCGCCGCAGAGCCCGAACCGAACAGCAGCGCCCCGCCCTTCGCCTCCTCCAGCATCGCGAGCAGGCTTTCGGCCTCGCGTGTCGTCTCATTGTCCGGCCGCCCGTAGATGAAGCCGGTCGAATAGCCGTTGTCCTCGTCGCGGATATAGGTCGTCGCGACATGGATCGGCGGCACCACAGCCTTGGTGACGGGATCGATCTTCCCCATGGCCTGCGCCGTGAGGCTCCGCGGGCTCCAGCTCTTCGTGCTCATTGTCTCTCCGGGCCTTCCTGCTTTGCGCGGCGCTCTCGCCTATATCGACGGCTGACCACACTCTAGCGCGCGATCGTAATTTTAATTGGCGTTTTTCGCCGGCATACGACTATTTTCGTCATCAAAGGATCCAACGTGACGAAAATCGCCGATCTCGACCGCTTCGATCATGCGCTGCTGGAGGAAATGCAGCGCGACAACCAGACCCCGGCGCGCATCCTAGCCGAACGGGTCGGGCTGTCGCAAAGCGCCGTGCTGCGTCGGTTACGCCGGCTGCGGGCGGAGAAGATCATCACCGCGGACGTCTCGGTCGTGAGCCCGGCCGTGCTCGGCGTGCCCGTCACGATCCATGTGCTGGTCTCGCTGGTGCAGGGCTCGCAGCTCGCCGACGCATTCGCGCGCAAGCTGGGTTCGCGCCCCGAGATCAGGCAGGCATCCTATGTGACCGGAGGCGCCGATTTCGTCCTCCACCTCCAGGTGGAGAGCATGGAAGCCTATGCCGCCTTTGCCCGCGAGGTCTTCCACGACGATCCCAATGTCGCGTCGTTCTACACCTATGTCGCCATGCGCGAAGTGGTCGGCCCGCTGCGGAAAGGCCCACAGGAACGTCGCGCCTCCCCGCTGCCGAGGCGCACCTCATAGGACAGTCGTTAAGACGCTCGCCTACCCGATCGAACGCTCGATCACCTTCAGCACCGTGGCGCGCAGCTCGGCAATGGTGAAGGGTTTCGTCATCACCTCCTCCACGATCGCCTCGAGGCTCTTCGCCCGCTCGCGCTGCTCGGCATAGCCGGTCATCAGCATGATGGTCAGCTCCGGGAACTGCTGCTTGGCGGCGAGCGCCAGCGCAATGCCGTCCATCAGCGGCATGCGGATATCGGTCAGCAGCAGGTCGAAATGGCCCTGCTCGGCGATGAGGATGTCGAGCGCCTCGGCTCCGTCCGCAGCGGTGATGCAGGTGTGACCATCCATGCCGAGCCCGCGCGCGACCAGCGCGCGCAACGGCTCCTCGTCATCGACGACCAGAATACGCGACATGGCAGTTCCTCAGATGCCTGGCAGACCGGCCTGATCCTCGGTTTCGATGACGCCGACGAAGGGCAGTTGCCGATAGGAATGGGCGACATCCATGCCGTAGCCCACGACGAAATAATCCGGACATTCGAAGCCGACATGATCAGCCACGATGTTGACGGCACGCTTGTTCGGCTTCTCCAGCAACACGGCGGTCGAGACCGAGCGGGCGCCGCGCGCCGCCAGCAGATCCTTGGCGAAGGCGAGCGTGCGGCCGGATTCGAGGATGTCGTCGACCAGCAGCACGTCGCGCCCGCGCACCTCGCTCTGCACGTCGCGCAGGATTTCGACCTGGCCGGTGGAGACGGTCCCCGTCCGGTAGCTCGACAGGTGGATGAACTCGACCTGGGGCGCGAGGCCGACACGATGCATGGCGCGGATCAGATCGGCGGCAAACATGAAGCTGCCCTTGAGGACGGCGACGACGAGCAAGTCCTTCGGCTGGCTGTCGGCGACCGCCTGCGCGATCTCCGCATTGCGCTGCGCGATCGCAGCCTCGTCATAGAGCACCCTGATCCGCCGTTCCGGCATAATGACTCCTGCTTTCGTGACTTATGGCCGCGAAGGTTCCCGCGCAGGGCTTGCGCCGAGAACGTTCGCGGCGGGTTGATATCGTACGTTCGGGCCGCCGCAAACCGCAGGGCGGGGGCATCGTTGCAAGATTAATGCGCGCTCGCGATATTGGCCGTGCCCGCCGTGGAAGTGAAGCGCACCTGCACCGAGCGCCCCTTTTCCGGCGGGGACGCCAGCCTTGCGCGGAAGCGCATCAGCTCGGCCGGCTCCAGCACGCCGCGCGGCGGCTCCGTGGTCCAGCTATAGAGGGTCTGCCCGGCCTCGTCCTTTACCGAAACCTGGATCGGCGGCACCTTGGTCCTGCCTTTCGCGATATTGGTGACGTCGCCCTCGACGACGAGGAAACGGCTTTGCCCATCGTCGATCAAGCCGCTCTCGACGGCCGTCAAGCTCAGGCCCCGGACATTCACCGGCAGGCCGATCCGCTCGAACAGACCTGCGAGCTGCGGCGCGGCCTGAACCACGAGATTGCGTTGCCAGGCCAGTCCGGCCAGGAGCGTGACGCCGGCCAGCGCCGCGACGGCGGGCAGCGCGAGCCCCTTGCGCCCCACGACCACGGCTTTGCCGAAGCGCGCCCTGTATCCCGCCGAAGGACGGGTTTCCGGCGGCACGACCGGCGGCGGCTCCTCCTCAGGCACGCCCGCCTCGCCCGCCGTGGCGTCCTCGGCAACGACTGCGGCGATCTCCGCCTCGATCGCGGCTGCTCGCTCCAGCTCCTCGGCCAGCAGGGCCTGCGTCTCCTCGACGCTCGGCGCCGGCGGCATCTCGCTCGCCGCATCGACATGCCACAGCGTCTTGCATTGGGCGCAGCGCACCTTGCGCCCGCCCGGCCCCAGTTTGGCCGCGTCGAGCTCATACTGACTGGCGCAGGAGGGACAGACGATCAGCATGAAGGCAGCGTGGTTTCCTGCGATGAACGGCACCGGCAGTCGGCACCGAGTCTTTCCGGGCCTTTCGCCGGCGGCAAGCCACGGCGAAGCATTGCTTCGGCCAACCGAGGCAACCGGCTTCATTGACGCGATTTATGGTTAACGTCGCGTGAAGAATCTTGGGGGCATGTTGAGGCGTGCGCAGCGGCTCGGTGCGCCGCCGCTTACGATATAGCATTGCTGCGCCGGCCGGGATTTCTGCCGGCCGTGCGCTATGGGACGAGGAAGACGGCTTGGTTCGTTTCGAGAATGTCGGCCTGCGTTACGGCATGGGCCCGGAGGTGCTGAAGGACATCAACTTCAGCATTGCGCCGCGCTCGTTCCAGTATCTGACCGGGCCGTCCGGCGCCGGCAAGACGACGCTGATGCGCCTCATCCTGATGGCGCTGAAGCCGACGCGCGGCCTCGTCAACCTTTTCGGGCAGGATGTCTCGCGCCTCGACGGATCGACGCTGACGGCCTTCCGCCGCCGCATGGGCGTAGTCTTCCAGGATTTCCGCCTGCTCGACCATCTCACCGTCTACGAGAATGTCGCGCTGCCGCTGCGCGTGCTCGGCAAGGAAGAGGCGAGCTATCGCGCCGAGGTCGTCGAGCTTCTGCGCTGGGTCGGCCTCGGCGAGCGCATGCATGCCGTGCCGGCGGTTCTCTCCGGCGGCGAGAAGCAGCGCGCGGCCATCGCCCGCGCCCTGATCGCGCGGCCCGAGCTGCTCCTGGCCGACGAGCCGACCGGCAATGTCGATCCCGGCCTCGGCCGCCGCCTGCTGCGCCTGTTCATGGAGTTGCAGCAGCTCGGCACCGCCGTGATCATCGCGACCCACGACCTCAACCTCATGGACATCTACGACGCGCCGCGTCTCGTCCTGGCCGACGGGCATCTGCATGTCGATGCCTGAAGCCATCGAATACGACCACGAGGCACGCGAGGAGAAGGCCCTGCCGACCAATCTCCGGCGCGGCCAGCCGCTCGTGCCGGTCGACACGGTGGCCGGCCGCGCGCTGATGGCCGTGATCGCGATCCTGACCTTTCTCGCCGCGCTGAGCGCCGGGGCGGCCGTGCTCGCCGCGCGCGCCTCCGACCAGTGGCGCGGTGCCGTCTCCGACGAGATGACCATCCAGATCCGCCCGGAGGCGCGCCGCAACATCGAGGAAGACGTCGCCAAGGCCGTGGCGATGGCCCAGGCGCTCGACGGCATCGAGAGCGTGCGTGCCGTGCCCAAGGCGGAATCCGACAAGCTGCTCGAACCCTGGCTCGGCACCGGCCTCGACCTCGTCGAATTGCCGGTGCCCCGGCTCATCGTGCTGAAGCTCAAGCCCGGCGCCTCTCCCGACATCGCCCGCTTCGGCCCGGCCCTGCGCAACGAGGTGTCGACGGCGATCCTCGACGATCACCGGGTCTGGATCAGGCGGCTTTCGGCGATGGCGAGCACGATCATCGTCTCCGGCTTCGTCATCGTGCTGCTCGTGCTGACGGCGGCGGCACTGGCCGTCGCCTTCGCGACGCGGGGCGCCATGGCGGGCAGCCGCGAAAGCGTCGAGGTGCTGCATTTCGTCGGCGCCGGCGACGATTTCATCGCGCGCGAGTTCCAGAGCCGCTTCATCCGGCTCGGCCTGCGCGGCGGCGCGATGGGCGGCCTCGCCGCCATCGTCGCGATCGCGCTTCTGGGCTTCGTCTCGTCCTTCTGGTCGACGGCGCCGGAGGCGGAGCAGTTGCAGGCCCTGTTCGGCGCCTTCGAGATCGGCTGGGCCGGCTATGCCGCGGTCGTGCTCGTCGCCCTGGTCGTCGCCGCCATCGCCGGGCTCGTCTCGCGCTTCACCGTGCGCCATTACCTGAAGGTGCTGGCATGACGACGCGGCGCAACGACAATTTGCCTCGTGCCGCCGTTATGCCCGATTGGCCGGTTAGGTTCGCGCCATGGCCATGATTGGCAGCAGCAACGACCATCTCGCGGTGGGCGCTACGGTGACGTCCGTTTCGCGCGGCGGGCTGTCGCGTCGTCGTATCCTGGCGCTCGCGGCCATCGCGACCACCACCCTCGGTGCGGTCCTTTTCGTCTGCGGCTATGCCCGCTTCGCGGCCGGGATCGAGGCCCGTGAGCCGGTCGCGACACCGCAGACCGATGCGATCGTCGTCGTCACCGGCGGCTCGCAGCGCATCGGCGACGCCATCGGCCTGCTCGGAGCCGATCGCGGCGCGCGCCTCCTCATCAGCGGCGTCAACGAGAAGACCAGCCGCGAGGAGCTCGCCCGGCTCAACCCGGCATCGCGTGACCTGCTCGCCTGCTGCGTCGATCTCGACTACCGCGCGCGCAATACCATCGGCAACGCGATCGAGACCCGCCGCTGGGTGCGCCGGCACGGCTTCCGCTCGCTGCTGGTGGTGACGTCGAACTATCACATGCCGCGCACCCTGGCCGAGTTTTCCCATGCCATGCCGGGCCTGCGTTTCATCGCCCATCCCGTCGTCACCGATCAGCTCGACACCGCGGGCTGGTGGTACCGCTGGTCGACGATCAGGCTGCTCGCCCCGGAATACGTCAAATATCTCGTGGCGCGGCTGCGCAGCTTCGTCGAGGACGACCCGGAATATTCCCGGCTTTCGGTCATCATCGGCGGCCGCAAGCCGGTCTCGCCGAAGCCGGCCGAAGTCCTGGGCCCGGAGGCCGAAAGGCGCTCGCATCTGCGCGGGGCCACCCACCGCGACGGCTGAGCCGGCAGGCTGACGTTTCGCGCTCTGTTCCGAGACGTCGCTTCCGGCGAAATGGCGCCTCCGGATGAGGACTCGAGAAGTTTTCGAGCGCGGTCCGGGAAGCGCTTGACCGGCGCCGCGTCTCGGGCTCATTGCGGGCCCATGCTGATCCTGCGCTCGCTCGCCTTCAACGTCCTGTTCTATGCCAATCTCATCCTCTGGCTGATCTTCGTGGTGTTGCCGGCGCTGCTGCTGCCGCAGGCGGTGCTTCGGAACGTCGCCGCGGCCTGGTCGCACAGCTCGCTCTGGCTGATGCGCGTCGTCGCCGGCACGCGCTACGAGATCATCGGGCGCGAGAACATTCCCGAAGGCGGGTTGATGGTCGCCGCCAAGCACCAGTCCTTCTGGGAGACCTTTACCCTCTTCACCCTCTTTCCGGACCCGGTCTTCATCCTGAAGCGGGAACTGATGCGCATCCCGGTCTTCGGCTGGTGCCTCGCCAAGCTCAGGATGATCCCGGTCGATCGCGGCGCCCGCGCCCGCGCGCTCAAGGACGTCACGCGCCTCGCCAAGATCGAGCTGGGCCAGAAGGGCCGCCAGCTCCTGATCTTTCCGGAGGGAACCCGCCGGCCGCCCGGCGCGCCGCCGGCCTACAAATTCGGCGTCGCCCATCTCTATGCCGAGATGGGTGTGCCCTGCCTGCCCGTCGCGGTGAATTCGGGTCTGTATTGGCCGCGCCGCCAGTTTCTGCGGCGCCCGGGGACGATCCGGCTGGAGATCCTGCCGCCGATCATGCCGGGCCTCGACAAGACGAGCTTCCAGCACGAATTGCAGGAGCGCATCGAGACGGCCAGCGACCGGCTGCTCGCCCAGGGCCGCGCCGAGTTGGCCGCCCGCGGCCTGGATCCACTCGCGAACTCCTGACATATCCTGACAGCAGCATCATCTCGCCCAAACCGGGCCCGGTTGACTTATCCCCACAGCGTTCCCATTTTGTTCCTATTGCAGGAGGAACGAATATGGCTGCCCTCGCCTATCGCTTCACCCCGGACCTGTTCGATGAACCGGCCCCGGCGCCGGAGACAGTGGCCCGCGAGATGCCGTTGCGCAGCACGGCTGCGCTGAGCGAGCGTCGCTTCACCGCCTGGCGCGGCCGCTCGGGCCGGCGCTATGTCGCCTCGGTCTTCGCCGCCGACGACACCCATCCCCTGAGCTTCACCGATGCGGTGCTGCTCGCCGTCTCGGCCGAGCGGCAGATCATCGCGGCCCGCGATTCCGGTCCCTTCGGCGTCGAGGCGGCGCTGGCACGCTGGCAGCGCGCCGTCTCCGAGGCTGGCGCGAAGGAGATCCACGTCCATCTCCTCGCGGAGGACGGCGCCAGCCGCCGCGCGGCCCTGCTCGACCTGATGCCCCAGGCGGAAACGGCGGGCTAGCGCATCGGCCCGACCTCACGGCCCCATGATATGGTTCGGCAGCCAGGTCGTCAGCGGCGGCCAGAGCGTGATCGCGGCCAGCACCACCAGCAGCGGCACGAGCCAGGGCAGGATCGCCTTCGACATCGCCTCGAAGGAGACGTTGGCGATGCGCGTCACCACGAAGAGCACGACGCCGATCGGCGGATGGATCGTCCCCAGGATCAGGTTCAGGATCATGATGATGCCGAACTGAACCGGGTCGATGCCAAAGCTGTTCGCCGCCGGCACCAGGATCGGGATCAGGATCAGCATCGCCGCCAACGCCTCCATGAAGCAGCCGACGACGAGCAGGATGAGGTTGCAGACCAGCAGGAAGACGAGCGGATGCGCGATCGTCTCGACGATCAGCGGCGTCAGCGTCTGCGGCACGCGCGAGATCGACATGCACCAGCCGAGAGCGCCCGCGGCCATCACCAGCACGGCGACGAGCCCCATCGTCTCGACCGTGTCGATCAGGATCGGCCAGAGCTGCTTCACCTCCAGCGTTCGGTAGACGAAGAAGCCGAGGAAGAGCGCGTAGAGGCAGGCGACGGCCGCCGCTTCCGTCGGCGTGACGAGGCCCGAGAACATGCCGCCCAGGATGATCGGCGGCGTCATCAGCGCGAAGAAGCCGTTCAGGAAGCTGCGGCCGATCTCGCGGAAGCCCTTGAACCCTTCCTTCCGGAAGCCCTGTCGCTTGGCGATGAACATCACCATCACCATCAGCGACAAGCCCATCAGGATGCCGGGGATGACGCCGCCGATGAACAGCCGCCCGATCGAGACATCCGCCGTGACGCCGTAGATCACCATCGGCAGCGAAGGCGGGATGATCGGCCCGATCGTCGCCGCCGCGGCGGTGATCGCCGCCGCCGTCTCCGGCCGGTAGCCGGCTTTCTGCATGGCGCGGATCTCGATGGCGCCCGAACCCGCCGCATCCGCCACCGCCGAGCCGACCATGCCGGCGAAGATCATGCTGGTCAGGATCGAGGCATGGGCATAACCGCCGCGCAGCCAGCCGATCACCGAGGTCGCGAAAGCGACGATGCGGTCGGTGATGCGCGCCGCCGCGAGGATGTTGCCCATCAGGATGAAGAGCGGCGCCGCGACGATCGGGAAGGAGTTCATCGCCTGCGCCATCTTCTGCGGCACGATCGAGGCCGAGAGTTCGCCGATCAGCACGAAGGCGAAGGCGGCGAGCCCCATCGAGGCGAAGAGCGGGAAGCCCGCCAGGATCGACAGCAGCCAGACGGCCGAGATCTTGAAGATCAGCGCGCTCATTCGGCCGGCTCCTGCAGCGTCGCCGCGACCGGCTCATAGGGAGAGGTCCGCCAGTTCATGAGGTTGCCGACGAATTCCGTGAGGCCCTGCAGCACGGTCACGATGCCGGCCAGCACCATCGGCGCGTAGAGCAGCCCCATCGAGAGCGGCACGGTCGTCGCCTCGAGATCGTAATTGGCCTGCACGAGATGGATGGAATACCAGACGGTCAGGCCGCCGAAGACGACCATGGCGAGCTGCATGAGCGCTTCCGCCGAGCGCCATCCCCGCGCCGGCAGCATGTCGTGGAAGAAGCGGATACGGATATGGGCGCGCCGCCGGCTGGCAAGGATCCAGCCCACGACCGCGACCCACAGCATCAGGAAACGCGAGACCTCGTCGGTCCAGATCAGCGGCTCGCCGACGGCGCGGGTGACGATGCCGAGCGACACCGTGACCAAGAGCGCAACGAGGAGAATCGCGGCGATCACCTCCATCACCCGGTCGAACAGCCTGGGCCAGAGCGTCATGCGGATTGCCTTTTCTCGATACCTGGAAGCCCGAGCTCAGCCCTCGTCCTGATGAGCGCTCCTAAGGAGCGCGTCTCGAAGGATGGTCCAGTTGGTTCCGGAGTCTCCGGGAACATCCTTCGAGACGCCGCTTCGCGGCTCCTCAGGATGAGGGCTGAGCACAGGGAAAGGTCACAGCGCCTGGATGCGATCCCAGAGCCCCTTGCCCCATTTGCTCTCGAACTTGGCCGGGACCGTTGCCAGCACCGGCTTGCGGAAAGCCTCGTTGTCCGGCGTCGTCACCGTCATGCCCTGCTTGCCGAGGCTCTCAGCCAGGCTCTTCTCCTGCTCCAGGATCTCGTTGTCCTGCCAGGCCGCGGCTTTGTCGACGGCGGCGACGATGACGGCGCGATCGGCCTGCGGGATCTTCTGCCAGGCGGCCTCGTTCACGATCACGAGGCGCGGCGTGATGATGTGCGCCGTCAGCACGAGGTATTTCTGCACCTCCGCCAACTTGGCCGAGGCGATGGTCGGGAGCGGGTTCTCCTGCCCGTCGACCGCGCCCTGCGACAGCGCGAGGTAGAGCTCGGAGAAGTTCAGCGGCGTCGGCCGTGCGCCCCAGGCCTCGGCCATGGCGCGGAAGGTGTCGACCTCCGGCACGCGCAGCTTGAAGCCCTTCATGTCCTCGACGGAGTTGATCGGCTTCTTGCCGCTGGTGAGGTGGCGCACGCCATAATAATTGACGCCGATCATGCGCATGCCGCGCTTCTCGACCAGCGCCTTGTTGAGCTCGTCGATCAGCGGGGATTTCAGCGCCCGCGTCATATGCGCCGCGTCCTTCCAGATATAGGGCGCCTCGATGATCGAGAGCTGCGGCACGAACTGGCCGAGCTGCGCCGCGCCTTCCGTCACCATGGTCAGCGCGCCCGATGCGACCGACTCGACCATGTCCCGCGACGAGCCGAGCTGCCCGTTCGGGAAGGACTGCACATCGATGCGCCCGCTTGTCTTTTCCTTGATCTCGGCGCCGGCCTTCACCGCGCTCTGCGGCGAGGGGTGGGTCGCCGGCTGGCCGTCGGCCCAGCGCAGGACGAGGGCCTGCGCCCGCAGGATCGAGGGGGCGGCGATGGCTGCCGAGCCTGCGGCAGCGGCGGCCAGGAAATCGCGTCTGCTCTGCTTGATCATCTCTGTTTCCTCCGGAGGCGGCCGGTGTTCCGGCTCGTTATGGTCTTCGCTCTCAGTATTGCATCGCCCGCGTCCGGGCGTTGCCGATATGGGTGGCCATCGCCGCAGCGGCGCGCTCGGGATCGCGCGTCTCGATCGCCGCGATGATGGCGAGATGGTCCTGCATCACCGGGATGATGATGCTGTTGTGGATGCGGGTCTCGTATTGCCGGATCAGCCGGATCTTGAGCCAGGTGACCCGGAAGGCTTGGGCAACGATCTCGTTGTCGAGATGGTCGATGATCGCCTCGTGCATCAGCCGGTCGATGTCCTCGGCATCCTCGATCAGCCGCTCGTCGCCGCCGGCCTCGGCTCGGGCGACGATCGCCTCGTGCCGGGCCCGCTGCTCGGCGATCTCGGCGTCGGTCGCGTTCTGCGCATAGAGCGCCGTCGCCTCCTTCTCGAGGAAGAGCCGGAACTGGAAGGCGTTGCGGATCAGGTTCAGGTCGACATGGGCGACCTGCATGCCGCGCTGCGGCACGGTCTTGATCAACCCCTCGGCTTCGAGACGCGGAATCAGCTCGCGAATGGCGCCGAGCGGAAAGCCGGTCATCGCCACGAGCTCGCGCTGGGTCACGAACTGGCCGGGCTTGATCTCGCGCGCCAGCAGCCGCTCGGTGAAGGAGGCATAGGCGCGCTCCCTCAGCTTCAGCGGCTCGCCTTCGCGCGGTTCCTGCTCCGGCTGGGTCACATGTCCCTCCCTCGGGCCGCCTCCTTCAGGCGGCTTTCGCCTGCGTGATCGAATCGAAGGCTGCAAAGAGCCGCTTGCGGGTGGCCTCGTCCAGTGCTTCCAGCGGCGGGCGCATTGCCCCATAGCCCGGATCGCCATGGACATGACCCGTCAGCGCCTTCACCGCCGCCAGCACCGGATAGGAGCAGATCTCGTCGACGAGCGCATTCACCACCGGGCTGTCCTTGCCCTCGTAGACCATCGGTCGCAACAATGCCGGCACCAGATTGGCGACGCCGCAGATCGAGCCCTGCGCACCGTTGCGCACCGCCCTCGCGAGCTGGCGCTCGTCGCCGACGAGAATGGCGAGCTCGCCATGCGCCTTCAGCAGCGCCTCGGTGTTGGCATAGTCGCCGGAGGAATCCTTGACGCCGGCAACGAGCCCGGGGAAGGCCGTCTTCAGCCGCTGCACCAGCCCGACGCTGATCTCGACCGCCGTCACCGACGGGATGTGGTAGAGGATGACATTGCGGGCCGAAGCGCCCAGCTTCTCGAAGAACTGCGAGAACCAGACATAGAGCCCTTCGTCGCTGACGCCCTTGAAGTAGAAGGGCGGCGCGACCAGCAGCCCCTTCGCCCCGGCATCGAGCGCGAGCCTGGACTGCTCCACCGCCTCCTGCATCGAGGCCGCGGCAATACCGGCATAGATCTGCTTGGCCGGATCGATCCCTGCGCCGATCAGCGCGCCCATCATCGCGGTCCGCGCCGGCAGGCCGAGCGCCGCACCCTCGCCCGTGGTGCCGAACAGCGTGACCGAGTCGCAGCCCTGCGCGAGCACATGCTTGGCATGGCGGACGAGGCGCGGCAGGTCGATGCCGCCGCCCTCCCGCATCGGGGTCGTGATCGCGCAGGAAAGGCCGAAGCGGGTCTTTTCGGAGGCCATGGAGGGAACTTTCAGAGCTGAACAGTGACTGACATGTTAGTACGAAGACAGATCGACTCGCAAGGGCTCCGCAGCGTCCTTGCGATGGTTCCGGCTAGCCGTCCTTGAGGCCTCCGGCCGACAATCCCGCGACGATCTGGCGCTGCGCGATCACGGTCACCAGGAGCACCGGCAGGGTCACCAGCAGCGCCGCCGCTGCCAGCGGGCCCCAGGAGATCTGCTCGAAGGTCAGGGAGTTGTAGACAGCCGAAGGCAGGGTGCGGCTCGCCTTGCCGCCGAGCACCACCGAGAAGATGAAGTTGTTCCAGGAGAAGATGAAGGCGAGGATGCCGCCGACGACGATGCCCGGCTTCGCCAGCGGCAGCGCGACATGGCGGAAGGCCTGCCAGCTCGTGGCACCGTCGATGCGCGAGGCGTCCTCCAGCTCCATCGGGATGTTCTCAAAGTAGCCGATCATGATCCAGACGATGATCGGGATGGTGATGACGAGATGGGTGATGACCAGCGCCGTGATCGTGCCTACCAGTCCCGTGATCTGAAAGAGCAGGAAGAGCGGGATGAGATAGGACAAGGCCGGCGTCATCCGCGCGATCAGGATCAGGATCGCGAATTTATGCGCCTTGCCGCGTGCGATGCCATAGCCCGCGGGCACGCCGACGATGAGGCCGAGCAGCACCGCACCGCCCGTGACCAGGATCGAGTTCCAGAGATAGAGCCCGAAATTGTTCTGCGCGAAGACGTCGACATAGTTCTTCAGCGTCGGCGGATCCGGGATGAAGACCGGCGGGAAGGCGGTGTTGTCGAGCTCGTTCTTGAGCGACAGCGAGATCATCCAGAGGAAGACCAGCACCGCCGGCGACACCAGCACGAAGACCGAGGCCCAGAAGCCGAGCTTTTTGGCGAAGCGGCCCATCACGCGTTCCACTTCGACTTCTGCCGCGCATAGAGCAGCAACAGCGAGAGCATGATGATGATGACGAAGAAGATCACCACGACCGAGGACGCGTAGCCGATCTTGTAGAACTGGAAGGCCTGCAGATAGAGGAAGATGTTCAGCGTCTCCGACGCCGTGCCCGGCCCGCCCTGGGTGATCACGAAGATCGTGTCGAAGGCCTTCAGCGCATCGATGGTGCGGATCACGATCGCCACCATGATGAAGGGCCAGACCAGCGGCAGCGTGATGTGCCGGAACATGTGCCAGTCATTGGCGCCGTCGATCAGCGCGGATTCATAGGGTTCGCGTGGCAGCCCGGCGAGACCGCCGAGCACGATCAGCATGACGAGCGGCGTCCAGTGCCAGACCTCGACCATCACCAGCGTCGGGATCACCGTCGCGGGATCGTAGACCCAGGCCGAGGGGCCGATGCCGAACAGCGAAAGCAGGTAATTCAGCACGCCGAGCTGCGGGTGGAACATCATCGTCCAGACCAGCGCGACCGCGACCGGCGTCGCCATCATCGGCATCACGAAGATCGTGCGCAGTAGCCCGCGAAAGGGAAATTCGCGATGGAACACCAGCGCCGCCGCCGTGCCGAACACGATCGGGAGCACCACCGCGAGGATCGTGAAATAGGCCGTGTGCCCCATCGATTCGAGGAAGCGCTGGTCCCTGGCCAGTTCGACAAAGTTGCCGAGGCCGACGAACTCCGCGCCGCCGCCGATCTTCCAGTCCTGCGTGGACATGAACAGCGTGAACAGCCACGGGAACACGATCACCGCCGCGATCACCAGCACCGCCGGCAACGAGAACAGCCAGTAGCGCGGCGTGAAATCCTGCGACGTTGTGGAGGTCGCGGGCGCCGCGCTGGCGAGATTGGCTGGCAGGGATGTACTGGTCATGCGTCTGGAACCGTCATGCCCGGGCTTGACCCGAGCACCTCTTCGAGAGTGTGCATTGGTGACGAGATGGCCGGGTCAAGCCCGGCCATGACGCCTCTTGCGCTCACCCCAGCTCGCTCTTGGCCAGCACCGGGGCGAAGGTTTCCGTCGCCTTCTTGAGCTCGCTCGCGACATCGGCCCCGCCGATCATGTTGGTCAGACCCACGCCGAAGACGTCGCGGAACTCGGTCACCGGCACGATCTGCGGCAGGCCGGCCCGGGCGATCTTGGCCGAGCCGAGCAGGCAATCGAAATACTGCTTGCCGAACTTCGACTGCTGGATCGTCTCGGTGTCGAGATAGGCCGAGGAGCGTCCGGGCGCGCCGGCGCCGGCCTTCAGCATGGCGATCTGGTTCTTCTTGTTGGTCATGAACTGCACATAGAGCCAGGCCGCCTCCTTCTTCGAGGAGCCGCGCGAGATGCCCATGCCGTCGGCGAACATGCCGGCGTGATGCGCCTTCGGCCCCGGCGGGGTGATGCCGTAGCCGACCTTGCCGACGATGCGCGACTTCGACGGGTCCTCCAGCGGCGTGGCGAAGCCGACGCCGTCGAGCCACATCGCCGCCCGCCCCTGCATGAAAGTGGTCTGGCACTCGTTCCAGTTGAAGCCGACCGAACCCACCGGCCCGGTCTCCTTGTTGAGCTTCTTGTAGAGCTCGCCGGCCCAGATCGCCTCCGGCGTGTCGGTGAGCAGCTTGCCGTCGGGCGAGGTCGTCTCCGAGCCCTGGCCGAGCATCAGCGATGTCCAGACCGGGACATTGGCGTTCTTCAGCCCGCGCGAGACGAAGCCGGCGATGCCCTTGGCGGGATCGTGCAGCTTCTGCGCGACGATGAACATCTCGTCCATCGACTTCGGATAGGCGACGCCCTTCGCGTCGAAGAGTTCCTTGTTGTAGTAGACGATCCAGTAATCGACGAAGAACGGCACGGTATCGAGCGAGCCGTCGGCCTGCCGGGCATAGGCGACCGGCCCGGCGCCGAAATCGGCGAAGTCGAAATCCGGCGCCGTCAGCGAGGCGTCCTTGATGTAGGGGTCGAGGTTCTCGAACCACTTGCCCTTGGCCGCCATGCGCTTCTGCACATGCAGCGAGATGCCGCTGACGTCGAAGCTCGGCTTGCCCGATGCGAACTCGATCACCGCCTTCTGGCGCTGCTGCTGCTCCGGCACCTGCTCGGAGGAGACCTTGATGCCGGTCAGCTCGGTGAATTCCTTCTCCGCCGCCTGCATCAGCTCGGAGCGGGGGTTCTTGACCAAGAGCACGTCGATCGACTGGCCGGAGAAGCGCTTCCAGTTGAACGGCGCCTGCGCACGCGCCTCGCGCAGCACCAGCGGCGCGGCGATGACGCCCGCGCCGGTCGCGGCGGCGCCGCGCAACAGCGCACGGCGAGTCGGCTTGAGAATGCTGTCGGTCATCGGCGTCCTCCCCAGGACCTGTGAAACGGTATTTCGCCCACTTGCAGGCGGCCCATTTTCGGGCTTTCGTCTCCGTCGCGGCAAGCTTTTGGGCTCCGCCGCGACAGCGACCCGGGCAGGACGCTAATCTGCTTTCAAGCCGGTTGCAAGCTAACATGTTGGCGTGCACATAGGGGACCGCGCCGGCCGAACGCTGCCGCCGCAGAGCCCAGGATCCGCATGGCGACGCGCATGACGAGCCCCTCTCCCAGCAAGCCGCCTGTCCCGCCGCGCATCGATTCCCACCAGCATCTCTGGCGGCTCGACCGCGGCGACTATGGCTGGCTCACGCCCGCGCTCGAGGCCATCCACCGCGACTTCGCCCCGGCCGATCTCGCACCGCTTTTGGCCACCCACGACATCGATGCCACCATCCTCGTCCAGGCCGCGCCGAGCGAGGCGGAAACGCGCTTCCTGCTCGAAACCGCAGCCGCCACGCCCTTCATCGCCGGCGTCGTCGGCTGGGCCGATTTCGCGGCGCCCGACGCCCCCGCCCGCATCACCGCGCTGGCCGCCGACCCGCTGCTGGTGGGCCTCAGACCCATGGCGCAGGATATTCCCGATCCGCACTGGCTCGCCCGGCCGGATCTCGCCCCCGCCTTCGCGGCACTGCGCGAGCACAATCTCGTCTTCGACGCGCTGGTGAAGCTGCCGCAGATCCCGGCACTGCTTGCCCTGCTGGAGCGCGAGAAGGAGCTTCCCGTCGTCATCGACCACGGCGCCAAACCTGATCTCACATCAACAGGCGTGGCCGGCGCCGACCTTGCCGCCTGGCGCGACGGCATCGCCAAGCTGGCTGCAAGGCCGAACACGGTCTGCAAGCTCTCCGGCCTCGTCACCGAAGCCGGGCCGGACTGGACGGACGCGACGCTGGCGCCTGCGGTGGCGCATCTCCTCGCCTGTTTCGGGCCGGAACGCCTGCTCTGGGGCAGCGACTGGCCGGTCGCGACGCTGCGCGCGCCCTACGCCGAATGGCTCGCAGCCGCCGAACGTCTCACCGCGACGCTCTCGGACGCCGAGCGGGCCGCAATCTTCGGCGGCAATGCGGCGCGGGTTTACCTTACGAAACATGGCCGAAATCCGGCCAAAATCGTCAGCGACAGTTCATCTTCGCGGGACTAGCCTCATCCTTGCTGCCCGACCGCCCGGAATGATCCGTCCGGCCGCAGCGGCATCGACAAGCACCCCATACGGGGGAGGATCATCATGACACAGACCAGATTCGCGCTTGCTGCCGGCCTTCTCGCGCTCGCCGGCGGGTTCATGATCCAGGCTTCGACGCCGGCGCTCGCGCTGACGATGAAGGAATGCAGCACCAAGTATCAGGCGGCCAAAACGGGCAACGCGCTCAACGGCCAGTCCTGGAACGACTTCCGCAAGACGCAATGCGGCGACAGCGCCACCGCGGCCCCTGCCTCCGCCCCGGCAGCCACGACGGCGCCCGCTCCGGCCGCGCCGAAACCCGCCGCCACGACCGCCGCCGCACCGGCAGCGCCGAAGCCGATGGCGGCCCCCGCCCCGGCCGGCAACGCCGTGTTCCCGAGCAAGGTCGATCCGAAATATTCGCAGCTCTCGGCCGGCAAGCAGCGCTTCAAGACCTGCGACGACCAGTACAACGCCAACAAGGCCACCAATGGCAATGGCGGCCTGAAATGGATCCAGAAGGGCGGCGGCTATTACAGCCAGTGCAACGCCCGCCTGAAGGGCGCCTGAGCCGGTTCCGCGCCGCGCATCGCATGGAAACGCATCGTCATTCCGGGCTAGACCCGGAATGATGATGCGCACCCCTAACAAATCGGCGGGGACGCCCGTCCCACAGTGCCCGGTTGCGGGCGCATGGCGTGGCGATCAGCCCTTCACCGGCGGATGCGTCGCGTGGAGGCCCGGCGCCAGCTCCTGCGCCAGCGCGGCGAGCACGGGATCATAGACCCCCATCTTGCGCAGATGCTCATGGGTCTGCAGCACATAATCGGGATTCTCGCCCGACTGGCCGCGCCCCTGGCGAACCAGCTTCAGCAAGGCGGCGGGCGGCAGCTTGCCGGCATATTGCAGGTGATGGCGGTCCGCGACATAGACCAGCCCCTCGACCCGCCGGCCATCGTCCAGCCGCAACGGAACACGGCGCTCGAGATAGACCGCCGTCGCCTGCTCGCGCGCCCTGAGATAGGCGACCGTCTCCTCCGCCCGGCCGGCCTCGACCCGGAACGCCAATCCCCGGCACACCCCGCCGCGATCGAGCCCGAGCACGAGGCCCGGCCGGTCCGGCGTGCCGCGATGGACATGCGAGAAGACGCAAAGCGAGCGGTGATAGCCATGGAGCTTCGCCGGAACGCTTTCCGCAAAGGCGAATCCCGGCCGCCAGATCAGCGACCCGTAGCCGAAGACCCAGAGATCCGCCGCATCGCTTTCGCTCGTCATCGCCGTCTCATCATTTGGCCATGCCGGCCTGCTTGGTGGCGGGCATCCGCCACTCTGGCATCCGCCGTTCTGGCGAGCTAACAATCGGCCCGCCTTCGCGCAAGGAACGCCTGCCGCATGACCGACCTCTCCCCGACGCGCCGCCAGAGCCGCTTCTGGCTCTATGCCCCCTTCGGCCTCCTCGTCGTGCTGGCGGCGGCCTGGTCGGGCTTCTGGTTCTATGTCCATGGCCGCACCGTCGCCGAGATCGACAAGGCTCTCGCCAAGGAGGCCGAGCGCGGCCGGAGCTGGACCTGCAACAACCGGACCGTTCGCGGCTTTCCCTTCCGCATCGAGGTCCGCTGCGATTCGCTCGCCCTGACCTCGACGCGCTGGGGCGATGCCGTGCGGGTCGAGACCGGCCCGGCGCTGGCTGTCGGGCAAATCTATTCGCCGGGCCTCGTCATCCTCGAAGCGACCAGCCCCGCCCGCGTCTCCCTGCCGGAAGGCCGCAGCCTCGACATCACCTGGAAGCAGCTCGACGCCAGCCTGGCCTGGCGCGATCCGCAGCGCTTCGCGCTGGTCGCGGCGGAGCCGAACGCCACCCTCACCACGCCGGGGCAGGCCGCCGAGAATTGGCGCGCCGCTTCGCTGGAAACGCATCTGCGCCGCAATCCGGACCGCCCGGCAACCGATCAGGCCGTCGATATCGCGCTCTCCGCCAAGGGGACCGTGCTGCCGGTGATCGATGCCCTGCTCGGCACGACCGATGCCGGCACGATCGACCTGCAGGCGACGCTGACCCAGTCAGAGGCCTTCCGCCAGGGCTTCAATCCCGATGCGCTCGAAGCCTGGCGTAACGCCAACGGCGTCCTCGACATCACGCGCCTCGCCACGACCAAGGGCGCGGCCCGCATCGACGGCAGCGGGCAATTGCTGCTCGACCCGACCCACCATGTCGGCGGCGATCTGCAACTGGCCGCTGCGGGCATCCAGCAGATCGGCGGCGTCCGCGTCGGCAATCTGCTGGGCGGGCTCGGCGGCCTGCTGGGCGGGCGCGGCGGCAGCGCCGCCGCCACGGCTCCCGGCCTCACGCCGCTGCCGCCGGTCTCGCTGCGGGAGGGCCGCGTCTTCCTCGGCCCGATCCGCCTGCCGCTGAAGCCGCTGCAGCCGCTGTATTGAGGCGGCGCGCCTCCCCTCGTCATGGTCGGGCTCGACCCGACCATCTCGGGAAGCGGAGGGGTCAACGCCTTCTCCGGCAGAAGCTTGCCGAGCCGCAGCCAGGTGCTCGTTGAAAATGTCGAGCAAATGAAAAGGGGCGCCGAAGTGCCCCTTTTTAAATTCTCTCGACGTCGATGATCGCGGTCACGCCGCCGGCAACGCCGCGCGCGGTGCCTCGATGCGGGTGATCGCCTTCTTCACCGCGTCCTGCACCTTCTCGAAGGCACGGACCTCGATCTGGCGGACGCGCTCGCGCGACACCCCGAACTCCTCGGAGAGCTCCTCCAGCGTGATCGGATCCTCGGCGAGGCGGCGCGCCTCGAAGATGCGCCGCTCGCGCGGATTCAGCACCTCCAGCGCCTCGTGCAGCGCCGTATGGCGGTTGCTGGCCTCCTCCGAATCGGCGAGGCGCCGCTCCTGGCTCTCGGAATCGTCGACCAGCCAGTCCTGCCATTCGCCTTCGCCATCCTCGCGCAGCGGGGTGTTGAGCGAAGCGTCGCCGCCGAGGCGGCGGTTCATCTCGACCACGTCCTGCTCGTTGACGCCGAGCTTGGTCGCGATCTGCTTGACCTGATCGGGGCGCAGATCGCCCTCGCCCAGCGCCGCGATCTTGCTCTTGGCCTTGCGCAGGTTGAAGAACAGCTTCTTCTGATTGGCCGTGGTGCCCATCTTCACCAGCGACCAGGAGCGCAGGATGTATTCCTGGATCGAGGCCTTGATCCACCACATCGCATAGGTCGCGAGCCTGAAGCCCTTCTCGGGCTCGAAGCGCTTGACCGCCTGCATCAGGCCGACATTGCCCTCGGACACGACTTCGCCGATCGGCAGGCCGTAGCCGCGATAGCCCATGGCGATCTTGGCGACGAGGCGCAAATGCGAGGTGACGAGCTTATGCGCCGCGTCGCGGTCGCCATGCTCGCGCCAGCGCTTGGCCAGCATGTATTCCTCGCTCGGTTCCAGCATCGGGAACTTGCGGATTTCATCGAGATAACGTGAGAGTCCACCCTCGGCGGACAGGACAGGCAGCGAAGCACTCGCCATGCGCGTGTCTCCTCGTCGAGGCCCCCGCTGTGCGGCGGGCCCACCGCGCGATCAACCTTCGCGCAGGTTTCGGACAATGCGAATTGATCCAACGCAGAAACCGGTCGGGAGTTCGGCGGGATCGATTGCGTGCGGCGCCCCCTTGGCCATCCGCATCCGACAACCCCAGTATATGCGAACTCACTCTGGCGGAAAGGTGGCAGGAACGCCCGATTGGCTCACAGCCTCGCGAGCGCTGTTTGCAGTTTCGCAAAATCCTCGGGCGGATCGGATTCGAACAGCATCTCCTCGCCCGTCGCCGGATGCGCGAAACCGAGCACCGCCGCATGCAGCGCCTGCCGTCCGAGCGCCGCCAGGGCCTCGCGCGCCTCCTCCGGCAAGCGCACCGCCTTGGTCGCGAAACCGGAACCGTAGAGCTGGTCGCCCAGAAGCGGATGGCCGATATGACTCATATGCACGCGAATCTGATGCGTGCGCCCGGTTTCGAGCCGGCATTCGATCAGGCTCGCCAGCGGCTCGGTCTCGTCGAGCCCCTTCAGAAGCGGCGGGTAGCGCTCGATCAGGCGAATATGCGTGATCGCCTCGCGGCCGCGCCCCTCCTTCACCACCGCCATTTTTTCACGATTGCGGTTGGAGCGCTCGAGCGGGGCGTCGATCGTGCCCTCGCGCAGGCGCGGCGTGCCCCAGACCATGGCGAGATAGGCACGCTGCAGCGGCCCGGTACGGCCATGGTCGGCGAACTGCTTGGCGAGCTTCTGATGCGCACGGTCGTTCTTGGCGACGACGAGCAGGCCGCTGGTATCCTTGTCGAGCCGGTGGACGATGCCCGGCCGCCTGACCCCGCCGATGCCGGAAAGGCTCTCGCCGCAATGGGCGATCAGCGCATTGACGAGCGTGCCGTCCTCATGCCCTCCCGCAGGGTG
The DNA here is from genome assembly GCF_050433265.1 of Allobosea sp. OAE752. Classification (NCBI taxonomy): domain Bacteria; kingdom Pseudomonadati; phylum Pseudomonadota; class Alphaproteobacteria; order Hyphomicrobiales; family Alloboseaceae; genus Allobosea; species Allobosea sp. OAE752. The sequence goes on from NZ_JBNPXO010000003.1 coordinate 438,224, forward strand.
CACGACGAGCCCCGCCGGCTTGTCGATCACGATCAGGTGCTCGTCCTCGTAGACGACGTCGAGCGGGATGTCCTGCCCGACCGGATCGGGCGGCTTCGCCTCCGGCATCACCAGGGTGATGGCGTCGCCTTCGGCCACCTTGCGGCTGCCATCGCTGACGGGGGTTCCGTTGAGGCCGACACCGCCTTCCTTGATCACCTGCTGCAGCCGCGCCCGCGAAATCTCGCCGGCAAGCATGGCGAGCGCCTTGTCGAGCCGAAGGCCCGCCTGCTCCGCCCCGACCTGCAGGGTCACCATGCCGTTGTCCTGGCCGCTCTGGCCGTCCTGATCACAATCCATGCCGTCGCTATAAGGTGCATGACGGCCGGCCGCACGCCTTTTCCGCGAACACCCATCGTCATGCCAGGGCTTGACCCGGTATCGTCTCAGGAAGGCGAGGCACGAGCGAACCGCAACCTGCCTCCTCTCCCCTCGCGGGAGAAGGCTGGAGCAAGGGGGCGCCCGACCCCTCATCCGTCAGCGCTGCGCGCTGCCACCTTCTCCCGCAAGGGGAGAAGGGAAGGCCCCGCTCAGCCGAACAGGCGGAAACCGCTCTTCTTCGGTTCGCCCGGCGGCTCCTCATCCGGCCCGGGATCGTCGGGCGCGTGCGGAACGGGGAAGATCACCGGCTTCGGCGGCACCGCTTCACGGGCCACAGCGCCATGGGCCGCGGAGGCCGTAGAGTTGGCCGCCCCGGCAGGCTTCGGCACCGGAGCGGGCTGTGCTTCCGGCTCCGGCTTCACAGCCGGCTCGCTCTTGATCTCGACCTTGGCCTCGACCGGAACCGCAGGAGCGGGCTTCGGCTCCTCCTTCGGCGGTGCGGACACCACGACCGCAGCCGGCTCGACGACGGTGACGCTCTCCGGCTTCACCTCGATCAGCTTGGTCGAATCGTCGAGATCCGCGAGCACGTCGTCCAGCGCCTGCGGCGGGCTGCCGAGCGTCGCTGGTGGCACCGTCCAGACGAAGGCGTCGAGCCGCCCGGTGATCGGCGAGACCGGCATCCAGTGATCGGAGACGAGCCCGTCCGCCACCCAGGCCGCGTCATGCGGTGCGCGCGTTGCCCGCCCCAGCCACTCGCGCACCCTGCCGGCGGCGCCATGTTCGGCCTCTTCCAGCTCCGCCATCAGCAGGCAGGCCCGCACCGAGGCCCCACCCGCGAGCAGAGGCTTCAGCGTGTCGCGCGCCTTCTGGAACTCGCGCGCCTGAATGGCCGCGCCGGCCAACACCAGTACGCTTTCCGGGTCGGCCGGGCGAAGCTTCGACAGCGTCATGGCGCGATTCAGCCGGTCGAGTGCGCTGTCGCCGAGGCGGACATCGAGATAGGCCGCCGCGACATCGGGATGCGGCGCCTCCCGCCAGGCCGCCTCCAGCAGCTTCGACGCCTTGCGCACATCACCACGCTCGGCCAACATCCGGCCGGCAAGCGCCGCCGCCGGGGTCAGCGCCGGCGCGAGCTTCACCGCTTCCAGCGCCGCGGCGAGCGCCCGCTCCGGCTCCTTGTCGCGGGCTTCCAGCGCTTCGGCCGCAAGCAGCACGGCGCGCTGCCGGCGCGCCTCCGCCTTGTCCGCGAGGCGCAGGGCCGCACGACGCTCGACGGCGGTGCGTGCCGCCTGCCAGTCGCCGGCATTGGTGTGGAAATCGAGCAGCGCATCGTTCGCCCAGGCGAGCGAGGGCGAGCGGCGCACGGCATCGTCGGCGAAGGCGCGCGCCGCCGCCATGTCGCCGCGGCGCTTGGCCTCGACGAAGAGCCCGCGCAGGCCGAGCACCCGCGTCTCCGAGCGGTCCAGCATCGCCTTGAAGGCGGCCTCTGCGTGAGCGCGATTGCCGGTGAGCTGCGCCGTCTGCGCCTCCAGCAGCAAGGTCAGCGGCTCGTTCGGCACGAAGCGGCGCGCCTCGCCGGTATAACGTCCGGCCGCGACGGGATCGCCCGCGCCGATCGCGACCATGCCGCGCGAAACGGCCTCGAAGCCGCGTGCCCGGCGCCGCGCCCGCGAGGAGAGGCTGAAGGCGGAAGGCAGGCCGAAGACGAAGCGGATGATGGCCCAGGCCAGCAACACCAGGAAGGCGAGCAGGACCACGCCGATCGCGCCGATCGCGACGCTGGTGTCGATGCGGTAGCCCTGCCAGATCACCGAGATTTCGCCCGGCCGATCGGCGAGCCATACCGCGCCGAAGGCAAGGCAGGCGAAGACGGCGAGGTAGACGAGAACGCGAACCATGGACCTCTCTATCCTCCGTCAGCCGGCGGCGCCAAGCGCTGCGACCGCATCCTGCGCGATTTTGGCGATGGCTGCATCCGCCGCCGCCCGCTTTTGCAGATCGGCGCCGAATTCCGCGCTGGCGCGACGCGCCGGCTCGGGTAATTGGCCCCAGAGCGCCGCCGCCTTCGGCATGTCGCCGGCCGCAACCGCGCTCTCCAGCCGCAGCGGCAGCGTGGCGGGATCATTCGAGCCGTTGTCGCCGACCGGACGGACCGTGACGATGCGGCTCGTCAAACCGATCAGCTTGTCCGTCCAGCTATCCGATTGCGGCGTGACTTCGCGCTGGAACATCGCGCCATGCGTGCGGAAGCCCGCCAGCAGCGCCTCCCGCGTCGCCGCCCCCGATGCCGCGACAGCGGAGAGAGCGGCGACATCGGCCTGCGGGACGCCGGCCTTGACCAGGGCGGCGACGTCGCTCCCGAAGGAGCGCCCGGCCGCCAGAGCCCGCTGGACCCGCTCGGCCAGCACGATTCGCGCCGCCGCCATCCCCTCCGGATTCGCAGTGGGAGCGGCCTTCGCCTGCGTCTCGATGGCGGAGACCCGCCCGGTGAGCTTGTCGAACCGCTCGCTTGTGGCGGCGAGCGCCGCCTCGGTACGCTGGAGTTGCTCCGTGAGGGCGCCCGTATCGGCCGCTGGCGCCTTGGCAAGCGAGCCGATCCTGCCCGAAAGCGCTTGCAGTTCCGAGCCTGCCTTCGCCGCGGCATCCCCGGCGGTGCCGGCCTTGCGGTCGGCGGCGGTGACGGAGGCCTGAAGCCCGTCGACCCGCCCACTCAGATCGGCGAGCTGTTCGGGCGTGACGGCCGGGCTGCTCGCCCGCAGTGCGTAGAGCATCAGCCCCGCGCCGAGAACGCCGCCGACGACGCCTGCAATGGCCAAAGCCGGCCAGGGCATCGTCGCCTTCGCGACCGGCGCGGCGGCCGCGGTCCGCGGCGGCTCAGGAGGCGGCGGCGAGAATTCCTGCGGCAAGGCCTCGGTGGGCGCCACCGCTTCCGGCGAGGGCCGCGCGGGTGCGGCCTCAGCCACATCGGCTTCCGGCTGCGCCTTGAGGTCTATCGTCGGCGGCGTGCGCTTCAGGCTGCCGCGCGGCTCCGCCTGCGCCGACCCGTCCGGCTTCTGCCGCCGGGAAACCTCCTCCAGCGCCGCCAGCATCGCGGCCTCCTCGGGATGCTCGGCGACGAGCACAGTACTGGCGCCGGCCGAAATCAAGGGCGAGGCGACATCGGCCGAGAGCGCGACATGGGTGAGCTCGAGCGCTTCCGCGCCGACGCCGGCCGCTTGCGCGAGGCTCAGGAAAGTCCGCGCCCCGCGCGCCGAATAATGCAGGGCGGCGTCGGCCCGGCCGTGCCGCAGCGCGGCCTGCGTGTCCTCCGGCAATACCGAGACAGGCTCGGCGGCATAAGCCTCCCAGAGCGTGATGTCGTAGCCTGCGTCCTTCAGCCGCTGTGGTACGTCCTCCTTGCGGTCGCGGCCGAGGATCAGCAGCAGCCGCGCCGGCGCCGGCACCGTCCGCGTGATCAGCTCGATCAGGTCGTTGCGGTCGCCATCGGCACTGCGGGCGTCGTCGAGGCCGGCCTCACGGACCTTCGCCGCCGTGCGGGCGCCGACGGTGAACACCGGCAGGTCGCGCCAGCCCTCAGGTCCCTCAGCGAGCACGGGAACGGCATTGCCGCTGGTCAGGACGATGGCGGCGAAATCGCCGGCCGGTGCCTCCCCCGGCAGCCTGACCACCTCGAACAGCGGCGCGACCAGCGGCTCGAAGCCATGGGCGGCGATCGCCTGCGCCGTCCGGTCGGCATCGGGGCGGGGTCGGAAGACGAAGACGCGCATTCGCAGCTCCTATGGCATCGGACCGAAACGCGGAATCCAGCTTCCGGAACAATCCCATGCGATAACAAATACATAGACCACCGTCATCGCGTCCCGCAGGACGCGCGGCGCTCTAGCGAGGCAACCACCGGTCACAGGCCGAACCGCGAACGGCATCGGCCAAGGCGATCAGGGCGTATTGAGGCGGAACGATGATGCCGGCCATTCCCTCTCCTTTTTCTTTCCGGCGCCACGGACCCGCTGACGGCACCCGCTGCATTGCCCTTGGCCTTGGGCCATGGCACGCACTATACGAAGGAATTGCCGGCGGGCCACCGCCAGCCGCGAAGCTTCATCACCTGATCCTCCATTCCGCGGGACAAGTCGACCGATCATGCGTGTTCTAGGGATAGAGACGACCTGCGACGAAACGGCAGCGGCGATCGTCTCCATCGAGCGTTCGGGCGAGAGCAGGATCCTGTCCAACGAGGTGCTGAGCCAGATCGCGGCGCATGCCGCCTATGGCGGCGTCGTGCCGGAGATCGCGGCGCGCGCCCATGTCGAGGCGATCGATCGCATCATCGCGCGCGCCTTCGCCCATGCCGACCTCAAGCCCGGCGATATCGACGCCGTCGCCGCCGCCGCCGGTCCCGGCCTGGTCGGCGGCGTCATGGTCGGCCTCACTGCCGGCAAGGCGATCGCACTGGCGACGAGCAAGCCCTTCATCGCCGTCAACCATCTCGAGGCCCATGCGCTGACGGCACGCCTCACCGACGATCTCGCCTTTCCCTATCTCCTGCTGCTCGTCTCCGGCGGCCATACCCAATTGCTCGCCGTGCGCGGCGTCGGCGATTATCTCAAGCTCGGCGGCACCATCGACGACGCGGTCGGCGAGGCTTTCGACAAGATCGCCAAGATGCTGGCCCTGTCCTATCCCGGCGGCCCCTCGGTCGAGCGCGAGGCGGCGAAGGGCGACCCCGAACGCTTCGACTTCCCGCGCCCGCTGCAGGGCCGGCCGACGCCGGATTTCTCGCTCTCCGGCCTCAAGACGGCCGTGCGCCTCGTCGCCGAACGCATCGCGCCGCTCTCCCACAACGACGTCGCCGATCTCTGTGCCTCCTTCCAGGCCGCGATCGTCGACGTCATGGTCGACCGGACCCGCGCCGGCCTGCGCGCCTGCCGCGAGGCCGGCATCACGCCCACGACGCTGGTCGTCGCCGGCGGCGTCGCGGCCAACCAGGCAATCCGCAGCGGGCTGACGCGGCTGGCCACCGAGGCCGGCCTGCCGATGGTCGCCCCGCCGCTGGCGCTGTGCGGCGACAATGGCGCGATGATCGCATGGGCCGGGCTGGAGCGGCTGCGGCTCGGCCTCGTCGACGACATGTCGGCCGTCGCCCGTCCGCGCTGGCCGCTCGACGAACTCGCGGCCAAGCCCGCGACCGCCGCATGAGTCAGAATCCGGGCTTCGCGACGGTCGGCGTCGTCGGCGCCGGCTCCTATGGCGCCGCGCTGGCGCTCGCCGCCCATCGCGCCGGCCGCGAGGTACTCCTCTGGGCGCGCGACACCGCGACGGTCGAGGCGATTCGCGCGACGCGGCAGGCCCCACGCCTGCCCGGCATCGATCTGCCCGAAGCAATCCGCGCCACTTCGACGCTGGCCGATCTCGCTTCCTGCGACGCGCTGGTCGTCGCCGTGCCGACCCAGAACCTGCGCGCGGCCTGCACCGCGATGGCAACCGCATTGCCCGCCGGCGCGCCGGTGATCTCGGCCGCCAAGGGCATCGAGCAGGCGAGCGGGCTGTTCCCGACCGAGATCATCGCCGGAAGCTGGCCGCAAGCCCCGACCGCCATCCTCTCCGGCCCGAGCTTCGCCACCGATATCGGGCACGGCCTGCCGACCGCGGTGACGCTCGCCGCTGCCGATCCCGCGCTGGCGCGCAGCCTCGCCGAGGCGCTGAGCTCGCCCGCTTTCCGCATCTATCATTCGGGCGATCCGCGCGGCGTCGAGATCGGCGGCGCGGCCAAGAACGTGCTCGCCATCGCCGCCGGCATCGCCATCGGGCTCGGCTTCGGCGAGAGCGCCCGCGCCGCGCTGGTGGCGCGCGGTTTCGCCGAACTGCGCCGCTTCGGCGAGGCGCATGGCGCCGATCCCGAGACGCTGATGGGCCTTTCGGGATTGGGCGACGTGGTGCTGAGCTGCGCCTCGCCGCAATCGCGCAATTTCGCCTATGGTCTGGCGCTGGGCCAGGGCAGGAGCCCGGCTGAAGCCGCCGGCGGCAAGCTCGCGGAAGGCGCCTTCACCGCCCCCGTCCTTGCCGAGATGGCGCGGCGGGAGGGCAAGGAGATGCCGATCGCCGAGGCCGTCGCGGCGGTCATCGCGGGCAGGATCGGCGTGCGTGAAGCCGTGGCGGCGCTGCTCGCCCGGCCGCTCAGGGCGGAATGACGGAGGAAGCCATGGCGGGAGAGCTCAACGATCTCGGCAAGCGCATCGCGCGCGGCATCGCGGAGGTCAGGAAGACGACCGGCTCCGAGCTCGTCGCCGAAAGCGGCCCGGTGCCGTTGGCCGGCCGCATCGCCACGCCCGTCATCCAGCATCGCCGGCGAAAGGCCGAGGGCACGCATCGCTTCGTGCTGATCCTGCCTTTCGGCGAGGGCGAGGTCCGGGTCGAGCTCGACCCGAAGGATTACGCCGCGCTGACGCGCGAGATGGTGCGGTTCTGGAACGAACAGGGCGAAGCGGCCTCCAAGCCGCCCGTGCCGTTGAAGGAGGACGAGGCCTGATGGCTCACTGGCTGATCAAATCCGAACCCTCGGTCTGGTCCTGGGACGACCAGGTCAAGGCCGGCGCCAAGGGCACGCATTGGGACGGGGTGAAGAACCACACCGCCAAGCTCAACCTGATGGCCATGAAGAAGGGCGAGCAGGTCTTCTTCTACCACTCCAACGAAGGCCTCGAGGTGGTCGGCATCGTCGAGGTCATCCGCGAGGCCTACCCCTGGGAGGCCGCCGGCCCGCCCTGGGTGCTGGTCGACTTCAAGGCGGTGAAGCCGCTGCCCAGGCCGGTGACGCTCGCCGCCGTCAAGGAAGAGCCGAAGCTCGCCAAGATGTCGCTCGTCACCTCCTTCCGCCTCTCGGTCCAGCCGGTGACGGATGAGGAATGGGACCTCGTCTGCAAGATGGGCGGGCTCTGAACCGATCCGGACCCAAGGCCGACATCGCCGAAAGTCTGTGACACGAAAGTGCGAGCGCGAAGCGCTTGCCGCGCCGCACACGCACCCTATGATGCGCCCAATTCAAACGAAGCGGGACCGCGCCCGCCGGCAGGCGGACACGGGAACGCGACAAAGAACCCTGTCCGGGGAGATGCCTGCCAATGACCGAGATCATCTACGACGTGCCCGCCGCCTGGGCGAAGAAGGCCTGGGCCAACGACGCTAAGTACAAGAAAATGTACGCGGCATCGGTCAAGGATCCCGACAAGTTCTGGGCCGAGCAGGGCAAGCGGATCGACTGGTTCAAGCCGTTCAGCAAGGTCCGCAACGTCAGCTACAAGCCGGGCAAGGTCTCGATCAAATGGTACGAGGACGGCACCACCAACGTCGCCTATAACTGCGTCGATCGGCACCTTGCCACGCGCGCCAAACAGACCGCGATCATCTGGGAAGGCGACGACCCCTCCGAATCGAAGAAGATCAGCTACGGCCAGCTCCACGCCGAAGTCTGCAAATTCGCCAACGTGCTGAAGGCGCATGGCGTCAAGAAGGGCGACCGCGTCACCATCTACCTGCCGATGATCCCGGAGGCGGCCTATGCGATGCTCGCCTGCGCGCGCATCGGCGCCGTCCATTCGGTGGTCTTCGGCGGCTTCTCGCCGGATTCCCTCTCGAACCGCATCGAGGATGCCGATTCCAAGGTCGTCATCACCGCCGACGAAGGCCTGCGCGGCGGCCGCGCCGTGCCGCTCAAGAAGAATGTCGACGCCGCCGACGACAAGGTGAAGGGTGGCATCGGCACCGTCATCGTCGTCAAGCGCACCGGCGGCCATGTCACCATGAAGGAAGGCCGCGACGTCTGGTATCACGAGGAGGCGGAGAAGGTCTCGACCCATTGCCCGCCGGTCGAAATGAAGGCGGAGGACCCTCTCTTCATTCTCTACACCTCGGGCTCGACCGGCAAGCCGAAGGGCGTGCTCCACACCACCGCCGGCTATCTCGTCTACACCTCGATCACCCATCAGTACGTCTTCGACTACCATGACGGCGACATTTACTGGTGCACCGCCGATGTCGGCTGGGTGACGGGCCACAGCTACATCCTCTACGGGCCGCTCGCCAACGGCGCGACGACGCTGATGTTCGAGGGCATCCCGACCTATCCGACGATCTCGCGCTTCTGGGAGGTCATCGACAAGCACAAGGTCAACACCTTCTACACCGCCCCGACCGCGATCCGCTCGCTGATGGGCGCCGGCGAGGAGCCGGTGAAGAAGACCAAGCGCAAGTCGCTGCGCCTGCTCGGCTCGGTCGGCGAGCCGATCAATCCCGAGGCCTGGGAATGGTACCATCGCGTCGTCGGCGAGCGCCGCTGCCCGATCGTCGATACCTGGTGGCAGACCGAGACCGGCGGCATCCTGATCACGCCGCTGCCCGGCGCCACCGCCCTCAAGCCCGGCTCGGCGACGCGGCCCTTCTTCGGCGTCGAGCCCCAGATCGTCGACGCCGAAGGCAAGGTGCTGACCGGCGCCTGCGAGGGCAATCTCGTCATCGCCGAAAGCTGGCCCGGCCAGATGCGCACGGTCTATGGCGACCATAAGCGCTTCGAGGAGACTTATTTCGCGACCTATCCGAACAAGTACTTCACCGGCGACGGCTGCCGGCGCGACGCCGACGGCTATTACTGGATCACCGGCCGCGTCGACGACGTCATCAACGTCTCCGGCCACCGCATGGGCACGGCGGAAGTCGAATCGGCGCTGGTCGCGCACCCCGCCGTCTCGGAGGCGGCGGTCGTCGGCTACCCGCACGACATCAAGGGCCAGGGCATCTACGCCTATGTCACGCTGATGGCGGGCGAGAAGCCGTCCGAGGATCTGCGCAAGGACCTCGTCGCCCATGTCCGTAAGGAGATCGGCCCGATCGCCTCGCCGGACCTGATCCAGTTCGCGCCGGGCCTGCCCAAGACCCGCTCCGGCAAGATCATGCGCCGCATCCTGCGCAAGATCGCCGAGGACGAGCATGGCGCGCTCGGCGACACCTCGACGCTGGCCGACCCCGCCGTGGTCGACGACCTCGTCGCCAATCGCCAGAACAAGCGCAAGGCGGGCTGAACCGCAGCGCGGTCGCGTCTCAGGGCGCGGCCGCGATCACCTCGATCTCGACCTTGAACTCCGGCCGGGTGAAGCCCGAGACGATCATCAGGGTCGAGGCCGGCGGCGGCGCGCCGGCATGGGCGTCGCGCGAATCCATATAGCCCTTCATATGGGCGCGGTCGGTGACATAGGCATTGATCCGCACGATATCGGCGAGCGTCATCCGCGCCTCGGCGAGGATCGCGGCGATGTTGGCGAAGCAGAGATCGGCCTGCGCGCGCGCATCCTCGGGCACGCTCCCATCCGCCGCGACGCCGAGTTGCCCCGAGCAGACGACGAGGCGCCAGCCCGCCGGCACTTCCATGCCGTGGCTGTAGCGGGCGAAGGGAGCAGCGATGCTGGCAGGTGTGAGCGGCGTCATGACGGGTCCTTCCGGGAAGGCCGCACTATGCCTTTGGCGTGACAGCGGAACCAGATCGGACTTCGCGGGTTCGCAAGCGGGCCCGGCTGAGCTAAACCATGCTCATGCCGCGTTCATTATGCCTCTATGATATTGACGCCACGTAAGATTGATCGGAATCGGAACCGCGCCGCATGACGACGACGAAAACCGCCATCCCGGCGCTGAAGGCGACCGCACTCCTCCCGCTCCTCGCCCTGACGGCCTGTGCCGGCTCCCAGCGCTTCTCCGGACCGGTGATGAATCCGCCTTCCTACAATCAGCCGGCCCTGCCCTCCGCGCCGCCGGTCACCTCGGCCCCCATCACCTCCGAGCCGCTGCCGCCGCCCGGCGGCTATCCGACCGCCGCTGCCCCGCCGCCGGGGGCGGGCGCCGGTCTGCCGCCGCCGCAGGATCCGTTCTTCGATCCCAATGCCGGAACGCCACAGGGCCAGGGCCTGCCGCCCGCCGGCCAGCCGGCGCCCGCGCCGGTCGCTCCCGGCAACAACCAGGTTGCGGGCCTCGGTCCGGCGCCCTCCGCCCCGGCCCGCCCGGCCGCGACGCGTGACAACGTGATCGGGAGCTGGACCGCGCGCGAGGCCACCGGCGGCACCTGCCGCGTCCAGCTTTCGAGCTCGCCGACCCTCGATCTCTACCGCGCCAGCTCGTCGGGCTGCGCCAATCGCGATCTGCAGAAGATCACCGCCTGGGACTATCGCGACGGCGAGGTCTATCTCTACCAGCAAGGCGGCACGGTCGCGGCGCGGCTGCGCGCCTCGGGCGGCAACGCGCTAGACGGCGCCGTGACGAAATCGGGCGCCGCCCTCTCGCTCAACCGCTGAGGGCAGCGCTCGTCAGGCGCCGAAGGCGCGAGCCAGGATCCGCGTCGGCCAGAAGGTCTTCTGGAGCGACAGGGCAAGCGTCGCGAAGCCCTTCGCATTGTCGAAGGCTTCGTCCAGGATGGTGAAGGGTGTCGGACCGCCGGTCGCGATCACGCCCTCGATATCGGCGTAGCCGCCGGCCAGATCGGCCTCGAACTTCTGCGCGAGCCGCCTCATCGCCGCGTTCTCCGGCAGGCAGGTCATGTAGAGCGTCCTGATCCCGCGATTGCGGGCCGCCGTGATCAGCCGCGAGAACAGCTGGCCGCCGATACCGGCACGACGCCAGCCCGTCTCCACGCTGAAGGCGGCCTCACCTGTCTGCGCGACGATGTCGTCGAGACCGCGCAACTCGGCCGCGCCGCGGACCACCCCGTCCTCGACATAGGCATAGACCAGCCCGCCGACCCCAAAGGTCGTCGTGGCATAATTCTCGAGGAAGGCATCGTTCACGGCCGTGCCGAAGCGCTGCTGGCGCGTCAGCGGATCGAGCCTGAGCAGATGCTCCCTGAAGAGATCGCGTTCTGCCAGCCAGAGCCGGCGAATTTCCCCGCGGCCGGCCTTGCCGCGAGCTTGTGTTGATCGAGCCATTATCATCTCCCGAACAGCGCCCTGAGGCGCGATCGAACAGGAGGCGTTCTTCCCTGAAGCGTCGCGCATCCGACAGGACGCGGCGACGGTGATCTATCGACTTGTTATTGCATCCGCGGCCTCAGATCGCGTCTGAATGCGGCGATTGCAAGAGGCAGACCTGCGGCATTTTCGCCGTAACCCCCGAAGAAACAGGCGAAAATGCCGAAAACCCATGCCCTTGATGCATAGCAAGCGGCCTCATCAGCTTGGGGATGCCGCGAAAAAAAGCACTATAACCCCCGAAATTGTCGTGCGATAATTTCACACTGACCCCGATGACGGCGCGCCCGGCATGAGCTAAGTTGTGTGCTCCCGGTCACTCATATCTGAAGCCCCATGTTCGATCGTCGCAAGCCTCCTGCTGCCCAGCCTTTCGTCACGCACGAAAATATCGAAGCCAAAGTCAAATGGTTCGACCCTGAGAAGGGGTTCGGTTTCGCCTCGCCGGCCGATGGTTCTGCCGACGTTTTCCTGCACATCTCGGCGATCGGCCCGCTGGACCAGCAGGATCTGCTCCCCGGCGCAACCATCGTCGCCGACCTCGGTGAAGGCCGCCGGGGGCTGCAGGTGGTTGCAGTCCACGAGATCGACCCGTCGACGGCGACCCAGACGGCGGCGCCCGCGCCGCGCGGCGGTGGCTTCGGCGCGCGTCCGCCGCGCGACGATTTCGGTGGCGGCTACCAGGACCGCGGTCCCCGCGGCGGCGGCTTTCAGGACCGCAATGGCGGTGGCGGTTTCCAGGATCGCGACAGCGGACCGGTCGAAGGCCCCTATGACGGCGCCGTGAAATTCTTCAACTCGGATCGCGGTTTCGGCTTCATCGCTCCCGATAAGGGCGGCCCGGACGTCTTCCTGCATGTCTCCTCGCTGAGCCGCAGCGGCCTGCAGCCGCCGATGGACGGCCAGCGCGTGCGCTTCTCGATCCGTGCCGGCCGGAAGGGGCCGGAGGCCGCGAACATCAGCTTCATCTGAGACGGCTTCTGCCGCAAAAGACGAAGGCCCGCCAATGGCGGGCCTTTTTTGTTGGATCATGATCAACCGGGCTCGTCATTCTCGGGCGCCGCATGGCGGCGACCCGAGAATCTCGTGCAGGATCGAACGCTTTTCGTTCCTGAGATGCTCGGATCAAGCCCAAGCATGACGGCGTGCCACGCAGGCAGCACCTCGATCAATGCGCGTGATCGTCGCCTTCGAGGCCGCCGATATGCTTCTGGGTGTAGAGTTCCAGGCCGATGCGGCTGATCAGGTCGAGCTGCGTCTCGAGGAAGTCGATATGGCCTTCCTCATCCTTCATCAGGGCCTTGAACAGATCCTCGGACGGGAAATCGCCGACCTCGCGGCAATATTTGGCCGCTTCCTGATAGAGCTTCCGCGCCTCGATCTCGGCCTTGAGGTCGCATTCGATGACCTCGGTGACGGTCTCGCCGATGCGGAGCTGGTCGAGCGTCTGGAGGTTCGGGAAGCCCTCGAGGAAGAGGATGCGGTCGACGAAGCGGTCGGCATGGACCATTTCCTCGATCGACTCCTTCTTCCAGGTCTTGGCCATCTCCTTCAGCCCCCAATTGTCGAGCATCCGGTAATGCAGCCAGTACTGGTTGATCGCGGTGAGCTCCGAGCGCAGCCCCTTGTTGAGATATTCGATGACCTTCTTGTCGCCCTTCATGGCGTCGCTCCTCGCAATCTACATTAGAATGATACTAATGTAGAGAGGTGCATCCGGGAAGGAAAGAGGGAAAACGAAGGCGGCTGCAATCATCCAACGCCGCCCGATCCCGGCAGCGCGTCGCTTACGCGGCCTGCGAGACATCCTCTGACGGCGCGATGCCGTCCAGCATGCGGCCCACGCTGACATGGACGGCGCACGCGATCTCGCGGCTGGCGCAACTGCCGCACTGCGTCGCGCATGCGGCATGGGCCTCGGCCAGGATCGCACGGACCGCGCGCGCGCAACGCCCGCAATCGGGGCTGCAACCGAGGCAGTCATACGCCTCGCCGGCCGTCCGCGGCCCGCTGCCGTCAGCGCCGACGGTGCCCTTGATCTGCCGGCACGAAATGACGTTGCAGGAACAGACGATCACGCGTGATGGCCCGCCACCCGCTTCGTCGTCGTGACCTCTTCGCCATCCGCGCTGCGCAGCCGGACGATGACCTCGACCGAGGCGATCATCATGCCCTCCGGCGCATCCGGCAGGCCCGAGACATGGATCGTCGAGCCGGGGATGTCGGTGACCGTCTCGTCGTCCTCGTTGTAGAAGTGGTGGTGCTCCGAGACATTGGTGTCGAAGAAGGTCTTGGGGCCGGACACCGAAACCTGGCGCAGCAGCCCGGCTTCCGAGAACTGGCGCAGCGTGTTGTAGACCGTGGCGAGGGACAGCGGCTCGCGGGCGCGGATCGCCTCCTCATAGAGCATCTCGGCGCTGACATGGCGGTCGCCCTTGGCGAAGAGCAGCCAGCCCAACGCCATGCGCTGCCGCGTCGGGCGAAGACCCGCCATACGCAGGCGCGCCTTCACCGCGCTGATCGGGCAGGAGGCCGGGCTTTTCTGCGGCCACGGGATATGCTCCGCCGCGACAGCCTGCTCCCGATCCTTGCTCACCAGAACGCTCATCGAAACGCCTTCCACCATGGGGCCTTGCGGCCTCGCAGTTTAGAAAACATCTAAACTACTGATATTACTGCCATATTTGCCTTGCCGGCATCGCAATGTCAATCGCGCGGTTTGCGACATTCCGCTGCAGCACCGCTCCGTCCACCGCCATCCGCGGCTGCAATCCGCCTAGATGAGCTCGAAAATTCCGGTCAGAACCGCGCGCGCCAGCACCCATCCCGCCATCCCCGATGCCAGCTCGGGAAGCATCACGTCATCGAGAGCGGGCAGGACTCGTGCCAGGGCGAAGAGCTGGAAGACATAGCGGTGCGGGCCATGGCCGCGGATCGGCCGCGGCCCCTCATAGCCGATGCGGCCGAGCGAACCCGGCAGGAAGGCGATCTGCGGATTCGTCTCGGGCCGGAGCATGCCCTCCTCCACGCCTTCGCTGTCGACGGCGATGTCCGTCGCGATGAGATGCGTCACCGGCCGCGGCAGCGGTGCGTCCGGATCCTGCATGACGAGGACGAGTTCCACCGTCTCGGCCGGGACGCCGCTCCAGGCCAGCGGCGGCGACACATTCTCGCCGACCCCGCGCCCGGCATATCGGCTCGGGATATCGCCGCCCTCGGCAAAGGCCGGGCTGGTCAGCTGCATCGTCCCGGCCGCGACGGCAAGGCGCGGATCGTTGCAAAGCAGGTCCGCGTCATGGCCCCGGATAGGCCGCAGCAGGCGGCCGAAGACGCGTTCGAAACTGGGGATCATGACGGAAACGATTCCAGGAGGTCCAGCGGGCGGGATCGCAGGCTCAGTGCCCGCCGCCCGCGCCGGTCGGTGCCGGTTTCGGCTTGCTGAGGAACAGCGACAACACCACGAGGCAGGCGAAGATCGCCGTCAGCCCGAGGAAGACGTCGCCGAACGCCATGATCAGCGCCTGCTTGTGGGCACGCTGGTTGAGCAGGGCCAGAGCCATCGTATTGGCGGCATCGCCGAAGTCGCCGAAGCGCTGCGCCGTGTTCGCCAGTGCCTCTTCGGCGACCTGCCGCCCGGCCGCGACCCATTCGTGCAGCCGGGTGATGTGCACGTCGGTGCGCGTGTTCAGCATGGTGTTGATGACGGCGAGCCCGACCGCGCCGCCGAGATTGCGGGTCAGGTTGTAGAGCCCGGAGGCGTTCTTGAGCTGCTGCGGCGGCAAGGTGCCGAGCGCGACGTTGTTGATCGGCACCATGCACAGCATCAGCCCGCAGCCGCGCAGGATCTGCGGCAGCAGCAGCTCGTAGAAGTCCCAATCCGCGGTGATGTGCGAAACGATCCAGGTTCCGAGGGCGAAGGCGCTGAACCCGATGATCATCATGATGCGCGGATCGAGCTTGGCCGAGAGCCGGCCGGCGATCGGCGCCGTCAGGAACATGGCCAGTCCCGTGACGAACATGGTTTCGCCGATCATCAGCGCGTCATAGCCGCGGATGCGCCCGAGATAGACCGGGTAGAGATAGGTCAGCCCGTAAAGGCCGATGCCCATGCAGAAGGAGAACAGCGAGCCGAAGGCGAAGTTGCGGTTCCGGAAGGCATAGAGATCGACCAGGGGATCGTCGCGCGTCAGCGCACGCCAGAAGAACAGCACCGCGCCGAAGACCATGACCACCGAGAAGAAGACGATCTCGTGGCTCTCGAACCAGTCGAGCCGCGTGCCTTCCTCGAGCACATATTCGAGGCTGCCGAGGAAGGCGGCCATGCCGGCGAGGCCCAGCCAGTCGAAGCGCTTCAGCAGGCCGCGATCCGGCTTGTCGAAGTCGATCAGCGTCCAGGCCGCGATGGTGACGGCGATGCCGGGGACGACATTGACGAGGAACAGCCAGTGCCAGGAGAAGGCATGGCTGAGATAGCCGCCGACGGTCGGCCCGATGGTCGGCGCCAGCGTCGCCACGAGGCCGATGATCGGCGAGACGATCGGCCGCTTGGAGGGCGGGAAGATCGTGAAGGCGGCCGCGAAGACGCCGGGGATCATGCCGCCGCCGATGAAGCCCTGCACGGCGCGCCACAGGATCATCTCGTTGATCGAGGAGGCCTGGGCGCAGAGCACGCTGGAGATCGTGAAGCCGGCGGCCGCGATGGAGAAGAACACCCGCGTCGACAGGGCGCGGCTGAGATAGCCCGAGAGCGGGATCATGATCACTTCCGCGATCAGATAGGCCGTCTGCACCCAGGCGATCTCATCCGAGGACGCCGAGAGTCCGGCCTGGATCTCCGCCAGCGAGGCCGAGACGATCTGGATGTCCAGGATCGCCATGAACATGCCGAAGACCATCGCGATGAAGGCGAAGATCCGGCGTAGCGGGATGGCGTCCGAGGCCGGCGGGGCACCCGCCGGCGCGTTCAGGGTCGCGGTGGCCATGACGGCCTCCTTGCAGCGTCAGCGCTGGCCGGCGGGACGCGGATCGATGGACACGATGACCGACATGCCGGGGCGCAGCACATGCTTGCCCGTCGATTCCCGGTCGAGCGCGATGCGCACCGGCACGCGCTGGACGACCTTGGTGAAATTGCCGGTCGCGTTGTCGGGCGGCAGCAGCGTGAAGACCGAGCCCGTGCCGCCGGCGATGCCGCTGACCGTGCCGTGGAAGACCTGCCCCGGCAGCGCATCGACCGTGACGCTCGCCTTGTCGCCGATCTTCAGCGGACCGATCTGGGTCTCCTTGAAGTTGGCGTCGACATAGACCTGATCGAGCGGGACGATCGACATCAGCCGCTTGCCGGCGCCGACGAGGTCGCCGAGCTGGACATTGGTGTTGGCGACGAGGCCGTCGATCGGCGCGTCGATCTTCATGAAGGTCAGGTCGCGGGCGGCCTTGTCCTCGGCCACCTTGAGCTCGTCGATCTGCCTTGCGGCCTCGACGCGCTGCGCCTCCAGCACCTTGATGTTCGCTTCCGCGGCGGTGACGCCGGCATTGGCGCTGACCAGCGCCGCCTGGGCCTGGTCGCGCGCCGCCGTCGCGGCATCGAGCGTCGCCTGCGAGCCATAGGACTTGGCCGCGAGGCTCTTGGCGCGATCGAAATCGGCCGCCGTGCGGGTCACGCCGGCCTGGGCCGAGTTCTGCTGCGCCTTGGCCTGCAGCAGGCTGGCGCGGCCGGCCTCGATCTGGCTGTCGATGCGCCCGAGCGTGGCCTGCGCGGTCGCCGTCTTCGCCTGCGCGGCGGCGAGCGCGATGCGCTGGTCGCCGTCATCGAGCGTGACGAGCGACTGCCCGGCCTTCACTTCCTGGTTCTGCAGCACCGAAACCTTGGCGACATTGGCCGAGAGCTTGGCCGACACCGTCGCCATCTCCGCGCCGACATAGGCGTCGTCGGTGGAGACGATGAAGCGGCCGTTGCGCCACCAGTCGATGCCGTACCAGAGGCCGGCACCGAGTACGACGCCGGCGAGCAGGATCAGCCCGGCGCGGCGGACGGTATTGCGCTTCGAAGCCGGCTGCGCGGCCTCGACAGGAGCGGCCGGTGCGGTTTCGACGGGCTGGCGCGCCTCGGTGGGCTGTGCCGTCTCCAGGGCCGGGTCGACCAGCTTGAGGCGGTCCCGGCGCTGTTCTGTGATCTCGGCGGACATGAGCTATCCTGATGAGAACAATTCGAACCGATTGGTTCGATTGCGGTTGAAATAGCGCCAGTGATGATGCATATCAAGTGAAATCGAACTGATTGGTTCGATTATTTTTGCAAAGCAGCATTGCATGGCCGGACCGCCCGGCGGAGAAGCATGGCAGAGAACTCCAAGCCGGAGGTTAAGGTGGACCGGCGCAATCGACGCGTTGCCGGGACCGACCCCGAGAAGCGGCGCCAGATTCTCGACGGCGCCTATCAGGTCTTCACGGCCCGTGGCTTCGACGCCGCCAGCATGAGCGACATCGCCATCGCCGCCAATGTCTCGAAGGGCACGCTCTATGTCTATTTCGAGGACAAGGAACATCTCTTCGTCGCGCTGATCGAGCGCGAGCGCGAGGCCCAGAAGCGTGGCGCCATCGCGGCCCTGAACGAGGATCCAGAGCCGGCGCGCGCGCTGCAGAATTTCGGCCAATGCCTCGTGCGCATGATCAACCAGGAATTCGCGGTCAGCGCCCATCGCATCGTTATCGGCGTCGCCGAGCGGATGCCGGATCTCGGTCGGGAATTCTACGAGAACGGTCCCCTAACGGGCGCGAACATGATCGCGCGATATCTCGACCGCATGGTCGGCGAGGGCAAGCTCGACATCGAGGATACCCAACTTGCCGCGATGCAGTTCCTTGATCTCTGCCAGTCGACCCTGACGCGGCCGCGTCTGTTCAACGCCATCCAGACGCCCCCGAGCGACGAGGAGGTGCACCGCATCGTCAGTGAGGCGGTCACGATGTTCATGGCGCGTTACGCCCGCGCGGCCAGCGCACAGCCTGCCGCGCGCCGGCCGTTACGCTCTATTTGAGGCCCTTCAGGCTGTCGATGATCGAGGCGAGCTCCTTGAGGTTCTCCTTCTCGCCTTCGGGAGAGGCCCAGTAGGTCACGACGAGGCCCTTGGTCTCGGTGACCTGCAGCAGGGTCAGGCTGACATGGGTGGGACCGTCTTCGTCCTTGCCGGTCCACTGCACCTGGACGCCTTCCATGCCATTGTTGGAGAACGGCTTCTTCTCTTGCGTCGCGGGATCGACGACGACGCCCTTGCTCTTCAGCCAGGTGACCGCTTCGGCGATGGCCTGTGCGGCGTCCTTCAGCTCCGTCACCTCGACCGAGACGTAGACCGCCTCGTCGTCGGACGTCGATTCGACACCCTTGTCGATCTCTGTGGATTCCCAATCGTCCGGCATCGTGATGACCGCGACGGGATTGGGATCGGGGATCGAATAGGTCTTGGCGCTCGCAAGCCCCGGCAGCAGGAGGAGGCTCGCGGCGAGAACCGCGCGTGCGAGATGCATCGGCATAGGGGGATCCTGGCAAAAAAGGGCGCCGGTTGGCGTAACGTCACCCTACAGCAACTCGGCCGCAATGCCATTCCTCCAAAGGCGGAGCGGCCGCCCTATCGCGAGCCTTGGTTACCAGCCGTGACCTGCCGCGCCCGAATCCGCTCGCGATGGGCGGTGTAGAGGCCCGAGCCCGCGATGACAGCAGCCCCAACCCAGGTCCACAGGTCCGGCAACGCCGCGAACAACAGGAAGCCGAAGAGCGCGGCCCAGAAGAGCTGGATATAGGAGAAGGGTGCGAGCAGCGAGGCCGCCGCATAGCGGAAGGCGACGATCACCAGCCAGTGCCCCGCCGTCGAGACGGCGCCGATAAAGAGGCCGACCAGCGCGATCGTCCAATTCGGCTCGACCCAGTGCACCGGGAGCAGCAGGCTCGAGACGATCGCACCGAACACGGTCGAATAGGTGATCGTCGCGATCGGATTCTCGGTTCCGCTCATCATCCTCGTCACGATGAGGGCAAACGCCCAGCTCAGCGACGAGACCACCGGCAGCAGCGAGGCGAGCTGGAAGCCGCTGCCGCCCGGCCTGACCACGATCAGCACGCCGATCAACCCGACGATCGTGGCGAGCCAGCGCCGCCAGCCGACGCTTTCGCCGAGCAGCGGGATCGATAGGGCGGTGACGAAGAGCGGCGCGACGAAGCTGGTTGCCGTCGCATCGGCGATCTTGAGGTATTTCAGGGACGAGACGAAGAAGATCGACGAGCCGATCAGCCCGATCCCGCGCAGCAATTGCAGGCCCGGCCGGCGCGTCCGCAACGAGATCTTGCCGCGCTGGAAGCCGATGATCGCGAGCAAGATGAGCGCCGAGGTGGCGTAACGCAGCCAGACGATATGCAGCGCCGGCACGCTCGCCGCGAGATATTTCGAGGCCGCATCGCCGGCCGACAGGAAGACCGTCGCCAGCAGCATGATGCCGATGCCGAGCAGGGCATTGTCGTGCCGCAGCGATCCGGCTGAGGTCGGATGCGCGGTTTCGGAAGCAGGTCCGGGCGGAATGGGGCTGGGCACAGGGCGGAAAATCGCGAGGGGAACCATAGTCTAATCGATTTGAGAGCCGCGTCGCTGCGCAAAGATCACAGGCGCCTTATGCAGTGTCGGTTTCAGACGCCGGTCCTCGATCGGCAGCGACATCACCGTCATTCCGGACAAGCCGCGAAGCGGCACCGATCCGGAATCCATCGTAAAGTTCCGTGCTCTACGATGGATTCCGGGTCTCCCTTCGGTCGCCCGGAATGACGATTGGCAGCAAAAAGGCGGGCCGAAGCCCGCCTTGGAAACCACCCGAAGAACGCGGCCGCGCCGGTCAGGCCGCCTGCTTGCGCGGCTGGATCAGCTTGCGGTTGACCAGCACCTCGGCGATCTGGATCGCGTTCAGCGCCGCGCCCTTGCGCAGATTGTCGGAGACGCACCAGAAGGCGAGGCCGTTCTCGACGGTCGCATCCTCGCGGATGCGCGAGATATAGGTCGCATCCTCGCCGGCCGCCTCATGCGGGGTGATGTAGCCGCCGGGCTCGTGCTTGTCGATGACGAGGATGCCCGGCGCCGTGCGCAGCACCTCGCGCGCCTCGTCGACGGTGACCGGCTTCTCGCATTCGATGTTGACGCTCTCGGAATGGCCGATGAAGACCGGCACGCGCACGCAGGTCGCGGTCAGCTTGATCTTCGGGTCGAGGATCTTCTTGGTCTCGACCATCATCTTCCACTCTTCCTTGGTGAAGCCGTCCTCCATGAAGACGTCGATCTGCGGGATGAGGTTGAAGGAGATGCGCTTGGGGAACTTCTTGGTGAGGACCTCGCCGGCCGAGAACACCGCGCGGGTCTGGTTGAAGAGCTCGTCCATGCCCTCCTTGCCGGCCCCGGACACCGACTGGTAGGTCGAGACGACCACGCGCTTGACGCCGAACTTGTCATGCAGCGGCTTCAGCGCCACGACGAGTTGCGCGGTCGAGCAGTTCGGGTTCGCGATGATGTTCATCTTGGTGAAGCCGGCTGCTGCGGCGGCGTTCACTTCCGGCACGATCAGCGGCACATCCGGATGCATGCGCCAGGCGGAGGAGTTGTCGATCACCACCGCGCCCTGCGCACCGATCTTCGGCGACCATTCCTTGGAAACGTCGCCGCCGGCCGACATCAGGCAGATATCCGTGTCGGAGAAGTCGTAATGCTCCAGCGCCCGGCACTTCAGCGTCTTGTCGCCGAAGGAGACCTCGGTGCCGATGGAGCGGGATGAGGCCAGCGCCACCACCTCGCCGACGGGAAAAGCGCGCTCGGCCAGGATGTCCAGCATCTCGCGGCCCACATTGCCGGTAGCCCCGACCACTGCGACCTTGAAGCTCATTGATATGATCCTTTGCGGATAGATCGGTTCGGATCTCCCTTTGGGAGCCGACCCGCCCGGTCTTCGGGCTGGTTCGGCGATCTGCCCCCGCCGGGGGGAGATGGACCCGGAACCGAGGCGAAGCGTCAGCGCGACGTACCGGCTTTCCCGGTCGTCGTTTTGGTCGTGTGTTTCGTCGTCAGGCCGACAGTCACGGAACCAATCCCAAAGGGCTGCAAACTTCGCAGGCGGCGCGAGGATGCGCCGAGACCCGTGAGAACACCCGTTGCGTCGAAAAGTCAATCTCCCTCCCACTCCTGCCCGGTTCGGCCGCCCGCCCGTTAACCCTGCTTCTTGACCGCCTGTTCACGCTGCCGGTCGATTCCGCCCGCTCGGTAACCGCCGGGCGACTCCCCACGGGCAAGCTCGGCACGGGCTGGGATGGTGCAGGGGCGGCGATGCCGCGCGGGAGTGACGGGTTGCGTCTGGTTTCAAGCATGGCGGAAAAGGCGGTCCGGGAGGGGCTCGCGCGGATGCGGCCCGGTCTCGCGACGGCGCGCGATTGGGCTCACATGCTCGCGGCACGTCTCAAGAGTCTCGATCTCGTTCCCGGTCTGATCAGCGCCGCCGATCACGGCGAGCGCTTCGCTCGTGCCTTCTGGCAAGGCATGCGCCGCCTCGCGCCACGCCGCGGCCTCGGCTTCGCCGGCGCCCTGCTCTGGCGCAGTGCTGCCGCGCTGGCCGGCCTCGGCCTGACAGCCGCGCTCATCACCGGCCTGTCGGCCAAGGATGAGGACCAGCCCCAACTTGCCAGCCTCACGATCGATCGGACGCCTTCTGAGCTGTCGCGCCCGGCCGCGACCCGTTCCGACCGCCCCGGCCCCGCGAACTGGATGGCGATTCCGCGGCCGATCGCGATGTTCCACCTCAGCTCCCCTGAGCTCGGGCGTGCGACGCCGGCCTATGAGGCCCAGCGCACGGAGGATGGGCGCCGCGAGGATGTCATGACCTTCGCCGCCTTCGCGGAAGCCGGGCCGCATCTCGTCCTGCGCCTGCGCACCGGGCCGCTCGACATGGCCAGCACGCGACCCTTCACGATCGATCTCGTCCGCGAGGCCGCGCTGCGTTCCCTCTCGGTCGGGCGCAGCAGCGCGCCGGCTGCGATCCCGACACGCTTCGGCCCGCTCGAAACGGCCGACGTCCTCCTCGACGACGGCAATACCAGCCGTAATTGCCTCGCCTTCCGTTCCACCGGCGCCGAAACAGGCTTCGCGATGAGCGGCTGGTGGTGCGCTGGCGGCAAGCCGGCTGACCGGCGTCAGCTCACCTGCCTGATCGACCGCCTCGACCTCGCCAATGCCGCAGGCAACGAGGAACTGCGCCAGTCTTTCACGAAAAGCGAGCTCAAGCGCGACGCGGCCTGCGCAACGCCTTTCCTCGCCACGGCGGGCCGCAAGGCGTCCTGGCTCGACACCGACGGCTCCGTGCCGGCCCTGCGCGTGAAGACGGCGACGGCCGAACCGGCGAAAGCCACGCCGCCCGCGCGACCGGTCCGCCCAAAGGCCACGCGCCGGAAGCGTTGAATCCGCGCAGCGGCCGCCATGCTAACAATATTGTTAACAGGCAGGCGCTAGGCTTTGCTTCGTGTTCAGCATGCTTACATCGGGTGGGTAGCGCCACTCCCGGAGATCGCCGTCATGATGTCGTTCAAGCGCGTTGCCACTGCCCTCACCATCGCACTGGCGGCGTCGACCGTCATGGCGGGCATCGCCGAGGCCCAGAGCCGCCGCGAGCCGCTGCGCATCATCGTCCAGAAGCGCAGCTATTTCGACGCCGGGAACGTCGTGCCGGTCGGCTCGATGAACAACTATGCCAGCCAGCACTTCGCGGCGGCGCCGGTCTATGTGAACACCGGCTCGCTCTATGGCGAGAGCACCCTGCCCGGCCGTGTCGGCTCCGGCGCAAATCCCTTCGCCAATACGATCGAGACGCCCCGCTTCTGAGCGGACCAATCGTCGTGATGCTCGGGCTTGACCCGAACATCACCTGACCAGTGTCTTCTGGTTTCCGAGATGGTCGGGCCAAGCCCGACCATGACGCATTCCTGTCAGGGCAGCGCCTTGAGATAGCGCACCGGCCGCCCCGGCGCGGCCGCATTCGCCGCGTGCACGATCGCGTTCGCGTCGATGCCGAAATGCCGGTAGAGATCGGCGACCGTGCCGGTCTGGCCGAAATGCTCGACGCCGAGCGCCTTTTGCCGATGGCCATGCACGCTGCCGAGCCAGGCCAAAGTCGCCGGATGCCCGTCCAGCACCGAGACGATGCCGCAATCCCGCGACAGCTCTCCGAGCAGCCGCTCGATATGGCTTGTCGCCGCGTGGTTGCCGCGCTGGCGCGCCCGCTCCGCCGCCTGCCAGCCGGCATTGAGCCGATCGGCCGAGGTGATGGCGAGCAGGCCGACATCGCGCCGGTCCTCGCTGAGCAGCCCCACCGCCTCAATCGCCTCGGGTGCCACCGCACCGGTATAGGCGATGACGACCGAGGCGTTCGGACCGGGCTTACGCAGCCAGTAGGCGCCGTCGATGATCTCGCGCTCCAGCTCCGGCGTCATCGTCCGGCTCGGCTGCTCGACCTGTCGGGTCGAGAGCCTGAGATAGACCGAGCCGCCGGTCTCGTCGCGCAACCAGGTGCTCTCGTCCGGATCGCCCTCGCCATCGCGCTGCATGTAGTCGAAGGACCAGCGCATCATCACCGCGAGTTCGTCGACGAAGGCGGGCTCGAAGGCGCAGAGCCCGTCCTGGCTCATGCCGATCAATGGCGTCGCGATCGATTGATGCGCCCCGCCTTCCGGCGCCAGCGTCACGCCCGACGGCGTCGCCACCACCATGAAGCGCGCATCCTGGTAGCAGGCATAGTTCAGCGCATCGAGCCCGCGCGAGATGAAGGGATCGTAGAGCGTGCCGATCGGGATCAATCGCTCGCCGAAGATCGAATGCGACAGGCCGAGCGCCGACAGGTTGATGAACAGGTTCATCTCGGCGATGCCCAGCTCGATATGCTGGCCGCTCTGCGAGAATTCCCATTTCTGCATCGAGGGAATGCGCTCGTCCTTGAAGGTGTCCGCCATCGAGGCCTTGGCGAAGAGCCCGCGCCGGTTCACCCAGGGGCCGAGATTGGTCGAGACGGTGACGTCCGGCGCCGTCGTCACGATGCGGTCGGCAAGCGGGCCACCCGTCTTGGCGAGATCGTCGAGCACCTTGCCGAAGCCCATCTGGGTGGACATCGTGGCCTGGATGCCGGCCTCCAGCTTCTCCGGAACCGGCAGTTTCGCGGCCGAGAAGCGCCGCCGCCCCTGCGAGAAGAACGGCACCTTGTCGAGGAACGCCCGGATCTCGCTCTCGGGCAGGTCGAGCCCCTCGAACAAATCCCATTCATGGCCGGGGCGGATATCGTTGGCCTTGCGGAAGCCGTCGAGCTGCTCCTTGGTCATCAGCCCGGCATGATTGTCCTTGTGGCCAGCGAGCGGCAGGCCAAAGCCTTTCACCGTATAGGCGAGGAAGCAGACCGGCCTGTCATGGTCGATGCTCTCGAAGGCTTCCAACAGCGACGGCAGATCATGGCCGCCGAGATTGCACATCAGCTTCGAGAGCTCCGCGTCGGAACGCTTCTCGATCAGCTTCGTCACCGGCCCCTGATCGCCGAGATCGTCCATCAGCCGCTTGCGCCAGGCCGCACCGCCCTGGAAGGTCAGGGCTGAATAGAGCTGGTTCGGGCAGGAATCGATCCAGGCCTTCAGCCGCTCGCCGCCCTTCTCCTTGAAGGCCGCCTGCTGCAGCGAGCCGTATTTCAGCGTGACAACGTCCCAGCCGAAATTGCGGAACATCGTCTCGAAGCGGTCGTAGAGCCCCTCGCGGATGACGGCGTCGAGCGACTGGCGGTTGTAGTCGATGATCCACCAGGTGTTGCGCAACCCGTGCTTCCAGCCCTCCATCAGGGCCTCGAAGATGTTGCCCTCGTCGAGCTCGGCATCGCCGATCAGCGAGACCATGCGGCCTTCGGGGCGATCCTTCGCCCAGCCATGCGCCTTCACGTAATCCTGCGTCAGCGAGGAGAACAGCGTCTGCGCGACGCCGAGGCCGACCGATCCGGTCGAGAAATCGACGTCGTCGATGTCCTTGGTGCGGGACGGATAGCTCTGCGCGCCTTTGTAGCCGCGGAAATTCTCCAGCTTCTCGCGCGTCTGAAGCCCCATCAGATAGTTGATGGCGTGGAAGATCGGCGAGGCATGCGGCTTCACCGCGACCCGGTCCTGCGGGCGTAGCGCCGCCATGTAGAGCGCGGTCATGATCGTGGCGAGCGAAGCCGAGGAGGCCTGATGCCCACCGACCTTCATGCCGTCGCCGTTGTCGCGCAGATGATTGGCGTTGTGGATCGTCCATGAGGCCAGCCAGAGGATCTTCCTCTCCAGCTCGGCGAGAAACGGCAGGCGCGGATCGGTCGTCATGATTGGCTCGAACTCCCCAGAACTCCGATCATGCATCGAAGCCTCTGGCTAAGCGAACCAATTTTCAGCGACAGGCCCGCCCGACTTGGCGGATTCCGCCAATCGAGGCGGCATGAAAGCCGGAAGCTGCCAATCTGCTCCTGTGAGCCGAATGCCGGCTATCGATCGATCTGGGCGATGCGGTCGAGCGCCGCGGCAAAGCCGTTGAGCGACACATTGAAGGAAGCCGGCTCGCTGGTGGAGAGGTTGAGCGCCGCCACCGTCAGCGTCTTGCCCGTCTTCATCGCATCGGTCGCGACCGTCGGGAAGGAGATCGGCAGGAGGCAGCCCTGCGCCAGACAGGTCGAGAAGCGCAGGCCCTGACCCAGATTCTTGTCGTCGAGCCGCAGCACCGCGCCATTGTCGAGCTTCATGCCGAACGGCATCAGGATCGTGCCTTCCGCCCGGCCCTCGCGCGGCGTGCGCAATTCGATGGCGAAGACGCGCTGGCCTGTCTGGCTGTTGCCTTGCGACTGGCTGAGCACGCAGAGCCGCTGGCCGTTGAGGATGCGGCAATCGACCGTCCAGTCGCCATAGGTCTCGTTGATGGCGCTGGCGCCGTTGGGCAGCGTCGCGGCCTGCGTCGCGGGCTGCGTGACGGCTGGCGCCCCTTGCGCGGAAGGAGCCGGAGTGGCGGGCTTGGCCACCGGCCGTGCCGGCGCGGCTGGCCTGGGAGCCTGGCGCGGGACCGTAGGCGCCGCAGGCGCGGCAGAGGGCTCTTCCTGCG
This sequence comes from Allobosea sp. OAE752, assembly GCF_050433265.1. Classification (NCBI taxonomy): domain Bacteria; kingdom Pseudomonadati; phylum Pseudomonadota; class Alphaproteobacteria; order Hyphomicrobiales; family Alloboseaceae; genus Allobosea; species Allobosea sp. OAE752. The sequence continues at coordinate 464,754 of NZ_JBNPXO010000003.1, forward strand.
CTTGCAGCGGCCCGATGCCGAACCAAAGCGCCGAGATCAGAAGCGCTGCGGAGGAAACCAAGGTCAGGCGGCAAGAAAGATTCATGACGGCTCAGTTCAGCAAGAGGGCCTGGAACGACAGGTAGCAAGGCACCCGGGCAGCGTCAAAACCCGATGCACCACGCCCCCAACAAGATCTCGCCATGTGTCTTTTCGGCAAGGAAACTGAATTCGATCAAATCTAAACTTCAATCTCCAGATGCCAGCGGCGGCCGAAGAGAATGACGCTTGCGTTCGAAATCGGACCGATGAGCCATCGGCGGAATCCCGCGCCTATTCCGCGCTCTGCTGGATATGCTCCCCCACCAGCCGCCGCAGCGCCTCCGTGTCGCGCGCGGCCAGCGCCTCGACCATCGCCAGATGTTCGCGGTTCGACTGCTCGATGCGGCTGCGCTTCTGCCATTGCCCGGCCACGGCCGAGGAGATGCGCCCGCGCAGCTCCTTCACCAGCGCCGCCAGTTCGAGATTGCCGCACAGCCCGAGCAGATGCTCGTGGAAGGCGATGTTCGCATCGTGCAGGTCGATGGCCGTGCCGTTCAGCAGCAGCGCCTCGAAGTGCCGCGCCAGCCGCATCGCCTGCGCGATATCCTCTTCCCGCGCCCGCGCCACGATGCCGTCAACCGCGCTGGTTTCCAGGATGACCCGCACGGCCCGGATCTCCTGCGCCAGCCGCCCATCCGGCTTGAAGACGTGGTAGCCGCGATTGGGCAGATGCACGACCAGCCGCTTCTGCACCAGCCGGTCGAGCGCCCGGCGGACATCCATGCGCTTGGCTCCATGGCGTTCCTCGATGTCGATCTGCTTGAGCCATTGGCCGGGGGAAAGCGCACCGGACTGGATCTCCGCCGCGAGGAGATTCGCCAGGGCTTCGTGACGCTCCGCACGCGCCTTCGCGCTCTTGCCGCGATTCTTGCCGCGAACGGCCCCACCGCTCAGCTCGCTCTCAGACATCGTCGCCCCATGCACCGTTCGATCGGCCGCCCCGCATCCGGCTCGGCTTGTCGCGCCATGACCCTTATGCGAGAAATTGGCGCCAATATCAAAGATGACTTACATCCGGGAACAGGAACTCCGATGAGCAACAGCAAGGAAGTCTGGCAGCGCGTGGACGACAAGGCGCCGGGCTATTTCGCGTTGTCCGACCGCATCTGGCACATGCCCGAGCTCAATTATCAGGAGGTCCGTTCCGCCGCCGAGCACCGCGCCATGCTGGAGCGCGAAGGCTTCCGCATCACCGAGAATGTCGCCGGCATCCCGACCGCGCTGATCGGCGAAGCGGGAGAGGACGGCCCGGTCATCGCGATCATGGGCGAGTACGATGCCCTGCCGGGCCTGAGCCAGGAGGCCGGCATCGCGAGCGAGACGCCGGTTCAGAAGGGCGGCAATGGCCATGGCTGCGGCCACAACATGCTGGGTTCCGCCTCGCTGCTCGCGGCCGCCGCGGTCAAGGACTATCTCGCGGCCAACGGGTTCAAGGGCCGGGTGCGCTATTATGGCTGCCCCGCCGAGGAAGGCGGCTCCGCCAAGGGCTTCATGGTCCGCGCCGGCGCCTTCGACGATGTCGACATCGCCCTGTGCTGGCACCCGGCCTCCTTCACCGGGGTCAACCGGCCGTTCTCGCTGGCCTGCGTCGAGGTCGAGTTCACCTTCACCGGACGGGCCTCGCACGCCGCCGCCGCGCCCCATCTCGGCCGCTCGGCGCTCGATGCGGTCGAATTGATGCATATCGGCGTCAACTACATGCGCGAGCACATGCCATCGACGGCCCGCGTGCACTACGCCATCATCAACGCCGGCGGCATCGCGCCGAACGTGGTGCAGGCGACGGCGACGACACGCCAGCTCATCCGGGCCGCCAACCTGTCGGAGATGTGGAGCCTCGTCGCCCGCGTGAAGAAGATCGCCGAGGGCGCCGCGCTGATGACGGAGACGCAGGTCGCAGCCAAGCAGCTTTCGGGCGACGCCAATCTCGTCGGCAACCGCCCGCTCGAGGAAGCGATGCATGCCAATCTGCAGGCGCTGGGCGGGCCCGGCTTCGACGCGGCCGATCAGGCTTTCGCGGCAAAGTTCCAGAAGACCCTCAATGGCGAGGATATCGCCTCCTCCTATGCCCGCTTCGGCTTGAAGCCGAAGGCGGGCGAATCGCTGAGCGACGAGATCTACCCGCTCGGCTCCGGCAGCGATTCCTTCGTCGGCTCCACCGATGTCGGCACGGTGAGCTGGGTCGTCCCCACCGTCCAGTGCCGCACCGCCTGCTATGCGGTCGGCACGCCCGGCCATTCCTGGCAGCTTGTCGCGCAAGGCCTGGCGCCGGCGGCGCATAAGGGCCTTGCCCTCGCGGCCAAGGCCATGGCCGGCGTCGCCCAGGACGTGCTGAACGATCCGGCCCTGCTCAAGGCCGCGAAGGATGAGTTCGCCAGCTTCCGCGCGGGCAATCCCTTCGCCAATCCGATCACGGATGATGTCGAGCCGCCGCTCGACATGGCCGCTCACTGAGTCGATTCGGCTCGGCCGGCTCTACGCTTCGGGGCCGGTCGGGCGGGTCGCCTTGAATTCCTCGACGGCCGCGGTGGCGAGGTCCGTGACGGAAGCAGGCGGCGCGCCGATGAGGCGCAGCACGATCCGCCCGAGACGGGCCTTGGCATCGGTTTCCAGCTCCGGATCCAGCCGTCCGTCATGGTCGAGCGACGCCCAGGCGCGGGCATGGACCGCTTCGGCGACGAGCAGTTCGCTGGAGTTCAGCACTCCGGGAAAACGGAAGGAGCGGCTCTGGATCGGCGTATCGGACATGAGGCTATCGGGCATGGTCACCGCGCCGATATAGGGTCCGGGCCGGCGAGGGCAACCCCGCTTGTGGTCGCACTCAACCGTGCGGGGCCGTGTCCATGGCCCGCTGCGCCACGAGCTCCCGCAGCGCCGCGGCCAGAAGCTGCGCCGGCAGCGGCAATGCCGTATCGGTCCGCGTCGTCAGGCCGACCGGGCCGAAGGTATCGCCCGTATCGGCCGGCAGCACGGACAGCCAGCCCGTCCTGACATCCTCCGCGACGACGCCTTCCGAGATGAACCAGATTCCGTCGGTCAGGCGCAGATAATTGCGCGCGAAGGCGTCCGAGACCGTCTCGATCACCCCGGCGGCCGGCTCCAGCGCATGGGCGACGAGATAGCGCTCCACCGTGGAACTGATCACCGAGCCGGGCGGCGGCAGCAGCCATTGATGGCGGGCGACCTCGGCGATGTCGAAAGGCGAGGATGCCAGCAGCGGGTGGTGCGGACCGACCACCAGTGCGATCCGCTCGGAATAGAGATGCTCGAAGGCGAAGCCCCGCATCGTCTCCGGGTCCGCCATGCGGCCGATGACGAGATCGAGATCGCCTAGCCTGAGCTGGGACATCAGCACGTCGTTCGGCCCGGTCACGACACGCGGGCGCATCGCGCCATGGCGCTCCATGACCTGCGCGAGCGCGCGCGGCAGCATATGCGCCGAAACCGTCGGCAGCGCCCCGACGGAGAAGGCGATATCCGTATTGGCGCCGTCGCGCCCGACCATGCTGATGCCTTGCCTGAGCGCCGTCACGCTCGATCCGGCATAGCGCAGGAAGACCTCCCCCGGCCCGGTCAGCATCATCGGCCGGCGGTTCTGCTCGAACAGCGAAACCCCGAGCGCGTCCTCCAGCTCCTGAACCGTCTTGGAGATGGCCGGCTGGCTCAATCCAAGCAGAGCGGCCGCCTTCACCACGCTCTTCAGCCGGGCCACCTCCAGGAAGCACACCAGATGGCGCAGCTTGATTCGACCGTTCAGCGGAACAGGGCGGGGCATCGTCACGTCCGGGATGATCCTGAAATTGATCCTGAGGCCGATGGTTGAGCATAGCGGCCCGGCCCCGCGCCAGGAAACCCGTGCCGTGCGCGGCGGATCGAGAGAGTTTTCCCCGGTGTCATAACGATGGGTCTCATCCTGCGGCATCGTGGACGGCCTGCCGAGTTGGCCGCGCAGCGCGGATCGGGATAAGGTACTTCACCGTGCGCGAAGACATTCATACAACCGGCTTTCCGGTCCTTTGCGCCTCCTGCGAGGCGCGCCACCGCGGCATCTGCGGCTCGCTGACGGCCGAGCAGCTCACCCAGCTGGCGAAATCCTCCTCGAAGCGAAGAGCCGAGCAGGGTGCCGAGCTGATCGGCGAGGCCGAGAACGTCGAGAGCTACGCGAACGTCCTGTCCGGCGTGGTGAAGCTGACGAAGATGCTCTCCGACGGCCGGCAGCAGATCGTCGGCCTGCAATTCGCGCCGGATTTCGTCGGCAGGCCCTTCCGGACCGAGAGCACGCTCACCGCCGAGGCCGCGACCGATGTCGAGCTCTGCTCCTTCCCGCGCGCGGCCGTCGAGCGGATGATGGTGGCGCAGCCCGATCTGGAGCATCGCCTGCTGCAGCAGACCCTGAAGGAGCTCGATCAGGCGCGGGACTGGATGGTGACGCTCGGCCGCAAGACCGCCGCGGAGAAGGTCGCGAGCTTCCTGCTGATGATCGCGCGCAATATCGACCCGACGATGCAGCCGGGGCAGCGCGCCGTCGCCTTCGACCTGCCGCTGTCGCGGGCCGAGATCGCCGATTTCCTCGGGCTGACCATCGAGACCGTCAGCCGACAATTCACGCGCCTGCGCACCGAGGGCGCGATCAGCATCGAGCACAACCGCCACGTCATCCTCGACGACATCCGCAAGCTCGCCGCCTCTTCGGGGGATTGACCGGACGGTCGCGCGCCTCAGCGCCCATCCGGCCCGGGCAGCGCCGACAGGATGCAGTCCTGCTCGAAGGCGATGTGCCGGCGCATCGAATCGAACAGCGCCCGCAGCATGTAGCCGAAGGCCTCCGGATTCGCGATCGGCCGGCCATTGCCATAGGCCAGCAGCGCTTCGCTGAGATCCTCGGCGGCACAGCGATCCTGCACATGCTCGGCCCTAAGCCGGTTCACGATCCCGGCGCTGCGCCGCGACGTCGCGAAAGCCGGAAAGACCGAGCGCTCCTCGAAGCGGTGGCAGGCGTCGATGAGCGGCACCAGACTGTTCCCCAGCATCAGGCAGCGCAGCCGGTCGACATGGGAGGGCAGGTCGTCGGCGAGCTGCTCCAGCGCATCGCAGATTTCCAGCATCCGCGCATGGCCGCGCGCCATGTCGATATGCGGGACGAAGCCGGCCCCGCTCTGTCCGCCGCCGCTGGCTGCATGCCGCGCCATGGCCGGCCCGCCGGTCAGGGCGTCGGCAGCGGCACGGTTGCCTTCGCCGGCTCCTCACGCACGGTGCGCAGTTCGTACCACAGCGCGTTCAGGATGCCGACGGAGGCGGCGAGGCCGAGGCCGAGAATCCAGGCGAAATACCACATGGCGCGTTCACTCCTGTCCGGATCAATAGGCCGAATGGCCGGCGTCCTCGACGCTCTTCTCGGTGACCTTGCCCCACAATACGCTGTAGACCCAGGCGGTGTAGGCCAGGATCAGCGGCATGAAAATCACCGTCGCCAGCAGCATGTTGCGCAGCGTGGCGCGGCTCGACGAGGCATCGAACACCGCGAGCGAATGGCCGGGATTGCTGCTCGAGGGCAGCAGGATCGGGAACATCGCGACGCCGACCGTCGCCACGATCATGGCGACACCGAGCTTGGAGGCGAGGAAGGTCAGCCCCTCCCACCGCGCCCGGAAGCCGATCGCCGCCAGCAGCGGCGCCGCGACGCCGAGCGCCGGCACCGCCCAGAGCGCGGGATGCGCCCGGAAATTCGCAAGCCAGGCGGCGGGATCGGCGACGACGGTCTTGAGCAGCGGATTCGACGGCCCGTCCCAGACGATCGGCGTGGTCACGCGATAGCCGCCGAGCAGCCCGAGCCAGACCAGCACCCCGCCGCCCGCGAACAGCAGGGCCGTCAGGAACGCCGCCATCGTGCCGAAATCGCGGGCCCGGCCGGCGACGGCCCCGTCGGCCTTGAAGGTCAGCCACGCCGCGCCATGCATCGTCAGCATCGCCAGCGAGACCAGCCCGCAATACAAGGCGAGCGGATTGAGCAGGCCGAAGAGATTGCCCTCGTAGATCGGTCGCAGATCCGGCGTGAAATGGAAGGGCACGCCCTGCAGCGTGTTGCCGACCGCGACGCCGAAGATCAGCGAGGGAACCGCGCCGCCGATGAACAGCGCCCAGTCCCAACGCTCGCGCCAGGCCGGATCGGGCTTCTTGGAGCGGTATTTGAAGCCGACGGGCCTGAGGATAAGCGCGCACAGCACCAGGAACATCGCGAGGTAGAAGCCCGAGAAGCTCATCGCGTAGAGCGCCGGCCAGGCCGCGAAGATCGCGCCGCCGCCCAGGATGAACCAGACTTGGTTGCCCTCCCAGACCGGGCCGATCGTGTTGATCGCCACCCGCCGCTCGATGTCTTCCTTCGCGACGAAGGGCAGGAGCGTGCCCACGCCCATGTCGAAGCCGTCCATCACGGCGAACCCGATCAGCAGGACGCCGAGCAGCACCCACCAGACCAGCCGCAGCGTTTCATAGGAGAAGAGAAAGTCGATCATCATCGTGATCCTTGGCTTGGCGTCCGGTCACTCGGCGGGATAGGGCGCGACGGCGTGCGGCCCCGGCTGCCCCGGTCGCCTCGGCCGCAGCCCCTCGACCATATCGGCGACATCGGGCCCTTTGCGGATGGCGGCGAGCATCAGCTTGACCTCGATGACGGCGAGCGTGCCGTAGAGCAGGGTGAAGCCGGCGATCGTGAGCAGCAGGTTGTAGACGCCGAGCTCGGAGGTCGCGAGGAAGGTCGGCAGCACGCCCTCGATGATCCAGGGTTGGCGTCCGAACTCGGCGACGAACCAGCCGACCTCGATCGCGATCCAGGGCAGCGGCATCGCCAGCAGCGCCATGCGGAACAGCCAGCGCGGCGCTTCCGACTCGCGGATGGTGTGCCAGAGCGAGACCGCGAAGACGCCGAGCAGGATGAAGGCGCACAGCACCATCAGGCGGAAACCGAAGAACAGCCAGGGCACGCCCGGCACGGTCGACCAGGCGGCGTCCTTGATGTGCTGCTCGGTCGCCTGCCGTGGATCCGCGACGAACTGCTTCAACAGCAGCGCGTAGCCGAGATCATGCGAGGAGGCCTTGAAGGCCGCGCGGGCGACGCCGTCATTGCGGTCCGCCTTCATCTTCTCCAGCGCGTCATAGGCGACGAGCCCGTCGCGAATGCGCGCCTCGGCCCGCTGCACCAGCTCGTTGATGCCGGGGATCGGCGTGTCGACCGAGCGCGTGCCGATAAGCCCCATCACCCAGGGGATATGGATGGCGAAATGGGTCTTGCGATCGGTAAGGCTGGGGATGCCGATGGCGGTGAAGGAGGCCGGCGCCGGCTCGGTCTCCCACATCGCCTCGATCGCGGCGAGCTTCATCTTCTGGTTGTCGGTAAGCGCATAGCCGCTCTCGTCGCCGAGCACGATGACCGAGAGCGCCGAGGCGAGGCCGAAGGCCGAGGCGATGACGAAGGAGCGCTTGGCGAGCTGCACATGCCGACCACGCAGCATGTACCAGCCGGAGACGCCGAGCACGAAGGTGGCGGCGCAGACATAGCCGGCCGAGACGGTGTGCACGAACTTCGCCTGCGCGACGGGGTTGAAGATCACCGCCATGAAGTCGGTGACTTCCATGCGCATCGTGTCGGGGTTGAAGGCGGCGCCGACCGGGTTCTGCATCCAGCCATTGGCGATGAGGATCCACAGCGCCGAGAAGTTCGTGCCCAGCGCCATCAGCCAGGTCACGATCAGATGGGCGCGCGGCGAGAGCCTGTCCCAGCCGAAGAAGAACAGGCCGACGAAGGTCGCCTCGAGGAAGAAGGCCATCAGCCCTTCGATCGCCAGCGGCGCCCCGAACACGTCGCCGACATAATGCGAGTAATAGGCCCAGTTCATCCCGAACTGGAATTCCATGGTGATGCCGGTCGCGACGCCGAGCGCGAAGTTGATGCCGAACAGCACGCCCCAGAACTTCGTCATGTCGCGCCAGATCGGCCGGCGGGTCATGACATAGACCGTCTCCATCATCGCGATCAGGATGGAGAGGCCGAGCGTCAGCGGCACGAAGAGGAAATGATAGAGGGCCGTCAGCGCGAACTGCAGGCGGGATAAATCGACGAGGAGCGGATCGACCATGGCATCATCCTTTCGGGACGCTCTCTTGTAGCCGCGCTCGCCGTCGAGCCTCTTGATCTGGATCAAGCGAGCATGCGCCGCGTCATGCGAGAGAAGGGACATGGAGCAGCCCGTCACAGCGGAAGACCGGCCTGACCGTCGCGGCGGAAGCCATGACGCCTTCGCGGCGCTCGCCCGGGCGCGGCGTCTCGGCAGCGCAGGGCTCGGCCGCCTGCTCGGCTGGCAGCTCGCCCGCACCGCGCTGCGCCTCGCCGCCGCGGCGTCGATGGCCGTGCTCTTCGGCAGGCTGATCATGGAGCAGCCATTCGAGGGCTCGCTCCTGATCGCGCTGGCGATCTCCGTGCCGGGCGCTGCTGTCGCCGGGCTGATGGCCGATCGCGCGCAGGCACGGGCCGAGACGGAGGTTTCGACGGCACTGCGCAACGACGCCATCGGAAGGCTGCAAGCCATGCCGGCAGGCCGGGTGCGCGCGCTCGCGGCCGGCAGCGTCACGGTCGGCCTCCAGCGCCATCCCGAGGCGGTGGCGAGCCTCGTCATCGGTCACCGCGCCGCCAGCCTGATGATGGCGATCGGTCCGCTCATGGCGGCGGTCGCGCTCGCCGTCGTCTCCTGGCAGGCGGCCTTGCTCGTTCTCGTCCTGACGCCGGTGATGATCCTGTTCTTCGCGCTGGTCGGCGAAACCATCCGCAGCCGCGCCGACGCCCAGGAGAAGGCCTTCAGCCATCTCGCCGGCCAGTTCGCCGACCGCATCCGCACGCTCCCGACCATCCTCGCCAACGATGCGCTGGCAGGGGAGGAGGCCAAGCTCGCCATCCGCCTCGACGCCTATACGGCCAAGACCATGGGCGTGCTGCGCATCGCCTTCATCAATGCCGGGCTGATCGACTTCTTCGCCTCGCTCTCGATCGCGATGCTCGCCGTCTTCCTCGGCCTCGGCCATCTCGGCCTCGCCACGATTCCCGGCTTCTCCGGTCTCGAACTCTGGCAGAGCCTCTTCATCCTGATGATCGCACCGGACTATTTCGCGCCCTTCCGCCGCTTTTCCGAGCAGTACCACGCCAAGGCCGAGGGGCTCGCCGCCGCGGCCGCGCTCGACCACCTGCTCGACGCCGAACCTGCTCCCGCGCCAGCCCTGCCGGCAGTCGAACGGGCATTGTCGAAAATGACGATGCCGCCCAGCGGCCTCCTCGTCATCTCCGGTCCAAGCGGGGTCGGTAAATCGACCTTGCTGCGCCGGCTCGCCGGCATCGAGGCGGGGCCGACGCCTTCGCCATGGACAATGCCGCAGGGCTGCGTCTGGGTCGCGACCGACAGCTTCGTCGCGACCGGCACCTTGGCCGAGGCCATCGGCAACGGGCTCGACGCCCCCTGCCCGACCCGCCTGCGCGCGGCGGCAGCCAGCGTCGGCCTGCTCGACGACGCCTTGCTGCCCGGCGGCCTTGCGGCCCGTATCGGCGAGGGCGGCGCCAATCTCTCCGGCGGCCAGAGGCTGCGGATTGCGCTCGCCCGCGCGCTCGTCAGCCAGCGCACGGTCATCGCCGACGAGCCGACCGCCAAGCTCGACCCGGCGACGGCCGATGCGGTGCGCCGCGCCCTGCTCGACATGGCGAACAGCCGGCTCGTCATCGTCGCGAGCCACGACCCCGAGCTGATCGCGCTGGCCGATCGGCGCATCGCGCTCGATGCGACCGCCTCTCTGGAGGAAGCGGCATGAGGGACAACGCGGCAACGCGCGGCGCCGCCGCTCGCAAGCTGTGGCGCTATGCCGGGATGCTTGCCTCCGCGGCGCTGCTATGCGGTGTCCTGCTGGGCGGGCTGTCGGCCTGGTTCCTCGGCTCGGTCGCCATTGCGGGGCTCACAAGCGCCGCCTACAGCTTCAATTTCCATATCCCCGGAGCCCTGGTGCGCCTCTTCGCGGTCGGCCGGACGGCCGCACGCTATGGCGAGCGCCTCACCGGCCACCACGCGGCGCTGGTGGACCAGACGACGCATCGGGTCGGATTGTTCGAGGCGATGGCCGCGGCCCCGACCGTGCGCGGTGCCGGCTGGCAGCTCGCCGATCAGGCGCGTCTCGCCGACTATCTCGACGATGTCGAGGATCTCGACTTCGCCCGGCTGCGGGCCGATCTCCCGGCCCTTCTCCTCGCCGCCGGCCTGATCGGCGCCTTGATCGCGACCGCTTTCGTCGCGCCGCTGGCTCTCATCCCCATCATCGCGTTGCTCTGCGCGCTCGCCACCATGGCGCATCGGCTCGCGCAAGCCGGTGCCACCTCATGGGCGCAAACCCGCCTGTTGCGGCGCCAGGCCGCGCAGCAATTCGGGGCGGCCCTGACCTCGGCCGTCCCGCTGCAAGCGGAAAAAGCCTGGGCCGGCCGCTGCTCCGATGCGCTCGGCCGCTTCTCGCAAGCCGAGGAAGCCCAGCGCGCCCTGCGGCTCGCTCAGGCCGGCCTCGATGCGCTGGCCTCGCTGCTTGGCCCCGTCGCTGGCGTCAGCATCTTCGCCGCGGCCTGGTTCGCCGGCGCGCGGGGCGAGGCTCTGCTGATCCCGGCCTTCCTCGCCTTTTCCTGGATCGCGCTCGCCGAGACGGCACAAGGCCCCTCGCGCATGGTCGTCGCCGCCTTGCGCCGCCGGGCCGCGAAGGCGGAGATCGAGCGCTGGATCGGCACAGCGACGCAACCGGCGCACTCTCCGACACGGTCACCGGCAGGGCTCACAGCCCTCCACACGTCGATGCAGCGCCGCGCCCCGGACGGGCACCCGCTCGGCGCCAGGCTCACGCTCGCGCTGACGGCCGGTCGGCCGACGATCCTCACCGGCGCGAGCGGTGCCGGCAAGACCAGCCTGCTCAAGCAGATCGCCGGCTGGATCGGGCAGGACAGCATGGAGAGCGAGACCGGCCCGCTATCGGCCGAGGACCGGCGCAGGATGGCGATGTTCTGCCCGCATGACGCCGCGATCCTCACGGACACGGTGCGGGCCAATCTCTTCGCACCCGCCCTCCCCGACGAAGAGCTCTGGCAGGCGCTCGAAGCCGTCGAGTTGGCCGATCGCATCGATGCCGCCGGCGGTCTGGACGGCTGGATCGCGCAGGACATGCTCTCGCTCGGCGAGGCGCAGCGGCTCAACCTCGCCCGCGCCTGGCTTTCGACGAAGCCGCTTATCCTGCTCGACGAGCCGACCGAGCATCTGCGCGCCGATCAGGGGCAGCGCATCCTGGCACGCCTCGTCGAGCGTCTCGACGACCGCATCGTCGTGATGTCGAGCCACAATACTACCGGCCTGCCCGACGCCGCGACGATCCGGCTCTGACGACCTCCTCAGCAGAAATCGAAATCGACGCCCTCGTCCGCTTGCAGCACATGGCTGTCATAGAGCTTGTCGTAGCCGCGCCGTTCGACCTCGCCCGCAGGCGGCCGTGCCGTGCGCCGCACCGTCAGCTCCGCCTCGCCGACCAGCAGGTCGAGCCGCCTCTCGGAAACGCTGAGCCTGATCCGGTCGCCATTGCGCACCAGCGCGAGCGGCCCGCCGACAGCCGCTTCCGGCGCGACATGCAGGACGATGGCGCCATAGGCGGTGCCGGACATGCGCGCATCCGAGATGCGGACCATGTCCTTGACGCCGCGCGCCGCGAGCTTGCGCGGAATCGGCAGATAGCCGGCTTCCGGCATCGCCGCGCTGCTGCGCGGCCCGGCATTCTGCAGCACCAGCACGTCATCGGGCTCGACATCGAGGTCGGGATCGTCGATCCGGGCCGCGAGATCCTCCAGCGAGGCGAAGACGACGGCGCGACCTTCATGCTCCAGCAGGCGCTTCTCGGCCGCCGCCCGCTTCACGATCGCGCCGCGCGGCGCCAGTGTCCCGAAAACCGCGACGAGGCCGCCATCGGGATCGACCGGCTCCGCTCGCGACCGGATGACGCCGCGATCGAGCGCCTCGACCAGCGGCGCATCGATGAGCTCGCCCAGCGTCTTGCCGGTGACGCTCAGCGCATCGAGATGCAGCAGGTCGCGCAATTCGCGCAGGACCGCCGGCACGCCGCCGGCCGCGAAGAAGTCCTCCATGTAATTGGCGCCGACCGGCTTCAGATTGACCAGCACCGGCGTCTCGTCCGAGAGTCGGTTGAGGCGGTCGAGGTCGACCTTGACCCCGGCGCGCCGCGCGACGGCGGTCAGATGGATGACGGCGTTGGTCGAGCCCGAGATCGCCAGCAGCACCCGCCAGGCATTCTCGATCGCCTTTTCAGTGACGATCTGGCGCGGCCGCAGCGTCTGGGTGCCGATCAGTTCCACCGCCCGCCGGCCGCTCTCCTCGGCGCAGCGCAGCCGATCGGCATGAACGGCCGGGATCGCCGCCGAGCGCGGCAGCGCCAGCCCCAGGGTCTCGGCGATGCAGGCCATCGTGCTCGCCGTTCCCATCACCGCGCAAGTGCCCGCGGTGGTGGCGAGCCGCCCCTCGACGGCCTCGATCTCGGCGGCGTCGATCTCGCTGGCGCGGTAGCGCGCCCAGAAGCGGCGGCAATCGGTGCAGGCGCCGAGACGCTCGCCGCGATGGCGCCCGGTCGACATCGGCCCGCCGACGAGCTGCACCGTCGGCACATTGGCGGAGAGCGCCGCCATGAGCTGCGCCGGCACGGTCTTATCGCAGCCGCCCATCAGCACCACGGCGTCGATCGGCTGGGCGCGGATCATCTCCTCGGTGTCCATCGCCATCAAATTGCGGAATTTGAGGCTGGTCGGATTGAGGAAGACCTCGCCCAGCGAGATCGTCGGGAATTCCAGCGGCAAGCCGCCGGCCATCAGCACGCCGCGCTTTACCGCCTCCAGCAATTCCGGGAAGTGGCGGTGGCAGTTGTTGAAGCCGCTATAGGTGTTGGCGATGCCGACGATCGGCCGCGCCAGCGCCTCGTCGGAATAGCCCATCGAACGCGCGAAGGAGCGTCGCAGATAGGCGGCGAACTCCGGGTCGCCGTAATTGGTGAGGCCGCCGGCGATGCCGCGCCCCTTCGCTTGCCCATCGCCCATGCGTTCCTCCCGAAAATTTTGTCGCGACGGTCAGAGCGCCAATCCGCGCTCCCGCAGCGCTGCGCGCAGATCGATCGGCTCGACGAAATGCACCGTCCGCATGCCGACACCGTCGGCGGCGGCGATGTTCTTGGCGCTGTCGTCGACGAAGATGCAGTCACCGGCAGCGAGGCCGTAGCGCTCCAGCAGCACATGGAAGATCGCCGGGTCCGGCTTGATCAGCCGCTCATGCGCCGAGACCACGACCCCGTCGAAGGATTGCAGGAAGGGGAAGCGGATCAGGCTCTCCGCCCATTTCTCACGCGAGAAATTGGTGACGGCGTAGACCTTGTCGCCGCGCGCCTTCAGCTCCTTCAGCGTCGCGACGCTGTCCTCGATGATGCCGGGTACGGTCTCATGCCAGCGCTCGTCATAGGCCCTGATCTCGCGCTCCCATTCCGGGTGCTCAGCCACCAGCAACGCCACCGCCTCTTCCCAGGAGCGGCCGCGATCCTGCTCGATGTTCCAGGCGGCGGTGCAGACATTCTGCATGAACCAGTCGAGCCGCTCCGGATCGGGAATCAGGTCCCGGTAGAGCAGGCGCGGATCCCACCGGATCAGCACGTTGCCCACATCGAAAACCACCGTCGGGGAAGCTGCAGCCATGATCTCCATCCGCTCATCCGCCCCCGCCGGGAACAGAAGGCCCGGCACGAAGCATCGCGCCGGAGGGTGGAGCGGCACCGGCTGCCGCGTCAACCGGGCGATATGCCGTTCACCTCAGAGCGCGAGAAAAACCCGCGCGACCTGCGCAAGCGCCTCCTCGGCATCGGCGCAGCGCATCGCGCCTTCGACCGCCGGCGCCCCATCGAGCAGGAAGACCGGCCGCTTGAACTGAAGCGCGAAGGCGATTTCCGACAGGGTGCCGTAGCCGCCGCCGATAGCGACGAGACAGAAGGCCGCCCGCGCGATCAGCGCATTGCGCGCCACGCCGATGCCGGTCGCCAATGGCACGGTGACGTAAGGATTGGCCGCTTCCGGCTCGTCGTCAGGCAGCAAACCGATCGACAATCCTCCGGCTCCGTCGACGCCGCGGCAGACCGCCTCCATCACGCCCGAGCGGCCGCCGCAGAGCACCGTGACTCCGTGCCCGGCGAGCAGGGCGCCCATATGCTCCGCCATGGCATCTTGCGATGCGGTCGGCGTCCGCGTCCCGATCACCGCGACGGGGACACGCACGGCCTTGCCGCTCTCCCGCTGCAGCCAGCGCAGGGCCTCGGTGGGAGAGATCGCCACATCGTCGGAAACCCCGGCCCCGGCGCCCCAGATGCGGGCCGCCGGATCGAAGCAGCGCCCGGTCCCGTCGTGCAAAACGCGGCGGCCGGCATCGAGGCGCAGTGGCTTGCCCGGCTCCATCCGCGTCAGGCCGACTTCTCCTGGCCGAACTCGGAGATGCCGCCATGCCTGGCCGACCAGCTCGCCGGGTCGTTCAGGAAGCTCTCGACCTCGGCCAGCACCTTCGGCTCGAAATGGCCGCTCTCCTTGGCGACCGCCAGCACGTCCCACCAGGTCGTCAGATAGTGCAGGTTCACGCCGATCTCGGCCATGAGCTCGCGGCTCTTCGGGAAGATGTCGTAGTAGAACAGCACGAAGCAATGATCGACGACGGCGCCGGCATCGCGCAGCGCCTGGCAGAAATTGACCTTGCTGCGCCCGTCCGTCGCGAGATCTTCGACCAGCAGCGTGCGCGCGCCGACCACGACCTCGCCCTCGATCTGGGCATTGCGCCCGAAGCCCTTCGGCTTCTTGCGGACATACTGCATCGGCAGCATCAGCCGTTCAGCGATCCAGGCGGCGAAGGGAATGCCGGCGGTCTCGCCACCGGCGATATTGTCGATCGATTCGTAGCCGATATCGCGCACGATGGTCGAGGCGGCGAAATCCATCAGCGCCGAGCGCAGGCGCGGATAGGAGATGATCTTGCGCGAGTCGGTATAGACCGGGCTTGCCCAGCCGGAGGTGAAGACGAAGGGCTTGTCCTTGTAGAAATGGACCGCATTGATTTCGAGGAACATCTTGGCCGCTTCGCGCGCGAGGACCGACCGGTCGGCGGCGGTGAACAGATTGGCCATGGCGTCGATTTCTCCGGTCTGAGCGCCATCGTTCGCCGCGCGCGGCGTGAGACGAGGCACCTGTCAAGTTCGCAAACGGCCCCTTCTGTTCCTTCGCGACGGGAGGGTCAATAGCCGGCCGGCGGGTTTTCGACAGCGCTGCGCATGGCCATTCCAGAGTGGGAGGCTTCAGCCAGCCGCGTTATCGAGGCTGGCGAATCCCTTGCCTTCGGCCGCGAGGCGCCTGAGCAGCGGTGCCGGCTCCAACGCCTTGTCGCCGCTCTCGGCCGCCTGGGCTTCCAACCGCTTGGCGATCGCGTCGAGCCCGACGCCGTCGGCCCAGTACATCGGCCCGCCGCGCCAGGCCGGCCAGTTGTAGCCGTTGATCCAGACGACATCGATGTCGCCCGGCCGCGCCGCAATGCCTTCTTCGAGGATACGCGCGCCCTCGTTCACCATCGGGTCGAGCAGCCGTGCCAGGATCTCCGCCTGCGAGAAGGCCCGGCGCGTCACGCCCTGCTCGGCCGAGATGCGCTGGATCAGCGCCTCGACCTCCGGGCAGCGCTGGCCGGCGCGCGCGCTCTGCGGGTAGAGATAATAGCCGCGCCCGGTCTTCTGCCCGAACCAGCCGGCCTCGCAGATCGCATCCGCGACGGGAGCCTTCAGGCCCCGCGCCTTGCGCGAGCGCCAGCCGATATCGTTGCCGGCGAGATCGGCCATGGCGAAGGGGCCCATCTTGAAGCCGAAATCGACCAGCGCCTGGTCGACCTCGTAGGGCAACGCGCCCGCGACGAGCAAACGCTCGGCCGCGCGCGTGCGCTGCTCCAGCATCCGGTTGCCGACGAAGCCGAAGCCGTTTCCGACGACGACAGGCACCTTGCCGAGCTTGCGCCCGAGCGCGACGGCAGTCGCGATCGCATCGTCCGCCACGCCCTTCGGCCTGACCACTTCAAGCAGCTTCATCACATTGGCCGGGCTGAAGAAATGCATGCCGAGCACGTCCTGCGGGCGTTTCGTCGCGGCCGCGATGGTGGGCACGTCGAGATAGGAGGTGTTGCTGGCCAGGATCGCGCCGGGCTTGGCCACCTTGTCGAGCTCGCCGAAGATCTGCTGCTTGACGCCCATCTCCTCGAAAGCCGCCTCGACCACGATATCGGCTCCAGCCGCCCCGGCGAGACCGACCACGGGCTTGATCAGCGCCAGCCGCGCCGCCCGCGCCTCCGGCGTCAGCGAACCGCGCTGGACGGAGATATCGTAGATCGCGGCGATGCGGTTCACGCCGTTGTCGAGCGGTGCCTGCGCCGTCTCGATCAGCGTCACCGGGATGCCGGCATTGGCGAAGCACATGGCGATGCCGCCGCCCATCGTGCCCGCGCCGATCACGGCGGCGCTGGCGATGGGGCGCGGCTTCACCTCGGGCCCGATGCCCGGCACCTTCGCGATCTCGCGCTCGGCGAAGAAGACATGGCGCAGAGCCTTCGAGCGCGGGTCGTCAACGAGCGCGAGGAACAGCTTGCGCTCGGCCGCCAATCCCTCCTCGAACGGCAGCAGGAAGACGTTGCGGACCGCCTCGACCAGCGCCGGCACATTCGGCATCTCGCCCGCCTTGCGCAGCGCGTCTTTCGCCTGAACCTCGAAAGCGGCGCGGTCGGCTTCGGTGAGCTTGTCGACGGCAGCGCTGGTGACGGGGCGGCGCCCCTCCCCGGCGAGCCCTTCGGCGACGCGGATCGCCGTGGCGAGGAGATCGCTCGACACCACCTCGTCGAGCAGCCCCCATTCGAGCCCGCGCCCCGCCGGGGTCGGGTCACCCGAGAGCATCATCGGAAACGCCTTTGCCGCGCCGATCAGCCGCGGCAGGCGCTGCGTGCCACCCGCGCCGGGAATGAGGCCGAGCTTGATTTCGGGCAGGCCGAGCTGCGCTGACGGCAGGGCGACCCGAGCATGGCAGGCGAGCGCGACCTCGAGCCCGCCGCCGAGCGCCACGCCCTGGATCGCGGCAACGACCGGCTTCGGCGAACGCTCGATCGTGTCGAGCACATCGGGCAGGAACGGCGGCACCGGCGGCTTGCCGAACTCGCTGATATCCGCGCCGGCGATGAAGGCCTTGCCCGCCGCCGCGATCACGATCGCGCTGACCGCCTCATCCGCATTGGCTCGCCCGATCGCCTCGACCAGCCCTGCCCGGACCGCCGCGCCGAGCGCGTTCACCGGAGGACTGTCGAGCGTGATGACGGCAACCGCCGCGTTGCGGGAGAAGGCGACAGGATTCAAGGCGGCGGCTCCGGTTGAGGCATCCGTGGCGGCCGGCTGCCCAGCCGCCTCGAACGACACCGAGGAATAACCGATCTCGGTTGCCGGTCAGCAGAATTTTTTGCGGCCGGGCGCATGCGGGGCACGCCGCGGAAGCCGACCGGAAACCGCCATGCATGGCAAGGTTGCAAGTCGAGGTGTCGGCACGGGCCGCTCTTGTCGTATGGTCCTGCGCATGACGAACGGAGCATCGACTATGCCGAAGCGGTTGGAAGAGATCTGGAGCGCGTTGGCGGCCTGCCGCGACGCGACGAAAGGACGCCATCTGCGCGCTTTTTTCGCCGAGGACGCTGAGCGCTTCGCCGCCTTCTCGGCCCGGCTCGACGATCTGCTGCTGGACTATTCCAAGACCTCGGTCACCCCGGACGCCTTGGCTCTTCTCCTGAAGCTCGCGCAGACCGCGGAGGTCGAGGCCAAGCGAGACGCCATGTTCGCCGGCACCGCGATCAACACCACGGAAAACCGCGCCGTGCTGCATGTCGCGCTGCGCAACCTGTCGGACCGCCCGATCCTGGTCGACGGCATCGACGTGATGCCCGAGGTGCGTGCGACACTGGACCGTCTCTTCGCCTTCGCCGAGGGCGTGCGCGACGGCAGCATCGCCGCCGCCGATGGCGGGCGCTTCACCGATGTCGTGAACATCGGCATCGGCGGCTCCGATCTCGGGCCGGTGATGGCGACGGCGGCGCTGGCGCCCTATCATGACGGCCCGCGCCTGCACTACGTCTCCAATGTCGACGGCGCCCATATCGCCGACACGATCGCGAAGCTCGATCCGGCGCGGACGCTGGTGATCGTGGCGTCCAAGACCTTCACCACCGTCGAGACCATGACCAACGCCGCCACCGCGCGCAAATGGCTGGCCGGCGCGCTCGGCGAGGCGGCGGTCGGCGCCCATTTCGCCGCGGTCTCGACCGCACTCGACAAGGTCGCCGCCTTCGGCATCCAGCCGGAACGCGTCTTCGGCTTCTGGGACTGGGTCGGCGGCCGCTATTCGGTCTGGTCGGCGATCGGCCTGCCGGTGATGATCGCGATCGGGTCGGAGAACTTCCGCGCCTTCCTGGCCGGGGCCCATGCGGTCGACGAGCATTTCCGCACCGCGCCGCTCGACAAGAACCTGCCTGTCCTCATGGGCCTGATCGGCCTGTGGCATCGCGACGTCTGCGGCTATCCCTCCCGCGCCATCCTGCCTTACGACCAGCACCTCGTCCGGCTGCCCGCCTATCTCCAGCAGCTCGACATGGAATCGAACGGCAAGCGCGTGCGCAAGGACGGCACGCCGGTGGAGCGACCGACCGGCCCCGTGGTCTGGGGCGAGCCCGGCACCAACGGCCAGCACGCCTTCTACCAGCTCATCCACCAAGGCACCGACGTCGTGCCTTGCGAGTTCCTGATCGCGGCCGAGGGCCATCATCCCGACCTCGCCCACCATCAGCGCCTGCTGATCGCCAATTGTCTCGCCCAGAGCGAAGCCCTGATGAAAGGCCGCACGCTCGACGAGACGAAGGCGCAGCTCGCCAAACGGGGCCTTGCTCCCGAAAAGCTGGAAGCGCTCGCCCCGCATATGGTCTTCCCCGGCAATCGTCCCTCGCTGACCATCGCCTATCGCAAACTCGATCCCTTCGCGCTCGGCCGGATCGTCGCGCTGTTCGAGCACCGCGTCTTCGTCGAGGCGGCGATCTGGGACATCAACGCCTTCGACCAATGGGGCGTCGAACTCGGCAAGGAGCTGGCGACGGCGTTGCTGCCGGTGATCGAGGGCAAGGCGCCCGGCGCCAGGCATGATTCCTCGACAGCGGGCCTCGCCGCCTATCTCACGGCTGGCGAGAGCGCCTAGCGGCCTGCCGCCTCTCCCTCCCTCATCAGCCTGGACCGACGATGGATTTCACGATTTCACCGGAGCTCGAGGATCTGAGGCAGCGGATCGCGGCCTTCGTCGAGAGCGAGATCATCCCGCGCGAGGCCGATCCCGCGAGCTGGGACGCGCATGAGAACATCGCCTTGCCGGCGCTGGCGGAACTGCGGGCGAAAGCCCGCGCAGCCGGGCTCTGGTGCCTTCAGCTCAAGCCGGAGACGGGTGGGCTCGGTGTCGGGCGCGTCGGCATGGCGGTCTGCTACGAGGAAATGAACCGCTCGATCTTCGGCCCGGTCGTGTTCAACTCGGCCGCGCCCGACGACGGCAACATGATGGTGCTGGAAGCGGTGGCGACGCCCGACCAGAAGCGCCGCTGGCTCGCACCGATCGTGGCCGGCGAGGTCCGCTCGGCCTTCGCCATGACTGAGCCGCATCCCGGCGGCGGCTCCGATCCGACCATGATCCGCACCCGAGCCGAGAAGCAGGCCGATGGCTCCTGGAAGCTCTACGGCCGCAAATGGTTCATCACCGGCGCGGAAGAGGCGGCGCATCTGATCGTCATCGCCCGCACCTCCGACGATCCGCGCCGCGGCCTGACCGCCTTCCTCTTCCACCGCGACCAGCCCGGCTGGGAGATCGTCCGCCGCATCCCGATCATGGGGCCCGAAGAGCATGGCGGCCATTGCGAGATCGCCTTCGACGGTCTGCGCGTCCCGGCCGAGGATGTGCTGATGGGCGAGGGCGACGGCTTCAAGGTCACGCAGATCCGGCTCGGCCCCGCCCGCCTGACCCATTGCATGCGCTGGCTCGGCCTCGCCAAGCGCAGCGTCGAGATCGCCCGCGCCTATGCCGCGACGCGCGAGGGCTTCGGCATCCGCCTCGCCGACCGTGAAAGCATCCAGCTCAAGCTCGGCCGCACCGCCATGGCGATCGAGATCGGCCGCCTCCTGGTGATGAAGGCGGCCTGGGAGCTCGACCGTGGCGGGCAGGCGCGCAAGGAGGTCTCGATGGCCAAGGTTCAGGCCGCCAACACGTTGCATGAGGCAGCAGACATGGCGATCCAGATCAACGGCGCGCGCGGCTATTCCAAGGACACCGTCCTCGAATGGATCTACCGCTACGCCCGCCAGGCACGGCTGGTCGACGGCGCCGACGAGGTCCACCAGATGGTCCTCAATCGCTTCCTCGACAAGGAAGGCGACGCCTTCTGGCGTTGGCCGGTCGCTGGCGCATGACCGCTCCCGCCGGACAGCCAGATCCCGGCTTCGACGCCGCCATCCTCGACCGCTTCCTGCGCGGTGCCGTGGAGGGGCTGTCCGGCCCCATGCGGCTGCAACAGATCAGCGGCGGCCAATCCAACCCGACCTTCTTCGTCACCTATGACGAGCGCGCGCTGGTGCTGCGCAAGCAGCCGCCGGGCGATCTTCTGCCTTCAGCTCACGCCATCGACCGCGAATATCGCGTGATCAGCGCGCTCGCCCAAACCGATGTGCCGGTGCCCCCCGCTCTGCTCTATTGCGACGATCGCACCATCCTCGGCACGCCCTTCTACCTGATGGAGAAGGTCGAGGGCCGCGTCTTCCACGACTGCACTTTGCCCGGCCTTTCCCCCGCAGAGCGCAGCGCGATGTACGCCTCGCTCGCGACCACGCTGGCGGCGCTGCACAATGTCGATGTCGCGGCGGTGGGTCTCGCCGATTACGGCAAGCCCGGCAATTACTTCGCCCGCCAGATCGCGCGCTGGGGCCGGCAATGGGAATTGTCCCGCAGCCGCGACGACGCCCATATCGACCGGCTCCGTGCCTGGCTGCCGGAGCATATCCCGGCCGACGAGACCGTCAGCCTCGTCCATGGCGACTATCGCATCGGCAATGCCATGTTCCATCCGACCGAACCGCGCATCGTCGCCCTGCTCGACTGGGAACTCTCGACGCTCGGCCACCCGCTCGCCGACCTCGCCCATTCCGCCATCGCCTGGCTGTCGCGGCCGGACGAGTATGGCGGCATCGAAGGGCTCGATCTCGCAGCGCTCGGCCTGCCCGATCTCGCTGGCTTCACCTCCCTCTATGCAGCCGAAGCCCGCCACGGCCAGACGCTGCAGCCCTTCCACCTCGCCTTCGCCCTGTTCCGCTGGGCCGTGATCTTCGAGGGCATCGCGGCGCGCGCCCGGGCCGGCAACGCTTCCGCCGACAACGCAGCCGAAACCGGGCGCCTCGCCGCCGCCTTTGCCCGGCATGCCGCGGACCTCACCCTGTGAGCAGGGTCCGATGCCCTCGCCGCGCCGATTGATCCGCCGCCATCCCACCCGTATGCCTCTTGTCGACAAGAGGGCCCGCAAGAGGACTGTGGATGAGCGCGACGAAGACACCAGCCCCCGCCCCGGAGCGCAAGCGCGGCTCGGGCGTCAAAGTCGTCTACGACCTGCTGCGCGACGAGATCCTCGACCTCGTCCTGCCGCCGGGCAGCCCGATCGACGAGGTGCAGCTCGCCGAGCGCTTCCAGATGTCGCGCACGCCGATCCGCGAGGCGCTGGTGCGGCTGGCCGGCGAAGGATTGATCGACACGCTGCCGAACCGCTCGACCATGGTGGCAAATCTCGACTTCCTCAACATGGCGCCCTTCTTCGACGCGCTGACGCTGATGTATCGGGTCACGACCCAGCTCGCCGCCCAGAACCACCGGCCCGCCGATCTGGAGGCGATCCGCGCCCGGCAGGCCGAGTTCGCCGCCGCCGTCGCGGCACAGGATGCGCTGGCGATGATCGCGACCAACGCCGCCTTCCATGCCGCGATCGCGGAAGCCGGCCGCAACCCCTATTTCAACAGCCTGTTCAGCCGCCTCCTCGACGAGGGCCGCCGCTTCCTCAGGCTCTACTACCAATCCTATGACGACCGGCTGCCGCAGCAATTCGTCGATGAGCACGAGGCGATGATCGCCGCGATCGTCGCGCGCGACACGGCAGCGGCGGAGCGTCTCGGCAAGGCCCATGCCGAGCAGATCGTCGAGCAAATTCAGAAGCTTATGGTCGGCGAGAAACGACTCGAAATCCCGCTCTAGAACACTCGGCGGAATTCTTGTCGACAAATAATATGCAAGATGCTAGGAAGGGGCATGGACAGGCGCCCCGACGCGGCGCGAGCCTCCGCCGACCGGCAGCCAGAAGGAGATCGAGATGAAGGCCAAGATTTTCTCCGGCGTGATCCCCGCGCTGATGACGCCCTGCAAGGCGGACCGCACGCCCGATTTCGACGCGCTGGTGCGCAAGGGCAAGGAGCTCATCGCCGCGGGCATGTCCGCGGTCGTCTATTGCGGCTCGATGGGTGATTGGCCGCTGCTCACCGACGCCCAGCGCATGGAAGGCGTCGAGCGTCTGGTGAAGGCCGGCATCCCGGTCATCGTCGGCACGGGCGCGGTCAACACCGCCTCCGCCGTCGCCCATGCCGCCCATGCCCAGAAGGTCGGCGCCCAGGGCCTGATGGTAATCCCGCGCGTGCTCTCGCGCGGTTCGGTCATCGCCGCCCAGAAGGCTCATTTCAAGGCGATCCTCACCGCTGCCACCGACCTGCCGGCGGTGATCTACAACAGCCCCTATTACGGCTTCGCCACCCGCGCCGAGCTGTTCTTTGCGCTCCGCGCCGAGCATCCCAACCTCGTCGGCTTCAAGGAATTCGGCGGCCCGGCCGACATGCGATACGCGGCCGAGAACATCACCAGCCGCGATGACGGCGTCTCGCTGATGATCGGCGTCGATACCGCCGTCTTCCACGGCTATGTGAACTGCGGCGCCACCGGCGCGATCACCGGCATCGGCAATGTGCTGCCGAAGGAGGTGATCCATCTCTGCAAGCTGTCCGAAGCCGCCGCCAAGGGCGATGCCGAGGCGCGCCGGCTCGCGCTGGAGCTGGAGCAGGCGCTGACCGTGCTCTCCTCTTTCGACGAAGGCCCGGACCTCGTCCTCTTCTTCAAGCACATGATGGTGCTGAAGGGCGATGCGGAATACGCGCTGCACTTCAACGAAACCGATGCGTTGAGCGACAGCCAGCGCGGCTATGCCGAGACGCAACTCAAGCTCTTCGACGCCTGGTATGCGGATTGGTCGAAGCAGCCGGGCGCCGCGCGGAAGCACGCCGCCTGACGGCAGCGCCCACCCGATGGCCGCTCCCGATGTCATCGTCATAGGCGCCGGCGTGGTCGGCCTCTCCGCCGCGATCGCGGCGCAGGGGCGCGGCCTCTCCGTCGTCGTGCTGGATCGCGAGGGACCGGCGGCAGGCGCCTCGGCCGGCAATGCCGGCGCCTTCGCCTTCACCGACATCCTGCCGCTCGCCTCGCCCGGCATTCTGCGCAAGGCGCCGCAATGGCTGCTCGACCCGCTCGGGCCGCTCTCGGTGCCACCGGCCTATGCGCTGCGGATCGCACCCTGGATGTTCCGCTTCTGGCGAGCCTGCGCGCCCGCCCGCGTCGCGCATTCCACGACCGCGCAGACCGCGTTGATGGACCTGTCCAAAGCCGAGCTCGAAGCCTTCCTGCGCGAGAGCGGCACGCTCGGCATGCTGCGCAAGGACGGCAATCTCCAGGTCTATGAGGGCGAAGCCGAGCTCAAGGCCTCCCTCCCCGGCTGGCGCGCCCGCGAGGCGCACGGTATCGAATTCCGCCACCTCGATGCCGCCGGCATCGCCGACATCCAGCCCGGCCTCGCACCGCGCTTCAGCCACGGCACCTTCACGCCGGGCTGGTATTCGATCGCCGATCCCAAGCTCTACACGCTCGCTCTGGCCGAGCATTTCCAGCGCAAGGGCGGCACGATCGAGCGGCTGGACGTCGTGGGTCTGGCGCCGCAGGGCGACGGCATCGAAATCCGCGCCCGTGACGGTATCCACCGTCAGGCCGCGAAGGTCGTCCTCGCCGCCGGCGCCTTCTCCCACCGCATTGCCCGCAGCCTCGGCGAGCGCATCCCGCTCGAAACCGAGCGCGGCTACAACACCACCCTGCCCTCCGGCGCCTTCGACCTGCGCACGCAGATCACCTTCGGCGGCCACGGCTTCGTCGTCTCCCAGCTTTCGACCGGCATCCGCGTCGGCGGCGCCGTCGAGCTCGGCGGATTGGATTTGCCGCCGAATTTCCGCCGTTCGGAGGCGATGCTGGCCAAGGCCCGAACCTTCCTGCCGGGCCTCAACCCCGAGGGCGGTGTGCAATGGATGGGCTTCCGCCCCTCGCTGCCGGACAGCCTGCCGGCGATCGGCCGGGCGCGGGCCTCAGCCCGCGTGGTCTATGCCTTCGGCCATGGCCATCTCGGCCTGACGCAATCGGCCGGCACCGCCCGGCTCGTCGCTGACCTGTTGACAGACCGGCCAACCGCCGTCGACATCACCCCCTTCTCCCCGCAGCGCTTCTGAGAGGCGTATCCCATGGCCAGCCATACCTTCTCCTGCATCGACGGCCATACCTGCGGCAATCCGGTGCGCCTCGTTTCCGGCGGCGGCCCGCTGCTGGAGGGCGCGAACATGCTCGAGAAGCGCGCCCATTTCATGCGCGAGTTCGACTGGATCCGCACCGGTCTGATGTTCGAGCCGCGCGGCCACGACATGATGTCGGGCTCGATCCTCTACCCGCCGACCCGGCCCGATTGCGACGTCGCCGTGCTCTTCATCGAAACCTCGGGCTGCCTGCCGATGTGCGGCCACGGCACCATCGGCACGATCACCATGGGCATCGAGAACGGGCTGATCACCCCGCGCGAGCCTGGCAGGCTCTCGATCGACGCCCCCGCAGGCAAGGTCGATATCAGCTATCGCCAGGAGGGCCGCTTCGTCGAGGAAGTCCGCCTGACCAATGTGCCGGGCTTCCTCCATGCCGAGGGACTGACCGTGGATGTCGAAGGCCTTGGCGAGATCGTCGTCGACATCGCCTATGGCGGCAATTTCTACGCCATCGTCGATCCGCAGAAGAACTTCCGCGACATCGCCGACCACACCGCCGGCGAGTTGGTCGGCTGGTCACCGAGGCTGCGCGCCGCGCTCAACGCCAAATACGAGTTCGTCCACCCGGAACACCCCGAGATCACGGG
The DNA here is from genome assembly GCF_050433265.1 of Allobosea sp. OAE752. Lineage (NCBI taxonomy): Bacteria > Pseudomonadati > Pseudomonadota > Alphaproteobacteria > Hyphomicrobiales > Alloboseaceae > Allobosea > Allobosea sp. OAE752. Next base: position 490,307 of record NZ_JBNPXO010000003.1, read on the forward strand.
CCTCCGCCACATCCTGTGGACCGGCCAGGCGACCAGGCCGGAAGCCCATGCCCGCAACGCCGTGTTCTACGGCGAGAAGGCGATCGACCGTTCGCCCTGCGGCACCGGCACCTCGGCCCGCATGGCGCAGCTCGCCGCCAAGGGGAAGCTCAAGGTCGGCGACGAGTTCGTGCACGAATCGATCATCGGATCGCTGTTCAAGGGCCGCGTCGAGGCGGCGGCGACGGTGGCGAACCGCGAGGCCATCATCCCCTCCGTCGCCGGCTGGGCCCGGATGACCGGCTACAACACCATCTTCATCGACGATCGCGACCCCTTCGCCCACGGCTTCGTCGTCGCCTGAAAGGACCCCACAGCGCGATGTGTGAAAGGCGGCCCTCAGGCCGCCTTCTTGCCCGCGTCGAACGGGATCTCGATGTCGACGGCCAGCGTCGAGACCTGGGCGCCGCGCTCCATCCTGACCGTGACCTTCTCGTCATCCACCTGCATGTGCTTCGAGATGGCGCGCAGGATTTCATCCCGCAGCTTGGTGACGAGGTCGGAATCGCCGACGGCGGCGCGCTCATGCGCCAGCAGGACCTGCAGTCGCTCGCGAGCTGCCGGAGCCGATGGCGAGCGGGAGAAAAGACGGAGCAGATTCATGCCGCTTTCCTTCCGAAGAACTTGCCGAAGAAGCCTCGCTTCTCGCCGGGGATCGCGACCGGCAGGCTTTCACCCTTGAGCCGGCGCACGGCCTCGAAATAGGCGATAGCCGGGGCGCTGCGGTCGTCGGCAAGCGTGACGGGCGAGCCGATATTGGAGGCGCGCAGCACGTCCATGCTCTCCGGGATGATGCCCAGCAGCGGGATCGACAGGATCTCGAGGACGTCATCCACCTTGAGCATGTCGCCGCGCTCGGCGCGGGCGGGGTCGTAGCGGGTGAGCAGCAGGTGCTTCTCGACGCGCTCGCCGTTCTCGGCCCTCAGCGTCTTGGAGTCGAGCAGGCCGATGATGCGGTCGGAATCGCGCACCGATGAGACTTCCGGATTGGTCACGACGATGGCGATGTCCGCATGGCGCATGGCCAGCGTCGCCCCGCGCTCGATGCCGGCCGGGCTGTCGCAGATGACCCAGTCGAAGCTCTGCTTCAGCGCGCCGATCACCGCCGCGACGCCCTCGGCCGTCAGATTGTCCTTGTCGCGCGTCTGCGAGGCCGGCAGCAGATAGAGCGTCTCGACCCGTTTGTCGCGGATCAGCGCCTGCGTCAGCTTGGCCTCGCCCTGGATGACGTTGACGATGTCGTAGACCACGCGCCTTTCGGCGCCCATGACGAGGTCGAGATTGCGCAGGCCGACGTCGAAATCGATCACGACGACCTTCTCGCCGCCCTGTGCGAGTGCAGCGCCCAGCGCGGCGGAGGAGGTCGTCTTACCGACGCCGCCCTTGCCCGATGTGACCACGATGACCTTGCCCATTGACCGCTCCTTTGAATGTTGATGCCTGCGGCTCAGGCGAGCGCTTCGACCTTGAACGCTTCGTTCTCGAGCCAGATCTGGACGGATTTGCCGCGGAGCCCGGGCTCCATGTCCTCCGCCGTCTTGTAGTAGCCGTCGATGGCGATCAGCTCCGCCTCGAGCTTGCGGCAGAAGATGCGTGCCGCGCCGTTGCCCATCGTGCCCGCCATCGCCCGTCCGCGCAGGGTGCCGTAGACATGGACCGAGCCGCCCGCGACGATCTCCGCTCCCGATGCGACCGAGCCGATGACGGTCACGTCGCCTTCCAGGAAGACCAGCGACTGCCCCGAGCGCACCGGCTGCGTGACGATAATGGACGGCACGGCTTTCGGCAGCTGCGGCGCGACCGGCTCGCTGCTGGCGACGGCATCGGCCTTGGGGCTCTCGGCTGCGACCGGGGCCTCGAAATCCGAGGTGGGGCGCCCATCGGCCATGGCAGGCGGCAGGTCCGAGCCGAGCAGCGACGGAGACGCGCCCTCGATCCCCATGATCCGTACCTGCCGTGAGCCGAGCTTGCCGACGAGCTCCCGCAACTCAGCGCGGTCGATCTCCAGGCCGGAAACGTCGAGCACCACGGGTCGCCGCAGGAAGAAGCCGGCGGAGCGGGAGGCCAGATCGTCGAGCCGAGCCAGCCAGTCCTCGAAGGGCTGCTCCGGGGTCAGCGTCAGCGCGAGATAGGACCGCCCCTTGAGGCGGATAGGCCGGGGTTGAGTTAACACGTCGGTCATCTTGGTAAATTTTCGGTTGCTTCGGTGTATCGAGGGAATGGTTAACGGAGTGTAAATCGTCCCTGGCGCAGCCAGCGGGAGTCCACATTCTCTCCACAGCGCGCATCGGCTCGATCCGGCAGGTATCGCGCATCTGCGAGCCCCGATGGCTGACGCGCGCCGGATGCTGTGGCTACCATGGCCGGGAAGCGCTTGCCTCGGACAGCCGATGCTGGTGTCTGGTCGAACGCCCCGCCGGACAAAGGGAATCACAGGAATGTCGCAGGCCGCGATTGCCAACCGTCTGGACCGCCCGGTCGACGATGCAGCCGATCACGTCCTCGGCCCCGGCCGCGCGCAGATCACGCTCGTCGAATATGGCAGCTACGCCTGCCCCCATTGCCGGGCCGCCAATGAGCGCATCGCCGAGATCCGCGACCAGCTCGGCGAACGCGTGCGCTATGTCTTCCGTCACCGGCCGCTGACCGACAGCGACATCGCGCTGCGCGCCGCAGAGCTCGTCGAACGCGCCCGGACCGCCGAGCAGTTCTGGGACGCGCATGTCAAGCTGATGACGCGCTCGCAGGTGCTGACCGAGGACGATCTCGAGGCGGTCGCCCGCGATCTCGGCCTCGCCGAGCAGGCTCCCGATCAAGCCGCGCAGGAGGCGCAGCAGGCCGCCGCCCGCGTCGAATCCGACATCGAGAGCTCCCATGCCAGCGGCGTGCGCTTCACCCCGACATTCTTCATCAACGAGCGCCGCTATGACGGCCCCTGGGACGAGAGTTCCTTCCTCGATGCGATGCTGGGGACGCTCGGCCATCGCTTCCGCACCGCCGCGCTCGATTTCGCGAGCTGGGGCCCTTCGGCCGGCATCCTGCTGCTGCTCGCGACCGTCCTCGCCATCGCGCTGACGAATTCGCCGCTGGGGCACGGCTTCGAGGCCTTCTGGCATCGCGAGGCGGCGCTCTCTTTCGGCGATGCCCGCTTCGGCATGTCGCTCCAGCACTGGGTGAATGACGGCCTGCTCACGATCTTCTTCCTGGTCGTCGGCCTGGAGATCAAGCGCGAGTTCACCGTCGGCCACCTCGCCGGGCGGCGTTCCGCCGCACTCCCCATCGCCGGCGCGATCGGCGGCATGGTCGTCCCGGCATTGCTGTACATCCTCGTCCTGCCAGGCGGGCCCTGGTCCCATGGCTGGGGCGTGCCGATGGCGACCGACACCGCCTTCGCCATCGCCATCATCGTCATGATGGGCTCGCGGGTGCCGATCGAGCTGCGCATCTTCCTCACCGCCGCCGCCATCGTCGACGACATCGGGGCGATCGTCGTGGTCGCGCTGTTCTATTCGGGCAAGCTCCAGCTCGGCTACCTGATCGCCGCACTCGTCCTGACCGGCGGGCTTGCCGCCCTCAACCGCGCGCATGTCTATCGCGTCGCGCCCTATGCGCTGATCGGCCTCGCGCTCTGGGCCTGCGTCCATGCCGGGGGGCTGCACGCGACGCTCGCCGGCGTCGTGCTGGCGCTGTTCATCCCGACCCGGCCGCCGGCCAATCTCGCCGCCCTCACGGCGCAGGCCAACTCGATCATGCTGGGCGAAGCGGCCCATGGCGGCGAGGTGCTGCGGCACGGCCCATCGACCCCCGCCCTGCGCGCGCTCGACGCGATCCATGACCGTCTGGAATCGCCGGCCGACCGGCTGCTGCGCCACGCCGGCGCCCGGTCGAGCTATCTCGTCCTGCCGCTCTTCGCCCTGGCCAATGCCGGCGTCGTCATCGCGCCGGACGTCCTCGAGGGACGCGGGATGCTGGTGCTCGCGATCGCGGCTGGGCTGGTCCTCGGCAAGCCGCTCGGCATGCTCGGAGCCGCCGCCCTCGCCGTCCGCCTCGGCGTCGCGCTCAAGCCCGCCGAATATTCCTGGCTCCAGCTCGCCGGAGCAAGCGCGCTCGCCGGCATCGGCTTCACCATGTCGCTCTTCATCGCCGGCCAGGCCTTTGCCGATCCGGGCGACTTCGCCGCAGCCAAGATCGCGGTCTTTGCGGCCTCGATCGCTTCGGCCTTGCTGGGAGCGGGCCTGCTCGCGGCCGCCGCGCGAAGATTCGCGGACCGGGCGGCATAGATCGCCGCGCGCCCATCGGATACGATAACGAAACTATATCCATGCGTTATCGCGTATAATTCTCACGAATCGTCGCCCACAGCGACCTCAAGGAAATCATCAACTGGTAAATTCTAAGTATAATTTCGGTATTATAGAGAAATACACGCCAATATTTCTATAAACGACTGCGATACTCCAACTCCGACGCATCAATGAAGTGCGTGATCGGCGTCGTTCCACTCCGCGGTCGCCGCGAGAAAGGCGGCGCGCAACGCGGCGGCGTTCTCGGCCTCGAACAGCGTCTCATGGTTGCCGGGAAGATCGATGATGCGAAGCTCGGGGCAACGCTTGCGCCAAAGACCGTCATTCGCTGCCATCGCTGCAGTTCGCAGCAGAGCCGCCGGCGCGTGCAGAGACGTGGTGCGGTCGTCGAGGTTGCGCATCCATGCCGCGGTCATGCGGATCCGGAGCCGCATGCTCAGCTCTTCCGCGAATGCCGGATCGATCGTGCCGATCCGATGAAGCGGCGCGGCGTGCTCGCGCGCGAGCACGGGCAATCCATCTCCGGCGAGGCGAAACAGGCCGCGCCAAGCGAGATGTCGGGCGTGAAGCACCAGCGCGCCCGGGCGCCCGCGCCGCAGAAGATCGGCCGCGTGGGAGGCGAGGCGTGCCTTCCATTGCGCCGATCGTGCCGCCGTGATGCTCCCGGAATCGATGATGCACAAACCCGCGACGGTACGCCCAAGGCTCTCGAGACGGAGTGCGGTCGCATAGGCGAAATGGCCGCCGATCGAGACGCCGAGCAGCACGACCGGCATCTGCGGGACGCGTTCCATGATCTCCGCCGCGAAGGCGTCGACCAGGGCCTCTCCGGTGAGGCCGGCATCGACGGAATTCCGCCAGCCTGGATAGCGCAGCGCGATGACGCGATCCCGGTCCGACGGCTGGGCGCAGAATGGTGAGCAATCCGGCGCGTGGCCGCTCGCGCCCGGCAGGACGATGAGCGGCAGGCCCGCGGCGTTCATGTGCGGACCATGGCCGTTCGGGACAAGGCCGCCGCGATCGTGCGCGCGGTGTACTCGGCCCCGGCGACGAAGCGGAACACCGGGCCGAAGCTCATCGACGATGCCGGACCGGCGAAGCGCAGCCCCCGGACGGAAGACTGGAAGGATGCATCGAGCCGTGGCGCGCAGCCTTGCCGGGCAATGGCGCTGCGCAATTCGGGCGCCAGAAACGGGATGCGCTCGACATTCACCTCGTAGCCGGTGCCAGCGATCACCCGGTCGACGAGCAATTCGCGATCCTGCTTGTCCGCGCCCCGCAAGCGCAGCGACACACGATTGCCGATCGCCTGCCCCGCGACCGCGCTGGTATCGTATTCGACCGGCACGAGCGCCTCGACCCGCTCGCGCAGCCACCATGCGCCCTCGGGCGGCAGGAAATTCCTGAGGAAGAGCGCGCGCCCGCAGGCCGGCAGCCGATGGAACGCGCCGGGCAACTGCGTCAGGGCCCATGCTTTCGGACTGCCGCCCAGCGCCGAGACCGGCCAGCGGATCCGCTGCCAGAGCGTCGGTGTGCGGCTCCCGCGGGTCATCCAAAGAGTGGACGGCTTGCGGATCAGCAAGCGCGGCGACGCGCCGGCTTCATGGAGCAGCGCGGCCGCTTCGAGGGAGGACTGGCCGGAGCCGAGGACGGCGACCTCGAGACCCTGGAAAGCGGCGAAGCTCTCGACCCTGGCAGTATGCGTGGCGAGGGCGCCGGGCAGCGCTCGCAAGGCGTGCGGCATCTTTGCGAAGTTCGCCAGCCCCGTGGCGACGATGACATCCGATGCCTCGACCGCGTCACCATTGCTGAGCGTCAGGAGGTAACCCTGTCCCCGCCGGGAGACATTCGCGACATCGACGGGCTCGATCCAATCGACATGCCGTGCCTGGAACCAAAGGCCGTATTCGGCGAAATTCGCGATGGAGCAGGGCTCGAACGTCTCCAGGCCTCGCGGCTCGTTGTAATCGGCGAAGGTCGAGCCCGGTTGCGGCGACGAGATGTTCGTCCCGAAGCAATAGGATTTAAGGTAGCGCCGGGATCCGGCGCGGGCGATCTGGCTCCAGAAGGCCATGGGTTGGCCGAAGATCCGGTGCGGGACATTGCGGGCCGCGAGATGGCTCGCAAGCGAGAGCCCGTAAGGTCCGCCGCCGATGATCGCCACGAGTTGCTTGCTCATCGTCAAAGCCCGCGCGCGACCAGGGGAGAAGACGGAAGCATGGTCCGCACGAACCGCGGCGCCGCCCGAAATCCGAGATAGAGCTCGGACAGAATATGGACGATGCCCGGCATGGGGTCGCTGGGATCGGAGGCGAAATGGACCATATGCGCGCGGTTCTGCCGCGCCCAGCTGCGCCAATGCGCGAGATCCCCGAGGCGCGCCCGCATGCAGAGCGTCTGCGCCAGAAGGATCGCATGAAGGGTGAAGTTGTCGCAGAAGACGACCTTCTCGGCCGGGTTCTCATCTTGCGCCTCGGCCGCGAGGCTTCGAAGGGCTTCGGCTTCGCCGAGCGCGTCCAGATAGGCCAGCAGCGGCAGAGGCAGCCCGCGGCGCAGATCGAGGCCGATCTGGTTGAACAGGCGCGGATTGAAATCGATGATCGCCCAGGCGCCGTCGTGCAGGATGAACTCGACCTCGAACAGTCCGAAATAGTCGAGCTCGCGGCACAGGCGATGGACAGCCTGCGACAATGCGGGGTCGGCCGGGCGCGACTCGTAGCACACGCCGACCCCCACCGGCCGTGACCGCTGGAGGATCTTGGTCGAGCGCCGGGTCACGAACACATCCGCGCTCCGCCCGATGAAGCCGGAGATGGAAACCACGCCTTCGCGCCCGATCTCGACGAACTTCTGGATCACCGGCCGCACCGAGCCGGGCTCGCGCGGCGTTTCATCGAAGCGGTACCGCTCGCGGGCGAGGAAGCGTGGATATTCCGCGAGGAGCTCTTCCGCCGAATGCACGACGACGCCCTTGTCGTTGCGCAGGCGATGGACATGGGTCCGCGGCTTGATCAGGACCGGATAAGGAAGGTGCGGCGCCCATTCGGCAAGCTCGTCCAGGTTCTGGGGATCCCAGCTCGGCAGGACAGCAACACCGGCGCTCGTTGCGGCCTGTTCGAGCAGCGCCTTGTCGAGGATGCGCCTGATCGTCTCGATCGGCGGCTGGTACAGCCGGAAATAGCGCGCGAGGAGCGGCGCGTTTGAACTGTAAAGCCAGACCAGCTCGTCGGAGGTCGGCAGCAGCACCTGACCAGGGTCGGACTTTCCGATCGCGAGCAGCCGGTCGAGATAGCGCATGCTGTCGCTTTCGACCGGCGCCGCATAGCGGCGCCCGACATGGCGCGACCATCCGGCCGGGCAGAAGCGGTGATCGACGATGACATTGGCGCCGATGCCGTAGCCGGCGAGGTGGCGCACGGCCGCGATCGTTCCTCCCGAGGACGCCGATCCCAACAGGACGGCGGGCCGTTTGAGAATGGGTTCTTGCATGCCAGGCCTCGATCGAGTGCAAGCCCTCCTGGCCGTCGCAAACCGCTTTCGCGAGTGGACAGCTGCCTCTAGAAACGCGGCAACATGCCGTTACGGCACGCCGCTCTCGGAATAATCCTGGTGGGGTCGGGATGTCCGGGAGGTCTTGGCGCAATTGCGCGAGCGTGGACGCAGCACGCGCGGCGTGAAAACACGCAGCGATCCCGGAATGGCACGGAGACGAGAGTGGAGATCTTCGAACCGCTCAAACGCGCAACCGGTTGCGTTTTGTGGATCCGCATCGGCGTAGAGTCACAGGCATAACCGAGGGCACCCGCGATCACCGAGGCAATATAAATATCAATATCTCATACAAATCCAGATTCTCGATTTTGATATTACAAATACATTTATCCGCATGAATCGTTAAGTAATATATACATTTATGATCAAATTATCGACATAACTTTCTGAATACTACTTAGCTGAGAAAAATAGAACCAAATAACACAAAACAACCTAACCGGGTCTGACGGGCGGTAGCCTTCTTGGCTGCGCGCGATATCGAAATTCGGCGCTGCACGGGCTCGTCGTGCTGGCAATCGCAGCGCTCCGGCTTCTACCCGAGGGGCGCCGAACAGCGCCGGCTAGGGGCCCGCATCGTCCACACGTCCTGCCATTTTATTGACGCGAACCCTTGCGAATCATGGAACCATCGAAAGCGACGGGGCGGCACGAAGCATTCGCGATCGGCAGATAAGATGCGTTATTGCGTCTTATCTGGCCAAGAACTCGTGCAGATGCATAAATGTGTCTTATTGCGAGGTCGAATGACTGTCCCGCCGATACTTTTCCAACGTTCAGTGCGCCGGTCGCGCAATGCAAAGAGTTGCCCCGGCGGCCTCCTTCAAACGGCCCAAGCAACGCAGCTCGCGAGCGGCTTCCATTGCGCTGGCCTATCCGCGGTCGCGGCCCGTGCCAGGATTGGCAGCGTCGGATCGGTCGCGCTGCTCACGCTTCTCGCAGGCTGCGCCCAGAGCAACGCTCCCGGACAGGTCTTCGACTATGCCCCGGTGACATCGGCGGCCGCTGCGCTTCCATCCGGCAGGACGACGGGCCAGCACGAACAACCGCGAGCCAAGCCTGCAACCGCTGTTCTGGGAACGCTCCAGACAGGCCCCGGTTACACCGTAGAAAGCGACGCCAGAAGCGACGGACGATACAACACCTACGTCTTTGCCACGGAGTTCGGCACCTACCCGGTGACCGGCGACGATCTCGCACGCAATCATCTCCGGGAGCTCGTCGCCCTGGACGCGCTCAAGAAACAGTCTTTGTCAGGGGAATTCGTGCACGCCGCCGGCAAAGCCGTCCTCAGCCCGATCCGAGGTGTCGTCAATACGGTGAGGGACCCGATCGGCGGCGCGCAAGGAACATACAGCAACGTTTCCCGGCGGGTCGGTTCGGTGCGGCGTACCCTGTCCGACGCTGGCGAATTCGTCACCACCTTCGGCAAGCCAGAGAAGCGACGGCCGGAGCGCGAGAACGAGAACTTGTTTGAGAAGTTCGTCGACAGACCGAAAGAGAAGCGGCGTCTGGCCGAGGCATTGCGCGTCGATCCCTACACTCATTTCATCCCGCTCTCGCGCGAACTCAACAAGGTCGCATCCTACTCGGCCGCTGGATCCTTCGGCGTCAACCGTGCACTTGGCTTCGTTCCCGGCGGAGCGGGTACCGTCTTTTCGGGCCTCGGAACGCTCGACATGCCGCCGGATGAAACGGCGGCGGTCAACCGCGAGCGCTTGGAAAAGCTGAACATCCCGGAGGACACGATCCAACGATTGCTGCTGAGCGACAAACTCACGCCGACCGAAAAGACACGGACGGTGGGTTTCCTGAGCGGCATGTCGGGCGCACCGGGCCTCGAGGCGCTCGCCTCCTTCGTCGCGTCAAGCGAAACAAGAGTGGACGCCTTCACGGCGCTGCAGACGCTCGCCTATCTCTCGGCACGTCCCTTTGGCAACGACGGTATCAGTGGCGTGGAAATCGTCGAACGCATTCCGGTCATTTCGGTCGGCGCGAACAGGAGAGTGGCTCTGTTCACAGCCGACGACCTTGCCTGGACATCGGAAAACGCGGCTCAGCTCTCGCAGCTCGGTACCGCACTGGCGAGCAGCAGCAATTCTCGGATCAGGAAGGAAATCTGGATATCGGCAGACGCATCCGCGATGGCAAGACGCGAACTGCGACGTCAAGGATGGCTGGTGAAGACGAACGTCTTCAGTCCGCAGGTCAGGCTCGCCGCCGATTAAGAGGCCGCTGCGCATGCGAGCGTAGGAGTCGATGACCGCGCGAACACGACGCTCTTGCAATTCGAGGTGGAACGGACAGGCCTATCGGTCACGCGCGACGCGGAAGCCGTTGGTGTAGAAGCGCACATCGGGCTCGTATTTGAAGCGCGCGGCCGAGCGCAGATAGCGCGGATCGTTGTTGAACGAGCCGCCACGCAGCACGCGCTCGCGGCAATTCGCGACCGTATAGGCGCTGCCATCGCGGGGCGCGCTGCGATAATTCTCGCTCCAGCAATCGGCGACCCATTCGGCGGCGTTGCCGGCCATGTCGTAGAGGCCGAACGCGTTGGGAGGGAACTGGCCGGCCGGAGTGGCGCTGCCGCGCTTCTGGTCGTTGCAGCCGAGGCAGTTCGCCCGCTCCTTCACCAGCGTCTGGCCCCAAGGGTAGGTCGTCGTCGTGCCGGCGCGCGCCGCGTATTCCCACTCGCTTTCGGTCGGCAGGCGATAAGGCTTGCCGGTCCGGGCCGAGAGCCAGGTAAGATAGGCATTGGCATCGTTCCAGTGGATGTCGGTGACCGGCCGCTTGCCGCGGCCGAGCCCGCGATCATCCGGCCGGTAATTGCAGCCGCCCTGGTCGACGCAGAGATCCCACTCCTCGAAGGTCACCTCGCGGGCGCCGAGATAGAAGCCGCGGACGGTCACTGGATGCACCGGCTTCTCGAATTCGTAGAGATCGTTCGAGCCCATCTGGAAGCTGCCGGCTGGGATCGCGACCAGCTCCGGGCAGCCTGTGCAGTCGCGCTGCGGCGCGCCTGCTGGCTGGGGCGATGCCGGCGGGGTGGCGATTGCAACGGCTGTGGCAGCAGGTGCAACCGGGCCGGCGCGATATTCCTGCTCGCGGGCCCGGGCCAGCGAAGCGAAGCGCCCGTTCGGAAAGGCATCGAGATAGGCGCGGTACTCCGCCGCGTTCCGGCTGTTGCGGATCGATTCCCAGAAGGCGAGATCATAGGCCGCATCCTGGGTTACGCCCGGCGTCTGCGGCGGCGGGATGACGGCGCGGCTGCCGAGCGCCACGGCGACCGGCTGAAAGACCGGCGTGACGACGAGCCCCTTCGGCGGCTCCGCCGAGAGCCAGACCTGCTGGCTGCGCCGGGTTTCGCGCGAAACCGTGTCCCGCACCTGCTTCAGCGCCTGCGCCATCTCCAGCCCCGGCGTCCGGATCGCCTTGAGCCAGGCCTCGACGGCGCGGTCGGGACCGCCCGGCAGCGGCTTGCCCGGCGCCGTCGGGAACAGCACCGCGATCCCCTCCATCGGTTCGAGCGGCAGGAGCCCCTTGGCCTTGCCTTGCCAGGGATTGTCGCGGCCGGCATCGAGGAAGATCAGCGCGCTCGCCGGCCGGGCGACGATCAGCGGATCGACGATCTCGTCGAGATCGACCGCGCCCTCAGCGCCGTTCTGCACCGACAGCAAGAAATTGCGGTTCCGCTCCTGAATGGCATGGCCGCTATAGAACACCACGGCCTGCGCACCGCGCCGGAGCTTGCTCGCGAAGCTGGCGATCGCCTGCCGCAAGGCGTTGCGGTCGGCATTCTCGACCGAGACGACATCGAAGCCGCCGGCGCTCAACACCTGCGCGACGGCGCGACCCCGCTGGGCGGCGCCCGCCATCGGCGCCTCCGGATAGGCTTCGTTGGCGATGACGAGTGCGACACGCGCGACCTCGCTCGGCTGCTGGGCAAGCCCGGAAGCGGCCAGCATCGGCAGCAGCACGACGGCGATCAGGACGCGTAACCAGGCCATCTTCAGACGAAAGCCCCCCAGCTAGCGGACATTGATCGTGATCTTCGGCGACATCACGGGCGGATCATGCGGCGTATGGGTGTAGTCGCCGAGCAGCAATTGCAGCGTGTGCCGGCCCTTGGGCAGGGTCACCACCACCTCGGTCTGGCCGTTGCCCAGATGGATATGGTTGTAGTCGGACGGGATCGGCTGGTCCGGCGGTCCGGGCTCGGTGTCGATCAGCAGGTGGTGATGGCCGGTCCGCGCGTGGTTGACGCCAGCCGGCGCGACGCCCATGCCGCGCAGGCCGATCCGCACAGTGAAGCGCTCGGGCACGCTCAGGCCATCGATCGGATAGTGGAAATAGACCTGCGCGCCCGGCGGCGCGGGTTGGCGCGCGGGCGTCTGCGCGACGGCTTCCGCGGGAAGGCCCTGCCACGCTGCCAGCGCGAAAAGGCCGGCGGCTGCGATGCGGGCTCGCGACATCACCGGCGCCTCCTCGCGTTCGGCCCGCCCGGCGCCACGATCACCGTGATGCGCTCCGAGATCACCGGCGGATCATGTGGCAGATGGTTCTCGTCGGCGAGCAGGAGTTGCAACGTGTGCCGCCCGTTCGGCAGGGTCAGCTTGTACTCGGTCTGGCCGCCGCCGAGATGGATATGGTTGAGATCGGCCGGAATCGGTGCATCGAAGGAAGGCGGCCCGACGTCGACCAGCAGATGGTGATGGCCGGTATTCGGCTTGGCGACGCCAGCCGGCGCCACGCCCATATTGCGCAGGCCGAAGCGGATGGTCGATGTCGGGTAGATCCGGTCGCCATCCCGCGGATAAACGAAATAGACAGCCGCATCGTTGGGCGACGGCGTGCGGGCAGCGCCAGCGCCATGGGCATGCGGCGCCGGCTGCGCAGCAACAACGGGTTGCCCATCGGCGACGACGCGGACCCGGATACGCGCCGACATCACGGGAGGATCGTGCGGCACATGCTCGTGATCGCCCATCAGCAATTGCAGCGTGTGTTCGCCGGGCGGCAGCGAGAGCTCGGCCTCGGTCTGCCCGCGCCCGAAATGCAGATGGTTGAAATCGCTGGGGATCTCGCGATCGAGCGCCGGCAATTCGGTATCGACGAGGAGATGGTGGTGGCCGCCATTCGGGCTGGCGGTCCCGGCCGGCGTCACCGTGATGCCTTCCGCCCCAAAGCGGATCCTGGCGTGGCTCGGGATCGTCGCGCCGTCCTGCAGGTCGATGAAGAAGACACGCGCGCCGGGCGCGGCAGCCGAGCGCGGCTTCTCAGGCGCCGCCGCCGGAACCTCGACCGTGATGCGCTCGGACATGACAGGCGGATCATGAGGCACGTGATTGTGGTCGGCGAAGAGCAGTTGCAGCGTGTGCTTGCCCGGCGTCAGCGCGATCTCGGCCTCGGTCTGGCCGCCGCCGAAATGGATATGGTTGAAGTCGCTGGGGATCGGCTGGTCGAGCGGCGGCAATTCGGTGTCGATCAGCAGGTGGTGATGCCCGCCATTGCGCGCCGCCTGCCCCGCCGGGACGACCTCCATGCCGGTGATCGCGAACCGCACCGTGAGCTTGGCGGGAACCTGCGCCTTGTCGGCGAGACCGATGAAGGAAAGACGCGCGGTGGCAGGGGCCGGGCTGCGCTGCCGGGCGCGTTCCTGCGCCGACGCTCCGGCCAGCGGCATCGCCACGGCCAGACCCAACAGCAGAAGCGCCGGCGCAAGGCGGAGCATCAGCGTCTTCCTTCCGCGAGGAGAGGGATGGAAGGCTAGCAGCGGAGCCAGGAGCCTTCAAGCAAAACACCGTCCCCTCGTGTCGATGACTATGCTTTGTTCTGGAGAAGGCCGGGATCATGCATTAGCATGACGTAGAGGTTGCCGGCAGCCTCTAGGGAAGACCCATGATTCTCGTCGCCAGACTCTGCGGCCTGATCCTCCTGCTGCTGTCCGGCCTCGCCATGGCCGAGACGCCGCCCGAGCGCCGCGTGGCGCTCGTCATCGGCAATTCCGCCTATCGCAACGCACCCGTGCTGCCGAACACCATGAACGACGCGCGCGACATGGCGGTCGCCCTGCGCAAGGTCGGCTTCGAGGTGGTCGACGGCATCGATCTCGACAAGCGCGGCATGGACGCGGCCCTGACGCGCTTCGCCCGGCTGGCTCAGGATGCCGATGCCGCGATGTTCTATTTCGCCGGCCACGGCTTCCAGTTCAACGGCGAGAACTATCTCGTTCCGGTCGAGGCGAAGATCGAGGACGAGGTCGGCGTCCAGTACGAGACGACGCGGCTCAACGACGTCGTCACCGCCCTGAACTATGCCAAGGGCGTCAAGATCATGGTGCTCGACGCCTGCCGCAACAACCCCTTCGTCGGCTTGCTCGCCAAGCGTCAGGCGACGCGCGGCTTCTCTGTCGGCTCCGGCCTCGCCCCGGTCCAGCGCGCGCAGGGCATGGTCATCGCCTATGCCACGCAGGCGAACGACGTCGCCGCCGACGGCGCCGGCCGCAACAGCCCCTTCACCGCCGCCCTGGTGCGCGAGATCGACCAGCCTGGCCTCGAAGTCGCGGCACTGTTCCGCCGCGTGCAGAAGAGCGTCTACGATACGACGGCCGGTCGCCAGACGCCGGAACTCTCGCTCTCCCTGCTGGGCGACTTCTACCTCAATCGCGAGGAAACGGATGCCGATGTCTGGCGCCGCATCCGCGCCAGCGACGATCCCACCGCGCTGCAGGCCTTCATCCAGCGTTATCCGCAGAGCTTCTTTGTCATCGATGCGCGCACGCGGCTCGACCTGCTCGAGCGCCGCTCCACGACCTCGAGCGAGCGCGACCAGCTCGTACGCGAATTCGCCGAGCGCGAACGCGCCTTGCTCGAGCGTCTGGAAAAGGCGGAACAGGGCCGGCGGCAGGCTGCCGACGATCTCGCCCGCAAGGATAGCGGCGACGCGGTCGGCGTTCCCGCGCCCTCGCCGGCTCCGGGTTCCGCGCCTGTCGCGATTGCCCCTGCCCCGCCCCCGCCGCGCGCCCAGGACAAAGCGGAACGCGCGCGCCTCGCCGACGAGCTCGCCCGCCGGGAAGCCGAGCTCGCGGCGATCGAGACGGAAAAGCAGCGCCTTGCCGAAGAGCGTCGGGCCGTCGAGCAAGCCATGGCGGCCAGGCTCGGCACGCCCGGGGCGCTGCCGCAGAACCGCTCGACGCAACCCGTCGCCATGCCGGGCGTGCCCGCGCGCCCGGCGGAGGCCCCGCCGAGAGGGCGAGCCTCCGGCGAGTGCGCCGAACTCCTGATGCGTGCTCAGCTCGGCGATCTCACGCCCGCGGCACGCGAACAATTGCGGCAGTGCCGCTGATGCAAGACGGCCGCGGCGGAGAGCCCGGCCCGAACTGGAGAGGTGAGGCATGACGGGCCTGGTCCGCTTCAAGATCGCCATGATCGGCTTGGCTCTGCTGGCAGGCGCGACCGCGGCCATCGCCCAGACTCCGCCACCCCCGACGCCCGTTCCTTTTGCCGATGCGCTCCGCAAGGCAGCCGATGACCTCTTCGGCAAGGCGACCGTCTCCGGAGACAAGGTCAACCTCGTCATCGACCCGCTGATCGACGCGGCCTCCGGCGCGCAATCGGCCGCGACGCGCTCGATGCAGGCGACCCTGATGGAGATGGTCAAGGCGAACTATCCGCGCTTCACCGTCCTGCCCTTCGACAGCGAGGCCCTGGCGAGCAAGCCCGTTGTGCTGGTCGGCACCTTCACCGCCGTCAACAACCAGGGCGTGGCGGACGGACCGCGCGACGCCTACCGGATCTGCCTGACGCTGGCCGATCTCAAATCCAACAGCATCGTCTCCAAGGGCGTCTCGCGTGCCCGCCCGGAAGGCGTCGACACGACGCCGACGCTTTATTTTCAGGACTCGCCGCTCTGGGCGAAGGACCAAGCGACGGATTCCTATATCAAGGTCTGCCAAGGCACGAAGCTGGGGGATCCGATCGATCCCGCTTATGTCGAGAAGCTGACCGCCAATGCGCTGATCAATGACGGCATCCTCGCCTATGAGACCCAGCATTTCCGCGAGGCACTGGCCTTCTACCGGGCGGCGCGCAAGCTGCCGGGCGGTGAGCAGCACCGCGTCAGGATCGGCACCTATCTCGCCGCCAGCAAGCTCGCCCGGCGCGAGGACATGGTCGATGCCTTCGGCGACCTGATCGATTACGGCCTCGCCACCGATCGGCTGATGGTGAAGCTGCTGTTCAAGCCCGGCACGACGCAATTCGTCGATGACCGCCAGATCACCGATCCCTATCCGATGTGGCTGAGCCAGATCGCGACGCGCTCCCGCCAGAAGGGCGCCTGCCTGGAGATCGTCGGCCATACCTCGCATACCGGCCTGCCCCAGGTGAACGAGCGGCTTTCGACCCTGCGGGCGCAATTCGTCATGGATCTCCTGCTGACGGGCGCGCCCGACAATCGCGGCCGCATGATCGCGACGGGCCGCGGCTACAAGGAGAACCTCGTCGGAACCGGCAAGGACGATGCCAGCGACGCGCTCGACCGCCGGGTCGAGTTCAAGGTGATCGGCTGCTGAGAATTCCGTCGAGAACCTCGCGCCCGATCGCATCGGGAATGCGCCAGACGACGCGCAGACCGATCAACGCGCCTTTTTTCGCCCGCAGTGCGCAGACGCTCCAACCGAGCACGCCATGACCAGTGACAGGCGGCGTATGACCGGTATCTCGCCCTGCCCTCCGCGGCTCTCCGCCGGGACGGCCCGGGCGAGCACCCCGGGCTGATTCCTGCCCCGAATCTGCTATCGCTTGCAGCGGCGAGCGCCGCAGCAGTCGCGCCCGCCTTGATACCCATGGGTGAGATGCGATGAGATTGCTGGCGCTCCTGACATTCTGGACCACGGCCATGGGAGCAATGCTGCCGGCCGCTGCCGCACCGCGCGAGCAGGTTGAGACCACGATCACCATGGCAGCTGCACAGGTGGCGGAGCACTATGTCGACGTGGTCGAACCCCGCAGCCTGTTCATGCATGGGCTGCGCGGGCTCGGAAACATGGCGGGGGAGCCCGCCTCTTCCCGAAGGCGCTCGCTCGACGCGGCCATGCAGGCCGAGGCGACCGCCATTGGCTTCAAGCCGCAAGCGGATCTCTTGATCGCCGAAATCATGCGGTTTCGCGCCGGCCGCGAGCGCGACGCAGCGCTCGCGGCCGCCCTGCGGGGCATGATGGCGGGTCTCGATCCGCACAGCCGGCTCGTGCTGCCGGCCGAGATGCAGCCGCCGCCGGCCTCGGTCGGTCTGGAGCTGACGGTGAAAGGCGGAGCGCTCACGGTGGTCCGCCCACTGCCCGGTGGCCCCGGCGAGCGCGCGGGACTTCAGGCCGGCGATGTGCTGGTCGGCATCGACGGCCGCCCGACGACGGGACTGCCCCTGCCGGAGGCGGTGGCGCTGCTGCGCGGAGCGCTCGGCACCAGCCCCGTGCTCAAGGTCGAACGGCCCGGCGCACCCGCGCCGCTCACGCTCCGCCCGGTGCGCGGGCCGGTGCAGGCCCCGCCTTCGTTGCGCTGGACTCTCGAGGGCCGTGTCGCGGTAATCAAGATCAGTGCCTTTGACGGCAATACGCGAACAAACCTGCAATCCGCGCTCGACGCGGCGGCTTCACGCGCCGGGGGCCCGCTCGAAGGGCTGGTGCTCGACCTGCGCGGCAATGCCGGCGGCCTGCTCGACGCAGCAGAGCAGCTCGGCGGCATGATGCTGCCGGCTGGAACCGAGATCGCGAATCTGCGCGGCCGCACCTCGGCCAATGCGCGCAGGCTCGTCTCCCGGCAAGGCGACATCGTCTCCGGGCTGCCCGTCGTGATGATCGTCGACAGTCGGACCGGCGCAGGCGCCGAGATCGTCGCCGGCGCGCTGCAGGACCATGGCCGCGCGCTCGTGCTCGGGCAGAAGACCGCCGGAGCGGGCACGATCCAGACCGTACTGCCGCTGCCGGAGGGGCAAGGCGCCCTCATCGTCACGACGGCGCGCGTCTATCGCGCGACCGGCGCCGCGCTGGACGGTGCGGGCGTCGCTCCCGATCTCGTGCTCGACGAGGAGAGCGGATTGCTCACGCCGCGCTCCGGCAGCGGGTCGAGACTCGATGCCCAAACCGAGAGCGAGGTGGCCGGCGCGGTTTCGGCGGCGCCATCGGGCACGGATACGGCGCTGCTCGCAGCGATCAAGCTGGTTGGAAGCGTCGGCAAGCCCGCGACCTCCAAGGCCGCGGCGCCATAGGATGCGCGCCGGCGGCTCCGGTCGCGGTCATCGCCGGGTCGATTTCGGCTGCGCCAGCTCGTAGCTTTCGCCGGAGCGCGCGACGATCCCCGCGGCGGCGAGCGCCTTCAGCGCCTCAGGCGCCCCGCCCCGGGGACGGGTCTCCTGAAGCTGCGACAGGATCTTCACCGCCCGCTCGCGCACGCCACGCGGCAGCGTCCCGTTGCGGACGATCTCGCTAAGGGAGGTCGCCGCTGCCGGCACGCCATGGCGTCCGAGCTCCGCAAGGTTGAAGAGGGCGCGCGCATAGTCGCGATCCTCCTCCTTCTCGGTGTTGAGCAGCACCGTGACGAGCCCGAGCCGGGAGCCGAGATCCCCCTTCGCGATCGCCCGCTCGTACCAGAGCTCCGCCTGCTCGGGTGACGGCGAGACGCCGAACCCGCGCTGATAGGCGACGGCCAGATTGTGCATGGCAGGGACATGCCCGCGCTCGGCAGCAGCCTTGAAATTCTCGAAAGCCAGCTCGAAATTCCGGGTGACGCCGAGACCGTGGCGGTAAGCGACGCCGAGATTGTTCATGGCGCCCGGCTCGCCGCGCTCGGCGCCGGCCTGGTAGTTGCGGAAAGCCTCCCGCGGCGAAGCATCCGGCAGCATCCGGTCGGCGTGGAGATCGCCGAGATGGCGATAGGCTTCGACCTCGCCGGCTGCGATCGCCATGTCGAAGTACCTGGCCGCCTTCGGGCCGTCGGGCCGTCCGCCGAAGCGGCCTTCACGATAGCCGAGGCCGAGCAGAAGCGCGGCCATGCCCCGCTGCGGTCCGTCGAGTCGCTGGACCAGCGCCTGTTCGGTCGCCGTCTGCATGTCGACGCCCTCGCGTTCGCGCCAGACCATGCGCAGCGCCTCGGCCGCGACCGTATTGCCCTGGCGGTTGGCCGCTTGCACCAGCAGCAGCAGCGCCCGGTCCCGATCGGGCTGGGGCGCGCCGATCTTGCCGTCGGTGATGATCGCCAGGAGCGTGCCGGCCGCCCAGCCATTGCCCTCAGCCAAGGCGCGCTCCAGCCAGCCGAATGCGCCGTCCGTGTCGCGAGTCTGCCCGTGCTCGCCGAAATAGAGGTTGCGGGCATGCAAGGTCATCGCCTCGCTGCCGCCTGCTTCGGCGCCGCGCCGCGCCCAACGCCCGGCTTCCGCCTGATCCTCCGGGTTGGTGCTACGCTCCCCATAGAGGACCGCCAGATTGTAGTAGGCCGGCTGATCGCCCGCGCTCGCGGCCCTCTGCCAGAGCTCCTGGGCCTGCACGGGATCCCTCGGCACGCCGCGGCCCAGCCTGTAGAGGCTCGCGAGCTCCGAAAGCGCCGCTACGCTGCCGAGATCGGCAGCCTGCTTGTAGAGCTCGGCGGCCCTGGCCGGATCGGCGGGGCGGCCCACGCCCTTCTCGGTCATCTGGGCGAGCCGAAAGGTATAGGACGCGTCGCGGGTCCGCCCGACCACTTTTTCGAGCGCGGCCGCGCCCAGCGTCGGGTCGGGCGTGCTCGTCAGCATGCCGTTGTTGACGAGCACCGCCAGCGAGGCCTGGGCCCGGCCGTCCCCCAGCTCCGCCGCGCGCATGTAGTAAGCGATCGCCCGGTCCATGTTGCGGCGCACGCCAAGGCCCTGCTCATACATCACGGCGAGGTAGCGCGTGCTGACGGCATCGTTCAGCGCAGCCCCGCGTCGGTATTGCGCCACGGCCTCGGCGGGATTCTGATCGGTGCCGAGCCCGGCTTCGAAGGCATGGCCGAGATCGGCGAAGGCCTCCGCCGTTCCCGCCGCCACAGCCTTGCGGAACCAGGACACGGCTTCGGCCGGGTCGGGAGCGACGCCCTGCCCTTGCTGGTATTGCCGGCCGAGCATGAGCATCGCCAGGCCATCGCCGCGCTCCGCCGCCTGCTTCGTCAGCGCATGCGCCCGCACCGGATCGGCCAGCCGACCGCGCCCGAGGCCGAACAGCTTGGCCTGTTCGAGCAGCGCCTCGGCGGAGCCGCGCATGGCGGCGCGCTCCAGCCAGAAATCGGCCTCGCGATAGTCCGTCTCAGCCCGGTCGGGTGTCGCGTAGAGACGGCCGAGTTCCACCATGGAGGCAAGGTTCTCGGCTGCGGCGTTCTCGCGCAAAGCCGCGATCGTGGCGTCCCTGTCCAGGGCCCGGTCGAAGCGAAAGCGCAGGTTCAGGCTGAGATAACGGGCTGTCGCATCGCGGTGTCCCACCTGCATGGCGCGGCGATAGAGCGCTATCGTCTCCTCCGTCGGCTTGCGGCCTTCCGGCAGGCGCTTCGCATCCTGCTCCGCCAGCAGGAACATGCCTTCGGCGCTGCCGGCCTGCGCCGCCTTCCCGTACCACTCCCGGGCGCGGCCGCCCGGCATCAATGCGTTCTGATCGCGCGAAGCCTCGAAGGCGCCAAGCGCCAGCATCGCGGCGATGTCCTTGCCCTCGGCCGCGCTGCGAAGGAGTGCCGCGCCGCGCTCGACATCCATGGCCACGCCCTGACCGCGCAGATAGGCCAGGCCGAGTTCGCGCGCGCCCGAGGCGTCGCCCTTCAGCGCCTTTCCGTAGAGGTCGAAGAGCTGTGGCGCCGCCGGCGCGGCATTGATGACGAGCGGCCCGGTGAGCGCGTCCTCGCTCCACGGAACCTGCCGCTCGCCGGTGGCGCGCGAAACGCGCTCGCGCACCTTGCGCATGATCACGCCGATATCCTGGCCCGGAATCAGCAGTTCATCGATGAAGGCGAAGGTGAAGGGGCTGAGCCCGCGTCCGCCGCCCCTGTCGAAAGCCTCGCCTCCGGGAGCCGAAGCATAGGCGAAGAAGGTCCCGGTCGCACGCGGCGGCGGCGCGAGCCCGGCCTCGCCGGCAGCGTCCTTCAACTCCGTTTCGGTGCGGCAGGCATCAAGGACGAAGATCGTCGAGCCTGCCTTCAGCCGCTGGAAGCGAGTGCTCAGCTCGGCCAGATCGAGCGTCTTCTGCCGGTGCGTCTGCGGATCCCGCTCGCCCAGCGCGAGAAGGGAAACGCCGCCGACCCTCCGGCCATGGCCGGAGAAGAAGAACAGCAGCGACTGGATCGGCGTTGCGGAATCGAGCCCGTCGATGGCGGCATCCACCGCCGCTGCGCGCGGATTGATAAGCGTGCGGACGTCGTAGCCGAGCCGTTCGAGCGTTTCGGCTGTAGCGCGCGCATCCCGTTCCGGATTGGTGAGGTTACCCTGCCCGCCATAATCCGACACGCCGATCACGAGCGCGATCCGGCGTCCCTCGGGCGCCTGCGCGAAAAGCGGCCCGGCCAGGACGGCGAGCAGGAACGCGGCCAGAAGGGCACGCATCCCCACAACCCGCCAGCTCGAACCGACGACACGATGACGGCGGGCCTCGACCGTGGGTATGCGCAAGTCCCTCATCTCAGCCAACCGAGCATGGTCCTGGGCGTGATGTTGGAATTTGCATTCGTCGCATCGGATCGCCGCTCTTCCATCCCCCGCCTCAGGCAATCACACCATAAGCAGGCTTCCTGTCCAGACGGTCGCCGTCCCCGGCTACAGAACAATGACAGTGGCTCTCCGGCAATAAGTCGGCGAGCGCAATATCGACGTTCAACCGAAGGCGAACTGAGAGCCGCGCAGGCTTCTGGTCAGCGGATTTCGCCGCAGGATCCATCCCCATGGCTTCCCGGATCTGCCAGTAGACAATCCATTACGGCTCCTTCTTGAACAGGTCCTGGAAGATCAGCGGCCCCCAAACGCGGCCGCGTGCGTGCACCAGCGCGCCGCCCTCGTTGAGCTTTCCCAACTTGACGGGTGCGAAGCCGAGTTGTTTGGCCAGGGCCGCCACGCGAGCGGTCGCGTCCTCGTCCTCACCAGACAGAAAGACGACGCGGTGGCCGCCCGCGACGACCGGGTCGGTCGCCAGGGTGGCGGCACCCAGGTGATTGAACCCCTTGACGAGTTTGGCGCCGGTGAAGGCCTTCGCGACAAAGGCGGAGGACGGCAGACCATCCAGCTCTTCAGGGACCGGAAACGCGTTCGTCGCGTCGATGATCGTCTTGCCTTCCCAACTCGGCAAGGCCTTCGCAACCTCGCGGTGCTCCTCGAACGGGACCGCCAAGAGGATCGTGTCGGCCTTGAGTGCTTCCCGCAGCGACTTGGCAACGACCGTGGGACCGATCGCCCGAGCCTGCGGCTCCAACGCCTCGGGCGGCCGGCGGCTCGCGACGGTCACGTCGATGTTTTTACGGGCGAAGGCGTGGGCGAGGGCCTGGCCTATCCTGCCGAATCCTACAATCGCATAGCTCATGATACGTCTCCGATCCTTGTTGGTATTGATTCCCCGGCCTTCAACGGCGCTGGGTCTTCGTTCCGCAGTGTGGCGACCCGCGCGTAGGCGTCCGGCTGTGAACGACTTCCGCGCGGCCGGGCCGGCCGTCAGCGCAGAAGTCGTTCCACCACGGACGCGCTGGTTGCCGCCGGTCAGCCGCGTCCCGCGATCCAGCGCGAATTCAGATGGCCGAGAAGCCGCCGTCGACGGACAATTCCAGCCCATTCACGAAGCTCGAATCGTCTGACGCCAGAAACAGCGCGACCGCTGCGATTTCCTCGGGACGACCCATCGTTCCCCGCGGGATCAGGGATTCGAACATCTGCTTCGCCTCCTCGGTGAGGACCTGGCTCTGCATCGGTGTGGCGATCGGCCCGGGGTGCAGCACGTTCACCCGGATATTCCTGCCCTTCAGCTCGTTGAGCCACCCGCGTGCGAACGCGTGCAATGTCGCCTTGCTCGCGGCGTAGACGCTGTAGCCGGGGAAGCCTTTCAACGAAGCAACCGACCCGGTCATGAAGATCGATCCCCCATCATTGAACAGCGGCAACGCCTTTTGCACCGTGAACAGCGTGCCGCGCGCATTCAGGCCGAAGGTCGCGTCGAAATGCTGCTCGGTAATCTCGCCCAGCGGGACGGCTTCGCCCGTGCCGGCGCTCGCATACAGGACGTCGATCCTGCCCTTTTCCCGCTTGACCGTATCGAACAGGCGATCGAGGTCGTCGAGATTGGCCGCGTCGCCGCGCACGCCGGTCACGTTCCGGCCGATCAGCCTGACGGCCTCGTCGAGCGCCTCCTGCCTCCGGCCGGTGATGAAGACATAGGCGCCTTCTTCGACGAACCGCTTGGCGCTCGCCAGCGCCATGCCGCTCGATCCACCCGTGATGACTGCAACCTTACCCTCAAGCTTTCCCATGACTTTTCCTTCAGGCTCCATCTTTGACTGATCGGGGAAGTTCCCCGAGAGCCTCGAGATGGGTCTGCCGGGGTCGGGCGTTGAGTGCGGAAGCGCGCAGATCGGTGGTGCGAAATTCATCCGGTCGGGCGACTGACGCCAACCGCGACGATCGGCGCCCGCCGTTCGGAATTGGCACGCGCCTGTCGGCATGGGCTATGATGTCCGCCCGACCGCCAACAATCGAGATGCGGGTCGATATGTTGAATCCGAGCTTTGGAAGGGGCACCGCGCGGTGCCGGATTGCACCATGATCGACTGGGATGACGTTCGCTACTTTCTTGCCGCCGCCCGCGGAGGCTCGGTGCGGGCTGCCGCCAAGCACCTCCGGGTGAATCACTCGACCGTGCTGCGACGCATCGCTCAGCTCGAGGAACGCCTCGGGGCACAGATGTTCGAAAAGCTGCCTTCGGGCTACCGCCTGACGGCGGCGGGCGAGGAGGTCCTCGAGCTCGCGGAACAGATGGAAGCGTCGTCGCACCAGTTGGAGACGCGCGTCTTCGGTCGCGATCAGAGCGCGCGCGGGCTGTTGCGGGTGACGCTTCCGCCGTTCCTCGCCACACATCTGCTCATGCCGGATCTCGCCGACTTCGCGCGTCTCCATCCGGACATCGAGATGGAAATCTCGTCGACCGGCGAGGTAGCGAATCTGACCAACCGAGAGGCCGATGTCGCGATCCGCATCGTCACCGACCGCAAGACCCTGCCGCTCAATCTGCACGGCCTGATGGGACCGGAGCTGTTCAGCGGCGTCTACATCTCTCGTGAACGGCTGGCCGCGCGGCGTGCGGGCGCGCCTGATTCCATCCGGTGGATCGTCATAGACAATCATGGACTCCCGGCCTGGGCCCGCGCGGGAGAGGTTAACGCCACGGGAGTTCCGTTCAGGACCCCGGACGCCGAAACGCAGATCGCCGCCGTGCAGAAAGGGATCGGGATGACGAAACTGCCGTGCTTCGTCGGAGATGCCGACCCTCTCTTGGTGAGAGTGCCGGGCACCGACCTGCCCATGCATGGGACGCTCTGGCTTCTCACGCAGGGGGAGACACGCAAGACGAAGCGTGTGCGGCTCTTCACCGAGTTCGTATCCCGCAGGCTCGCCGCCTACGCTCCGCTTCTCGCGGGGCTGTCTGTATCGGACGACTGACGCCCGGCAGGTCGCCGGCAAAGCTTGCCATCGACAACGGTCTCTAAGCGGACATCCTCAGCGCGACTTGGGTCGGCACCGGAAATCAGACCTCTCATTGGGAGCGTCAGCTTTCAGGCAAGCTCCCAATGTCCGCGTCTCTGACGGGCGAGAGGATCAAGCTCCGGTTGGCCGATGCCGGGCTCCTGGTCAGGCGCGGCCGCGCGAGCCTTCCCTCCGGCTGCCGGCGAATGCGGCGATGTCGGGCGCGAGAAGATCGTGTTTTTCCGCCCATGACGCGAACAAGCCGCGCGCCGTATCCGGCTCGATCTCGCCACGGATCGCCGCCAGGCAGGCCTTCAACGCGAAGCCGTGGACCGGATCACGCCTGCTCGCCGGCCAGTCGGCCAGGAACATATAGGCCTCCATTGCAGAGCCGATCGCCGCCGGGTGCCCGAGCCCGGTCAGGATCACGACCGGCCTCTCGAAATCGTCGGATGTCATCATGCAGCCCTCCCTTGGTTGGGAGCGATTGCCAACATTGCCATAGCCATATCCTCCTGGAAGCAACATGGATCCGGTTTGGTTGATCGCCGCGTCGAGCGCGCTCTCGCTGTCGGCGACTGCCATGATTTTGGGACGCGTTCTCTCCGGATCAAGCCCTCCGAAGCGTCGATTTTACTGGAGCCGGAATTCGCCGCTGACCGCGCTGAGGTCGGCAGGGCCGATCAGACATCGTGGCTAGAGCGCACGTCTTGTCTCAGGTCCGTTCAATCGCGCGGGCGGCCGTTCGAAACTCAGACGCCCTCGCTTGTAGCCCGCGACGGGCTCCGTGATCTCGGCCAGAGCCTCGACTGCCGTCGTGGCATCAAGAATGATCAGGTCGGCGGGATTGCCGGGCGCGATGCCATAGTCGCCGAGCCGCAAGAGCCGGGCCGGAAGCGACGTGACGAGATCGAGGCATGTTTGGAAACGGTCCGGCCCGCATTGCGCGACGTTGGCGTAAAGATTGGCCATACGCAGCAGCGAGGCATCGCCAAACGGCGTGAACGGGTTCAGGACGTTGTTCGTCGCGACCGTGCAGACCACGCCCTGTTCGATGAGCAGATGCACCGGCGTTACTCCACGCGGCCGCGCGTGCGTCACCTCTCTGCCGGTGAGATAGAGATCGGTCGCCGGCAGCACGGTGAGGCCGACGCCGGACCGGGCGAGACGAGAGCCGATGGCGGCCAGCGTCGCGGGCTCCACCATCGAAAGCTTGGTGACATGGCCGATCGCGACGCGGCCGCCCCAGCCATGCCGCTCTGTCTGGCGGCAGATCTCGTCGAGATGCATCCAGCTCGGGTCGAGGTCGAAATCGAGGTGAAAGTCGAGATCGACGTCGAACTCCCGCGCGAGGGCGAAGAGCCTGGCCATCTGCGCCGTCGGATCGGCATCGGTATAGGGGCAGCCGCCGAGCAGGTCGGCGCCGTCGCGCAGGGCCGCGACGAGCAACGCCTCGGTGCCGGGATCGTTGGTCAACCCTTCCTGCGGAAAGACGCAGATCGAAAGATCCAGCGCCCAGGCATAGTCGACCTTCAAGGCCTTGATCGCCGAGAAGCTGCGCAGACCGACGCGCGGATCGACCTCGACATGGGTACGCATGCGAGTCGTGCCCTTGGCGATCGCCTTTTCGATCACGCGCGCGCCGCGCTCGTAGACGTCGGCCTCGGTGAAGTCGCGCTTCATGGCGGCGACCGCAGCGATCGCCTCGGCAAGGCCGCCGCGACTATGCTCGCAGCGACCAAGCAGGCATGCCTTGTCGAGATGGATATGGCTCTCCACGAAACCCGGCATGACCACGCGGCCACCGACGACGACCTCAGGCGCATCGCACGTGATCCGTGGTGCGATGGCTGCGATCCTGCCGGCTCGCACGCCGATATCCTGCGGCTGGCTCTGGCCGGGGATGACGGCCTGGCGGAAGACGAGGTCGAGAGCGCTGTCGGTCGGCATGAATCTGCTTACGGACTGGTATTCAATGGGCAAAAACATGCATGCACTTTATATGCCGAACCGCCGGCATCATGGGCGGAGGATGGACGTCCAGAACGACAGCGCCGAGCGCATCCTGCAGCAGCGCGGCACGTCGCCCAATCCGCTATTCCGCGGCGTCGAGGCGGCGCTTGCGGCCCGGCCCGCCGGCCGGCGCGGGAGTCATGTCGGCATAAGGGGCAAGGATATCCATGATGTCGCGCCCACGCGGCTTCGCCTGCGCCACCAGAGCCCGCTCCGCGACGGAATCGAGATGATGGTGCATCAGGCTCGCAACCTTCTCGCCATCGCCCGCTTCGAGCGCATCGATCAACAGACGGTGTTCATTGATCGCGCATTCGGATGAATGCGGCCGACTGAACAGCGACAGGGTCAGGCAGCAACGATAGGCGATCTCGCTGACATAGCGGATCAGGACCGGGCTCTCCGTCATCGTCGCGAGCAGAACGTGGAACTCGGTGGCAAGCCGGATCGAGACCGCGTCCGGCCCGCCACGCGCCGCATCCTCCGCGTCGACATGGCCGCGAAGGGTTGCGAGCTGGGCCTTGCTCAGCCGCCCGGCAAGCTGGCGCACCACGAGCCGCTCCAGCTCGATCCTGATGTCAAATGTATCGCGCGCTTCCTGCCAGCTCGGCGTAGCCACCACGGCGATGCGGTTACGACGCAACTCGACCAGGCCTTCGGCCGCGAGCTGCCCGAGCGCATGGCGCGCGATTGTGCGGCTGACGCCAAAACGTTCGCCAAGCGCATCCTCGGGCAGCTTGGCGCCAGGCTCCAGCGCCTGCTCGATAATCGCGCGACGCAACGCACGGCAGATCGTCCCGACCTTGTCTGACGAGCCGTTCTCGCCCCTGTCACGCGCCATCGCCGGTCATCCGTTTCGACGGCCCGTCTTAGCGCTTAGCCGGCCCGCTTCGCAATGCATGCGGTGCGGAACTTCGCGCCACCAGGCGCTGGGGCACGGCGTGGGAGCGCCTCGACGGCAACCGGCCTACGGCCAGTTGCCCATCGGATACAGAATGGCATTGCAATTGCATGCACTTTCTTATGAGCCAAGCCCATACGAAATTCGCGATCGTCAAGGGCGCGCCGCCCGAGCCTGCTTCGCCGACACGCGCGGCGCTGGCGGTCGAGTTGTCGCAGACCTCCGTGACCTTCGGCAGTGGAGCAAGCGCCGTGCCGGCGCTCTCCGAGACGACGATGCGCATTCCCGACGGCGAGTTCGTCGCGCTTGTCGGACCGTCCGGCTGCGGCAAGTCGACGATCCTGCGGCTGGTCAGCGGCCTGGTGCAGCCGAGCACCGGCGCCGTCATCGTCGGCGGGCGCGAGATCGCGGCGAAGGCGCTCAGGATCGGCATGGCCTTCCAGAACCCGACCATGCTGCCTTGGCTGACGATCGAACAGAACGTCATGTTGCCGCTCAAGATCGTCCAGCCTTTTCGCTCGCGTTTCCGGCAGGAAAAACGCGGCGGCTTCCGCGACAAGGTGCATGGGCTGCTCGCCCAGGTCGGGCTCAGTGGATTTGCCGGCAAATATCCCTGGCAGCTCTCCGGCGGAATGCTCCAGCGCGCCAATCTCTGCCGGGCGCTGATTCACGAGCCGCGCATGCTGCTGCTCGACGAGCCCTTCGGCGCGCTCGACCAGTTCACCCGCGAGGAGCTTTGGGCGATCCTGCAGGAGCTCTGGCTGGCGCATCGCCCGACCGTGCTGCTGGTGACGCACGACCTCCGCGAGGCCGGCTTCCTGGCGAGCCGGATCTGCGTGATGAGCGCCCGGCCCGGCCGCATCCTCGACGACAGCCCTGTCGAATTCGCGCGGCCGCGCAGCATCGCCATGACCTTCGAGCCGGATTTCGTGGCGCTGAACCAGCGCCTGCGCGAGCTGATCGTCGATGCCCGCGCAGTCCAGACAGCAGGGAGCGCCTGACATGTCCATCAATCTGACGCGGAGGTTCTGGGCGGCCGGGCTGATCCTGCTGTTCTTCGTCGGCTGGGAGCTGTTCTGCGTCATCTCCGGCATGTCGGACCTGATCCTGCCGCGGCCGAGCCAGGTCTTCGCGACGCTGGTGCAGCGTTTCCCGGTCCTGTGGCCGCATATCCTCCAAACACTCGCGACGACGATGCTCGGCTTCGTCCTCGGCGTGGCGCTCGGCGTCGTGCTCGGCGCGATCATCGGCGTCTCGCGCACGGCCTATGACACCGCTTACCCGCTGCTGATCGGCTTCTCGTCGATCCCGAAGGTCGCGGTGGTGCCGATCTTCGTGCTCTGGTTCGGCTCGGGCACGGTGCCCGCCGTGCTGACCTCGCTCTCGATCTGCTTCTTTCCGATCGTCGTGAACATCGCCACCGGCCTCGCCACCACCGAGCCCGAGATGGAGGACGTGCTGAAGGCGCTCGGCGCCAGCAAGTTCGACATCCTGTGGAATGTCGGTCTGCCGCGCACGATGCCGTTCTTCTTCGCCTCGCTGAAGGTCGCCATCACCTATGCCTTCGTCGGCACGGTGCTGGCGGAGACCGTCGCCTCCAATCGCGGCATCGGCAACGTGATGATGACCGCATCCTCCAACTTCAACGTGCCGCTGGTCTTCGCCGGGCTGTTCATCCTCGCGGGGCTCGGCGTCGCGCTCTACGTCGCCTTCTCGCTGATCGAGATGCGCGTCACCGGCTGGGCCACCCGCAAGAACGATTTCGCCGCCGCCTGACCACTTCACGAGGGGAGAACAATCATGCTGAAGACGTTCGCTGCGACGCTGCTCACCGGCCTCGCCTTCGCCAGCTCCGTGCTGGCGCAGGAGACCACGGTCAAGTTCACGCTCGGCTGGAAAACGCAGGGCTCCGATGCCGCCTTCTTCGTCGCCCGCGACAAGGGCTACTACAAGGCCGAGGGACTGAACGTCGTGATCGACCAGGGCGAGGGCTCGGGCGCGACCGTGACCCGCATCATGGGCGGCGCCTATGATGCCGGATTCGGCGATGTCAACGCCATCATCCAGAACGCCGCCGCCAAGCCGGGGGAGAATCCGGTCATGGTCTACATGATCTGGAACCGCCCGCCCTTCGCCATCTCGAGCAAGAAGGCGACCGGGATCACCAAGCCGGCCGATCTCGAAGGCAAGACGCTCGGCGGGTCGCAGGGTACGCCGACGACGCGTCTGCTCGAGGTCTTTGCGCGCAAGAACAATGTCGACATGGCCAAGGTCAAGCTGTCGAACATGGCGCCGAACCTGCAGGAGCCGCTGCTGATCAAGGGCGACATCGACGGCGCCCTGATCTTCAACATCACAAGCTATTTCAACCTCGTGCTCAATCGCCAGGACCCCGACAAGGACTTCAACTGGCTGATGTTCGGCGACTACGGGCTCGACCTCTACTCGAACGGCCTGATGGTCTCGCAGAAGCTGATCAAGGAGAACCCGAAGGCGGTTGCCGGCCTCGTGCGCGCCACCAACAAGGCGATGATCGAGATCGCCAAGGATCAGGCACTCGGCATGAAGAGTGTGATGAACTTCGACAACCTCGTCGACGAGAAGGTCGAGAAGCGCCGGTTGCAATACTCGTTCAGCGAGCTGATCGTCTCGCCGGAGATGAAGGAGATCGGCATCGGCGACACCAAGGATGACCGCATGGCACGCGCCATCGGCATCATCGTGGAAGGCTACCAGCTCGCGCGCACGCCGAAGCCGGAAGAGATCTTCTCGCGCCAGTTCCTGCCGCCGAAGAGCGAGCGCGAGCTGGTCTACACGGCGAACTGATCCGGCGGAGCAAACGCCATGACCGAAGCGACCTTCGCGACGAGCCTGTTCGACGGAAGCGAGCTCGTCGCGAACGCTTCGCTTCACCATCAGGACGGCGTGATCGACGCCGTCCTGGTCGATCAGCCTGCGATCTCCGGCCCGCGCCGGCTGGTCATCCCGGCGCTCGTCAACGCGCACGACCATGCGCGGCCGAGCATGACGTCCTTCGGCGCGGCCAACCTGCCGCTCGAAACCTGGATTTTGCGCTCGGCCCTCGGAACGCCGCCCGATCCCTATCTCGCCGCCGCGGTCTCGCTGGCCCGCAGCGCCCGCTCGGGCTGCGGTGCGATGATGGTCCACTACACCCGTCCGAGCGGCACGATGCCGATCGTCGCGGAAGCCCGGCAGATCGCCAAAGCCGCGGCGGATGTCGGCATCCGCATCGCCTTCGCACTGGCCGTGCGCGACCAGAACCCGCTCGTCTATGGCGAGAGCGCCGCCGTGCTCGATGCCTTGCCAGCCGAGGCGCGACAGCCGGTCGAGGATCTCTTCGTCAGGCCGCCCACGCGGCCCTCGGACTATCTCGATCTGATCGACGAGATCGATGCCGCGATCGCAGGCCCGCTGGTCGATGTCCAGTTCGGTCCGGCCGGCGTGCAATGGTGCTCGCCCGCGCTGCTCGAAGCCATCGCCGAGCGCTCGGCCACGACCGGACGGCGCGTGCACATGCACATGCTGGAGACGATCTACCAGCGCGCCTGGGCCGACCGGACCTTCCCGGGCGGGATCATGCGCTACCTCAAGGAGATCGGGCTGCTCTCCGAGCGCCTGACGCTCGCCCATTGCGTCCATGCACGGCCGGACGAGCTCGACATGATCGCCGAATCCGGCGCGACGATTGTCACGAATTTCAGCTCGAACCTGCACCTGCATTCGGGCCTCGGGCCGATCGCGGAGGCCCATCGGCGCGGCTGCGCCATTGCGGTGGGCGTCGACGGTGCGGCCCTGGACGAGGATGACGATGCCATCCGCGAGATGCGCCTCGTCCAGCTCGCTCATGACGGGCTCGGCTTCAGGCGCAACTGGAGTCGTGCCGAATTCCTCGGGCTCGCCATTCGCAATGGCCGACGGGCAACCGGAGCGCCGGGCTCCGGCGAGCTCGTCGCGAGCGCTCAGGCCGATTTCACGGTGATCGACCTGGACCATCTCGATCGCGACGCGATCATGCCTGTCGACCCCCTCGACCTGCTATTCGCCCGCGGCAACATCCATTGCGTGCGCGATGTCGTGGTCGCCGGACGCTGTATCGTTCGCGATGGTGAACCAACCGGCATAGATTTCACGGCGCTTCAGGCGGAACTCCGGCAAATGTTTCGGAGCCATTTGCCGGGTTTCCGAAAGATGCAAGCAGCTTGGCCGGCCCTGGCCGACGCGACGGCTCATTGGTTCGAGCATGTGGGCTGCGGCTGTTAGCACCGGCATCGCCCTGTCCGGGCGGT
Source organism: Allobosea sp. OAE752 (assembly GCF_050433265.1). Taxonomy (NCBI): domain Bacteria; kingdom Pseudomonadati; phylum Pseudomonadota; class Alphaproteobacteria; order Hyphomicrobiales; family Alloboseaceae; genus Allobosea; species Allobosea sp. OAE752. The sequence goes on from NZ_JBNPXO010000003.1 coordinate 522,127, forward strand.
GACCGTCTTGCCGCATCGGCTGATCCTGCGGAACCTCGGTTGCGTCAGGCGCAGGCCTTACATGCCGGCTTGGGGCTTCGTGCCGCGGCGCGGGGCCGTAGATTTCCAGGCCGGCCGTCAGCGGGCGAAGCCGATCTTTGGCAATTTGGACGGAGAGCAAGCATGTCCCTCGACCCTGCCCTGCGCGACAGGATTCTCGCTGCCGTCGATGAGGGCTTCGACGAACAGGTTCGCTACACGCAGGATCTCGTCCGCTTCGCCTCGACGCGCGGGCAGGAGCATACCGTCCAGGATTTCGTCTTCCGGGCGATGAAGGACCGCGGCTTCACCATGGAACGCTTCGCGATGGACCGGGAGGCGATTGCGGCCCATCCGGGCGGTGCGCCCTTCTCCGACAGCCATTCCGAGGCTCCGATCGTCGTCGGCATCCATCGTCCGCGCGAAGAGCGGGGACGCTCGCTCATCCTCCAGGCCCATGTCGACGTGGTTCCGGCCGGGCCGCGCGACCAATGGACCCACGCCCCGTTCGACCCGGTGATCGAAGGCGACTGGATGTATGGCCGTGGCAGCGCCGACATGAAGGCCGGGGCCGGAGCGAACCTGGCCTGCCTCGACGCGCTCAGGCGCATTGGCCTGCAGCCGGCGGCGACGGTCTATGTCGAATCGGTGGTCGAGGAGGAATCGACCGGCAACGGCGCGCTGATGACCCATCTGCGGGGCTACCGCGCCGATGCGGCCCTTATCCCCGAACCGGAGCAGGAGATGCTCGCCCGCGCCAATATCGGCGTGCTCTGGTTTCAGTTTGAGGTGCGCGGCGTGCCGGCCCATGTCCGCGAGATGGGGACTGGCGCGAACGCCATCGACGCCGCCTATCGCGTCGTTGCCGCGCTGCGGAAACTGGAGGAAGAATTCAACGCCGAAAAGGCGGGTCGCCCGCATTTTGAGGACGAGCCGCACCCGATCAACCTCAACATCGGCAAGATCGAGGGCGGCGACTGGGCTTCCTCCGTGCCGTGCTGGTGCCGCGTCGACTGCCGCGTCGGGCTCTATCCAGGCGTGACCGCGGAGGAGACGGCCCGGCGTATCGAGGACTGCATCCGTGCCGTATCCCGTACCGATGCCTTCCTCGCCAACAATCCCCCCAGGGTGACCTTCAACGGCTTCTGGGCCCAGGGCTACGTGCTCGAGCCGGGCAGCGAGGCCGAGGCCGTTCTCGGCCGGGCGCATGAGGCCGCCATCGGCAAGCCGCTGAAATCCTTCATGACGGCAGCCTATCTCGATGCCCGGGTCCATGCGCTCTACGACCGGATTCCGGCGCTCTGCTACGGCCCTTCGGGTGAAGGCATCCACGCTTTCGACGAGCGGGTGAGCCTCGCCTCGGTCAAGCGCATCACCGGCGCCATGGCGCTGTTCGTGGCGGAATGGTGCGGCGTCGAGGCCTTGAAAGACTGAGTGGCTCTCAGGCCGCTGTCACATGCACGGGCGGCCGCCTGCCCTCGTTCCAGCGACCTCCCAGCGCGCGCTCGATCTGCGCCGCGAGCTGCAGCAGCAGGCCGTCGCCGGCCTGCCGTGCCTGCGCCTGGATGCCGAAGGGCAAACCGCTCTCCTGCCGGCCCATCGGCATCGAGAGCCCCGGTATGCCGCAGAGATTCGACAGCGGCGTATAGGCGAAGAACTTCCAGAGATGGCCGAACCAGTCGAGCACATCGGGATTGTCGCTGATGGTGAGGTATTCGTTGGCGCCGATCTTGGGCGTCGGCAGCGCCGTGATCGGGGTCAGGATGATGTCCCATTCCTCGAAGAAGGCGCCGAAGGCCCGCGCCGTGCTGTTGAACACCGCCTGCATCCGGTAGCGCTCGGCATAGGACATATCCTTGCCCGCCTCCCAGATGCGAATGTTCATCGGCTCGATCAGCCCCTCCGGGGGGCGTTGCAGGCCGCGCGTCTCCAGAAGGCCGGCGATGACCTGTGCGAAGTTGCTGATGTAGCAGGTGGTCTGCGCGGCGAAGGCGGCGCGCAGATCGGCCTCCGGCAGGGCCCAGTCGACATGATGGCCGAGTCCTTCAAGGAAGCGCCCAGCCTTCTCCAGTTCGGCGACGATGGCCGGCGTGGCGCGATAGTCGCCCCATTCATGCGAGAGGGCGATGCGCAGGCGGCCCGGATCGCGCTTGATTAGCTGCGTATAGGGCTCGGGCGTGGTCCAGTAGGGCATGAACTCGCCTGGTGCGCCGCCGCGACAGGCGTCGACGAAAGCGGCGGTGTCGCGCACCGAGCGGCTCTGGCAGCCTTGCGTCGAGACAAAGCCGGAGATGTCCGAAAGGCTGGGCGCAATCGAGAACACGCCGCGCGAAGCCTTCAGCCCGATATTGCCGTTGAAGCCGGCCGGGATGCGGATCGAGCCTCCGCCGTCGGTCGCATGTGAGAGCGGCACGGCGCCGGCTGCCACCATCGCCGCCGTCCCGGCCGAAGAGCCGCAAGTGGTGTAGTCCGTGTCCCAGGGATTGCGGGTGACGTAGACCGCCGGGTTCTCGGCCGAGCTGCACACGCCGAATTCGGGCGTGGTGGTCCGGCCCATCAGGTTGAGGCCCGCCTTGCGCATGCGCGCTGTCAGCCAGGCATCGGCCGCCGGACGGTTGCCGCGCATGAAGAGCGAGCCCTGTTCCTGCAGCCTGCCCTTCAGTGTGGGACCCAGATCCTTCATCAGGAAGGGCACCCCGGCGAAAGGGCCGCCAGGGTCCAACCCGTCGCTCAGCGGATCGGCGACCACATCCTCGAAGACCTCCACCACGGCGCTGAGCAAAGGATTCGTCTTCGCGATGCCCGCGGCCGCCTGCCGCGCCAGCTCAGCCGGCGTCAGCTCGCCGCTGCGCACCCGCTCGGCGAGGCCGACTGCGTCGTGGGAGGCCCATTCCTCCCAGCTCATCGCCAGGGTCATGACGTCGTCTCCAGCTTGTCGCCGAATATCCGCTTCAGGCCTCGCCGGTGGCGAAGTCGCGGCCGGGCGCGGCCTCGATCAGGCTACGCGTATAGGGGTGGGCGGGGGCGGCGAAAACATCGGCCGTGCGGCCCTGCTCGACCACCAGCCCCTTCTCCATCACCACCAGCCGGTCGCAGATCTGCGCGGCGACCCTGAGGTCGTGGGTGATGAACAGGATGGCGAGGTCGAAGCGCTTCTGCACATCGTCGAGCAAGGCGAGCACCTGCTTCTGCACGGAGACGTCGAGCGCCGAGACCGCCTCGTCCGCGATCAGGATTTCCGGCTCCATGGCGAGTGCACGGGCAATCGCGATGCGCTGGCGCTGGCCGCCGGAGAACTGGTGCGGATAGCGCGAGAGCGCGGAGGGCTGCAGACCGACGAGCTCCATCAGTTCGCGGGCGCGTGCCAGCGCCTTCGCCCGCGGCTGCCCGAAATTCACGGGGCCTTCGATGATGGATTCGCTCACGGTAAGGCGCGGATTGAGCGAGCGGAACGGATCCTGAAAAACCACCTGGATCTTGCGCCGGTAAGGTCTCAGGCGCCGTTCGGAAAGCCCGGCGATGTCGATGTCGGGGACGAGGATCTGGCCCTCGCTTGGCGGCATCAGCCGGGCGACGCAGCGCGCGACCGTGGTCTTGCCCGAGCCGGATTCCCCGACGATGCCGACCGTCTCGCCGCGCCGGACCCGGATGCCGACATCGGCGGCGGCCCGGACGACGCGTTCCTTCTTGAACAATCCGCGCGAGCGGTAGGTTTTGCCGAGGCCGGCCGTCTCGAGGGCGATCGGCCCTGTCGGCTCCGGGCGCTGCGCCGGTTTCAGGACCGGCACGGAGGCGATCAGCATGCGGGTGTAGGGATGCTGGGGGGCGCGCAACACCTGCGCCGTCGGCCCCTGCTCGACGACGCGCCCCTTCTCCATCACCACGACGCGGTCGGCGATCTCGGAGACGACGCCGAAATCATGGGTGATGAACAGCACGCCCGTGCCGCGCCGCTCCTGCATTTCCTTGATGAGCTTGAGGATCTGCGCCTGCGTCGTGACGTCGAGGGCCGTCGTCGGCTCGTCGGCGATCAGCAGGGCGGGGTCGAGGATCAGCGCGGCGGCGATCATCACGCGCTGGCGCTGCCCGCCCGAAAGCTGGTGCGGGTAGGAGGCGTGCATGCGCTCGGGCTCGGGCAGGCGCATCGCCTCCAGCATGGCGAGGACCTTCGCGCGCCGCGCCGGCTGGTCGAGATCGGTATGGATGCGCAGCACCTCCTCGATCTGGTCGCCGATGGTGAGCACCGGGTTGAGCGCGGTCATCGGCTCCTGGAAGATCATGGCCATGCGGTCGCCCCGCAGCGCGCGCAGGCGCTGCGGCGTGGCGGCGAGCAGGTCCTCGCCCTCCAGCCGGATCGACCCCGCTACGGGCTTCAACACTTTGGCCAACAGGCCCATCACCGAGAAGGCGGTGACGGATTTGCCCGAGCCGGATTCGCCGACGACGCAGACGATCTCGCCCTTGCCGACGGCGAGCGAAACGCCCTCCACCGCATGGTTGCGGTCGCCGCCGCCGGGCAAGGCGATGGTGAGGCTCGAGACCTCGAGGACGGGGGATGCCTCGTTGCTCATCGGCCGGCCATCTTCGGATCGAGCGTGTCGCGCAGGCCATCGCCGAGGATGTTCACGGCGAGCACCGTCAGCCCCAGGAAGATGCCGGGATAGAGGATGTTGTGCGGGAAGACCCGGAAGAGGTTGCGCCCCTCGGCCATGATGTTGCCCCAGCTCGGAGTCTCCGGCGGGATGCCGACGCCGAGGAAGGACAAGATGGCCTCGACGAGGATGGCGGAGGCGGCGATGAAGGTGCCCTGCACGATCAGCGGCGCGGTGGTGTTGGGCAGGATGTGGCGGATCATCAACTTGGGCACACGCGTGCCGGCCATGATCGCCGCCTCGACATAGGGCTCCTCGCGAACCGAGAGCACGATCGAGCGCACGAGCCGCACCACGCGCGGGATCTCCGGCACGATGATCGCGATGATGACCGCCGTCAGCCCGGCCCGGAACAGAGAGACGACCGCGATGGCGAGCAGGATGCCCGGTATCGCCATCAGCCCGTCCATCACGCGCATGATCGGACCATCAAGGATGCGCACATAGCCGGCAACGAGGCCGATGACGAGGCCGATCGCGATGCTCGCCAGCGCCACTGCGATCGAGATCGCCAGCGAGATCCGGGCGCCGTAGACGACGCGGCTGTAGACGTCCCGCCCGAGCGAATCGGTGCCCATCCGGTAGGTGAAGGTCGAGGTCGCGCCGTCATCGGCGCGGATGGTGCGCTCGAAGCCCGGCTTCTTGTTGCGCGCGACGGGATCGATCGCGGTCGGATCGACAGTCCCGAGCTGCGGCGCCAGCAGGGCGATCAGTGTCATCACCACCAGGACGATGCCTCCGATCAGTACGGAAACATTGGTCAGTAGCCGGCGCAGGATGCTCCGCCCGGAGGGAGCGGGCTCGTCGGCGACCGGGGCCAGCAGGGTCGGCTCGGCGCTCAATAGCGGATCCTCGGGTCGAACAGGCTGTAGGTCAGGTCGATCAGCAGGTTGATCCCGACATAGATGCCGGAGAACAGAAGGATGACGGCCTGGATGGTGGGATAGTCGCGCGCCAGCACGGCATCGACGGTCAGCCGGCCGAGACCGGGGATGGCGAAGACGCTCTCCGTCACCACGACCCCGCCGATCAGCAGCGCGATGCCGATGCCGACCACGGTGACGATCGGCACGGCCGCGTTCTTCAGCGCGTGGCGGAACAGGATCTTGCGCTCGACCTGCCCCTTGGCGCGGGCGGTGCGGATATAGTCCTCGTTCAGCACCTCGAGCACGCTCGCCCGCGTCATGCGCGCGATCAGCGCGATGTAGATCACCGAGAGCGTCAGCGCCGGCAGCACGAGCCGCTGCAGATAACCACCGAACCCGGCCGAGATCGGCTGGTAGCCCTGCACCGGGAACCAGCCCAGCGTGATCGCGAAGAGATAGATCAGCAGGTAGCCGATCACGAAGACCGGTATCGAGAAGCCGAGCACCGAGAAACCCATCACGATGCGGTCGATCCAGGAGCCGTGCTTGTAGGCGGCGAGCACGCCCAGCGGGATCGCGACGCAGATCGCGATCAGGATGGTCGCGAAAGCAAGCGACAGCGTCGGCTCGATGCGCCCAAGGATCAGCTCGGAGATCGGCTTCTTGAAGAAGAAGGATTCGCCGAGATTGCCCGAGAGCAAATTCTTCGCCCAGATCGTGAACTGGGCGAGGATCGGCTGGTCGAGCCCGAGCCGGTTGCGCACCAGCGCGATCTGCTCCGAGCTGGCGTTGTCGCCGGCGATGACCGCTGCCGGGTCGCCCGGCGTCAGCCGCAGCATCAGGAAGACCAGCACGGCGACGATCACGAGGACCGGGATCGCCGCCAGCAGGCGCCTCAGAATGTAGCCGAGCATCAGGACGGCTTCCCGGAAAGGAGCAAGCGCATCCGGCTCACTTCTTCTCGACGTTCCAGAAGACCGGCGCCGGCGCCGTCAGGATGCCGGTGATGTTCTTCCGGGCCGCGATCGGCACGTTGTACTGGCCGAGATGGACATGGGTCACCACCTCGCGCCAGCGGACCTGCACGGCTTCCGCAATCGCCTTCTGCTTCGCCGGATCGGGCTCGCGGGCGAAGTCGTCGCGCAGCTTCTCCATCTCCGCATCGCAGGGCCAGCCGAAGGCGGCCTTGTCGCAGCTCGCATTGAAGAAGCCGGCCATGACGGGGTTCAGGATGTCGGCCGAGACCCAGGAGGTCTGCATCAGGTTCCAGCCGCCCTTGTCGATCGGATCCTTGCGGACGCGTCGCGAGACCACCGTCTGCCAGTCCGAGGACTGCATGTCGACCTTGAAGCCGCCCTTCTCGAGCAGTTGCTTGGCGACCGGGCCGAGATTGGTCAGCGACTGCAGGTCGGTCGAATGCAGAAGCACCACCGGCTTGCCATCATAGCCGGCCTCCTTCAGGAGCTCCTGCGATTTCTTGAAGTTCGATTGGAGCAACCCGTCCATGCCCTTTTCGGAGGCGAGCGGCGAGCCGCAGACGAACATCGCCTTGCAGACCTGGTAGTAGTCGGGATTGCCGACGGTCGCTTCGAGGAAGTCCTTCTGGTTCAGCGCATAGGTCACGGCCTGGCGCACCTTCGGATTGTCGAAGGGCGGCTGCGTGTGGTTGAAGCGCATCGTGTACTGCAGCCCGAGCGGGTTGTAGTTCCACAGCTTGATGTTGCTGTCGTCCTTGAGCAGCGGGATCAGGTCGAAGGCGGGCTGCTCGACCATGTCGATCTCGCCCGCCAGCAGCGCATTGACCGCCTGCTGCTGGTCGCTGACCGCAAGCCATTCGACGCGGTCGACATGGACGACCTTGCCGCCGGCCAGGCCGGATGCCGGCTCGGAGCGCGGTTTGTAGTCCTTGAACTTGGTGTAGACGATCTTGTCGCCGGGCTTCCACTCATCCTGCTTCAGGACGAAGGGGCCGGAACCGATGAACTCGGAGATCTGCGTGTTGGGATCGGTGTCCGCGACGCGCTTGGGCATCATGAACGGCACGTTTGAGGACGGCTTGCCGAGGCCGAAGATCAACAGGCCGGTCGGCGATTTCAGCTTGACCGTGAAGCTCTTGGCGTCGTCGGCGGTGATCGAGTCGACGAAGGTCATCAGCTTCTGGCCGACCGGGTCCTTGGCCGACCAGCGCTTGATCGAAGCGATGCAGTCCTCTGCCATGACAGGCTTGCCGTCATGCCAGAGCAGGCCGTCGCGCAGGGTGAACTTGTAGGTCAGCTTGTCCGGCGACTCCGTGAAGGTCTCGACCATCTGCGGCTTGATCTCACCCTTCTCGTCCATCGAGAACAGGGTGTCGTAGATCATGTAGCCGTGGTTGCGGACGATATAGGCGGTGGTCCAGATCGGATCGACGATCTTCACGTCCGAATGCATGACGACCTTCATGGTCGTCTGGGCCTGCGCCATGCTGCTGCCGGCCAGCAGCGCTGCCCCCACGGCAACCATTTTCCAACGCGACATCATAAGGCTGATCTCCCCTCTGGCCGTTTGCCCGGCCGGCTTTGCCGATCGTGATGTGCAGGTCGCAAGTGCCGGTATTTCGTCTTCTTTTGCCTTTTGTCCGCCTTGCCGTTCCGCCTTATGCAGGCGCCATGCCACGATGCGAAAGGCTCCCCCGTCGAAGCGCCCTGTCAATCGTTCAGGGCGCGAGTCGCGCCAGCAGCCCCGCCATCAACCTGATCCGTCGTGGCAGGCTCTCGATCTCGATATGCTCTTCCAGCGTGTGATAACCGGCCCCCAGCAGGCCGAGCCCGTCGAGGGAGGGGATGCCGGCCGCACCGGTGAAATTGGCGTCGGAGCCCCCGCCGGCCGAGGCGTGGCCGAGCTCCCAGCCCAGTTCGCCGGCGATCTCGCGGGCGAGGCCGTAGAGCGCCAGGGTTCCCGCATCCGGCTCCCAAACCGGGCGGGTCACGCCGCGCGTCACGGTGAAGCCGGTGCCGTCCTCCTCGCGGCGGGTGAGAGCGAGCATGCGCTCGACGCCACGGTCGAGATCGGCCTGCCGTTTTGCCATGCTCAGGGCTTCGGCCTTGCAGAGGGTCGGCACGCAGTTGACCCAGCGCCCGCCCTCGATGACGCCGACGGAGAAGGTGCAATCCTCACCGGTCATCTCCTCGATGGCCAAGAGCTGGCGCGCCATCATGTTGATGGCCGAGCGCCCGTCCTTGAGGCGGGAGCCGGCATGGCTCGGCCGGCCCTCGGCCCGCAGATTGAAGCGAGCGATGGCGTAGCGGCCGGTGACGACGCCGTCGCCCGGCTGGCCCGGCTCCGGCACCAGCACGAAGCGGTCGCGGCGGGTCTGCTCCATGATGATGTCGCGCGTACCCGGGCTGCCGATTTCCTCGTCGCTGGTGTAGAGCACGCTGACCGGCAGCGGCGTCTCGATACCGGCCTTCGCCAGCGCGACGATGGCCTGCAGCGCGGCATAGGCGCCGCCCTTCATGTCGAGAATGCCGGGGCCGTAGCAGCGCGAGCCCTCGCGCCGGAAGGGCAGCGTCTCGAGCGTCCCGACCGGATGCACGGTATCGAGATGCGACATCACCAGGATGCCGGGCTCCCCACGCCGCGGATGTGGAAAGTCGCCGCGCACGCAGTCGCCGAGGCCGGGCGGTCCGGGGATGCGGGTGATCATGGCGCCCGCCGCCGCCGTCTCGGCCGCTGCGAGGTCCATCATGCGGTTGACGGCGGCGGGATCGAAGGTCGGGCTCTCGCACTCGATCCAGGGCTTGAGCCCTGCGAGCAGGACCTCGCTGTCGAGCGGCAGGGTGCGGAGATCCATCGCCGCCCGCCTCAAGCCGCCGCCCGCGTCTCGACGATGCGCGCCAACAGGCTCGCCCCGACCGGCAGGATGCCGTCGTCGAGCACATAGGCGGGGTTGTGCACCGGCACGTCCCCGGCATGGCCGACCCAGGCATAGGCACCGGGCACCACGCGCAGCATGTCGGCGAAATCCTCGCTGCCCATCATCGCCTTCGGCTCGGTCAGCACGTTCGCGCCGCCGACGATCTCGGTGGCGACCTCCGCCATCGCCTGCGCCGGGGCATCGTGATTGACCAGCACGTTGAAGATGTTGCGGATGTCGACCTCGATCGTCATGCCGAAGGTCGCCGCCGTGCCGGCCGCGATCTCGCGCATGCGGCGGCGCACCAGCTCGCCCGTCTCCTCCGAGAAGGTACGGATCGTGCCGGCCAGCACCGCCTCCTCCGGAATGACGTTGTAGGCCGAGCCGGCATGGACCTGGGTGATCGAGAGCACGGCGGCCTCGCGCGGGTCGGCATTGCGGCTGACAATGGTCTGCAGCGCTGCGGCCAGGCTCATGGCCGCCATGACAGGATCGCGCCCCATATGCGGCATGGCCCCGTGGCTACCCTTGCCGGTGACCTTGATATCGAAGAAATCCGCGCCGGCCATGGCGGGACCGGGGAAGACCGAGATCTGGCCGGGCTCGAGATTGGGTGCGTTGTGCAACCCGTAGATCTCGTCGCAGGGGAAGCGTTCGAACAGCTTTTCCGCGATCATCCGGCGCGCGCCGCCGAGCCCTTCCTCCGCCGGCTGGAAGACGAAGATCGCGGTGCCCTTGAAGCCCCGGTTCTCCGCAAGGTAGCGCGCGGCACCGAGCAGCATGGTGGTGTGCCCGTCATGGCCACAGGCGTGCATCTTGCCAGCCACGATCGAACGCCAGGGCAAATTGGTGGTCTCCTGGATCGGCAGCGCGTCCATATCGGCCCGCAACCCGATGCGTCGGCCCGGCCCGGCCTGGCCGTGCAGCACGCCGACGACGCCGGTCGTGCCGATGCCGGTATGGACCTCGATGCCCATCTCCCTCAGCTTGTCGGCGACGATGCCGGCGGTACGGACCTCCTCGAAGCCGATCTCGGGATGGGCGTGGAGATCGCGGCGGATCGCCGTGAGCTCATCCTTGAAGGCGTCGATCTGCGGCAGAACGGGCATAGGAACTCCAGGCGATGAAAGGCTGATGCGAGGGCGGACGTGCTCAGGCGAACGGCCTGCCGAGCGGCGATGTGCGCAAGCCCTGGCGCAGCCGGCGCCATGGCAGGACCGCCGGATCGACCGGCATCGGGCCGGGTGCCGCGCAGACGAGGATCGTCTCGGCGATCGGCTCGAAATCGGCGCGGAAATGCACCGAGCTCTTGTTGACGAGAATCGCCTGCTCCTCCGGTTCGATGCCCACCTGCCGATACATCGCCCGGTCGGCCAGCTGCGCTTTGCGCGAGCCGACGACGATGCGCACCCCGCCGATGCGCAGGCAGGCGCTCGGCCCCAGATTTATGCGCGAGCCGCCATAGAACGGGCCCGGCGCGACGAAGCGGCCGTCGGACAGCTTCTCCACGGTGAAGCTCGCCACGAGCGGGGCGTCGCCGGGAATGCGGGACTTCGCGCCAAGCGCGAGCGTGACGATCGCGCCCTCGCCCGCCTCATGGGCAGCGGCGGCGGCCTCGGGGTCGACGATGACGCCAATTGCGGCGCGCTCGGCGTCGTTGCGCACGAGGGCCGCTGCCATGCCCATCGTGTCGGAATCGCCCCCGGCGCCGGGATTGTCCTGCGTATCGGAGATCACAATCGGCTTCGTCGCGCTCGCTGCGAGCCGCATCGCCTCGCGCACCCCGGCATCGGGTTCGAAGACCTTGCCCTTGAAGGCGGCCTCGCTCGCCATCACCCGCCGGGCGACCGTGTCGGCCGCCGCGTCGGCCTCGGCCTGCGTCGTGCCATAGGCGACGACGGTCGGCCCGCAATCCGGAAAGTCGGCGGCCGGGAAACCGGGCAGGAAGGAGAGGCTCGGCACCGTCTCGCCTTCCAGCGCGGCAAGCTCGGCATAGATCGTGCGGCAAGGTTCCATCGCCGTTGCCTGCCAGGCAATGGGAATGAGATAGGGAATTTGCCGGAAGGCCTTGGTTGGACGCCTCTTGGTGCCGAGCAGGCCGGCGAGGGCCTGCGCGGCACGGGCACCTGTCAGGGCCATGTCGACATGCGGATAGGTGCGGTAGGCGACGAGCATGTCGGCGGCCTCGACCATCAGCGGGGTGACGTTGCCGTGCAGGTCGAGGCTCGCGACCAGCGGCACGTCCGGTCCGATCACCGCCCGCACCCGGCGCAGCAGCTCGCCCTCGCCATCGTCGAAATTCTCGCTCACCATCGCGCCATGCAGGTCGAGATAGACGCCGTCGATCGGCAGCGTCGCGCGAATCCGCTCCACCAGCTCGCCTGCAATCGTCTCGAAGGCCCCGGCCGTGACATGGGCCGAAGGGCTGGCGGCACACCATAGCGTCGGCACGGCTTCCCAGCCCTTCTCGCGGGCCACGTCGAGAAAGCCGGAGGCGCCAACATTGACGTTGGTCACGGCCGCGAAGATCGCCTCGCCCCGCGCCAGCGGCGGCCAGCCTCCGCCTTGCTGGAAGGCGTCCATCCCCGCCTTGCTCGGCGCGAAGGTATTGGTTTCATGCAGGAAACCGCCGAAGGCGATGCGGCTGGACATCGAAGGCTCCGATCGAGAAGAGCCGAGGTAAACACGCCACGTCGCGCCGACCAAGTGAGAATTTTCACCGCGGCTGCCCGGATATTGAGCTTTCAATCGCGAAATTCGCACAGGGTCGGCTTCAGGCCCAACTCCTCCCGCTGTGCCCCGTCCCGTCCGAGTGTTCAATTCCGGGGCGCAGCATGCGCCACGGGTCAGATACGCACCGATCGTCGACACCGTCCTCGGCGGCGGCCGATATGCCCGGGTCTCTCGTATCCAGGGCGGCCGCTGCCTCCAGCGCGTCTAACGCTGCAGCCCGATGCTCTTGAATGAGGCCTGGCGGGGCATCGGTAAGCTCGTGCGTCAGGCGACAGCGAGCGTCGTCGCGCGAGGTGGCGCCCCCGCCGGTGCGCTCGCCGCATCGAGGCGCGCAATCTGCTCCGCTGAGAGCTTCAGCGCCGCCGCGCCCAGATTACTCTCCAACTGCCCGAGCGAACGCGGGCCGATGATCGGCACGGCGCCGTGTGTCATGGCCCAGGCGATGGCGACGCGATCGGGACTGGCGCTGGCCTCTTCGGCGACCTGCAGTACGGCGTCGACGGTGGCTGAGCGTTGCGGCGTGTTCTCTGCCTGAAAGACGCGGCCACCAAATCCTTCGGCGCGCCCTGTCTCACCCTTGCGATATTTGCCGGTCAGCACGCCGCCGCCCAGAGGCGACCACGTCACAGCGGCGATTCCCAAGGCGTGACAGGCGGGGAACAGATCGGCCTCGGGTTCGCGATGGACGAGGCTGTGCTCGAACTGCGCGGCAGCAATTGGCACGGCTCGCGTCAGCTCAGTCAGCGTCGCCGCGCGTACCAGCCGCCAGGCGGGGAAGTTGGAGAGACCGGCGTAGAGAATCTTGCCGGCGCGCGCGAGATCGTCGAGGCCGCGCACGATCTCTTCCATGGGCGTCAGGCCATCGGGATGATGCACCCAGTAGAGGTCGATCCGATCGGTCTTCAGGCGCCGCAGGCTCGCCTCGACCGAGGCGATCATGGCCTTGCGGCTGTTGCCCTTCACCAGCCGGTTGGCGTCCGGCGAGGCGCCATTGCTAAACTTGGTGGCGAGGACGAAATCCTCGCGCCGCCCCTCCAGCGCCTTGCCCAATATCTCTTCCGACTGGCCGAACTGATAGACGTCGGCCGTGTCGATGAAATTGCCGCCTGCCGCAGCGTAGGCGTCCAGAATGGCCACCGCCGTTTCAGGATCGGCGCCATACCCCCAGCCGGTGCCGAAATTGCCGGTGCCAAGCGCGAGTCTGGAAAGCTGAAGGCCGGTACGGCCGAACGTCATATGGTCCATCTGATATGTCCTTGTGGGCGGTGCTGGCGGTCAGGCGGCCAGGAACACCCTGGCCTTCGTCAGGAAGGCGTCGTGATGCTGGAAGATGCCGCCATGCCCGGCGTCGGCGAAAAGGAC